>DATHAA010000083.1:0-13084 GCA_035296905.1 Gaiellaceae bacterium
GACGTCGATGCTGCCGCTGGAGGGGCTGGGAATGGACGCGAGCGGAAGGCTCACGCCGGAGAGTTTGGCGAATCCGCCGGAAGGGTGGCGCGCTTAGCGCGCGCTAGAGCAGGATTTTGATCGCCGTGGATTCAGGACACCCGCGCCGGAGAAGCTCGGTCGCGAAGTGCAGGTCGACGCCCTGGGCCTCGGCCAGCTGGCGGGCCGTGTCCCGGTCGTAGCCTGCGCGCTCGAGCTCCTCTTCACGCCACAGGAGCACGCGTTCGGCTTCGGTGTCGAGAAAATCGAGGTCTTGGAGTTCTGCCGCAGTCATTGTGCTCTTGAGTTCGGCTGCGACCCCGGATCGGTTGTCCCCCTGGAGGGTGATTTGAACTCCCCACGATGAGCTAGGCCGGTCAGCCCACCGAAGCGGCGATTCGGAGCGCTTCTTCCTTCGAAATGTCCGCTTCGAGACGCAGCGTACGGGTGCCGCGCTCCCACAGGAGCACGTTTCCGGCGAGCCTGACCTGCTCGGACTGTATGTCGCCCTGCCGGTCGATATACGAGAAGAAATGCGCCCCTTCGAGCCAGTACCCGGGCTGGCCATCGACCGTGACCGCCTCGACCCTCGTGTCGGGGGCGATCTTCTTGAAGACGACCTCGTCCACCCCTTTGGCGAACTGCGTGAAGAGGGCGTGCGGATCTGACTTCGTCCCGTAGATAAACGAGACCATGCCGCCGGCCGGCGGCTCGGACTGGAAATAGACCGCGTCAGGCGTCCCGAACGCCTCGGGCACGACGACGTCGAAGCCGGCGCGCTCGCGTGCCTGCTCCAGGGTGACGGGGTCTCCGAGGAAGGTGCCGAGCCCGCTCTGCACCGGTACCGTCGGCAGCTCGTCGACGCGCTCGATCGTCACGCCGCGGAGGTTGAAGAACTCGAGGATCGCCGCGCGGCTCTGCGGCACCGCGAAGACCGCGCCCACGGCCACGGCGATGACGGCAAGCGCGATCACGAGCGTTCGCCGCGGGACGGCTCGGCGACGCGCAGGGGCCTCGCGGACCCGGCGGAGGACGCGCTGCTCGAGGTCGGCCTCGGCCGGCCATTCGAGGCTCGTGCCCAGGTCGCGCAGTGCGAGCTCGAGCTCAGGCATACGCCTCCTCCCCCATCTGCTCGCGCAGGCGCCCGAGCGCGCGCGAGAGCCTGGATTTGACGGTTCCGCGCCGCCATCCGAGCGCGACAGCGGTTTCTTCCTCGGAGAGCTCGAGGAAATACCGGCACGCAATCACGAGCCGATCCTCCTCACGGAGCTCGTTGACGGCCGCGAGCAGCTCTTCCCGCTGCTCCGTGTCGATGGCGTTCGCCTCGGGGGAGGGGGCCGCCTCCCCCGAGGGCGTCGCCGCAACCGTCCGCAGCGTGAGGTGGGCGCGGCGGCCCGCGGCCCGGCGGCGGTTGCGGGCTTCGTTGGCGACGATCTGGAGGATCCACGGCCGAAACGGAGCGCCGGTCCGGAAGCGGCGCAGCGCCGACCAGGCCTTCACGAAGCCCTCCTGGGCGGCATCTTCCGCATCCGCGGCGCTCCCGGCGATGAGGTATGCCGTGCGAAACGCAATCCCCTGATATGCCTGCACGAGGTCTCCATAGGCGGCTTCATCGCCCTGCTTGGCCCGTTCGACGAGCTCCGATTCCGGCAGTGGACGGCCCTCCACTGCCTCCTTCTACACCTCCTGGCCGCGGCGGGTTCCGCGTCCGCTATGACTAGCCCCGTGCGCACGGCGCTCCTGCTCGTCCTCCTCCTGCCCGCCTGCGGGGGCTTCGCGACCCCGGAGAGCCCGCTCGCGCACCGCGTCGAGCACCTGAAGGAGCACGGCTTCGCCGTGGAGGAGCTGGCGCCCGAGGGCGACCCAATGCCCCAGGCGACGGCCGCCGTCCAGCTCGACGGCGCGACAGCGACGATCTATGCCTATGCGAACGAAGCGGACGCGCTTCGCGCGACGAGCGCCTTCGCCGCAGAGGAGCAGGGAGCCCCGGACAGCGTGCGTGTCCCGCGGGAAGGCCAGAACGTCTACGTCGCCCGGGCGCCCGCGAGCGGGAAGCTCCCGGCGACGGAGTTCGAGGACGTCGTCTTCACGTCCGAGGAGGAGCACTGAGCGGGCCTTGGCTCGGCGGGCCGGGGAGGGTAGGCTCGCCTCTTCGAGCCGCTCCCGTCGGAGGTACAGCTATGCGCACCCAAAACCAGGCCCCCTTTTTCATCTCGGCTGCGATGGGAGGCGCGGCGCTGGCCTACTTCCTCGACCCGCAGAACGGGCGGCGCCGCCGGCACCAGTCGCGCGACCAGCTCCTCTCCCTGGCTCGGCACGGGACAAAGCGCGCGCGCAAGCTCGTGCATCACGCAACGTCGGACGCGGCCGGCCAGGCCCGCCGTGCTGCTCACGTCCTTCGCCCGCCCACCGAGGTTGAGCTCGATGACGCGACGCTCGTGGACAAGGTCGAATCGATCGTCTTCCGAAAGCACGACCTCCCGAAAGGGCAGATCAACATCAACGCGGAGAACGGTGTCGTCTTCCTGCGCGGCCAGGTCGACCGGCCGGAGCTCGTCGAGACACTCGAAGCGAGGGTGCGCAAGGTGCAGGGCGTGAAGGACGTGGAGAACCTCCTCCACACGCCCGAAGCGCAGGCGTAGGGAACTTCAGGCCGGTCCAGACGGCTAGCTACGAGATTGCAGATTCGCCGAGCAAGGATTTGACCTCCGCGAAGAAGTCGGGCTCGGGCCGCACTCGGTAGTCCGGACCGAATGCGAGGGTCACCGGCCCCGCTGAGGTCTCGATCGCCGCAAGTACTTTCGCGTCGCCCGGATACTCCCGCAAGAGGTCGGCGAGGTCGCGGACGAGCCCGGCAGGAGCCTTCCGCGCGTCGACTTTCAAACAGATCTCCGAGCGGTCCGGCGTCGCTTCGAAGGGAACGACCTCGATGGCGATCAGCTTCGTCTCCCCCTCCTTGTGATCGACGCGCCCCTTGAGGACGAGGACGCGGTCCGCCTCGAGGAAGTCGCGCGACGCCGCGTAGACCGAGTTGAAGACGACCGTCTCGACTGAGCCGGAGAGGTCGTCGAGGCGCATGAAGACCATCGGGTCGCCCTTCTTCGTCGTCAGGCTCTTGAGCGCGCCGACGATGCCGCCGACCGTGACGACCTCGCCGTCGCGGCGGCGCTCGAGCTCGGCAATCGGGCAGTCGGTCTTCTTGCGGAGCGACGCCTTGACGCTGTCGAGCGGGTGCTCGGACACGTAGAGGCCGAGCGACTCCTTCTCGAAGCCGAGCCGATCGGTCTTCTCCCACTCCTCCGTGGCGATCGGCGCATGGTGGCGCGGCCGGGACTCGGCCGGCTCGTCGCCGAGATCGAAAATGGAGCTCTGCCCTGCGAGGCGGTCGGCCTGCTGCTGTCCGCCCCAGGAAAGCGCTGGCTCGAGTGCCTCCCACATGCCACGGCGCGTCGCGCCGGTCGAGTCGAGCGCGCCGCATTTCACCAGGGACTCGAGGGCCCGCTTGTTCACGAGCTGCGGATCGACGCGCTCGCAGAAGTCCCAGATGGATGCGAAGGGCCCGCCCTCCTGCCGGGCGGCGATGATCGAGCGCACGGCGCCCTCGCCCACGTTCTTCACGGCGTTCAGGCCGAAGCGGATCTTTCCCTCGACCACGGCGAAATCGTGTGCGGAGGAGTTGACATCGGGCGGCAGCACCTCGATCCCGAGCTCATCGCAGGCGGCCACGTAGAAGGGCACCTTGTCCTTCGTGTTCATGACCGAGGAGATGAGCGCGGCCATGTACTCGGCGGGCCAGTTCGCGCGCAGGTAGGCCGTGCGATAGGCGATCAGCCCGTAGCAGGCGGCGTGCGACTTGTTGAAGGAGTAGTCCTGCGCCTGCTCCATGTCCTTCCACAGTTGGTTGGCAACCGCGGGCGTGATGTTCGCCTTCGCGCAGCCCTCGAGGAACTTGTCCTTCAGGGATGCCATGAGCGCGTGGATCTTCTTGCCGATCGCCTTGCGCAGATCGTCCGCCTCGGCCGGAGAGAAGCCGGCGAGCTGCTTGGCGATCTCCATGTACTGCTCCTGGTAGATGCAGATGCCGTACGTCGGCCCGGTGATCGGCTCGAGCCGCGGGTCGAGGAACGTGACGGTCTCCCCGCCGGCCTTGCGGCGGCCGTAGACCGGGATGTAGCCCATCGGCCCCGGGCGGTAGAGGGCGACGAGGGCGATGAGGTCCTCGAACTCCGTCGGCTTCACCTGCCGGAGCGCCTCGCGCATGCCCGAGGACTCGAACTGGAAGACGCCGGTCGACTCGCCGCGCTGCAACATCGCGTACGTCTTCGCGTCGTCCAGCGGAATCTTCGTGATGTCGATCCCGCCGATCAGCTCGACTGCCTTGTCGATGACGTCCAGGTTCCGCAGGCCGAGGAAGTCCATCTTCAGCAGGCCGAGCGACTCGACGTCCTCCATCGCGAACTGGGTGACGACCTCCTGGTCGGCGCCCTTTTGCTGCAGCGGCACGTAGTCGGTGAGCGGCCGGTCGCCGATGACGACACCGGCTGCGTGGATGGAGTCCTGGCGGACGAGGCCCTCGAGGGGCCGCGCAAGGTCGACGACGTTCCGCGCGGTCTCGTCCTCGTCGTAGAACTTCTTCAGCTCCGACCCGGGCTTCATGCACTCCTCGAGGTAGACCTTCGGGCCCTCGGGGATGAGCTTCGCGATCTTGTCGACGGTGCCGTATGGGATGTCGAGCACGCGGCCCGCGTCGCGGACTGCGGCGCGCGCCATCATCGTCCCGAAGGTGATGATCTGGGCGACGCGATCGCGTCCGTACTTGTCGGCCACGTAGTTGATGACCTGGTCGCGCCCGTGCACAGAGAAATCGATGTCGATGTCGGGCATCGACTTGCGGCCCGGGTTGAGGAAGCGCTCGAAGAGCAGGTCGTACTTGATCGGGTCGATGTCGGTGATCTCGAGGCAGTAGGCGACAAGGGAGCCCGCTGCCGAGCCGCGCCCCGGGCCGACTCCGATCCCGTTCCGCTTCGCGAAGGAGATGAAGTCCCAGACGATGAGGAAGTAGTCCGCGAAGCCCATCTCGCGGATCGTCTTCAGCTCGAACTTCAGGCGGTCGGAGAGCTCCGGCGTCACCGATCCGTAGCGCTTTTGCAGGCCTTTTTCGCAGAGCTCGACGAGGTAGTCGAAGGCGTCGCGATCGTTCGGGACCGGATACGTGGGGAGCAGGATCCGGCCCAGCTCCATCGAGACGGTGCAGCGCTCGGCGATCTCGAGCGTGCGCGCGACGGCCTCGGGGTAGTCGGCGAAGTCCTGCGCCATCTCGGCCGGGGTCTTGAAGTAGAACTGGTCGGTGTCGAAGCGCCAGTGGTTCGGGTTGGCCAGCGAGTCGCCCGACTGGATGCAGAGGAGCGCCTCGTGCGCCCGCGCGTCCTCGTGGCGAAGGTAGTGCACGTCGCCCGTGGCGACGAGCGGCAGCTCAGTCGTCGCGGCGAGCTTCGCGAGGTCCGTGTTGATTCGCTTCTGGATCTCGAGCCCGGCGTCCTGGATCTCGAGATAGGTCGAATCCGGCCCGAAGATGTCACGAAGGTGCGCGATCTCCTTCTCGGCCTCGGTGGGGTTGCCGTTCTCGAGCGCCTTGCACACCCGGCCGGAGAGGCAACCGGAGAGCGCGACGAGCCCCTTGGAGTGGCTCTGCAGGAGCTCCCAGTCGACCCGCGGCTTGTAGTAGTAGCCCTCGAGGTAGCCGGCCGAGGCGAGCTTGATCAGGTTCGCGTAGCCCTCGTTCGACTCGGCCAGGAGGGTCAGGTGCGCATAGCCCTTCTGCTGCGCCTTCCGGTCGTCGGCGACGTAGACCTCGCACCCGATGATCGGCTTCACGCCTGTTTTGCCGGCCTCCTTGTAGAGCTCGACCGCGCCGGCGAGCGACCCGTGGTCGGTGAGCGCGACGGCCGGCATCTCGAGCTCCGCGGCCCGCGCCGCGAGGTCGGGGATGCGGCAGGCCCCGTCGAGGATCGAGTACTCGGAGTGGACGTGGAGATGGACGAACGGCGCCTCGGGCACGGGCAGCCCATCTTAGACCTGGGTCCCGACGCGACCCCCCTCGGCCTTCCGAATCAGGAGCACGCCCAGATACGCCGCCCAGAAGAACCAGACAAACGTGGTCGCACGGACCGCAGCGCCGTCTCCGAAAGCCGAGAAGGCGACTCCGAGGGCGATGCCCGCCGGGATCTCGAGCAGCGAAGGAAGCCACGCCTCGCGCCAGCCAGGGTTTCGCCTGAACGCGAATGCGAGCACGAGCGGGGCCAGGAAGAAGGCGGCGACCGTGAAGCGCGACTCCATCTTGTGCGCGTCGGAGTGCCAGGAGTCGTTCATGCAGCCGCGGTTGATCCCTTGGCAGTCGAGGCGCAGGAACCCGTCGAGAAAGACGCCTAGCCCGACGAGGAAAAGCGCGCCTGCTCCGATCCTTCCGAGCAGGTCAGGGCTGAGAGCCCGCCAGACCCCAAGCGCGAGGACCATCACGAGGACGCCGGTCAGGTTCGCCCCGATCTGGTTGTAGACCCACGCGCTCGAAGCGGTCAGGGCGCCGAGGTCGGAGACGTCGTCGTCAGCGGAGCTGTAGGCGTCCGTCTGAGCCAGACCGCCCACCAACCACCCCAGGGTGGACGTCACGAGGGCCAGAAGGCCGCAGACCCCAGCGGCGCGGAGAGGCACTCCGCGACCCTTTCACAGCCTGCGGCGGAGGGCTAGAGCAGCCGCTCGATCCCGAGCACGTGCACGAAGTCGACCTCGAGAGTGCGGATCGCCTCGGCGACCGCGCCCGCGAAGTCCTCCGCCTCGAGCTCGCACTCGACCTCGCCCGCTCCTGGAAGCGATCGAAATGCCGGGTCTTCGAGGATGTGCGGAGGAATGCGGTCGAGATAGCAGATGAAGCGAAACGTCTCGACAGCACGATTCGAGCCCGCCTGGGGCTTGCGCCGCAGGAGGCTTTCCGTAAGCGCTCCCACGGTCGAATCGTGCGATTCGAAGCGGGCTGGAGCGTCCCCCGAACGCGGTATTCTTTGGTGCCGTGGCAGCGAAGGAAGAAAAGATCGAGATGGAGGGCGAGGTCGTCGAAGCCTTCCCGAACGGGATGTTCAAGATCCAGCTCGACGCCGGTCATGACGTGCTCGGCTACACCGCGGGCAAGATGCGCCGCTTCCGCATCAAGATCTTTCCCGGTGACCGCGTGAAGGTCGAGGTCTCGCCCTACGACCTCACCCGCGGCCGCATCGTCTACCGCTACCGCTAGAGGCTCTGGGCGGCCGCGCTGACGGCGGCTTCCTGGAGCCACGTGAGGAACGCATAGACGGCGAGCTCGTACGCGTGCGGCGCGTTTGGGTCGAACCCGTCCGCGAACTCATCCTCGCTGACGTTGAGCCGCGTGCCGAGGACGAGCCTCAGGTCGTTGAGCGCGGCGATCCAACGGTCGAGCTCCTCCCCGTCGAGCCGGTCGCGGCCGGCGGTCTCCTCCAACCCGCGAAGGTGCTCGAGGCGAAGCGATTCGAGCTCGGAGCCCACGAGGGAGCGGTACTCGCGCTCGACCTGCTCGTCCTCGTAAGCTCGCGGGCGAAGGCGCCGGAGAGACGAGTCCTCGGGCTCCGCCGAAAGCAGCTCCTCCAGCTCGGCGGTGAGCCGGCGCAGAAGGTCGCGCTCCTCCCGGCCGAGGTGGACGCGGAAGCCACCGTCCGCGGCGCGCTCGATCGGTGTGGGCGGCTCTGTCAATCCTGGCGGAGCGTCGCCCAGAGCCCGTGCGCGTGGAGGCGGGCGACGTCGTGCTCGGCCTTCTCGCGCGTGCCGCTCGAGACCACGGCCTTGCCGTCGTTATGGACCTGCAGCATGAGCTCCGTGGCCTTCGCGAGGCTGTAGCCGAAGAGCTTCTGCAGAACGAGCGTCACGTAGGACATGAGGTTGATCGGGTCGTTCCAGACGACCACGATCCACCGGCGGTCGTGCTCCTCGTGCTCGCTCTCGGCGGGCCGCTCCAGCTCGACGACGCCAGGCGCCGATGTGGAAGAGCTCACGCCCCCATTGTGCCGCAGCCCGGGCCTAGGTCTTGGCAGGCGAGGGCTGCGTCGCCTCGATGAGGCCGAGCAGCCGCTCCAGCGCGGCTGCGTCGAGTTCACCGCGGTTCAGCGAGAGCGCCGCGATCAGGGCGGAGAGGCGGCGATCGGGCTCGTCCTTCGTCGTCATGACGCAGAGTTCGCCCCGACCGCCGCCAGTCCTACCTAGTTGGAGATGCCCGGAGTCGGATCCCCGATCGTGAAGTCCGCCGAGTTCACGTTCGTGTCGTGTCCGTTGGGATGGCGCCCGTCGCTCTTCCCTGGAGGGGGCGCGATCGGAGGCGCAGCCGCCGTGGCTCCTTCGACGAACGCGTTTGTCGCGTCATTCCAGCCGACCGAGTCGACGATGTTTCCGTCGGCATCCTTGATCGCCACCCCGCCCGCGGCCGAGGCGAGGCCGGCCGAGAACGACTTGTCCGCCGGGTGCGCGCCCGCGTAGCCCGAGCCTCCGAAGAGGAAGAACGCTCCGGCAGCCAGCGTCGTGCCGTCGGCAAGCGTGCCGAGCGAGACGTCGCTCGTCCCCGCTCCGGACCGGTAGACGAGCTTCCAGCCCGCGAGGTCGGACGCCGCCGTGCCGGTGTTGGCGACCTCGACGAACTCGTCGCCGAGCGCGCCCTCGACCCCGACCGAGAACTCATTGATCCGGATGACCCCGTCGCCGCCCGCGCCCGCGACGCAGTGGATCTGCACGAGACCGGAGCCGTCGAAGGCGATCGATATCGCGCCCGCCTGCCCGCCGATGGTGCAGCCGAGGCCGGCGAGGGCATCGAACGAGGCGAGCCCGGGGCCCGCAGGCCCTTGCGGCCCCTGAGCACCGGTCGCTCCCGTGGGCCCGGTGGGGCCGGTCGGCCCTTGGGCTCCGCGCTGGTTCCAGGCGAGCGCGCGCTCTCCGGAGCGGCAGGCCGAGGCTTTCGCGACGACGCGGAGGGCGCCGCCGTCCACCTTGCGGCAGGCGTGGATGACACCGTTTCTGTCAGGGATGGCGGCGAGTGCCACACCCGCGAGCCCCACTGCGGCGATCGCGAGCGTGACGAGGATCTTCGAGCGCATGCTTCTCCTTCCATCGATTGGCATGCGCCGGTGATAGCTCTGCGATTCGCGCGTGAGTGTGACCGCGCGGGAACCGGCACAGATCCGCGTAAGAGGGGATTCAAATCTCGCCAGCGAATGCCGATAAAACCCCCGCTGGCTCCCCTCGGCATGGCAGACGACCCCCGCATCCCGGAAGACGGCTCGAACGCGCTCGCGGAAGCGCTCGCGACCACAGACGTGCTTCGCCGCGTCGCAGGCACCGTCGCCATCCACCTGTACGAGTCCGAGTATCTGGAGGACGGGACCTACGTCTGCAACACCTTCATCGGCGAGGGCCTCGAGAGCCTCCTCGGCCCCCTTCCCGAGGGCAAGACCCCCGAGGAGGCGTGGGAGGAAGCCGTCCACCCGGACGACCAGGACACCTACGACGTCACCACAAGGCTCGAGGCCGGCGAGTCGGTGGAGATCGAGTACCGCCTGGTCGGCTACGACGGGAAGACGCGCTGGGTCTGGGACCGCATGCGCCCGCGGCGGGGACCAAACGGTCAGCTGCTCGTCGAGGGGATCGTCGCTGACATCACCGAGCGTAGAAAGGCCTCCGACGCCCTCGAAGAGGCACGGCGCCAGCTCCAGCACATCGCCTTCCACGACCCGCTCACCGGCTTGCCCAACAGGGTCTCCTTCCAGGAGCGGCTGGACGAGGCGCTCGACCGCTGCCCCGGAAACAAGTGCGGGGCCGCCGTCCTCTTCATCGACCTGGACAACTTCAAGCTCATCAACGACAGCTTCGGCCACGCGCCCGGCGACGAGCTCCTCCGCGCGGTCGCGGGACGCCTTCAGCGCGCGACGCGAACCGCCGACGTCGTCGCCCGCCAGGGAGGCGACGAGTTCCTCGTCCTGCTCGCGGACATCGAGCCGAGCGGCAATGAGGAGGACCCCGGGTACGCCCGCAAGGCCGCCGCGGTCGTGGCGCGGAAGATCCGCCGCACGCTGCGCGCTCCGTTCGTCGTCTCCGGCGTCGAGATCTTCGTCAGCGCCTCGATCGGCGTCAGCCTTTTCCCCGACGATGCGCCAGACTCGGAGACCCTCCTGAAGCACGCGGACACGGCCATGTACCGGGCGAAGGACGCGGGCCGCGACTGTCATGCCCTCTATGCGCTCGACCGTGACGACGCGCTCACGCAGCTTTCGATGGCCGGGCGCCTGCGCACCGCGATCGAGCGTGGCGACGGCCTCGTCCTCCATTACCAGCCGCTCGTCCGCCTCGACTCTGCCGAGATCATCGGCGCCGAGGCACTTATCCGCTGGCAGGACGGCGAACGCCTCGTACCACCGGCCGACTTCCTTCCTCTCGCCGAGCGTACGGGGCTCATGGCGCCCCTCTCGGACTGGGTGATCGCGGAGGCCTGCCGGCAGGCGAAGCACTGGCGCGACCGCAAGCTCGACCTCTACGTCTCGATCAACCTGCCGCCCTCGTTCTGGCAGCCGACGGCGATGCGCCACGTGCTCGCCACGATCGAGTCCTTCGGGCTCAATCCCGACCGGCTCATGATCGAGATCACCGAGTCGGCGATGATGATCGATCCGCGGACGAGCATGGATTCGGTCATCGACGAGCTGCACGAGCGGGGCCTTCGCCTCGCGATCGACGACTTCGGGAGCGGCCATTCCTCCCTCTCGCGCCTGAACCAGATGCGCGTCTCCACCCTCAAGATCGACCGCTCCTTCGTGAGCGACCTTCCGGAGGACCGCAACTCCGCCGTGCTCGTCTCCTCGATCATCCAGCTCTCCCGGAACCTCGGGCTCGAGCCGCTCGCCGAGGGGATCGAGACCGAGCAGCAGCGCGCGTTCTTCCTCGAGCACGGGTGCGAGCTCGGCCAGGGCTTCCACTTCAGCCGACCCGTCAGGGCGACCGAGCTCGAGACTCTCTACCGCGCCTCACGCGCGGTGGAAGATGTCGCATAACGCACTACGCTGAACGCATTTCCGCCGCCAGCCGCACCGAGCCGTACACCGTCTTCAACTTCATCGTCGAGATCGACGGAATCGCGGCGGCCGCCTTCTCGTCGGCGAGCGGGCTCGAGTCGGAGGCCTCACCCGCGACCTCTCCCTCTGGAACTGGCGGCAGGCCGTGGTGAACGGCAAGCCCGACCACCGTTCCGGGACGATCATCCTCCTCGACGAGTCCGGCCAGCCGGTGCTGCGCTGGAACTTCGTCCGCGGCTGGCCCGCCAAGTGGGAAGGCCCAGCGCTGAACGCGAAGGCGAGCGAGGTCGCGATCGAGACGCTCGAGATCGCACAAGAAGGTCTCGAGCTCGAAGCCAGCTGAGCCGGTGTCCGTCGAGGGGCGCGAGCCGGACGTCATCGTCGACTTCGTCTTCGACGACGGCCTCCTCTACGCCACGGTCGCGAACATCGGTGACCGCCCCGCCCTGAAAGTGTCATGCCACTTCGAGCCTGCGTTCCACGGCCTCGGCGGCTCCGTGGAGATCTCCCGGAGCGCCGCCTACTTCGCGCGGAAGGAGCCGACCAAGCTGGAGGTGACGGTCAACTACCAGGACAAGAGCGGGACGCGACGCGAGGCAACGATCCGGCACGATCTGGGCATCTACCGCGACCTCGCCTACGTCCCGCCCGAGCGCCACCACGACGACTTCGCGGACCGACGCGGAGGGCGCTAACCTGACCCGCCGGCGGCCGATTTTTTCGTGCGCCTTTCCCCGGGAAAGGAGAGACCGTGGAACATGGATCCGAGAGCTACTACGTCCTCGGCGAGGGCCTGCTCGGCGAGACCCTCGGCGGCCGTGAGCGTACGCTTGCCCGCACCGCCGAGGCGGAGACCCCGCCGTTTCGCTTCTCACGCATGGGCCCGAGGGGCGGCGGCAAGCAGATCCCCGAGGGCACGAGAAAGGCGCTCGCTGAGGCGATGGCCGTCGCGGGAGGCGGCTCGGGCAGCGTGCCATCCGGCTTCACATACCTCGGCCAGTTCATCGATCACGACCTGACCTTCGACAAGACCAAGGTAGCGCTAGGTGAGCATGTGGCACCGACCGCGCTTCTCCAGGCGCGCTCGCCCAGCCTTGACCTCGACTCCCTCTACGGCGCGGGCCCGGGCGATCCGGGTTCGGAGAAGTTCTATGAGGACGACGGGCTGCACCTGAAGATGGGCAAGACGGCCTCCGGCGACGGGCTCGCCTCGAAGGACGGCTTCGACCTTCCGCGCGGTGCCGGCTCGACGGTTGCGGCGAAGAGGAAGGCGATCATCCCGGATCGGCGGAACGACGAGAACCTCGCGGTCGCGCAGACCCACTTGGCGATGATCCGCTTCCACAATCGCGTCGTCGACAAGCTAGGCGGCCCTGTCGGCACGCGCTTCGAGCGCGCGCGCAGGCGGGTGACGAAGCACTACCAGTGGATGATCCGCACGGACTTCCTGCCGAGTATCTGCGAGGCCTCGGTCGTTAACGACGTCTTCACGAACGGCCGCAAGGCCTTCGAGGTCGGCGTGGCGCCGACTGATGTGCCGACGATGCCGATCGAGTTCTCTGTTGCCGCCTACCGGCTCGGACACTCGATGGTGCGCGGCTCCTACAACTGGAACAAGATCTTCGACGACGGCTTCGGCACGCTCGACCTTCTCTTCACCTTCTCGGCGACGAGCGGGGACCTCGGCGGCTTTCCGCGCCTGATCAGCTCGTGGATCGCCGACTTCCGGCGCCTGTACGACTTCCCGGCCGGCGGCCACGCGACGCTTGGCGTGCCGGCTGCGAAGTTCAACCAGGCGATGCGAATCGACACACGCATCGTCAACCCGCTCCAGTTCCTCCCCGGCTTCTCGGGTGTGGAGGCGAACCTCGCCTTCCGCAACCTGACCCGGGCGAGCATGGTCAGGCTCGCCACGGGCCAGCAGATGGTCACGTTCCTCCGCAGCAAGGGCA
>DATHAA010000084.1:0-29673 GCA_035296905.1 Gaiellaceae bacterium
ACGCGTTAGGAATTCGGGAAGAGTCGGGGGGCGACGAGTCGTCGACCGGCGGCGAGACCGCCGTCAACTGCCCTGACTCGGAGATCTCCGCGCCAGATGCGCGCGGCTAGGCCAGTACGCCGCTCTCGAGCGTGACCACCTCGTCCATCCGTTCTAGCCCCTCGCACCGGTGGGTGATGAGGAGCGTCGTTCGGGAGCTGTTCGCCTCGAGCACGTCGTCGATGAGCTGTGAGGCGGTCGCGGGGTCGAGGTGCGCCGTCGGCTCGTCGAGCACGAGCACGGGCGCATCCGCGAGGAGCGCGCGGGCGACGACGAGCCGCTGGCGCTGGCCGCCCGAAAGCTCACGCCCCTCCTCCCCGACGAGGGTGTCCCACCCGTCGGGAAGGCTCCACACCCAGTCCAGAATGCGGGCGCGCCCGAGCGCGGCCTCGATCTCCTCGTCGGATGCGCCGGGACGGCCCAGGGCGACGTTCTCACGGATCGTCGTCGAGAAGAGGTGCGAGTCCTGCCCGGCGACCGCCATCGCCCTCCGGATGTCTTCCTGGCGGTACTCGCGCAGGTCACGGCCGGCGAGGGTCACCCGGCCCTCCTCGGGATCCAAAGTTTCACCTAGGTGAAGTCGACGGCTGCTCACCTAACCACGCCCGAGACTGGCCGCATGGCGACGTGGGCAGATTAGGGTGGTCGGATGAGCGCCTCGGTCGACCGAAACGCTTTGCAGCCGCAGCGCGCGGGGCTCGTCCTCACGGCGCTGATCCTGGTCGCCGCGGTCGCGAACCTGAACCTGGCGGTCGCCAACGTCGCGCTGCCTTCGATCGGGGAGCATTTCGACTCGAGCCAGACGGCGCTCGACCTCGTCGCGGTCGGCTACTCCCTCGGCCTCGCGTGCTCGGTGCTCTGGCTCGGGGCGCTCGGCGATCGCTACGGCCGGAAGATGATGCTTCTCGCAGGCACGGTGCTGGCCATTCCCGCCTCGCTGCTCGCCGCTTGGGCCCCATCCGACGTCGTTCTCATCGTCGCTCGCATCGGCGGCGGGTTCGCGGCCGGCATGGCCTACCCGACGACCCTCGCTCTGATCACCGCCCTCTGGTCAGGCCCCGGGCGGACAAAGGCGATCGCTCTCTGGTCCGGCATCGGAGGAGCGATCGCGGCGCTCGGGCCGCTCTCGTCGGGCCTTCTGCTCGAGCGTTTCTGGTGGGGCTCCGTGTTCCTCCTGACGCTTCCACTCGCGGTGGTGGCGATCGTGATGGCCATACGCCTCGTCCCCGCCCACGTGAACGAGGGGACCGAGCCGGTCGACAACCTCGGGGGGATCCTTTCGCTCGTTCTCGTCGGCGCGCTGATCATCTCGATCAACTTTGCGCCGGTGCCGGACAAGGGCACTCTGAGCATCGGGCTCGCGGTCGTCGCGGTCGTCGCACTCGCGCTGTTCTACCTTCGTCAGCGACGCGCCTCGAACCCCCTCTACGACCTTGAAGTCGCCGCACGGCCGCCCTTCTGGGTGGCTGCCTGCGCGGGGATCATCGTCTTCGGCTCGCTGATGGGGGCGATGTTCGTCGGCCAGCAGTACTTGCAGAACGTGCTCGGCTACTCGACCCTGGACGCCGGCCTCGCCATTTTGCCCGCCGCGTTTTGCATGGTGCTCGTCGCCCCGCGCTCGGCGAAGATCGTCGAAGCCCGTGGCGCCCGCTTCACGCTTCTGTCCGGCTACGTCTTCGTCATGCTCGGCTTCCTCACGATGCTTCTCCTCTGGAAGGAGGACGCCTCGTACTGGAAAGTCGGTCTCGGCTACGCCCTCGTCGGGATCGGGGTCGGGCTCGCAGGTACTCCGGCCTCACACTCCCTCACCGGCTCCGTACCTGTCCGGCGAGCGGGGATGGCGTCGGGAACGGCGGACCTCCAGCGTGACCTGGGCGGCGCCGTCATGCAGTCCATCTTCGGCGCGCTTCTCACCGCAGGGTATGCCTCGGCCTTCGCGACCCAGATCACCGAGTCGACCACGACGGTTTCCGATAACGTCGCAGGACAGCTGACGAAGTCGTTCGACGGCGCCGAGGCGATTGCCCAGGAGTATCCGCAGTACTCGAGCCAGATCACGGCAGCCGCGAAGACGTCTTTCGTCCAGGGAGACCAGTGGGCCTACGTGGCCGGGATCGTCGCAGTTCTCCTCGGTGCCGTCGTTGTCGCCCGGTTCTTCCCCCGCTTCGAGCGGGAGCAGGAGCTCCTCGCCGCCTACCAGGCCGAGGACAGGCGGCCGGCCGATCCGGACACCCGTGGCGCCGGGACCGCGAGCCCGAGCCCGGCTTGACGAGCGCGGCGACTGAACGCGAGGAGCGCGTGATCCTAGAGCCCGCGCTGGCCGATCGTGGCCACGCTCGCGTTTTTCATCGCGATCTCGATTGTCCTTCGAATCGCGGTGCCGGACCGGTCCTCGCTGGGGCCCGTGTGGCTGGCGCCGGCGGTCGAGGTGGGACTCGTGCTCGTCCTTCTGGCGGCGGATCCTGCACGCGTGAGCGGACACAGGCGCTGGCTCAGGAGGCTTGCCATCGCCCTCGTCGGGCTCCTCGCCTGTGCCGCGCTGGCGTCCACGGTCCAGCTGATTGTCGACCTGGTCCAGGGCACCAAGGTGACGAGCTCGGCGAGCGCGCTGCTCGCGTCGGGGGCAGTGATCTGGCTCGGCAACGTTCTCGTTTTCAGCCTCTTCTACTGGTTGCTCGACAGCGGCGGTCCCCTCGCGCGCTACCGGGGCGACCATCCCTATCCCGACTTCGCCTTCACGCAGCACATGAGCCCCGAGCTCTCGCCGCCGGGCTGGCGCACGCAGTACGCCGACTACCTCATCCTCGCTCTGACGACGAGCACCGCGTTCAGCCCGACTGACGTCATGCCCATGGCCCGCTGGGCGAAGCTGACGATGTCACTCCAGTCGCTGATAGCGCTGACGGTCGTCGGGCTCATGATCGCGCGCGCCGTCAACGTCTTCGCCTGACCGTGCAGCCCGACGAGAGGAGGGAGCGTCGGGTCGAGTTGTTCGCCACGATCCTGCTCGCCGTCGCGGCGGTCGCGACGGCGTGGAGCACGTACCAGTCGACGCAGTGGCGGGGACAGCAGGCGGTGAGCACCAGCAAGGGGACGGCGGCGCGCATCGAGTCGTCCGAGGCCGCGACCCGGGCGGGGCAGCTCACGCAGATCGACATCGCCACCTTCGTGCAATGGACCGACGCGCACCTGGCGCGCAGGCGCGAGCTGGCGTCCGTTCGCCATGCGGGAGTACAGCGTTTCCGAGGCCGAGCGGAGCTCGCAGCTGAACGTTGAGGCCGGAGGGAATTCCGACGACGCCGAGCTCGCCAACCAGCGCGCGGACAACTATGTGCTCGCCGTCGTGTTGCTCGCCTCTGCGCTGTTCTTCGCTGGGATCTCCACGAAGCTGCATCGGCTGCGCCAGCGTGAGGCCCTTCTGGCGCTCGGGTGGCTCATCTTTCTCGGCACGGTGATCTGGCTGATCACTTCGCCGGTGCAGATCTCCGTGTGACGTTCCTAGGCCGTCCGCGGCCGTGGAGGCGCGACGGGCTGGTCGCTCGTTGCCTCGGCTTCTCTCGCCCCCTCGGAGACGGAAGCGATCACGACCGCGCCGAGGAGAGCGACCGCGAGCCCGGCGACCGCCATGACGACATGCCACGCAGGCGGCTGGTCGAGACGCTCCTGGAGGACGAGCACGCCCAGCATGACGCTCACGACCGGATTGGTCACGGAGACCGTGGCCACCGACGTGACGAGCTTGCCGGTGGCGAGAGAGACCTGCTGGACGCAGAAGCCTCCGAGCCCACCGATCGCCATCACCCAGAACTCCCAGCTCGCGAGGACGTCGCTTGCGCCGTCGGTGTGGAGATGCTCCACGACAGGTTTCATCAGCGTCGCCGAAACGCCGTAGAGGATGCCGGCGATGGCGCCGTAGACAGTGGCCCGTGCCGAAAGGTCGCCCCGCCGCCCGAAGAGGAGCAGACAGATGCAAATCGTGCCGAGGACGACGAACGACGAGAGCCACGCGGAGCCCGGTGCGTCATCGAGGCCCCCGGCCGGATCGCCGAAGCTCGCGAAGATCGCCAGGCCGGCGACGACGATGGCGGCCCCCAGGATGTGGCGACGCGTGATCGTCTGGTTCGTCAAGAAGTGCCCGAGCGGCATCGCCCAGATGACCGCGGTCACGAGCAGCGGCTGGATGATCGCGACCCGCCCGCGGTCGAGGGCTGCTGCCTGTAGGAGCACGCCGACGATCTGAGCGCCGAGACCGACGAGCCACACCTTGTTGGTCAAGAGCTTCGCGAAGGCTTTCGGGCTCCCGCCGATGATGTCGGAGTCCATCGTCGCCCGCTGCCACAGAGTCGCGGCGAGCGCGAACGAGGCGGCAGCGAGAATCGCCAGCAGCGCCGCTACTTGGTCCACGGCATGTCCATGAGGTCGATGCGAATCCGGCACGAAAATATGCCCTCGGCCCACTCATTTCCAGGGGACATGCGTGGCGCCGTCCGGCCCGGCACGGAAGATTCGCCGTCAGGGTCGGTAGGCGACGAAAGGAGCATGCATGGCGACAACCAATACGGCAAGACGCGCAGGGCGTGGATGGGTGGGCTTCGCGGCCATCCTTCTCATGGTCGCGGGCACGATGCAGTTCCTCGACGGCCTCTGGGCGATCCGGACGCAGGACACCGCGGTCGACGCCCTCTTCTGGAACAACAACCTCGAGGCGTGGGGCTGGCTCTACCTCCTTCTCGGCATCGGCCTCATCGCGACCGGTGTGTTCATCTTCCAGCGGGCCGCCTGGGCCTATGGCGTGGGCATCTTCGTCGGCTGCATCGGCGCCATCCTGAACATCTTCTGGATCTTCAGCTATCCACTTGCGAGCGTCCTCTTGATCACGCTGAACCTGATCGTGGTGTACGCGCTCACGACGTACGGGGTGGACGATCTGCAGTACTGAGGAACGGCTCGAGCTGCTCGTCCGCCCGCAGACGAGCAGCTCGCTGTCGATTCGTATCAGCCGCGGACTTTGCTGGTGAGAGCACCCATGAGCTCCTGCGACTCCTCGGATACGAGGCCGGTCGGCTCGTCCGGGAGACCCGCCTTCTTTCGGAGTTTCTGCGCGATCTCTGCGATCTCCTCCGGCGCATAGTCCGGCGCGAATACGGCCGGCTGCGGCGGGAGGTCGTGGGCCGGAGCGCCGACCGGGTGCGGCACGTCGGCCACGATCAGCTCGTCGCCGGTCTCCGGGTGGGCACCGTTCCAGACCGCACCGACCTCGCCGAAGTCCTCCTGCGAGAAGCGATAGAGCTTCGTGTGCTCGCCTCGCTCGATGTGCGGCTTGGATTCGGGGATCTTGTCCGTCGGGATCCGGGGACTGGGGAAGAGCTTCATCAGATCAGCGCCCGTCAGATGCTCGACCGCCCTCGCGTAAGCGACCTGGTGGACTCCTCCGCGGACGAGCAGGTAACCGGTGAGAGCGCGCGCGGCCGGGTGCTCGACCATCTCATAGACCTTCAGCTTGTTGTTGCGAGCGCCCGTCTCGAGGAAGAAGTTGTGTGTCAGGTCCTCGATGAGGTCGCCCGAAGCTGAAGACGTAGTCGCCGTTCCATGGACGCCCCTGGGAGTTTTGCGGCAGGGCTCCCTGTCCGCCTGCCAGGAAATGGTGCGGGTTGCCGACGCCCTTCAATGAGGACAGAGCTGCCTCTGGTGCCTTGCCGTCATCGACCGCGCTCGCGCCGGTGAGCATCGTGTTGATCGTGAGCGAGACGAGCTCGACGTGGCCGAATTCTTCCGTCGCGATCGACGAGAGCAGGTCGTAGAACGGTCGCGCTCCTTGGCGAGCACGGAAGTTGAAGGACTGAAACGTGTAGTTGAGCCAGGTGGACATCTCGCCGAACTTCCCTCCGAGAAGCTCCTGGACAGCTTGCGCCCCTTCCGGGTCCGGATCGGACGGAGGCGGTAGCTCGACGCCGATGCGGTCGAGTCGCAGAATCATGTGAGACCCCTTTCGTTTGGCGGTCTCTCAGCCGTTCCCGCCGGATGCGTCGGGAAACACGAGGCGGTTCGGCCGCGCTCCGATACCCGGCCGAATACCGGCGCGCGCCAGAACTTCGCCGGGCGCTTTTGCGTTGAAGTGGAACTGAGCGGAAGGAGGTGTTTACGTGGGGATCATCGGTTGGATCATTCTCGGCCTGCTGGCAGGTGCAATCGCCAAGGCCCTTCTTCCCGGAGACGACCCGGGCGGCATCATCATCACGACGATCGTCGGAGTTGTCGGCGCGCTGGTGGGCGGCTTCGTGGCCCAGGCGCTCGGCTTCGGCGACCCTATCGACGAGTTCTTCGATTGGAGCACCTGGCTCGCGGCCATCATCGGCGCGATCATCCTGCTTCTCATCTACCGCGCTTTCGCAAGCCGCGGGTCAAGACGGACGGTGTCTTAACCCAAACCGCGGAGGGCCGCCGGATGCCGGCGGCCCTCCGTAAGCGCGACGTCGAATTTCACGCCTCTTATGCGAGATCAGGCCTGCTTGGCCAACAGGTGGGCCTCCGTGCCGGCCAGCTCGCGCAGCACGAAGGGGTACGTGGTTAGGTATTTGCCAGAATGTTCCAGAATCCTTAACTTCTTCGCCGTACACTCGCGCGCTACCGCAGAGACGCTTGGCCCCTCCCAATTCGCTCAGCGTCCCTCTCCAAGGCCGCTCTCGCCGCGTCAGAGGGCGGCCTTACATTGTGCAAGCCGGCTCGTTCAGCGGCGGGGGTGGGATTCGAACCCACGAGGCACCTTTCGGCACCTAACGGTTTTCAAGACCGCCCCTTTCGACCGCTCAGGCACCCCGCCGGGAGGGAAGGCTAGCTAGAAGCGGAGCGCGCTAGGCCCGACTGGCGCCGAGGCCGTCGATGATCACGGCCTCGCGGGAGCTCACGACCTTGACCTTGACGGTTCCGCTGTGCACCGAGGCGAAGCTCCCGATCGAGGTAATTCTGTGCTCGACAGCCTTGTCCAGGCTCACTTCCAGGACCTTCTTGCCCTGGAGGACTCGGACCTTTCCGCACCCCGGGCAGGTGACGGCGAGGAGTGCGAGGTGCTTCGCCTTCACCCCTGTGAGCGTGAGAGTCGCACCTCGCTTCGAGGCGCTGGAGTACGTGCCCCGGTAGTAGCCCAGTTTCCCCGACCGCCTCGTCCAGCCACCGCCTGCAAGAGCGTGATCGTAGACCGGGAGTGCTGTGCACTTTTGGGCGCTGGGACCCGACGTGTTACCGGCCACATCGCCGATGCGGACGAAGAAGCAATACGTCTTGCCGGCTGCGCGGCAAAAACGTGCTCCCTGGGCCCGAGGTCGGCGCCAGAGGAGCCGCCGCTCCGAAGCCGCCGGGGTATGGAGCCTCCAGGACGTATGGCTCGTACGCGCAAACACCCGCCCAGGCTTGCCTCGTCGCGTGCTGAAGAACACTCATCTCGGGCACGACGCCCAATACAGCAAAGCACTGGGCCGGCGTTTCACCAAATGATGGCTAGCGGCGCACCGCGCTCTTGAGGAAGAAGCCGAGGTTCGCAGGGCGCTCGGCCAGGCGGCGCATGAGATACGGAAACCATTCCGGCCCGAACGGCGTTGCGACGAGCACCTTGTAGCCGCGCCCGGCGAGTTCGAGCTGGAGCTTGGGCCGCACGCCGTAGAGCATCTGGAACTCGAAGCGGTCGCGTGCGATCCCCTCTCGCTCCGTGAACTCGATCGCGTGCTCGATGAGCCGCTCGTCGTGGGTGGCGATCGCCGTGTAGCCGGACCCGCGGAGCGAGCGTTCGATCAGGCGGACGTAGGCCGCGTCCACGTCTGACTTTTCCGGATAGGCGACCTCGGGGGGCTCGAGGTAGGCGCCTTTCACGAAGCGCAGGTTCGGCTCCAAAGCGAGGAGCGACTCCAGGTCGTCCTCGGCCCGGTAGAGATACGACTGGAGGACAGTGCCGACGTTCGAGAGCCCGTCCTCGCGGAGCCGCCGGTAGATGTCGAGCGTCTTGTCCACGACGGCCGAGTACTCCATGTCGATTCGGATTAAGTTGCCGAGGGCCGCCGCCTTCTCGACCAGGCGGCGCACGTTCTCATAGGCGACGTCCTCGCCGAGGTCGAGCCCGAGATGCGTGAGCTTGAGCGCGACGTTCGCGCGGAGCACCTCGTCGTGGAGGCGCTGGAGGACGCCCTCGTACTCGGTCGCGACCCCGCGAGCCTCCGCTGCGTCCGCGACGTCCTCGCCGAGGATCGTCGTGTTCGCATGGAGCCCCTGCTCGTTCAGGCGGCGGAGGACGACGACGCATTCGTCGAGCGTCTCGCCGGCGACGAAGCGCGCGGCTCCGAGCCGCATGCCGTGCTTGCCCACGAACGACTGCACACGTGGGCTCTGCGCCCCCGCGAGGATGAGCTTGCGCGATACGCCTACGGGGCCCCGAACTCCTTCAGCGCGGCCGGTGCGCTCCAGTTCCCCTCCGCGTCCTGGGTGTTCTCCATGATCGCCAGGAGGACGCGGGCGGTCACCGCCGTCCCGTTCAGCGTGTGCACGGGCTCGAGCCCGCTCTCGGTGCGGTAGCGGACGCCGAGGCGCCGCGCCTGGAAGTCGGTCGTGTTCGACGTGGACGTGATCTCGCGGTAGCGCTCCTGGCTCGGGAACCACGCTTCGATGTCGAACTTCTTCGTCGCCCCTGAGCCGAGGTCGCCTGCTGCGACGTTGACGATCCGGTAGGGGACTTCGAGCTCCTTGACGAGCTCCTCCTCGACCGAGAGCAGAAACTCGTGCTGATCGCCCGACTCCTCAGGGAGGCAGAACACGAACATCTCCACCTTGTCGAACTGATGGACGCGGAACATGCCGCGCGTGTCCTTGCCGGCGGCTCCGGCCTCTCGGCGAAAGCACGTCGAGTACCCGGCATAACGGTGCGGGAGTGAGGCGGGGTCGAGCACCTCGTCCATGTGGTATGCGGCGAGCGCGACCTCAGAGGTTCCCGTCAGGTAGAGGTCGTCTCGCTCGATCCGGTAGATGTTGACCTCGTCGGTCGGGAGAAAGCCGGTGCCGTACATGGCCGCCTCGCGGACGAGAACCGGCGGGAGGACGGGCGTGAAGCCTTTCTTCGCCAGCCGGTCGAGGGCAAAGCGGTAGAGCGCGAGCTCGGCGAGCGCTGCATCGCCGAGGCGGTATGCGAAGCGCGAGCCCGAGACCTTCGCGCCGCGCTCCATGTCGATCTCGCCGAGCTCGAGATGGTCGCGGGGCTCGAAGCCAAGCCGGGACGGGTCACCCGACCGGCGCACCTCGACCGCGTCCTCCTCAGTGAAGCCGTCGGGCGCGCTCGGGTCAGGAGGGTTCGGGATGCGGCTGAGGAGCTCGTCGCGCTTCGCGGACTCGCCCTCGAGAGCCGCCTCGGCCGCCTTCAGCTCCTCCTTGAGTGCGTTGAGCCGCTCGATCTCGTCCGGGGAGGGCTTGCCCTTCCCGGACGGCTTGCGAGCGGCGCGGAGCTCGTCCACCTGCGTGTTTGCGACGCGCCAAGCCTCGTCCGCCTGCAGGAACTCGTCGAAGATCTCGGCCGCGCCTTTGCGCGCAAGCGCCGCGCGCCAGGTGTCGGGGTCGGCGCGGGCGGCGCGGACATCGATCATGCGCGGGAGTCTAAGACCGCCTCGATCACCTGGGCGACTCCCTCCTCGGTCACCGGCGGGCAGACGTAGTCGGCGATACCGATCAGGCGCTCGTTGGCGTTCGCCACGGCGATCCCGAAGCCGGCCCATTCGAGGAGCTCGATGTCGTTCTCGCCGTCACCGAATGCGACGGTCCGTGCCGCCGAGAAACCGATGTGCTCGGCCAGGAACTGGAGCCCCGAGCCCTTCGTCACCTTCGGGCTCGCGATCTCGAGGAAGAAGGGCAGGGACTTCGAGATGTACAGGCGGCCAACGAAGCGCTCCTTCAGGCGCGCTTCCAGTCCGTCGAGGAGCTCTGGCTCGCCGACTGACACCACCTTCGTCGCCGGCTTCTCCAGCCAGGCGGCAAGGTCGCCGACCTCGTGGATGACGAGCCCCTGGAAGTCCGCGTACGCGCGGGCCTCGGCAGTGACCTTCCCGACGAAGAGCTCGTCGTCAACGTAGACGTTGCAGTGGAAGCCCTCGCCGACGATCGCCTCGATCGCCTCCTTGGCGAGCGCGACGGGAATCGGCTCGTGGCGGAGCCAGCGTCCAGTCTCAGGCTCGGCGACGACCGCGCCCTGGTAGCAGACGACCGGGTCGTCGATCCCCGCCTGGAGAACGTACGGGCGCACCGAGACGAACATGCGCCCGGTGGCGATGACAACGCGGATCCCGGCCGCGCGGGCTGCGCGGATCGCCGCCTCTGTCCTCGGAGGCAGCATGCCGTCCTTTGCGATCAGCGTGCGGTCGAGGTCGCAGGCGAGCACCTCGACGTCTCGCGGGAAGCCTGCTGGGAGCGTCAGCTCGACGGCTGCGTCAGGAAGGCGACGAGGTCGGCGAGCTGCTCGTCTGAAAGCGACTCGCCGAATGTGCTCGGCATGATGTTCGGCTGGAAGCCCTCGGCGACCTGCTTGTTCGGATCGACGATCGACTCGAGCACGAACTGGTCGTCCTTCCCCTGCAGGGCGGTGTCCAGGTCCGGGCCGATCGTCGCGCTCGTGCCTGCAGGCCCGTACGTGTGGCACCCGCCGCAGCCGGACGACATGAAGACCTCCTTGCCAGCCGCCGGGTCGCCCTTGCTCGTGTCTACGGTCTCGGTCGGTGTCGTTTCCTGCGGGACCGTTCCGACCACGGTCTCGGCGGTCGGACTCACGACCGTGGCGGAGCCGCAGCCGGCAACGAGGATGGCGAGCCCGGAGAGGATCCCGGTGACGGCGACAGCGCAGCGCATCGGTCGCGAAGCATAACGGCCTCGACCACGACATACCCCACCAAACCGGCGGTAAGCACGTCGTTCGGCGAGTCGTTGACGAGCAGGGAGGTCGCGAGCGCCGCCGCGAACGCGAGCGGCAGTGCGCGTCGCTCGAGCGGTGCGTCGGAGCGGAGGAGTCGGACGACGAGGAGTACGAGCACCGGCAGGCAGGCGGCCACGACGGCGGCGATTCCGACCTGCTGCGAGATCCGCTCCCACGAGAGCTCGACGCGGTCGCGCAGGTCGCCCGCTAGGCCGGACGGGCCCGAGTCGAGCGCGCGCGACACGTGGCTTTCGGGCCCCATCACCGAGTCGAGGACGAGGAGACCCGCGGCTAGGGCCAGGGCGGTCCCGACCGCGATGACAAGGCGCCTCTCCCGGAGGCCTGCGAGTAGGATCGCGAGCAGCGGGAAGGCGACGGCGAGAACGATCGCGCCTCCTCCGTCCGCGCCGAAGCGGTTCCCCGCCACCGTGACGAAGCTGAGGAGGGCAGCTCCCGCGAACGCCGGCCAGCCGAGGCGACGCCAGAGGAAAACGGCGCCGCCGAGGGCGGGCACGAGCAGCATCGTCTCGAGGAAGTTCGAGAGCCCGTAGAAGCGGGAGTTCTGGCTCGGGCCGAACGGCGAGAGCGCGACAGCGCTCCCGTCGAGCCCGAGCGCCACGAGGTAGGCCGTGACTATCCCGGCGAGGAACAGCCCGATGACGAGGTCGGAGCGGAGAGCGGGCGCGAGGAGCGGCCCACCTGCGGCCGCTGCGAGGCCGATGACGACCAGGGTCGGCCAGAACGACGAGACCTCCGCCAGCCCGAGCGCGAGGTTGGCGAGAAGCGCGGTGCCGAATCCCAGCAATCCGGCCTTCGGCCAAAGGAGCGCGAGCGCGACGAGGATGAGGCCCGCTAGGAGGCCCGCCGGCATCCGGGAGTCGTTGTGGTCGTCGATCCGTGCGTCGAGATCGGCGAGAGTGGCGGCGGGATCGGACTCCGCCTGCGAGCTCAGCGCGCCGTCCTTGCCGAGCGCGGTCGGAACGATGTCCGCGATCGAGACGAGTCCGGGGATGCGCGTCGAGTCGGAGACCAGGATCCCGTCTCGGAGAGCTGGGCCAGAGACGAGGATCGGATAACGGCGATCATTCGGCTGCGTGCCGCCTTTGGGCAGCGAGACGATGATGTAAGGCGGCTTCGGCGGCGAGCCATACAGCTGGGCGAGATTGATCGCCTGCCCTCCATTGGGCAACGGGCCGCGCAGGGAGTTCTGGACTTCTCCGCGAAGAAGCGATGCGAGCGCGTCCTCACGGTTCGTCTCAGGGCCTGCCCCGGGAACGAGGAGTCCAGCGGCGCCCTCATCGGTCGGGAACGCGCCATCGACCACGTATACGTTGAACCCGCCCTGTAACGCCTGCGCATCGCCCGCCAGGAGGGCGAAGACGACGAGCGCAAGTGCCGCGGCGCGGGCCATGGGCGAACTCTAGGTGCGCCGGATGCCGAGACCCCCTCGGTACACTTTTCACCATGCAACGCAAGACCTATGGACGGGACGCGGGCCTGTCTGCGCGGATGCTTCTAACGACATTCCTGCTCGGACTGCTCTACGTCATCTTCGCGGTCGTCCTCTTCAACGTCCTGAACGTGGGGCTCGTCCCGATGCTGCTCATCGTCGTCGGGCTCGCCTTCTTCCAGTACTTCACCTCGGACAAGATCGCCCTCGCCGCCTCGGGCGCGAAGGTGGTTGCCCAGGAGCAGGCCCCCGAGCTCCACGCGATGGTCGAGCGCCTCTGTGCGATGGCCGACCTGCCGAAGCCGAGGGTGGCCATCATCCCGACCGACGTTCCCAACGCCTTCGCGACCGGCCGGAGCCCGAAGCACGCCGCCGTCGCGGTCACCGAAGGCCTCTGGCGCCGGCTCGAGCCGCAGGAGATCGAGGGAGTGCTCGCCCACGAGCTTTCGCACGTGGCGAACCGCGACGTGCTCGTGATGACGCTGGCGAGCTTCTTCGCCATGCTCGCTGCCCTGCTGACGCGCGTCGGCCTCTACGGCGGCATGTTCAGCGGCGGCGGACGAAACCGGGACGGCGGCGCGCCGGCCTGGCTCATCATCTTTCTCGTCTCGATCGCGACCTACATCATCAGCTTCGTCCTCATCCGGACGATCTCCCGCTACCGGGAGTACGCGGCGGACCGCGGGGCGGCGCTCATCACCGGAGCACCCGAGCAGCTGATGAGTGCGCTGCAGAAGATCGCCAGCGACATCGTCCGCATCCCGCAGCGCGATCTGCGCGAGGTCGAGGGCATGAACGCCTTCTTCATCATCCCGACGAGCGTGAAGTCGTCGGTCGGCGAGCTCTTCGCCACGCACCCGCCGCTCGAGAAGCGCCTCGCGCGCCTCGCCGAGATCGCCCAGGAGATGGGCCGCCCGGTTCAGTAGGTGGGGCTGGGCGACGTCCTCTTCGGACGCAAAAAGCTCAAGGGCGCGAACCTCGACCGCCTCTTCGCGCTCTCGACCGCGCAGATTACCCTCGAGACCGAGCTGGGCCTGAAACCGGACCGGGTCGCGGCCGTCGTCTTCAAGCCGCTCTCGGCGGGCGAGTTCATGCAGGCCGAGCGCGACCTCGACGAGCTCCTCGGCGTCGCCGCGGCCGACTCGGGGTCGAAGGTCAGGCGCCGCTCGGACAGTCTCGGCTTCCAGTGGATCGTCATCCACGACTCCGACTTCGAAGACCTCGTCACGACGACGCACCTCGTCAGCTCGGAGCTCCAGGCGCGCGGCTTCGGAGGCCAGCTCCTCGCTGCGATCTTCAAGTTCAGGGGCGGCGACCACCCCGTCTTCCTCATCTACGGGTACAAGACCGCGACCTTCTGGCCCTTCGTCCCGACGGGGAAGGAGCAGGAGCGCGACAACGCCGAGGAACTCAAGCTCAAGGCCGAGCTCGAGAAGGAGCTTCCGATCGAGCCCGACCTTTCACGCTGGCTCGCTCTCTTCGAGGCACCGCTGGACGACTAGCCGACGCGGCGCGCGCCGTCGTAGGTCGAGCGGTACCAGTCCTCAGAGAGGCGGGAAATCTTCACGACGTCGCCGGAGTGTGGCGAGTGCACGAACTTCCCGTTTCGGACGTAGATGCCGACGTGGGAGCGGCCGTTGAAGAAGACGATGTCACCGGCCCGCAGATGCTTGCGCCAGACCGGCCGGCCCTTGCCCCAGAGCATCCAGCTCGAGTGTGGGAGCGCGATGTCGAGCTTCCCGTAGACGTACATGACGAAGCCCGAGCAGTCGAACCCTGCCGGGCTCGCTCCGGCCCATCTGTAGGGCGTGCCGAGATAGCGAAGCGCGATCGTGACGGCCTTCTCGCCGGTCGTGGGCCCCATCTCGACGGGCCTTGTCGGCCTGACTCCTTCGTCGGAGCGGTCGGGCGCGGCCGCTGCAGCCGCCGGGGAGGCGAGCAGCAGGACCAGCACGGCAAGGTGTGTGGAAAGACGACGGCACATGAGATGCGGAACCCGTCCCGGGGTGAAGTGGCCTTTCTCGGCCACCCAGCGCGAGACCTTTAGCGCTTACCTAGATCGAGGTACCTCGGCGGGGCCAAAAAGCAAAACGGCCAGGAAGGAGACCTGGCCGTTTCCTGTGCGCGAACTCTTCTGTACATAAGGAGATGCTGCTCCGGCGAAAAACTTGCCGGGAGCTGGGGCTAGTAGCGGCGGGCGCCGACGTAGGTGGCGGAATACCAGTACTCCGACAAGCTCGAGATCTTCACGACGTCGCCCGTGTGCGGGGCGTGCACGAAGCGGCCGCCGCCGATGTACATGCCGACGTGCGAGAGCCCGCTGAAGAAGACGAGGTCTCCGGGCGCTAGTTGGCTCCGCGAGACGGGAGTGCCCATCCCATACTGCATCGCCGCGTTGTGCGGCAGGTAGACGCCGACCTTCGCGTAGGCGTACATCGTCAGGCCGGAGCAGTCGAAGCCCGAGGGGCTTGCTCCGCCCCAGACATAGGGGACGCCGAGGTACTGAAGCGCGATCGCGACCACGCTCGAATGCGTCGCGGGCGGAGGAGCGGAGCCGCCCGAGGAGCCACCGGACGAGCCCGACGAGCCGCTGGAGGGAGCGGGTGCGGGCGCGGGGGCCGGCGCGGACTGCTGCTTAGCGGCGGCTTTCGCCTGAGCTGCGAGCCGGGCCTGGCGTGCCCGCTCGGCGGCCTCGAGCTGCGCGATCTGGTTTTTGATGGAGGAGTAGAGAGCTTGGCGCTCGGCGAGCTGGCTTCGGACCGACGCGCGCTGGGCCGCGCGGTCGGCGACGACTTTCTCCTGGTCGGCCTGGGCCTTGACGAGGGCCTGCTGGCGGGTCTGCACTTCGTTTCGGTACCGCTTCACCTCGGCCGCGATGCGCGCGTCTTCGTCGGCGATCCGGTTGGCCGAGTCGATCCGCTCGATCAGGTCGCCGAGGCTCGAGGCGCCGAAGATGACCGAGAGGGTGTCGGGCTCGTCCGACGTGTAGAGCGCGACTAGGCGCGCCGAGACCTGGGCGCGCGCCTTCGCGAGATTCTTCCTCGCGACCACGAGGCGGGACTGGTTGACCTGCAGGTCGTGCCTGATCTGGTCGAGGCGGACGTTCGCGGCGTTGAAGGCCTCCACCGCCTTCTCCATCTCCGCGTCCATCGCCTGGATCTGCGCGAGCACCTGCTGCGCCTCGGCGCGCTTCGAGCCGAGCTGCGTGGGCTCGGCGGAGCCCGCCGCGGTGACGGCAAGACCAAAGACGAGCGCGGATAGGAGGGCGAGTCCGTAGCGCAAGGGGAGGCTTCTCTTCCTCGGAGAAGCCTGGGAGGCTACAGGAGCCTACGGCGAGACGTCGGGGATAAGGCCCTGCTCAGAGAAGAACATCTTGGTCTCGGCGAGAGTCATGTCGCTCGGGGGCACGATCGCGTCGGAGGGCAAAAGTTCATCCTCGGGGAGCCGCTCCCCGTCGCGCCTGACGAGCGCGGCCATCTCGTCGAGATAGCGGTCGAGCTCGCTCTCGTCGTCGCGGTCGAGAGCCTCCTGGGCGCGCTCGTCGAGCTCGTTCAGGCGCCCGACGGCGTCGTCGCCCAGGCGGAACTGCCCCTCTCCCATGACGCGGACGATCACTGCGTTTCTTTCTCGAGCTCTTTTTGCTTCTCGCCGGACGAGAGCTCGCCCTTCAGTCGCTCGAGGTCGGCGTCAACCTGGCTCTGCGCGGAGACCTGCGCGAGCTCGCGGTCGAGCTGCGTGCCCGAAGAGGTGTAGTCCTCGAGTGTCCCCGACTCGACGAGCTCGTCGACGGCGGCTGCGCGAGCCTGCATCTGCTCGGTCTTGTCCTGGGCGCGCTGGATCGCGAGACCCGTGTCGGCCATCTCCTCGCCGATTCCGGTCGCGGCCTCGCCGATCTTCACCTGGGCCTCGGCGGCCGAATACTGGGCCTTGATGGTCTCCTTCTGCGTCCGGAAGGCCTCGACCTTGGCGGAGAGGCGTTTCTCGCTGTCGGAAAGCTTGTCCTGCTGGGCTGCCAGATCGTCGATCTGCTGGTCGAGACTCTGGAGCTGCTGCTGCGCGAACGCCTTGCGCTCGAGCGCGGCGCGTGCGAGATCCTCACGGTTGGCCGCGAGAGCCTGACGCGCCTGCTCGTCGAGCTTCGGCAGCTCCGTCTCGAGCTTCTTCGTCTGCAGCTCCAGACGCTTTTTCGCCGTGACGACGTCGGCGATGCCCTTCTTGACGTTCTGCAGAAGCTCGAGCTGGCGCTCGTAGGAGTAATCGAGAGTGACGGCCGGGTCTTCGGCCCGGTCGAGAAACTTCGAGTACCACGCCCTGACGACGGCGGACGTGCGGCTCATCAGCCCCATTGAAATCCTCCCTGGCTTGGGTCCCTGGCATCCTACCGACGCCGTGATCGTCGAACGCTCCATGGATCCGACCTGGCTCTCGAACGCCTACCTGGTCGCGGACCGAGCGGGAGGCAGCGCCGTCTTCGTCGACAGCGGGGCGCCGATCGAGCCGCTCATCGCGGCCGTCGAGCGATTAGAGGTGCAGGTCACGCACCTCCTCACGACGCACGCGGACCCCGATCACATCGCCCACCACGAGGAGCTCGAGCGCCGCTTCGGGACGACTGTCGTCGCGGATCCGGCCGAGAACGTTGCGGGCGCGGAGCCCGTCGGGCACGGCGAGATCATCGAGACAGGTGACCTTCGCATCGAGGCGCTCCGCACCCCGGGGCACAGCCCGGGCATGCTGGCCTTCTCCATGAACGGCGAGGTCTGCTTCACGGGCGACACGCTGTTCGCGGGGTCGGTCGGCGGAACGCGGGACGCCTTCGAGGATCTCCGCCGCTCGGTGATGGACGTCCTCATGGGGCTTCCGCCCGACATGAAGGTCTACCCCGGCCACACCGAGGAGACCACGATCGGCTGGGAATGGGAGAACAACCCTTTCGTCCGCGCGTGGCGCGGGGATCCGGAGGGGGAGGAGCGCGTCTACGTTGGAGGCACCGAGGCGACCCTCATCGCCTGGTCGCCGGACTACGACGGCGAGGGAAAGGGCTGGGTGCGCTTCGCGGACGGGCGCAACTCCATCATCGGAGGATCTCGGATAGAAAGGGCGCGATGACCCACGTGCTCCCCGACGAGATCGACGCCTATGCCGCCGATCACACGACTGCGTCGACCGATCTCCTCGCGCGGCTGGCCGAGGAGACGAGAGCGACCCTCGACGCGCCGCAGATGCTCACCGGCACCGTCGAGGGACGGTTCCTCGAGTTCCTCGTCTTTGCGACGCAGGCCAAGCGCGTCCTCGAGTTCGGCACCTACAGCGGCTACTCGTCGATCTCCATGGCCGCTGCGCTTCCTGCGGGCGGCCACATCGACACCTGCGAGGTTGAGGAGAAGCACGCCTCGGTCGCGCAGCGCTACATCGACGAGGCCGGGTATTCGGACCGCATCACGATCCACCTCGGCCCGGCCGTAGAGACCGTCGAGCGGCTCGAAGGCGAGTTCGACTTCGTCTTCATCGACGCCGACAAGCCGAACTACGTCAACTACTACGAGGCGGTGCTCCCGCGTCTCTCGGAGCGCGGCCTCATCGCGGCCGACAACACGCTCTGGAGCGGCCGTGTGCTCGACGAGTCCGACGAGTCCGACGGCACGATGGCGATCCGCACCTTCAACGAGCACGTGCGCGCGGATGACCGAGTCGTGAGCGTCATGCTCACCGTCCGCGACGGCGTCACGCTGATCAGGCGAGCCTGACCGTGTGAGTCTCGGCGTCGGGCTCGTGGAAGCGGACGAGCCTCTCGCCTTCCGCCTGGATCTCCTTCTTGACCTTGGCCGGCAGCTTCTCGAACGGTTCGACGAGAAGCTCGGCCTTCTTCGCCGTGCGCTTCACGCTCCACCTGCCCGCGACGGCGCCGTCCACGAGGAAGGTGTTCACCGACTGCGGTGTCTTGGTGGTGAAGATCAGCGGGCGATGCTCCTCGGCCAGGATCTCGGCGCGGCGTGCGTGCGCGAGGAGGATGGCGTCCCAGACGGGGAGAAAGCGCACCGGCGCCGGCGTCTTCGCATCGGGGAGCGGCGCTCGCGGGAGGTCCAGAAGTTCCTTTCCCTCCTCGTCCTCGAAGCGGCGCAGGTTCAGCTTCTCGGCTGCGGGCTGAAGCTTCTTCGCCGGCACGCCCGCCCAGCTGGCAACGTCGGCGAGGCGGCCGGGGCCGAATCCGGAGAGGTAGCGCTTGAGCAGGAGCTCGAGCCCTTCCTCCTCCGTCGCCTCGATTGGGCCGATCCAGTCGGCGGCCATCGCGTAGACGTCGGCCCGCCGCCGCTCCCAGGTTCCGGACGGCGGAACCCTGAGCACGTCGTAGAGGGCGTTGACGCCGTTCCACACGGTCGACGAGTCGACGAACGGCTTCAGCTCCTTACGGGTGAGCGGGCCCTTGGCGAGCGCCTTCTTCGCCGCCGCGGCCGCCTTCCTGACGTCGGCCTCCGTCGCGTGACCTTGGTGGTAGCGAAGCCAGGCGGCCCGGCGGCTCGGCCTCGTCCCGGCGGCCACGAATGGATAGTCGTCGGCAGAGACGAGGTGAATCGTGATCCGCATCATCGTCCCCTGAACCGCGCGCCTGTCCTCCAGCGCCTTCGTCAGGTCGGCCATCTCGAACTTCTTGAGCCGTGTCCAGAGCCCGACGTAGCCGCCTGTCGCGTTCTGCGTCTGCAGGCCGCCGACTGCTTCGATCGCCTGAATGACCGACTTCGGCGAGCGTTCGAGGAGGAGCTGGCGGGCCAGCAGCGACCGGTTCAGCTCGCGGGCGGTCAGCGTCTTCATGGATACACGGCTGCCTTGAGGTAGTCGGGCGGCGGGTCGGCGAGCAGCGTAGCGACACCGTCGAGCCCGACCTCGTGTGTGATCAGGCGGTGCCACGGGTGTGCGCCGCTCGCGAGAAAGGCGAGTGCGGCGCGTACCGTTGCCGGGGTGTGGTGGAAGGCGCCGCGAAGCGTGAGCTCCTCGTAGTGGAGCCTGAAAATGTCCACGGAGGCCTCGCGGCCGCCGAAGAAGAGCACGGTGCCGCCCGGGCGGACCAGCTCGAGAGCGTCGCGCCAGGCTTCCTCCGAGCCAACCGCCTCGATGACGACGTCGGCCCCCTTGCCGTCGCCGGGGCTCGCGCCGAAATCGGGCGCGAGTGCGCGGCGTTCGGGCCGGCCCCCGACGGCGACGACATTCGCGCCTGCATCGCGCGCGGCGGCGCAGAGCATGAGTCCGATCGGGCCGAGGCCCAAGATTGCCACGGTCTGGCCTGGGCCGATCTCCGCCCGGTCGATCCCGTGCAAGCAGCAGGCGAGCGGCTCGACCATCGCGGCCACCTTCGAATCGAGACCGTCCCGGATGGGGAGGAGGTTCCGCGCCGCGATTCTCTCAGGCACGACGAGGTATTCGGCGTAGGCGCCATTGAGGAGCGGCTGCAGGTTCTCGCAGAGCTCCTCCTGTCCGCGCCTGCATGGGGCGCACTGTTCGCACGGCGCCGAGTTCGCCGCGACGACTCGCCGCCCGGTGGCGACGTCCACTCCGCAGAACTCGTGCCCGAATGGGCTCGGGAGCTCGCCGAGGAGAACGGGATGGCCGCGGCGGAAGGCCTTCGCGTCGGTGCCGTCCGTGAGCGCGACCTCGATCTGGACGAGTACGTCGCCCGACCCGGGCTCCGGCTTTGGGACCTCTTCGAGGCGCAGGTCGCCTGGCCCGTGAAAGAGGAGTGCCTTCACGGGCGGAAGACGACCTTCAGCGCTTCACGGTTCCGGTAAGCGGCGAGGCCCTCCTCGAAGCGCTCGAGCGGGAGGACGAGCGGCTCAGGCAGGTCGAGCTCCGGAAGGAGCGCGACGGCCTCTTCCATGTGCCGGCGAGTGGCCGAGCGAGAGCCTGTGACGGTGATCTCTCCCCGGTAGACATCGCCGGAGTCGAGCCCGCCGGCTTCCGCGAACACCAGAATTGACCCGCCGGGCTCGACCGCCGAGAGAGCGTCGGCGCCCGCACCGGGGGCACAGACGACGACGGAGTCCACTGCGCCCGGCGGCGCAGGACCGTTCCGCGCTGGATCGGGGTCGCGCGCGTAGACCGTGTCGCCGCGCCGCCCCAGGACCGCGGCGAAGAGCTGCCCGACGAAGCCGCCACCCAGGACGAGGACGTCGCCGGGCGGAACGCGCTCAGCTCCGCGCAGCACACAGGCGAGCGGCTCGGCATAGGAGCCGAGCACGTCGTCCACGTGGTCCGGAAGGTCGACCCACCCGCCCACCGCCGTCACCCGCTCCGCGAAGCCGCCCGGCTGAATCGTCGCCGCGCCGAACTCGGCGCAGGTCGACTCGTGCCCAGCCCGGCAGCGCACGCATTCGCCGCACGGTTGGTGGTGGACGAGCGCGACGCGCTTCCCGCCCGCCTCGGCCACGACCTCGTGGCCGAGCACAGTCCCCTCGGGTGCGCTGCCGATCTTCTCGACATCGCTTCCGCAGAGGCCGCAGGCGAGCACACGGAGGACATCGCGCGCTTCGGGCTCGACAAGATCCGCCTGCTCCGGATACCCGGACGAGTTGAGGACGACTGCCCGCACCGAGGGGTATCGTAGGCGCGTGGCGATCAAGCTCTACCGCTGCAAGAACCTCTGGGTGAAGGCGGGCGGACACCCGTGCTGGCGCGTGCAGAAGGCGCTCGACGACCAGGGGATCGAGTACGAGCTCGTCACGGGCGGGTGGCCCGCGGTCGGGAAGCGCCACGACATCGAGAAGCTGAGTGGGCAGACGAAGTACCCGGTGATCCAGTTCGAGGACGGCTCGGTCTACCGCGAGGAATCGAAGGACATGGCCGAGACGATCATGGCCGGCAAGCTCTTCGACAAGCAGGGCGCGAAGCAGCCGACCGCCTGAGCCTCGCTACACTTTTACCCGCGCGGGGCTATAGCTCAGTTGGGAGAGCGCCTGGATCGCACCCAGGAGGTCGCCGGTTCGAGTCCGGCTAGCTCCATCAGAGAAAAGGCCTGCAATTCGGGATCTTTCGATCTCTTTCAAAGGCGTGTGGATAAGTCGGAACAGGGGCCATGGTCAAGTTTTGGTCACGTTGGCGGTCGAGTCCCTTGGGCTCGCCGGCTGTTACCCGGAGGGTTGTTGGTTCGAAACCGATTCGTCCGCGTCGTGGAATAGCCGAGAACAAGTAGGCGCACGCAGAGGAGGCGATGGGGAACGAGAAGGAATGGGAGTCGCTCGTCAAACGGCACCTCGACTTCCTGAGCGACTTCGGCTTTCGCCTCGATCACGTCGACGAGAAGTGGTGGGCGACGAGCGCCGTCTATCTCTCCGATCTCCTCGGCATAGAGGTGACGCGAAGCATGGAGTTCGGGCGTGTGGAAATAACGCTCTTGCGCCTGATCGAGGCGAAGCCTCCCGAGGTCGAAGTCTGGCTGAGCGAGCATCCTCTCGATCGAGTGCTCTTCGACAATGTCCTCGAAGCAAGGGCCCCGGACCAGCTGCGAAGCCTTGCTAGCGGCATCTCGGATGACGAAGTCCAAGAACAGCTTTGTCGTTACGGCGAGCTCCTCGTCACGGTCGTCCCGGATTTCCTCGAGGGCGGCGATGCTGCCCTCGGCGAAGGCGAAGCCGTCATCAGAAAGCGGGCCGCGGCCAACCCCCAAGAGCTGACCGTCTGGCTGCCGAGCGATGCATCAGAGGCCGATGAGGCGGATGCGCGAGCCAAGGCCGAGCGGGCAACCCCGCCCGAGGTAAGGATCGTTGTGAGGCGCTATTCAAGGCGCTGACCGATTCCACGTGCGACCATCGAGCGCCGGGCTGGAGCGCGACGCGCTGGCATCCGTGGGCCTCGCGCCCGCGGACCCCGCGTGCAAAGCGCCTACGATGCCGTCATGACAGACGCCGATCGCGGCACCCTTCTGGCCGAGCTCGAGAGTGCCGACCGGCTGCTCGTCCAACAGGTCTTCAAGCCGATCGCGAACGAGTACCGGATCAGTCTGCCGTTGCCCGGCTCTGGCGACGAAGGCCGGTCTCTGCTCTATGTGAAGCAGAAGAAGATGAAGATCAAAGAGGACATTCGCTTCCGCGTCTCGCCCGACGACGAAGCGCACCTCTTCATGATTAAGTCGAAGTCGGTGTTCGAGTTTCGCGGGCGGCACGAGGTGCTCGATGCGGACGGCGCTGTGATCGGGGTCCTTGTGAAGGACTTCACGCGTTCACTGCTGCGCAGCCACTGGCAGGTGCGTGATGCTTCGGGCACCGAGTTGCTTGAAGCCTACGAGGCGAGTTGGATCATCGCGCTTCTCCGCCGGTTCGCCGACCTGGGGCCGGACTGGTTCTCGCTGCTGGCGTGGCTGCCGTTCAACTTCGTCCTTCGCCGCGGCGAGCAGGAAATGGGCACCTACAAGCGCATTCTCGGTAAGTTTCGCGACCGCTACATGCTCGAGCTCGATCCGGAGATTCGGGACGTCGACCGGCGGCTGATCGTCGCCTTCGCGGTCGGGCTCGACGCCCTCCAAGACCGCTAAGCCCACTCGCGCTCAGCAGGTCGGTCGCCTCATCTTGGCGACGTCGAGAACTCATTCTCCGGCTCGGTGGCTCCTCCCCAGGCGAACAAGCGGCTGGCATGGCGTGCTAAAGAACTCGATCACCTGCTGGATCTCGTCTGAGACGACTGCGAAGAAGATCACTCGCCCGACCATTATGTCTTCGGTCTTTCTGGGCGGCAGGCCTCCCTTTCGCCGGGCTCGGGTTGGCCACGCGACCGTTTAGGCACCAGGGACGGGGGTAGTCCCGGCCCGTGGTCGAAGACGGTTCGCCAAGGACATTCGAGGTCCCGCCCGGAGGAGCCGACTCTGCGGGGCTCGAGGACTACGGCGTCGAGCTGCGCGGGGGCGAGAGGATAGGCACGATCGTCGGTTCGGTAGAAGAAGACGGCAAGCGCTGGCTCGTCGTCGAAACGGGCCTCCCGCCGGTGAAGCGCGACCGCCGTGCGATTCCCTGGAGCGAGATAGAGCACGTCGACCACGATGCACTGGTAGTCACTGTGGCTGCGTCCGCAGCGGGGAACCTCACCCGGCTCTCGGAGGCAGGGCGCGAGGACGATGCTGCCCCGGCGCGGCGTGTAACCGAATCTCCGGATGAGCCGAGCTACGTGCCGACGGGCGACGTGGCCGGGCCGGCAGACCGGAACGCGCTTCTCTTTGGAGCCCTGGCGTCTTTCGCGCTTGGGCTGCTCACATTGCTCGCGATCGTCGGTCTGCTCAGCCGGCGAGGCGATCACGCGCTTGTTTGGGCCGCCCTCCCGGTCCCTGCCGTCCTCCTGCTCGCCGCGGGCATCCTGGGCTACAGGTTGTGGCGCGACCCCTACGAAAGGAGACGTTGACCTGTCTTAGAACCGCGGGCAGTGACGGCCCCGACCCACAGGCGCGGCGTGGCTAGGCCATGAAACCCTTGTGTTCGCGTGCGAAGAGAGCCTCGCCTCGATCTCTCAGGCGTACATACTCGGCGAGCGTCATCGGGACTTAGAAAAGGCTCGTCAGAGTCGCGACGACGGCTTGAACGCCTGGGCGTTACGGAGTTCCCTCGGTCACGCGACGGGAGCTTCGTTGCGTGGTCATCGCACGTGCCCTATGCCCCGAAACCGACTGAAGATCTCACTGCCGCGCCCGCTTCACCGACAAGGCCCCAGGCGATCCGTGGGCTTCGCACCGCTAGACGCCGCGCGATTTTTGTCCGATTCCGTCAATAACACAGCCGCGGAAGGCGGCTTCGCGAGCGGTTTTTGCCTGTCGGCCAAACTCGAAGAGACGGGCATTCCGATCCGTCGCCTCGGGCTCTCCTTGGGGTCGGTGACTCGGAGGAGCTTGATACTTCGCGGCGCTGCGTAGGCAGCACCCGGCCCGCCGACTCATCGGGAGGTATACGATCTCACCTGTTTTGGTGGGGGATTACCGGGATCCGATTGTTTCTGCGTGAAGGGGGTGGCTCATCTAGATCCCTGGCCCTTGCCCGTCATGCACATTCACGAAAGGGGAGAGACGTGAACAGGGTGAAGCCTGTCTGGCTTTTCGTTGTCCTAGCGGCTGTTGCGTTCGTCTTCACCGCGACGGCGAGGGCCGCAACGACTGCCGAGGTAACAGTCGGCAGTCCACATGACCCGTTCCCGCGCAACAAGCAAAACGAGCCTGCGGTCGCGATCGATGCCTCGCGGCCCGACATCGTTGCCGCGGGCTCAAATGACGAGATCGACTTGGCGCCCTGCGGCACGACGATCTTCGCCACCGAGGAGGCACCGTGTCCGTTCACGCCGGGCGTGGGCGTCTCGGGTGTCCACTTCTCGTTCAACGGTGGCAAGACGTGGGTTCAGCCGACGTACACCGGCTGGTCGGCTCGTGACGGCACTCCAAGCGTTGGCCCGATCGGGACGCTTCCGTGGTACTACGAGACGGGCATCGTCTCCGACGGTGATCCTGCCGTTGCCTTCGGCCCGATTCCGAGCGGCGGCGAGTTCTCGTGGGCGAATGGATCGCGGCTCTACTACGCCAACCTGACCTCGAACTTCCCCAACGAGCTGTACGCCTCGGGTGCGGTGCCCGAGGGGCTGGAGGAAGAAGAGGCCCCGGAGCGGCAACTCGAACTCCGCGAGCAGGGATTTGCGGAGCCGGGACCCGTGAAGGGGGTTGAGGGTATCGCCGTCTCGCGTGCCGACAACGTGGACGCGAGCAACTACAACAACAAGAACGTCTGGAAGCGACCGGTGATCGCTTCGCAAACGACGTCGAACACGCAGTTCGCCGACAAAGAGCAGATCTGGGCGGATAACGCCGAGTCGAGCCCCTTCTTCGGCAACGTCTATGTCTGCTACGGCAAGTTCGTCGGCGGAGGCGCGGAGCCGCTCTTTGTGTCGGTTTCGCGGGACGGAGGGGCGACGTGGCACCAGAAGCAGGTCAGCCGGGCGGCGGCGGCTTCGCCGATCCACTTCGGCCAGTCCGGTTGCACGGTCCGCACGAACAGTCACGGGGTTGTCTACCTCATGTACCAGACGTTCCAGGCGTTCACGCCCGGCACGTCCCGACATGAGCTCGTCCGTTCCTACGACGGCGGTCGCACTTGGACGCGGCCTCGAGTCGTCACCTCACTGCTCGACAACTGCTTCGTGGTTGACCCGGTCCAGGGTCGGTGCGTTGAAGATGGAGTCGCGGGTGCCCGCAACGACCTCAGCGGCTCCCCGAACGTGGATATTGCCAATGGCTCACCCACCGGAGAGGGCGCAACCAACGCGATCGTCGACAACTACGTCACCGGACCGGCGCTGAACCAGGAGAAGGTGTACCTCACGTGGTCGTCGGCGGACGAGAGCCCGCACCGAGTCGCTCCTGGTAGCCGTGGTGCTCAGCTAAGTTGGAGCGGTCCACAGCAGGTATCGACGGGTGGCGATCGTGGCTACTACACGGCGCCGGCCTTCGAGCCCGATGGGAGCGGCCTCTATGTCGTCTACAACGCCTTCACGACACCGTTCCGGCAAACGACGTTCACCGCCCGCGGTCTCGTAGGTGTCACCCGCTGGGCTGCCTTCGATGACAGTGGCCCGTCCGGGTGGACGACGCTTCACCGAAGCCCAGTCGGTGATCCACGCGGATCGAGTGCGAACGCGCTCATCAGCGAGTTCCTGGGCGACTACGTCTACGCGGATGCGACGAATGACTACGGCGTTACGGTGTGGAACGACGCCCGCAACGCAACCGTTTGCCCAGCGATCAACGAGTGGCGGATGGACCTGCAAGAAGGTGCGGCAGAGGCAGAGGCACCGAATCCGGTCGAGGACTGCCCGGTCGGCTTCGGCGATACCGATATCTGGAGCTTCACGACGCACCCGTAAGAACCGGTTGTGGAGGGGGGAGCCGTCAGGCTCCCCCCTCCATTTTGATCCAGCGGGTGGCGGTTATGACTCCTAGCTAGCCGCGAACGTTCGGATTCAGTAGGTCGGTCCCAGGGGCTGACCGGCCCGCCGCTGCTCGGTAGCTCGTTGCCGCGGAAAGCGGCTGTGTCCATGCCGCTCCGCTGCCCAGTAGCCGCCCGAGGTTCCTTTCCTTCGGGGTTTGCCTGCGGGCCGCTCCGTGGACAGGACGCAAGGAGACCCCGCGACGCGGCGTGCGGGAACTGGGTTTGCCGATGCCCTTGCGTCCGTCGACGATCGGGTTCGCGCTGACGGGGCGGCCGAACTGCTGCTTGATGACTTCCTGAACCGGGCCCCGGAATTTGTACGCCGCGGTCATCTTCGAGGAGCCCGTCCGCCAGTCGGCGATCCCGTGTCCCGTGAACTTGAACCGCTGCGCGTGGTCGTGATTGAAGGTGACCGTTCCCTCGAACGAGAGCCGGGCAGTCCCGACGGACTCTGTCTTGAAGGCGGCGTTCGCGACCGTCTCGAGCGGGACGATGTCCCGGCCGCCGCTGCAGCCGGCAGCGAGCATGGCCGCTGCGCAGAGCGCGACTCCGGCGACCCCGATCATTTTCATGGCGTGACTATCGGCAGGCATCTCGGAGTGAGACACCCTTTCGGACTAACGTGGCCGATCGGGAGGCTCGCCGCTCAGACGCATAGGCTTAGGGCCGTTAGGGGGTGAGAGTGTTCCAACCTGAAAATCTCGTAGCCACGGGGCAGGCGGAGCGCCTGACGGAGGCTCGGAAATCGAGCGGTCGCGATCCCGGAGAGCTCGCCGACCTACTCGGGATCTCCTATGAGGCGTACCGGGATCTGGAGAGCTTCGACGAAGAGATCGTCGACACCATCTCCTTCCGCCAGCTCGTCCTCCTGGCCGGCGCGGTGCACCTCGACCTGCGGTCGTTCTTCGGGGCTGGAGAGCAAATGGAGACGTGCACGTTCCCGGATCTTGCCGCGCGCCTCAATCAGCTCGTTGCCGAAGGCGCCGTCACTCTTGCCGCGCTCGAGGACGAGGTCGGATGGGAGCTGAAAGAAGTACTCGAAAACCCGGACCGGTTCGAAGAGCTCCCCGCCGTCGCGTTGGCCGACATCGGTGGACGTTTCGGGATCGACTGGCGCAGTTTCTTGCCCGCTGCGCCCTAGCCGTGGAGGAGCGAGACATCGAGCTCCGCAACGCAACGTACGCGCTCTTCGTGGGGCTCGGTCGCGCGCCCACGCTCGAGGAGACCGGCGAGGCTGTCGGAGCCACCGCTTCTGAGGTGGAGGAGGGCTGGCGACGGCTTCACGAAACGCACGCGCTCGTGCTCGACCTTCCCCGCGCGGCGATTCGGATGGCGAATCCGTTCTCGGCCGTCCCGACTCCGTTTCGGGTCCACGCCGCGGATCGCGACTGGTACGCGAACTGCGCGTGGGATGCCTTCGGGATCTGCGTCGTCCTCGAGGCCGACGGCCATATTCAGACGTCCTGTCCGGACTGCGGCGAGGAGATCCGCGTCGAAGTCCGCGACAACCGGCCCGATGACGAAAGCCTTCTCTTCCACTGCCTCGTCCCCGCCGCGCACTGGTGGGATGACATCGTCTTCACCTGAAGCACGATGAACCTCTTCTGGTCGGAGGAGCATATCGAGCGCTGGCTCGGAGGCCGCGAACCAGGGGGGACGGTCCTCGTTGCGAAGCTCGCCGAGCTCGCGGAGGAGTGGTGGGGCGACCGCCTCGCGCCCGACTGGCACCCACACACGTTCGAGCAGAATCAGGCCATCTTGGAACGGCTCGGACTCACCGGGGACTTCTGGCGGCTCGGCTGACTAGCAGGCCCGGCGCCAGGGACCCAGCGAGAGACGCTTCTTCATCGAGCGAAGCCGAGGGCCAGGGTCTTCGGGCAGAAATCCGCACGGTCGACCTTGTACTCGACCTCGAGTACGGGCTTGCCGGCGTCGATGAAGGGCGCGGCCTTGCCGCACTCGCGGTACTGGAAACACTCCTCCGCGATCGCGAATTCCGGAGAGCGAGAAACCGCTCTTGTTCTGATAGCCGTCGATGTTGTCGGGCTCGAGGGCGTCGAACCCTTCCTTGTGCACTTCGCGATCCGCGCCTTAACGATCGGGGCGAGGACGCCGATCCCGCGGATGTCGAGCCACCGCTCGCCCGGCCACCCGTCGAGGGCACGGCCGAGCACCGAGTCCGGGAATTTGTCCTGTCGCGACGGAAGCGCTACCAGGCGCCCGGATCTTCCCCGCTTCCACCTCGGGCAGGCCATCTCCCGCGCCGACCGGGTGGGGCGCTCCACCCAGATCGCGGAGGCGTCGACGCCCTTCTGCGGCCATGTGCGTGAGGCGCTGCAACTCCAAGAAGATCTCGGGCCAGACTCGAGCCCGAGGCAATCCGGGACGACCCGAGCCGAGTAGCTACCCGAAGTGAGCCGGGCTCGGTCGAGAAGCACTGCGGCAAAACCCCTCGATGTTCGCCTCCGGGACAAGAGGCTAGAGTCCGGCTCCCTTCCATCGTACGCCGATCCGCAAGCATCCCCAGCGCTGGGAGACTGAGTAAGAAGAGGCCGCCCGGAGGCGGCCTCTTGCCGAACGATAAGCGCGATGGAAGGCTAACCTTCGAAGGCCCACCCGCGCAAATCGCCACCGACGCTATGGATTCGGCGCCGGCGGGCGGTGGGGGTAAGACCCTCAATCGTTTGCTCGATGTCTCGGATGCGGGGCAGGACTCATTTTCCGTCTTTGAGCGAGAGCCTGCGGGTGCGCCAGACGCGTTAGGGGCCGCAGGCTCGGCCCCGCTTCGAGCGAAAGTCATTCGCTCATGAAGAGAGGGGCCGGGGCCAAAATCACCCCCCGGCGGGGTGGATCTGGATTTCGGCCCGACTACTCTCGCAAAGCCTCCGGGTCAGCGGCTGTCGTTCGCTGTTGCGAGGTGCAAGCTCCTCGGACGTTCGGGAGGAGACAGCCAGACGCGAACGTCCCGCCGATGGCGATGCTCACGTCGTTCGTCCTATCGGTGCGCGTGACGTTCGCGTACGTCACCTCTGCGAGCTCGAGACCCTGCCCGGGTGGACAGCTGATGTCGCTCGGTGGCGGGCTGACCGGTCGTGCGCACTCCTACGCGCCGTGTCGCTCGGCTGCTTGGTCACCGGTCGCGAGGCCGGCGTTCGCAGCCCTTAAACAGAAGGAGGCGGCTGCGGCTCCGCCTCCTTCGGAATCCAAGTGGCGTGAGTTGCGGCCACGCACGCCATTCTCAGATCCCTTTCAACGTAGCGGCGGCACCGCGGCCAACATCCCCCGTTACGGGGATTGGTCAAGCCAAGCCGTGA
>DATHAA010000085.1:0-10292 GCA_035296905.1 Gaiellaceae bacterium
CGGCGGCCCCGGTGAGGCTCGAGCTCGAAGACGAGGGCGGCATCGGCCGGCTCGGACGCGTCCAGCTTGCGTCGCTCGTCCGCTTCGAGCCGAAGGCAGGCACGGTGAACGTCGTGCTCGACCCCGCCGCGATCGAGCGCAAGCTTCACCCGCTCGTCAAGCCGTTTACACAGAAGCCCGAGGACGCCACCTTCCGCGTCTCGGGCGACCGCGCCTACGTCATCAAGGCGAAGAACGGGACGACGCTCGATGCCAAGGATGCCCAGAAGTCCATCTTTTCGGCGGGCACTGGGCCCGGAAACCGGAGGGCAATGCTCGGCCTCACCGCCTTGCAGCCCGAGTTGACGACGAAGGAGGCGAAGGCGCTCGGGATCCGCGAGCGCATCTCGACCTTCACGACCGACATGGGCACCTCCTCGCCGAACCGGATCTGGAACGTGCACCTGCTCGGCAACTACCTCGACGGCACGGTCGTGAAGGCAGGCGAGACGTTCTCGTACAACGAGGTCGTCGGCCCGCGCACGATCGAGCGCGGCTTCCGCGAGGGCCAGATGATCTTCGGCGGCGTCCTCATCCCGTCGATCGGCGGTGGCGTCTGTCAGACGGCGACGACGATCTTCAACGCGGCCTTCGAGGCCGGCCTGCCGGTCAAGGAGCGGCACAACCACTCCTGGTACATCAGCCATTACCCGATGGGCCGCGACGCGACGGTCTCGTGGGGAGGCCCCGACCTCGCTTTCAAGAACGACCTGAAGAACGCAATCCTCATCGACGTGAGCTACACGGACGCAACGTTCACGATCAGCTTCTACGGGACGAAGCAGGGCCGGAAGGTCACCTCGACGACCGCGAACCCGACGAAATACACGCAGCCGAAGATGCAGTACGCGATCGATCCCACCGCGGCGCCCGGCTCGAAGACGGTGGTTGCCGGCGGGGGGCCCGGGTTCGACACGAACGTCCACCGCAAGGTCTACGAACACGGGAAGCTCATCCGGGAGGACGACTTCTTCACGCGCTACACCCCGGAGAACCCGACGACGGTGTACGGCCCCGGCGGCAAGCCGCCCGGTCCCTACATCGTCCTGCCCACAAGCGGATAAGCTGCCGCCGGCATGAGGCCGGAAGCAGCCACTCTCCGACTCGCGGTCTTCCCCCGGTCGAGCCTGCTCACCGACGTGCTCCTCATCCTCGGCGGCGCGAGCTTCGTCGCGCTCGCGGCGCAGGTCTCGATCAGCCTCCCGTTCACACCGGTGCCGATCACGGGCCAGACCTTCGCCGTCGTCCTCGTCGGCGCGTCGCTCGGGTCGCTTCTCGCCGTCGCGAGCCTGGGTGTCTACATCTTCGTCGGCGCTCTGGGCGCGCCCGTCTACGCCGACCAGACGCACGGTTGGGACGTGCTCAAGGGCCCGACCGGCGGCTACATCGTCGGCTTCGTGCTCGCCGCCGCGCTGACCGGGTTCCTCGCGCGGGAGCGTTGGGACCGCCGCTTCTCCTCCGCGGTCGCGGCGATGCTTTCCGGCAACGTCGTCATCTACCTGGTCGGGCTTCCATGGCTCGCCGCGAAGATCGACACAGGGCTCGAAGACACCCTCGAGGCCGGCCTCTATCCGTTCGTCGTGGGCGACCTGCTGAAGCTCTACCTCGCCGGCGCGCTCCTGCCGGCCGCATGGGCGCTGGTCCGCCGCTTCAAGGGTTAGCCGACCCGCTCGCGGGTACCCCACCAGACGACGAAAACAACCGTAGAAGGGGGTCTTCGTGGCATCTGTCACCGAAGCGATCATCGTCAACTGTCCCATCTCGACCGTCTACAACCAGTGGACGCAGTTCGAGGAGTTCCCGCGCTTCATGGAGGGTGTCGAGGCGGTCTCGCAGACCGACGACACGCATCTCCATTGGGTCGCCGAACTCGGCGGGAAGCGCCATGAGTGGGACGCCGAGATCACGGAGCAGCGTCCGGACGAGGCCGTCTCCTGGCGTGCGCTCGACGGCCACTACAGCTCCGGTCGCGTGATCTTCGAGAAGGTCGACGAAGCGACGACCAAGGTCACCGTCGAGATGGAGCACGAGACCGAAGGCATGGTCGAGGCGCTTGGCTCGGCGCTCGGTTCCGACAGCCGCCAGGTCAAGGGCGACCTCGAGCGGTTCAAGGACTTCATCGAGTCGCGCGGCGCCGAGACCGGCGGCTGGCGCGGCGAGGTCAACGCGGGCGAACGCGTCCGTTAACCAGCGAGTTACTGGGCGTCGGCTTTGGCGGGAGAGGTCGGCGGCTGCTCGGCGAGCCGGTTGTCGTAGCCGGCCACGACAGTCGCCACCGTCTCCGCCGGGTCGTCGCTCACGTACAGGAGGTCGACGTCCTCCTCGGAGATCATCCCTTCGCGGAGGAGTCGGCCCCGTACCCAAAGCATCAGCCCCTCCCAGTAGTCGGAGTCGAAGAGGACGACCGGGAAATGCACGACCTTTCCCGTCTGGATGAGCGTCAGCGACTCGAAAAGCTCGTCCAGCGTGCCGAAGCCTCCGGGAAAGATCACGAACCCCTCCGCGGCCTTCACGAACATCGTCTTGCGGGCGTAGAAATGGCGGAAAGTGAGGTTCACGTCGAGATAGGGGTTCGAGCCCTGCTCGTGCGGCAGCTCGATGTTGAAGCCGACCGACAGGCCGCCGCCCTCGCGGGCGCCGCGGTTCGCGGCCTCCATCAGCCCCGGGCCGCCGCCCGTGACGACGGTGAACCCGGCTTCCGCGAAGCGTTTGCCGACGTCGACCGCCGCCGCGTAGTACGGATTGTCCTCGCCGACGCGGGCCGAGCCGAAGATCGTGACGGCGGGCTTGGCGAGGGTCGAGACCGCCTCGAACCCCTCGAAGAACTCGTCCGCGATCTTGGCGACGTGCTGGCGCTCGGCGCCGTCGTCGCTCTGGAGGAGCCGCCGGTCGTCCAAGCTAGAACGTGCGCTCGATGTGGGTCGCCGTCATGGCGACGGCGAGGAACACGGCCAGCCCGATGTACACGGCTCCGGCCGTCAGTCGCTGCGACGTGGTCACCTTGTAGTAAAGGGCAGCCGCCGGGGACTCGCGCTCGCGCCAGCGGCGCCAGAGCTCGACGGCGCCGACGACCAGGATGAGGATGAGGATTGGGTTCGGGTGCCAGAACGCGAGGGCGACGAGCCCAGCCAGGCCCACCGCCCAGAGGGCGGGGTGGACGGCGGCCACTGCGCGTCCTCCGTCGAGCGGCACGATGGGAAGCAGGTTGAAGAGGTTGAGGAAGAAGCCCGTGAAGGCAAGCGCAATCAGGAACGGCGAATCGAACGCCTCGCCGAGCCCCCAGACGACCACCGCGCCGAGCGTGCCGAGGATCGGCCCGGCAAGCGCGACGCGCGCTTCCTTCCAGGCGTCTGCAGGCATCTGCTTCATCCCGACGACGGCGCCGAGGAAGGGAATGAAGAGCGGCGCCGAGGCCGGCACGCCCTGGCGGCGCAGCTCGAAGACGTGGCCGAGCTCGTGGACGAGGATCAGGAGGACGAAGCCGACGGCGAATCTCCAGCCCCAGATCCATGCGTAGGCCGCGATCGAGACGAGCATCGTCCCCGACGTCGCGAAGATCTTGAACTTGAAGAGCGCGAGCGCGAGGAACTTGAACTTCGCGAGGAGCGCGCCGATCGCCGCGAGCGGCGCGATCAGCTTCTTCCCGATCTCCTTCCAGCGTTGCTCCGGGTGAATCGGCTTGTACTCACGCTGCGGCTCCGGCTCGTAGACCGAATAGTCCGGCTCGTGCTGCGGGGTGAATGGACCCACGTCAGATTCATCGTAGCCAGCGGCCGATCCCTCGAACCTGTCCTGAACACCATCCTGCCCCCGTACCAGCGTCCGATCCTCGTTTTCGACAATGGAAGGAAGAGATGGACGAAGGTAGGCAATCGACTCGCCGGTGGCGATGGGCCACCGTGCTCGCACTCGGCGTCGTGATCGGCGTCCTCGTATCCGCGACGCCCGCGGGCGCGCATTTCCAGGCCTCGATCGACCACATCTGGTCGCACATCAAGCCCAAGGCGGATGCGCGTTACCTACAGAACACGAAGACGATCGTGGTCTCCGACATTGCGCTCGTGGGTCAGCACGAGACCCAGACCGCCATGTGCCCCGATGGCTGGCAGGCGCTCGGTGGGCGCGTCGACCCGAACAACGTTCTCACGATGTCCGTCACGTCCTCCGGCCCGATCGTCGCCGGGGATAGGACGCTCCTGGCCGCGGACGGCAGGTACGGAAAGTCAACAGGGTGGTGGGGCGCAGTCAGAAAACAACGACCCGGCTAACGCAGTCTTCAAGGTCTCCGTCATCTGCGCGAAGTAGACGGGTGAGCTGAAGGATGAGAAGGTGGGCGGCGCAAGCCGCCCGCCCTTGATCGGCTACGAGCCTCGGCCGATCCACTCTTCGCCGCCCTCGTAGACCTCTTTCTTCCAAAGCGGCACCGTCTCCTTGAGCGTGTCGATGGCCTCCTTGCAGGCGGTGAGGGCGTCGTGGCGGTGAGGGGCGGAGACGGCGATCGCGACGCTCGCCTCGCCGATCTCGCAAACCCCCACGCGGTGCGTGATGGCGATGGCGCAGAGTTCGTAGCGCTCGTTCAGCTGCTTGGCCAGATCTGCCATCACGTTCTCGGCCATGCCCTCGTAGGCCTCGTACTCGAGGCGCATGACCTTGCGTCCCCGCGATTCGGCGCGGACGGTACCGACAAACGTGGCGATGGCGCCGGCGCGCTCGTCCTCGACCTCGGCGACGACCGCGGCGAGGTCGATCGTGTCCTCGGTGAGGCGGAACGCGCCGCCCGAGACCGGAGGGATGAGCGCGACCTCGTCCCCCTCGGCCAGGGCACGGTCGCGCGCCACGTAGGCGCGGTTCACGGCGAAGACGAGGCCGACGGGCTCCTCGCCGAGCTCGAGGGCCGGCCAGACGTCGTCGACTCGGGCTCCGTCCCCGAGCTCGAGATCGCGCCGCCCCGTTCCCGCGTGCTCGCGGAGGCCGGCGAAAAGCCTCACCGTGACTCGCATGAGCGTTAGCCTAGAGGCGATGGCGAAGGCCGAAGACCGCCGCGAGACCGACTCGGGCATCGAGGTCAAGCCGGTCTACACGGCCGAGGATGCAGGTGGCGTGGAGCTCGGGGGGCCGGGCGAGTTCCCGTTCACGCGCGGGCCGTATCCGGACATGTACCGCGGCCGTCCCTGGACGATCAGGCAGTACGCGGGTTTCGCCTCGGCCGAGGAGACGAACGCCCGCTTCCGCTACCTGCTCGAGCGCGGCCAGACGGGGCTCTCGGTCGCCTTCGACCTCCCGACGCAGCTCGGCCTCGATTCTGACGACGAGCGCGCTGCCGGGGAAGTGGGCCGCACGGGCGTCGCGATCGACTCGCTCGCCGACATGGAGATCCTCTTCGAGTCGATCCCGCTCGGCGCAGTCTCGACCTCGATGACGATCAACGCGCCGGCCGCGCTGCTTCTCCTCCTCTACGAGCTCGTCGCCGAGCGCCAGCGAGTCGCGAGCGCCGAGCTGCGCGGCACGGTGCAGAACGACATCCTCAAGGAGTACGTGGCGCGCGGGAACTACATCTTTCCGCCCGGCCCCTCGATGCGGATCACGACCGATCTCTTCGCCTACTGCCACGAGCGGCTGCCGAAGTTGAACACGATCTCGATCTCCGGGTACCACATCCGCGAAGCGGGCTCGACTGCTGTGCAGGAACTCGGCTTCACGCTCGCGCACGGGATCGCCTACTGCCAGGCGGCGGTTGAGGCGGGCCTCTCGCCCGACGAGTTCGGCGAGCGGCTCTCCTTCTTCTTCAACGCCCACAACCACTTCTTCCAGGAGGTGGCCAAGTTCCGAGCGGCGCGGACCCTCTGGGCGCGGATCATGAGCGAGCGCTTCGGCGCCACGAACCCGAAGGCGCAGGCGCTCCGGTTCCATGCGCAGACAGGCGGCTCGACGCTGACCGCCCAGCAGCCTGAGAACAACATCGTCCGCGTCGCGATCCAGGCGCTTTCGGCCGTCTGCGGTGGTGCGCAATCGATTCACACGAACGGCTACGACGAGGCTTTGGCGCTCCCGACCGAGCGGGCGGCGCGCATTGCTCTGCGAACGCAGCAGGTGCTGGCCAACGAGGCGGGCGGCACCGACACGGCCGACCCCCTCGGCGGCGCCTATTTCCTCGAGAGCCTGACACGCGAGCTGGAGGAACGCGCCTGGGCCTTGATCGAACGCGTGGACGAGCTCGGCGGCGCGGTTGCGGCGGTCGAGCAGGGGTTCACGCAGCACGAGATCGAGGACGCCGCCTACGAGCACGAGCGCGCCCTCGAAAGCGGCGAGGAGGTCCTCGTCGGCGTCAACCGGTTCGTGGACGAGGAGAGCGGCGAAGAGATCGAGCTGCACCGGCTCGATCCCGAAGCCGAGCGCCGGCAGGTCGCGCGCACTGCTCGAGTCCGCGCGGAACGTGATGCGGCGACTGCGGAGGCGGCTCTCGCGCGGGTGCGCGACACGGCACGCGGAACCGAGAACCTTCTTCCTTCGATGCGCGAGGCGCTCTCTGCGAATTGCACGGTGGGGGAGATCTGCAACACCCTGCGCGAAGAGTTCGGCACGCACGACGCCCACCACGCGCCGTGATGCTCGAAGATAACGTCGTTCGGCTGAGGCCGTTCGAGGAGAGCGACGTGCCGGCGATCGTGGCCGCCTGTCAGGACCCCGAGATCCCGCGCTGGACGGCCGTGCCGTTGCCCTACACGGAAGCTGATGCCCGTGCGTGGCTCGCGTCGAACGAGGAGGAGAGCTTCGCGGTCGTGGACAGAGCGAGCGGCGAGCTGCTGGGATCGATCGGCGTTCGCTACCTCGACGGCAGGATCGGCGAAGTCGGCTACTGGGTGAAGCGGGAGGCGCGAGGGCGCGGAGTCGCGACTCGCGCGCTCGAGCTCGTCGCCCGCTGGGCCCTTGTCGAGAAGGGGCTCGGGCGCTTCCAGCTCCGGGCCGATGTCGCGAATGGACCCTCGCAGCGCGTGGCCGAAAAGGCCGGGTTCGTGCGCGAGGGTGTCCTCCGATCCGCGCTCGCATTCAAGGGCGAGAGGCGCGACGTGGTCATGTACTCACTCGTCCCCGACGATCTCTAGGGGCCACCCCGGACCACCACCCGCTGCGAGCGTACCGCGAGAATTCGGGCACGTGCTGCGCCAAATGTGGCGAGAGACGCTGCGTCTGAAGGAAGATAGGCGCGTGGCCAAGGCCGAGGACAAGGGGACGCGCGACAAGCTCGAGGAGCTGCAGGCCCTCCGGGACGAGGCGCTCCACTCCGGTGACGAGCGCGCCGTCGAGCGGCAGCGCTCGCGCGGCAAGCTCCTCGCGCGCGAGCGAATCGAGAAGCTCCTCGATCCGCACAGCTTCGTCGAGCTCGACCGCTACGTCCGCCACCGGAACCCGCACTTCGGGATGCTGGATCGCCGCCCGTGGGGCGATGCCGTCGTCACCGGCTACGGAACGATCTTCGGCCGGCGCGTCTTCGTCTTCTCCCAGGATTTCACCGTCTTCGGCGGCACGCTCTCCGAGGCCTTCGCCGAGAAGATCTGCAAGGTGATGGACCTCGCGCTGAAGTACGGCTGCCCGCTCATCGGCATCAACGACTCGGGCGGGGCGCGGATCCAGGAAGGCGTCGTCTCGCTCGGCGGCTACGCCGAGATCTTCTGGCGCAACGTGCAGGCATCGGGCGTGATCCCGCAGATCAGCCTCGTCATGGGACCGACGGCGGGCGGGGCCGTCTACTCCCCGGCCATCACGGACTTCGTTCTGATGGTCAAGGAGAGCTCGTACATGTTCATCACGGGCCCCGAGGTCGTGAAGACCGTGACCGGCGAGGACGTCGACTTCGAGGAGCTCGGCGGCGCGGCAACGCATGCGTCGAAGTCTGGTGTCGCCCACTTCACGGCCGACGACGAGGAGGCTTGCCTGGAGGACGCGCGCTACCTGCTCTCGTTCCTGCCGCAGAACAACGTCGACCCGTCGGCCTGGTTCGAGCCCTCCGATCCGGTAGGGCGCGAGGACGCCGAGCTCGACACGCTGATTCCGGACGACCCCGCGAAGCCCTACGACATGCGCACGGTGATCGAGAAGGTCGTCGACGAGGGCGAGCTGCTCGAGGTACAGGAGCTCTGGGCGGAGAACATCGTTTGCGCCTTCGCACGGCTCGGCGGCCACCCTATCGGGGTCGTCGCGAACAACCCGCGCGCGCTGGCCGGCACCCTCGACATCGACTCTTCAGTCAAGGCGGCGCGCTTCGTCCGCTTCTGCGACGCCTTCAACATCCCGCTCGTGACGTTCGTGGACGTTCCCGGCTTTCTGCCTGGAACGGCGCAGGAGTGGGGCGGAATCATCCGGCACGGCGCGAAGCTCCTCTACGCCTACTGCGAGGCGACGGTGCCCAAGATCGCCGTCGTCACCCGCAAGGCTTACGGTGGCGCCTACGACGTCATGAGCTCCAAGCACATCCGCGCCGACTTTAACTTCGCGTGGCCGACCGCAGAGGTTGCGGTGATGGGGCCCGAGGGGGCGGTGAACATCGTTTTCCGCAAGGAGCTCGAGGACGCGAAGGACCCGGACGTGCGGCGCGCGGAGCTGATCGAGGAGTACAAGGAGCAGTTCGCGAACCCGTATGTCGCGGCCGAGCGCGGATACGTCGACGATGTCATCGAGCCGAGGCGGACGCGGCCGGTGCTCATCGACGCGCTCAAGACTGCGATCACGAAGCGCGAGCGCCGCCCACCGCGCAAGCACGGCAACATCCCGCTCTAGAGGCTCTAGGTCAGCCAGGCGAGCGCGCGCGCCCCGAACGGAAGCGTGGTCACGACGCTGGTGGTGCCCGTGCGGCCGATCACCGTCTCGTCGTCGGTCGCGATTGCGACGTAGCGCTCGTCGGGCGACCAGGCGACCGCCTCAGCACCTCGGACATGAGGAATGGCGATCGGATCGCCACCTCGGCTGACCATGACGTACTCCCGCTCCGGGTGGACGAGTGCGAAGGCGAAGTTCCCGAGCGGGCTTGCGCGAAGATCTTCGATTCGCGCGCCCGGCTCGGGCAGGAAGCTCTCGAGCCCACCCCGCGCGATACCGCAATCGCCGCTTCACTCGTCGGTTCTTCCACGACCGCGACGAAGCTCGTGAGCCCGAACCGCCGACCTGCGCGAACCTCCACTCGACAGCATTCTCCACCCCCGCGGCCCGGAGGGTCTCCGTGAGCTGGGGACGGGAGAAGAAGATGAAAGGGTCTCCGTGCCGGCGGGCGATGACGATGCTGCCGTCGAGGATCACGCTGAGTGCGCCGTCTGCCCGCCAGGCCGGCGCGCATCCATCTACGTTCGGAAACCGAATTCCGTCCGAGCTCGTCATGGATGTGAAGTGGCCCTTGCAGCGCGCGACCAGACCCGTCCTGGCTCCACACCAGCCCGTTGCAGTCCGGCGGATGCCGCGGCTGCTCGGAGGCCATGCTCGGGAGGCGGAAGGCCTGCGTTTGGCAGGCGGCGTCCGCCGTCCACGATGACCCCATGGAGGACACGTGGCGGAGGGGCCGGCGAGCTGGACGCGTCCGCGCGGCTTCGGATTGCGTCGGCGACGGCGACGACGAGGAGCAGGACGACGGCTCCGCCCACGAGCCAGGCGAGCGGTTTTCGCATCAGCGCCATGCCAGGTCGCGGGCGGAGATGCCGAGCCGGCGCACGCGCGCGTCGCCTGTGTCCGGCCGAAGGAGGAAGACTGTCCCCTCCCGGGTGGCGGCGACCACCCACCGCTCGCTCGGAGCCCACGCCAGCGAGGTCACCATGCCCACCGGGGCGACGGGAGCCGGCCCACCTCCCGCGTCGAACGTGCCCGCGAGCTCGCCGTCGAGCCAGAGGGTGCCGAAACTCCTCTTCGGGCTGAGCTCGAGCGAGGCACGGCGAAACCGGGGCAGGTTGGCCCGCACCAGGACGTTGCCGTCCTCGACGATCACGAGCTCCCCGGACGGCAGGACAGCGGCGAACCGGGAGTTCGAGAACCAGGCGACGCTGTCGACCGCGTGCGGATACACGGTGCGCACGCAACGCGCTGTCGCGTTGTCGCCAGGGAGCGTGAAGAGGCGATCGCCCGGACGGCAGTCGATGCTCCATTCGACGAGCTCGCCGTGGCGGACGTGGGTGAGCGTCCCGTCCGGCTTGAAAGCGGGAGCGCGCCCGTGTACGACGATCGTCTGCCCGGCGCCGGTTTCGAGCCCGAACCCGTCGTCTCTCGGCACCGCC
>DATHAA010000086.1:0-2943 GCA_035296905.1 Gaiellaceae bacterium
GGCGCTTGCGGCCCCGATCGCGGCGCCGCTTGAGGATCGCGCGGCCGGCGCGGGTGGCCATGCGGGCGCGGAAGCCATGCCTCCGCTTCCGCCTGCGCACGTTGGGCTGGTAGGTCCGTTTCACGAATCGAAGAAGGAAGAAGAACCGCCCGTCCGGGGGCGGCGCCCGGCCAGTATAGACGAGGGGCACGGGGTCACAAGCGGCCGCCGAAAGGCGGGGCGGTTGCCGGTCGGACGGATGCAAGCGTCGCCTTCATCGACAAGATCGCGCGGTGGTGTGAATCATGCTGTGGATAGCATGCTTTTCCCTGGAAAACAGCTTATTTTTGTCCACTTTGGCAACTGTGGAGCCCGTGTTGTGACCCTGCGCGGACGCTGCTATGCTCGCCCTTCGCTCGTTCCTCGACAAGGAGTACGGCCGGCGGCGTGGAGCCCTCAATTGAGCTGACTGCGGAAGGGCTTTGGAGCGAGGTTGCTGGTCGGCTCAGAGGCGCCCTCAACGAGACGACGTACCGGACGTGGTTCGACCACGTGGAGGGACTCGATCTCAACGACGACGAGTTCGTGCTCGCCGTTCCGAACGACTTCACGCGCGACTGGATCGAGGGTCATTTCATCGGCCTGATCCGCGCTGCGGTGGGCGACGCGACCGGTCAGGAGCGCCAGGTTCAGCTATCGGTCAGGGAGGCGACCGGGGAGCCCGCCACACCCGTCGAAGCCGACCGGCGAGAGCCTCTCGCGATCGGGCTCAACGCGAAATACACCTTCGACTCGTTCGTGATCGGCTCCTCGAACCGCTTCGCCCACGCCGCCGCGCTCGCGGTCGCCGAGGCGCCGGCGCAGGCCTACAACCCACTCTTCATCTACGGAGGCACCGGGCTCGGCAAGACGCACCTCCTGCAGGCGATCGCGCAGTACGTCAGCGAGCACCAGAGCGAGCTCTCGGTGCGCTACGTAACGAGCGAGACGTTCATGAACGACTTCATCAACGCGCTGCGCGACAAGCGCATCGAGGGCTTCAAGCAGCGCTACCGCGCCTACGACCTGCTCCTGATCGACGACATCCAGTTCTTCGAGCACAAGGAGCGGATCCAGGAGGAGTTCTTCCACACCTTCAACTCGATCTACGAGGCCGGCGGCCAGATCGTGATCTCGTCGGACCGCCCGCCGAAGGAGATCTCGACCCTCGAGGCGCGGCTCCGCTCGCGGTTCGAGTGGGGCCTGATCACCGACATCCAGCCGCCCGATCTCGAGACGCGAATCGCGATCCTGCGCAAGAAGGTCAAGACCGACCGCATCCACGTACCGGACCCGAAGGTGCTCGAGTTCATCGCCGGGCGGATCTCGTCCAACATCCGCGAGCTCGAGGGCGCGCTCACGCGCGTGGTCGCCTTCTCCTCGCTGACGGGCCGGCCGATGACCGAGGACCTCGCGCAGGACGTACTCAAGGACGTCTTCCCCCAGGGCGAGGTGCGTCAGGTCACGATCGAGCGGATTCAAGAGCTGGTCTCGGAGCGCTTCAGTCTTTCGCTCGAAGAGCTCTGCGGCGACCGGCGTTCGCAGAACATCGTCTATCCGCGCCAGGTCGCGATGTACCTCTCACGCGAGTTGACCGACTCCTCGCTGCCGAAGATCGGCAGGGAGTTCGGCGGGCGCGATCACACCACGGTGATCCACGCGACCTCGAAGATCGCGCGCATGATCCGCGAGGACCGGTCTGTGTACAACCTGGTGCAAGAGTTGACCGCAAGGATCAAGCAAGCCCGATGAATCTGTGGAGCAATTCGACACCAGCCCTGGCCCCTGTAGACAAGGCCGCGTTACCCACAAATAGCGCCCACAGCGCAAACCCGCTCCCCAAGCGGGTCCGGGGGCGTCGTCCCCGGTCTCCACACTCTCTATGTACTACGAACAAAAGGATTTAGATAAATGATGGAAACAGAAGCTGTGGTCGCACAGGGATCCCTCAAAGCGGTCTGCTCTCGAGACGAGCTGACGAGAGCACTCGGAATCGTCTCTCGCGGCGTCTCGACGAGAACGACCGTGCAGATCCTGGCGGGAATCCTGCTCGACGCCACCGACGGGAAGCTGAACCTCGCCGCGACGGACATGGAGCTCTCGCTGCGCACGTCGCTCGAGGCGCAGGTCGAGTCGGACGGCTCGGTGGTCGTTCCCGGAAGGCTGCTGCTCGAGCTCGCGCGGCTCCTGCCGAACGCGGAGGTGACGCTCGAACACAAGGTTGAAGAAGCAGCTGTCGAGATCCGCTGCGGCACTGCGACCTACCACCTGCACACCTACAACGCCGAGGACTTTCCGCGGTTGCCGGAGGCCGCGGCGGTGGAACGGCACGAGATCGAGCGCGGCAGCTTTCTCGAGACTGTCGGAAGAGTGAGCCGCTCGGCATCGCGAGACGAGTCCCGCCCCGTGCTTACCGGCGTCCTGATGCGCTTCGAGCCGGGCAAGCTCGTGATGGCTGCAACCGATTCCTACCGCCTCTCGGTCAAAGAAACGCCGCTCGAGGGCACGGTGCCGGAGCTCGAAGCGATCGTCCCTGCGCGGGCGCTGGCCGAGCTAACCCGGATCGCCCAGGCCGGCGAGACGATTGAGCTCGGCGTCCACGAGAACCAAGTCGTTTTCGCGACCGGCGACGCGTGGCTCACGACTCGTCGCATCGACGGCCAGTTCCCGAACTACAAGCAGCTCGTGCCGGAGACCTTCGACCACGAGATCTCGCTGCCGCGCGACGAGCTTCTCGACGTGGTTCGCCGGGTAGCGGTGATGGCGCAGCGCAACTCGCCGATCCGGCTGCGCTTCGCCGACGGCGAGCTGACCGTTTCGGCCCAAACCCAGGATGTCGGTGAGGCGAGGGAGTCGCTACCGGCCGTCTTCAGCAGCGAGCCGCTCGAGATCGGCTTCAACGCGGAGTTCCTCCGCGACGGGATC
>DATHAA010000087.1:0-2418 GCA_035296905.1 Gaiellaceae bacterium
GCCCCTAGTGCGGTGACTCTCCCCCGGTCGACGCCGGCGGCCTCGACTCCTCGGCGAGCGACGCGATGATGAGCTCACCCCGCCCGGCGTTCTCGAGTACCTGCGTTGCCTCCTCGGCCGACTGGGCGTAGAGCTCGATAAGCATGTGGACGACGATCCGCGCGTCCTCGTGCTGGTGGAAGCGAACGTGCGTGAAGAACTCGCGTGTCCCCGCCTCGCCGAACGCCGCCTCGGTCAGCTGCTCGGCTCCCTCGGGTCCAGAGCAGATCTCGACATCGTCGGCGCCGATGGCCACCGTGCATGAGGCCACCCACGGTGTTCCGAGGACCATCCGCTCCCAGCGGTCCTCGAGCGCCTCAACGCGGCCGACCCGCCGGCCCTGCTCCTCCCGCAGCGCGAGCACCAGATGCGGCTGGTCGTGGAGACAGTCGAGGCACTGGACGACGGCCTCCTGTGTCTCCTCGACCGGCTCGTCGGCCTTGCCGGTGTCGGCGTCGACCTTGAGGACGCCCTCGTAGTGGACCTGGACCTCGAGGTTCTGCGACCAGCAGCGGTAGCAGCGCAGCCAGCTTCCGGGAGTGCTCATATCGTCGAAGCCGCTTCGCCCGTGTCCGTGCTTCCCGCGGGAAAGACCGAGCCGCCGGAGGCGGAGGCTAAGACAGCCGCCGCCTGGCGGCACGCACCACGGCCCGCAGCGGGACTAGACGCCCTCGTCCGCTGCCGTCCGTCTGCTCCGCGGACACTCGCCCATCTCTCCGTGAGGAACTCCGCGCGGCGCTTGAGCCGGGGCGAGACGCCCGCAGGTCGTTGGCGACCGTGGACACGGATACGTCGAGGCGCTCGGCGATCTCGCGGTGCGTCAAGCCCTGGCCGCGCAGGCGCTCGGTCTCCTCGATGCGGTCTATCCGGGTGAGGCGTCCTGCGCGTGGACGGTTGGCCATGACTCCACGTTAGCCATCGCCGCTCACGAGCCTACGGCCCCTTGTCTGCCCGGGCGCCTTGCACTCTCGCCGTGCGCGAGATTCGGGCGTGATAGGCCTCGGGCATCGACGCGCAACCGTTCGACCTCACCGCAGGGGGGGTCCAGGACCGATTTGGGGCCTGTCGAGCGACGACTTCAACGCCACCTTGCTCGCGTGGCCAGCTCACGAGGGCGTCGCCGACCAGGTGAACGAGGAGCGCGACGTGCTGCTCATCGTAATCGACGGGTCGGGATCGGTTCGGATCGACGGGGTCGAGCATCGGCTCGAAGCCAGTCAAGCGATCTTGGTCGAGAAGGGCCGCCACTTCGGCATCGTTGCCGGTGACGCGGGCGTCCGGTACCTATCGATCCACGTTCGCCGCCCTCCGCTTCAAGTGACGCCGCTCACGTGACCCGCTCGGACGAAACGGCGAACGGCCGAGCCGGTTCAGCGCGGCCGGATTGGTCCCCGAGCACGACGGGAGGCCTCCGTCGCAATGGAGTCGATCGACGGGGCCGGGAGACTGTCGGCCCGGTCCGACAAGAGAAAGAGCTCCCGATGCGGCCCGTGTCGACGGACCCGGATCGAAGCGGCGGTGCGACCTAGCGGGCCCGCTGGCCTCCTGCTGCTGAAGCTCCCTGAATGACGCCGTCGACCTCGGCTCGAGAGTGCGCAGCTCGGCGGCGGAACTCCTCGGCGAGGGCTTTGACCTCGCTGTCGGAGAGGCGCTTGAACTCGCGGTCTCGGAGCATGTCCTTGAAGGAGCTATCGACAAACCGTTCGGCAATAGCCGCGACCTTCTCCGCTCTCAGACCGGAAGGAGCGCTCCGGTCAGGACGGGTCGCGTCGGCAGTGGGTGAGGGCTCGATCGTTGTCAGCGACGTGCACCAGCACCTCGCGCGCAACGAGTCGCCGGTCGCATAGCCGGCCGCCCCGGATGCGGCACCGTAGATCACTGGGCCGATACGCGCCGGACTTCGCGCGATATCTCGAGGCGGTAGTCCTCGTCCTCCCGGTCGACCTCTCTCGCCTCGTCGAGCACCTCCTCGAGCTCCTCCTCGGGGATGATGACCGCTCCGGCCGAGTCCGCGTACACATACTGTCCGGGGATCACGGCAACGCCACCGAGAACGACGGGTACGTTCGCCTGGAAGGGGGTGACGACATCCTCGCCCACGCGCGAGGTCTCGCCCGAGCAGTAGGTGGCGAACTCATACCGCGCCAGCTCCTCGAAGTCCCGGAGGCGGCCGTCGGTGAGCACGCCGGCGAGCCGAGCCTCCTGAGCCCTCAGGAGCTTCGTCCCTCCGCCCATCGAGGCGTCGCGGTGGCCGTTGCTCGCCAGCACGAGCACCTTGCCGGCGGGTTCGTCACCCACGGCCTCCCAGAAGAGGTTCGCGAAGTTGTGGCGCTCCGGATCGAGAGCCGCCCGGCAGGTCGGAAAGAAAGAGATGGTCAC
>DATHAA010000088.1:0-16272 GCA_035296905.1 Gaiellaceae bacterium
CGGCCGACAAGGGTACGTCCTCGTCGCGAGCGAGTGGTACATGAACGGAGACGGGCTGAACAACGCTCCGGCCGAGTTCAACATGACCAAGGCGCATGCGCGCCAGCCGGATTGGATGACTTTCAACGGCTATGCGGGGCAATACGTCACGCACCCGCTGGTTTCGAAGCCCGGCGAGCTCGTTCGCTTCTGGGTCGTCGACGCCGGCCCATCGCTCGACACCGACTTCCACGTCGTGGGAACGATCTTCGACACCGTCTACCCGTTCGGCGACGTGAATCCTGACCATGCGCTCAACGGCGTGCAGACGGCCACTGTTCCCGCTGGCGGAGGGGCCGTGTTCGATGTGCGGATCGACGATCCGGGACTCTACCCGTTCGTCTCACACGCCTTCGCTGCCGTGGACGAGGGCCAGGTCGGCCTGCTCAAGGTGGGCAACGTCAAGGGGACGATGAGCCACTGACCGATCGCATTGTTCCTCCTCTCTCAGGCCAAGGACACGAGTCGGCTAGCAGGGCATCCGACGCACAACCGCCTCGGGTTCTGCGAGCCGAGAGAGATTCGGCGCTGGAGCGGGACGCTATGGAATGAAAGGAGGTGCTCCACCATGGCGATTGCTCCAGTCGAGCCGCTCGTCTCTCGATCGTGCGCCGCCATCAGCATCAGGAGGGGGCTTGGTGCGGTAGTGGAGGTGGACCATCCCGCCGCGGAACCGCCGCTCCTCCAGTAGCTCGAGGTCGAGGCGCTGGCCCCGCGGCAGAGCTCGTTTCCCCTCGCCCACGACCACCGGGGCGAGGAAGAGATGACACTGGTCGACGAGCCCGGCCGCGAACGCGGCCGCGGCGAGCTCCGGCCCGCCGATCGACAGGTCGGCCGTGGCATCGTCCTTCAGGGCGCGTACAACGTCAGGGTCGAACGCGCGCTCGATGCGGGTGCGCGCGCTGCGCGGCGCCTCGAGCGTGCGGGAGTAGACGACCTTGTCCGCGGATTTCCAGATCCGCGCGTAGTCCGCGAGGACATCCGAGCCCTCCGTGTCGGCGGTCTCCCAGTACGTCATCACCTCGTACATCCGGCGTCCGTATAGATGGGTGGCGACGCCGCGCTCGAGGTCGTTCACGAAGGCGTGCACCTCTTCGTCGGGCGCCGCCCAGTCGAAGTTGCCGCTCTCGTCGGCGACGAATCCGTCCAGGGAAGCGAGCATCAAGTAGATCAGGTCGGCCAAAGCTGCCTTGCGAAAGCTAGATGCGTGCGAGGATCTCGTTCGCGTAGAAGCGGAGGAAGCCCTCCTGCCCCGGCCCGATCTGGTGCACGAAGACGTGGTTGTAACCCGCATCTTCGTAGCGCTTGATGTGTTCTCGGTGCCTCTCCGGGTCGGGGCCGCACGGGACGACTTCGGCCATGTCCTCCTTCGAGACCATCTGTACGGCGTCCTCGAAATCCGACGGCCGCGGGAGCTCGCGTCCCAGCTCGCCCTTGAGCGCGATGTTCGCCCAGAGCCGGTGGGCGGTCTCGAGGGCCTCGTCTTCGTCCTCCCCCCAGCAGCAGTGCAGCATCCCGTACCGCGGCTTGCCGCTTCCGCCCTTGGCGTCGAAGATCTCGACCACCTCGGGATCAGGAGCGCTGTTCACGAGCGCGTCTCCGTGCTCTGCCGCGATTTCTGCAGCGTTCGGCGCACCGGCGGCGATCGCGAGCCGCATGGGCTCGTCGGGGAGGTTGTAGACTCGCGCGTGGTCGACGGTGTAGTGCCTGCCGCGGTGGGTCTGCTCGCCTCCCTCCCAGAGGAGGCGCATGACCTCGATCGCCTCGACGAACATCTCGAGGCGGACGTCGGCCGCCGGCCACGGGTCGCCGAGGATGTGCTCGTTCAGGTTCTCGCCGGTGCCGATGCCGAGCGTGAAGCGGCTCGGCATGAGACACGCGGCCGTCGCCGCCGCCTGGGCGACGATCGCCGGATGGATGCGGATGAGCGGGCACGTGACCCCGGTCGTGAGGCTCAGTCCGTCGGTCGCCTCGGCAATGCCGCCGATCACGCTCCAGACAAACGGGCTCGAGCCCTGGGCGTCCACCCAAGGGTGGTAGTGGTCGGAGATGAAGGCGTACTCGAAGCCTGCTTCCTCGGCGCTCCGGGCGAGCTCGACCAGCTCGCGCGGGCCCCAGTCTTCGCTCGCGAGTGCGACTCCGATCTCGGCCATCGCGTCGGTCTACCTCTTTTGCGGCGCGCTAAACGATCAGGGGACGATGTTTCGGCGGTCGCCGATCGCGTCCTCGGCCCAGTGCTCGACGAGGGAGATGAGCCGATCTTCCCGTCCAACGGCCGTCTGCGGCACCTCGACGTATACCTGGTGCACCGTCGCCTCCACGTCCGGGTCGACCTCGTAGCGCCGCTCCGCGACGATCTCGACGGATCCGAGCTCGTCGAGAAGAGACTGCGCGAGACGGTAGATCTCCGCCTCGGTGGCCTCGCGCCCGGAGTAGACGCCGAAGTTGACGACGAGCCGCCTGCCGGCGTGCCCTTGGCCCCTGAAGACGAGCGTGGAATCGGTCACGTACCGGTCATACCCTCTCGGGGCTCCCATCTGAACATCCGAAGCGCGAGCACGACACCGACCGCGCCCCAGAGGGCGACGACGGCGATGGCCCCGAGCGACTCCCGGAGGGCGTCCTCCTCGAGGAACACATGGCGCATCAACTCGAGGAGGTACGTAAGCGGAAGGACGCCGGCGATCGCGCGCAGGAAGGCCGGCATGGACTCGGTGGACCAGAACACTCCCGAGATGAAGACCATCGGCAGGTAGATCGCGTTCACGATCGCCGAGGAGCCCTCGGCGCTCTTCACCAGCCCGGTCAGGGCGAGGCCGAGCGCGGCGAAGGCGACCGTGCCGAGGAGGAGCGTGAAGATGAACGTGCCCGGCGACTGCGGGAGGTCGGCATCGATCAGGAAGCGCCCGACCAGGAGCTGGATGACGGCCTCGAGCCCGATGACGAGGAGCGTCGAGCCGATGACCGCGCACATGTAGATCTGCGGCGGGAGCGGTGTGCCCCGCACTCGCTTCAGGACGCCCGACTCCCGGCGGACGACGAGCTGGATCGCGAGCCCCGCGAACGCCGTCGAGACGATGCCGTACCCGAGGAGCCCCGCGAGGAGGTACGTGCCCGCGTTGACCCCGCCGATCGTGTCGCGGTCGCCGTAGATCGACCCGAGAAGCACGAGGAAGATGATCGGGAGGAGAAACGTGAAGAACGCGGCCTCGCGGCTTCGCCAGAAGATCCTCTGCTGTGCGGAGAGCTCGTGGAAGAAGAGCCTCATCCGACCTCGGCCTCTTCCCGCGTCAGCTCGAGATACAGGTCCTCGAGCGAACGTCGGCGCACCTCGATGTCCTCGAGCTCGAAGCCCTCGGCGAGCGCCTGGCCGGTCAGCTCGTGGAGGACGCGCGTCGGCTCGTCGGTTGCGATGACGAGCTCCTCGCCGTCGCGGCGGTAGCGGATCTCGACGCCGGTCGCGCCCGAGAGCAGCTCCCGGGGCGAGCCGGTGGCGACGATGCGGCCGTCGCGGAGGATGGCTAGGCGGTCGGCGAGCGTCTGCGCCTCCTCAATGTAGTGCGTGGTCAGGAGAATGCTCTTGCCGAGCGCTCGCAGGTCGCGGATGGTCTCCCAGGCCTGGCGGCGCGCCGCCGGGTCGAAGCCCGTCGTCGGCTCGTCGAGGAAGATGAGCTCCGGATCGCCGACGAGCGCGAGAGCAAGGTCGAGGCGGCGCAGCTGTCCGCCGGAGAGCGTGCGCACGCGCGCTTCGCGCTTCTCCCCCAGACCGACGATCTCGATCACCTCGCCCACGTCTCGCGCTCGCTCGTAGTAGCCGGCGAAGAGCTCGAGGATCTCCCTGACGGACAGGAGGGGGTACACCGCCGAGGACTGGAGGACGATCCCGATGCGGGCCCGAAAGTCGCTGCCGGCGCGGGCCGGATCGGTGCCGAGCACCTGCACCGTGCCCTCGTCCCGGTCCCGGTAGCCCTCGAGGATCTCGACGGTGGTCGTCTTCCCGGCGCCGTTCGGCCCGAGGAGGGCGAACACCTCGCCCGCCTCGACGCGGAAGCCGACCCCGTGGAGGACCTCGCGCGCGCCGTAGGACTTCTTCAGGCCGGAGACCTCGATCGCGGTCACGCGGCCAGAATACTGACCACCTCAGGGCGGGCCGCACCTACACTGCGGCCATGAAGGCTCTTGCCGCCGGAGCCTGCGTGCTGGCGCTCGCCGCTCTCGCCGGGAACGCCTCGGCCGCCTTTCAGTCCTCGGTGAGCCGAATTCCACCAGATGTCCGCGACCGCGTCAGCGGCTCGTCCTGGCTGCCCGGCTGCCCGGTCCCGCTTCGTAAGCTCCGGCTCGTCCGCGTCTCGATCCACAAGTTCGACGGCTCGAAGCGGCAGGCGCGGCTGATCATCCACCGGACGCAGGCGCACAAGATCGTCCGCGTGATGCACAAGCTGTGGCGCATCGATTATCCGATCCGGCGCATGCGCCTCGTCGACGCCTACGGGGCGGACGACGACCGCTCGATGAATGCCGACAACACCTCCGCCTTCAACTGCCGCTTCGTCGCAGGCACGAGCGACTGGTCGATGCACGCCTACGGCAAGGCGGTCGACCTCAACCCCGTCGAGAACCCCTATGTCTCAGGAAGCCACGTCTCGCCGGAGAAGGGCGCGAAGTACGCCGACCGCTGCTGCCACAGGGCGATCGTCCACGCCGGCGACAAGGTCGTGCGCGCGTTCGCGTCCGTCGGTTGGGGCTGGGGCGGCTCCTGGTCGGGCGGGACCAGGGACTACCAGCACTTCAGCACCACGGGGGGCTAGTTCCCGCCGAGCTGGTCGAGGAGCCACGCCCGCGCGTCGGCCTTCGCCTGCGCGTTCAGCTCGTGTTCGGTGTCGTACATCTCGAGCTTCTTCGGGTCGCTCGTCGCCGCGAATGCCTCCTGCGTGTTCTCCGGGCTCGGCCGCGTGTCCAGCTTCCCGGCCTGGAGGAAGACCGCGCTCGGCGCGGCGTGCGGAAGGTAATTGACCGAGTCGATCGACTGCATCGCCTCCTCGTAGGCGGCGAGGTCGCCTTCGATGCCCTCGTCCTCGGCCAGCTGCCGCATGTCGCTCGAGAGGCGAGGGACGAGCGACATGAGGACGAAGGAGTGCACGCGCCGTTCGACGGCGGATAGGACGCCGCCCAATGAGGCTCCCCAGCTGAAGCCGACGTAGCCGAGCCGGCTGGGGTCGACCTCCGGCCGCGAGACGAGCAGGTCGATCCCCCGGCGCATCTCCTTCACTTCCTGGACGATCCCGTCCTTGTCCGAGGGCTCGAAAACGACGACGTCCTCGATCGGCGGCCGTGCGTAGGGGGGATTGGGCAGAAGGGAGACCACTCCGGACTTCGCCAGCTCGATCGCCTCGGTGTAGAAGGTGTACTTGGCGCCGGGGGCGCCGGGCATGAACTCGACCGCGGGGTAGGGCCCGTCGCCCTGCGGGGTGACGAGGAAGGCGTCGATCCGTCCTTCGGGGCCCGCGTAGGTGATGTCGTGCACGACGGCGCCGTCCTTGACCTCCGACTTCACCTCCTGCACATCGAGCGGCGCCGCGGCGTCATAGTCGAAGTGGCTCAGCAGGTCTGCGTCGACGGTTGCCGGCGAGGTCGAGACGGCAGCCCGCTCGCCCCCACCGCCGCTCCCTCCGCAAGCCGCGGCGAGGATGGTGAGTCCCAAGAGGATCGCAAGCGCCCGCCTCACTGCGGGATAGGACGAGCCCGCGCGCGGTTGGTTTGCCCTGCTTTACTTCCCTCGTGGCGCGCGGCCTCGTCATCGTCGACATCCAGAAGGACTACTTCCCGGGTGGCGCCCACCCGCTCGAGGGCCCCGAGGCTGCGGCGGAGTCAGCCGCGCGGCTTCTGGCGGACTTTCGGGCCGCCGGGGATCCCGTCTTCCACGTCCGCCATGTCTGGGACGAGGAGGAGGCGACCTTCATGCGCCCTGGAACCGACGGCGTCGAGATCCACGAGAGCGTTGCGCCGCAGGACGGTGAGACCGTCATCTCGAAGGAGCATCCAAACAGCTTCCGGGACACCGTGCTCGAGGACGAGCTCCGCAAGGCGGGCGTGGACGAGCTCGTGGTCTGCGGAATGATGACCAGCATGTGCGTGGATGCGACCGTCCGCGCCGCGGTGGACCTCGGCTTCGACACGACGGTGGCCGCCGACGCGTGCGCCACCTGCGAGCTCGACTTCGGTGGTGTTGCGATTCCCGCCGACTCCGTCCAGGCGGCCTTCCTCGCAGCGCTTGCCGACGGTTATGCCGCGGTCGTCGCGACCGACGACATTGCCAGCTGAACCCACGCGTCCACCGTCTGCTCGCGCCCACGTAGATCCAGCGTGCGCTGCTCGAGCCCCGACGTGTCGAGCTCGGCGACCGCCGCCGCGTCGCTGATGACGATCTCGCCAGCCTTCGCCATCGAGGTCAGTCGGGCGGCGGTGTTCACGGTGTCGCCTAGGGCGGTGAAGTCGAGCGCGTCGCCCTCCCCGATGTAGCCGACGCAGGAGAGGCCGGTGTGGACGCCGATGCCCACCGGGACCCACGCCTCGCCCTCGCCCTGGCCAGTCTCCATGAGAAGGTCTCGCGCGGCCTTGACCGCACGGCTAGCGTCCCGTCCCAGCGGTCGACGACGCGTGGGGCTGTGCCCCAGAAGCGCGTCAGCAGCTGCCCGAACTCACGGGGCGGTAATTGTTCGGCAAGCCCAGTCGACCCCGGATGTCGGCGAACATCGCGGAAATCTCGACCTCGGCGCCGCCGGGATGCTTGTGCGCCGACACGCGGATGAGGAGGTTGCCCGGCTTGCCGAACGGCGCGTAACAGAGCTTGCAGCGGGCTCCGACGGATCTTCTTCCACAGCGACTGGGCCGTCCGGAGCCCACGCACTTTGCCCATCAGGATCTGGCGCCATTCCTCGGTCGAGACCGGGTCGCTCATCGCGGATCGAGGATACTCCGCCATTCGACCGATGGACGTGCCGCCCATTCACACCGCGCGGCTGGAACTCGTGTCGATGACGCCCGAGTTCATGGAAGCTCTCCTCGCCGGCCGTCTTGCGGAAGCGCAAAAGCTGCTCGGCGCGACGCTTCCAGCCGCCCCGGTCGACGCGGCTGTGGAGCATTTCCTCGGTCGCAGGCTCGCTCAGCTGCGGCAAGAACCCGATGTCCAGCGGTGGCTGGCGCGCGCCATCGTCCAGAAGGAGAAAGGCCGTCTGATGATCGGGAACGTCGGCTTCCACGGGCAGCCGGGCGTCAACGCGGCGGGCAAGGAGCGCGCGCTGGAGATCGGGTACGGCGTCCAGCCCGATCACCGGAGACAGGGCTATGCGAGCGAGGCAGTGGACGGACTGATCGGGTGGGCCCGGATGCAGGGAATCGATCATTTCGTCGCGTCCGTCTCTCCCGACAACGAGCCGTCACTCGCGATCATCCGTAAGCTGGGCTTCGTGCGCACAGGCCAGCACATCGATCCCGAGGACGGTCTCGAGCACGTGTTCGAGCTGCGCGATTGAACGCGCCGAGGAAGTGGTAGCCTCAGTAGTGTCTTCTGGCTCAGATTCCTCGCTCGCCAGGCGAGCGTCGTGTCGGGCGTTCGGTTGTAGGTCGGCTCGGTCAGAAGCATCCACATGAAGGAGGCCATTACATGGCCACCACCAGTCCTGAGTCCGCGACCCAGAGCATGGAGGATCGCAACACGAGCGTCCTTGTCCGCTTCTCGGCCGCGCCCAACGTGACGACCGAACAGTACGACGAAACCATCCGTCGTCTGGAGAAGTCCGGCGACTGGCTGCCGGACGGACTCGAGTACCACGTCGCCTTCAAGTCGAACGGCAACTTCCGAGTCAGCGAGATCTGGGACTCGCAGAAGCAGCTCGACGCGTTCGGTGAGCGCCTCATGCCCGTGCTGAACGATGTCGGGATCGAGCTTTCGGGCAAGCCCGAAGTGCTTGAGATCCACAACATTCTCAAGCGCTAGACGCCCGACTGCGCCACATAGGCGCTGTGGCTTCAAAGGGCCCAGGTTCGGTGTCCATACCGTACCTGGGCCTCTTTGCGTCCCCGAGGCTTGGGGTCCGCGACACAGGTCACGGCGAGTAGAGTCGGGACATGCCTCGGACCTTCCGCTACGTCCTTGCAGACGTCTTCACAGACACACCTCTTGAGGGAAACGCCCTCGCCGTCTTCACCGACGCGCGCGAGCTCCCCGAAGAGACCCTGCAGCCGCTTGCCAGGGAGCTGAACCTCTCCGAGACCGTCTACGTGTACCCGGCCGAGGCGGGCGGCCACGCGCGGATCCGCATCTTCACGCCGATGGACGAGCTGCCCTTCGCCGGCCATCCCGTCCTCGGGACCGCCTTCGTGCTCGCCGCGCCGCTCCAGCTCCCGGAGATTGTCCTCGAGACGGGCAAGGGCCCTATTCCGGTGAGGCTCGAGCGCGAGGAGAACCGGATCAGCTTCGGCTGGATTAGCCAGCCGGTTCCGACCGTCGAGCCGTTCGCGGACGCCGACGAGCTTCTCGCTGCGGTCGGCGTCGAGAGCTCCGAGCTCCCCGTCGAGGCATACGACAACGGCGCGCGCCACGTCTACGTCGCGCTGCCGAGCGTCGAGGCGGTCGAGGGGCTCGAACCGGACCTCCAGGCCTTGAAGCGCCTGCAGGGGATCGTCGGCACGAACTGCTTCGCGGGCGAAGGCGACCGCTGGAAGACGCGGATGTTCGCTCCCGCGGACGGCGTCCCGGAGGATCCGGCCACGGGCTCGGCCGCCGGTCCGCTCGCCTGCCATTTGGCCCGGCACGGACGAATCTCGTTCGGACAGGAGATCCTGATCTCGCAGGGGGCCGAGATCCGGCGCCCGAGCGTGCTGCACGCGCGGGTCACGGGCTCGGCGGAGGAGATCGAGAGCGTGGACGTCGGCGGCTCGGCCGTCATCGTCGCGCGGGGCGAGTTCAAGCTCGGCTAGGCCCAGGCGACGTCGCGAATCTCGGGCAGCTCGACTGCGACCGCGCGCCAGAAGACGCCGCCGTCCCGCGAGACGTAGACGCGGTTCCGCGCCGCGTAGAGCATGTCGTCCGGGCTCTCGCCGAGAGCGACGGCACGCCCTCCCGGGAGCCCGGCGCCGCGCTCGCTCCACGTGCTGCCGCTGTCGTGGGAGACCATGAGCGGTGGGCGACGGTCGAGGAGCAGGACGATTGTCGAGCCCGAGGCGTCGATGTCCAGCGCCTGGCCGGCCGCCCAGGGCGGAGTGAGGGGGAGCGGCCGGGTGCGTTCCACCGCGGCCCCTTCGTCGTGCTCGAGGAGCTCGTCCTCCTCGGCGCCGACACCGATCTCGACGGCGTAGACGCCGTCGTCGCAGCCGATATCCGCTCTCATGCTGCGAGCAGCGCGCGCACGACCTCGGCTGCGAGCCGGGCCGCCGAGCGCGGGCTGTGGCGCTGGCGCCGGTAGGTGAGGTAGGCGGCCATGAACTTGTCGCCGGACCCGGTCGGGTCGCGCGCTTCGACCGGTCTCGCCGGCACGTACTCCGCCAGCCCGTCGGAGAAGACGACCGCGCCGCGGCTCCCCAGGGTGACGACCACCTCCGGAACGCCGAGCGACGCAAGCGACCTGCCGTCGAGCTCGAGCCCGAGCGCCTCAGCTTCGTGCTCGGAGAGCTTGAGGATGTCCACGTGGCGCAGCACCTCGGGGTCGTAGTCGGCGTCGACCCGCACCTCGCCCTTCTCGGCCGGGCGGACGAGCCCCTGGCCCTCGTAGGAGAGGACGCGGCCTCGGTGGAGGAGCGCCAGCGTCTCCGCCGGGAAATCGGCCCTCGTGAGCGCCCCTGCGTGCAGCCAGTCGGCCGGCCTGAGCGCGTCGTCGAGCCAGCCACGCGCGTCCTCGGGCGTCCACGGCTCGCCGAGCTCCTCGATCTCCATCGTCCGGTGGTCGCCGTCGTTCTCGATGCGGAAGGTGATAGTGCGCTCCGCGGGACGCGAGTAGACCGGGATGCCGAACGCGTGCAGGCCCCGGCCGCTGTCCTCGGGCGCGATCTTCGTGGCGATCAGCGCCGGGTGGCCGAGCAGGCGCAGGGCCTTGGCCGCGTAGAACGGCGCGCCGCCGAGGCGCGGAACGCCACCGTCAACGCGATCCAGCGAAACGAGCCCGACGACGCCGAGTTGGCGCATGCGCGTACCGTAAGCCCGCGACGAGGGCGAAGGCGAGGACGAACGAGGGGAGTGAGGCGCCGCCCGTGAAGTCGCCCGCCCCGGGAACGCGTCCGACCGCATCCACCCACCAGGTCGGGCCGGTCGGCTGGATCCACTGGTAGAGCGCCACACCGGCGAGCCAGGCGGCGATCCCGCTCCAGCGGATCCTCACTGCCTCACGCGGGCCGCAGAGGAAGTCTGCGGCAAGCACGCCGAACAGCGGGACCAAGAACGATCCGAGCAGGAAGAGGAAGCTCTGGTAGCGGCCGAGGTCGATGACGAGCGCGCCGCCGATCGCGAGACCGCCGATGCCGAGGACGAGAAGGCGCTGAGGTGCCTCGGGCACGAGGTTCTGCACTGACACCGCAGCCGAGTAGACGTTCGCGAAGGGCTCGTCCGTCTCGTCGACGGTGAGGGCCACGAGGGCGAGCGCGCTCGCAAGTCCTCCCGCCGCGACCGAAGTGAGGAGCGCGGTCGTGTCGCTCGTCCCGCGCGAGAGGAAGAGCAGCGCGCCGAGACCGTAGAGCCAGACGAGCGGGACGAAGTAGCCGACCGCGGTTCCCCAGAAGGCGTGGCGGGGCCGGCGAGCGAAGCGCGTGTAGTCGGCGGCAAGGGGAAGCCACGACGCCGCCATGGCCACGGTCAGGTCGACGCCTTGCCAGAACGTGAGCCCACCCGCCGCGTCGGCGTTCCAGAGGTCGCCGGTGCTCGCGCCGTCCAGCGCCCACCACGTCAGGTAGCCGACGGACGCTGCCACCACCCAGACCGCGAACCGCCGGACGTACCTGCGGACGAACGCGATCGGCCCGGCGAGAGCGAGCGTAAGCGTCACCGCGCCGAAGACGAGGACCCAGACCCAGCGCTCGCGGAAGCCGAAGACGCGGTCGGCCAGGGCGTTCGCTGCGGCGGCGATGACGATCAGCTCGAAGCTCGCCCAGCCGAGGTTCTGCACGACGTTGAGGACCGTCGGCGCGTACGAGCCGCGCTGCCCGAGCGGCTCCCGCATGAGCATCATCCCCGGGAGGCGGCGTTCGGCGCCGATGTAGCCCGAGAAGCCGAGGAGGGCGCAGCCGAGGACGGCGCCGACCACGATCGCGAGCAGTCCACGCTGCAGGCCCAGGCCCGCGAGGAACGTCCCCGCGACCAGCACGAGGAGGCTGACCCCGAGGTTTCCCCAGAGAAGGGTGAGGTCGCCGAGGGAGAGCGTGCGCAGCCGGTCGGGAACTGGTGTGACGCCCCATGTTCGCTCGTTGGACATGCGCTCCCTTCGCTGGCATTACCCAGATCAGGTTCTCGGGTCAGGGCGCTTGGCCCACTCTCAGCCGCCGTGCGGCTCCCCGGTCTGTACGTGGGCGAGTCTACCCGGCCACGATCGTCTCGATGCCGTCAGCGGCCCGCAGGAGCGACTCGTCGTCGAAGAGGTATGCCACGGCGTTTTCGACCTCGTGCGCCGGCCCATCGAGGGAGTTGGACCCGCCCGCTCCGTTCAGCGCGTAGCGGATCGGGATCTCGTGGGTGACGACGAGCAGGGTGTCGTGCGGCAGTTTCAGCAGGCGGCGGAATGCCTGCGCGTACCGAAGCGCCGCGTCGTCGAGACTTTCCCCGCCCGGAAAGGCAACCTCCCGCGCGTGTGAGTGTTTCCAGGCGCGGTAGGCCTCGAGCGTCTCGCCCTCGAGGTCGCCGACGTCGATGTCGTCGAGCAGCGGCTCCTCCATGAGGGGGACGTGGCGCCCGTCGAGTGCGATCTCTGCGGTCTCCCTCGTCCGGGAGAAGCGCGTGTGGAGACAGAGGTCGAAGCCGATGTTCGCGACCTCGACGCCGAGCTTGCGCGCCTGTGACCTCCCCTCCTCGGTCAGAGGCACGTCGACCGACGGATCGCCGTTGATCCGCCGCTCGATGTTGAGCACGGACTCGCCGTGGCGGGCAAAGACGAAGAGCCGCACGTCCGGAGGCTAGATGACGAACGCCTCTTCTCGGGGTTCGCCCTGCGCGAAGCGAGCCGCCGAGAAGGCGGAGAGGTCGAGCGTGGGCTTCGCGCCGATCACCCGCTCGGCGAGATACTCGCCGACCGCCGGGCTCTGCTGGAAGCCGTGGCCGGAGAAGCCTGTCGCGTAGAGGAAGCGCGACGGCTCGGCCGTCTCCCCGACAAGCGCGTTGTGGTCCGGGCTCATCTCGTAGTAACCCCACCACGACGACTGGATCGGGAGATCCTCGAGCATCGGCAGCCGACGCGTTCCCTGCGTGGCGACGCCCTCGATCGTGGGCTCGCGCCCGCCGAAGACCAGGCCGGGCCCCTCACGGTGGAAGTAGAAGCCGGTCGAGAAGTCGACGGTGAGCGGGACGACGTCCGGCAGCCCGGGGGCCTCGGGCGTGTAGTGCATCCACCGCACCTCGCCCTCGACGGGGAGGTTCATGCCGACGAGCGCGGCGACATCCTTCGACCAGACGCCCGCGGTGCAGACAACCGTGTCGGTCTTGATGCGACCCTCGGTTGTGTCGACGCCGAGGATCTTGCTGCCGAGGACGGGAATGCGCGTCACGTCGACGCCCTGCTTGATCCGAACGCCCCGCTCGGCCGCCGCTGCCGCGTACCCTCGGACGACGGCCTCCGGCGTGGCGAAGCCGTCGCGCGGGCAGTACGTCGCGCCGCGCAGGCCCCCGGTGGTCACCTGCGGGACGAGCTCGAGCACCTCGTCCAGGGTCAGCTCGGTCGAGAGCACGCCGAGCGAGCCCTGCAGGCGGACGGCCTCGCGGAAGCGGCTCACGTCGTCGTCCGTGTCCAGCAGGAAGAGATAGCCCGTCTCGCGGAAGTCGATATCGGTTCCGATCTTCTCCGCGAAGTTGCGGAATTCGAGCAGCGAGACGAGCGCGATGCGGATGTTGATCTCGTCGGCGAACTGCGCCCGGATGCCGCCTGCGGACTTGCTCGTGGATCCGCTCCCGAGCGTCTCACGCTCGCAGAGCACGACGTCCGTTACGCCGAGCTGCGCGAGGTGGAAGGCGGTGCTCGTGCCCATGGCGCCTCCGCCGATGATCACGACCTGAGCCGAGTCTCCTGGCACGGACGGATTCTTCCTCGTTGACGGGACGGTGCGGGCAAGCAAGAGTCATGTCGTGGAGAGACGCGTCGCAATCGTCACCGGCGCCGGGCGAGGCATCGGCCGCGCGACCGCGCTCGCGCTGGCGTCCCGAGGCGCCCGTGTGCTCGGCGTCTCCAGGACCGGGGGCGAGCTCGCTTCTCTTGCCGACGAGGCGCCAATCGAGGTCCTCGCGGAGTCGGTCGCGACGGAGGAGGGCTGCGAACGCATCGTCGCGGAGGCCCGCCACCGGCTCGGCCCGGTCGAGATCCTGGTCCTCAACGCGGGGATCGGCTCCGGCCACGAGCGGGAGATCTGGGCGCAGGAGACCAGTGTCTGGCGCGAGTCGATGGCGGTGAACCTCGACGGCCCGTTCTTCCTCTGCCGCGCCGCCTCGGCGGACATGAAGGAGGGTGGCTGGGGGCGAATCGTCATGGTGAGCTCCACGTCAGGCGAAGTCGGGTCGCCGAGCACGTCCGCCTACACGGCCTCGAAGCATGGCCTCATGGGGCTCATGCGCTCCGTTGCGCAGGACCTCGGGCCTCACGGCGCGACGTGCAACGCCGTGCTCCCGGGCTGGGTGCGAACCGAGATGGCCGAGCGCTCGGCGCGGATCGAGGCCGAGCGGCGAGGCGCGACTGTGGAGGAGGTGTGGGCCGAGCGGGCCGCTGCCTATCCCGGGAACCGCGTCGTGATGCCCGAAGAGGTGGCGGAGGTGATCGCCTTCCTCGCGAGCGACGCGGCGAGCGGGGTGAACGGCGAAGGTGTCACCGTCGCGCTCGGCGGCCTCTGGTGAAATCCCACGGCTTAGGATGAGGGTCGTGAGCAAGGTCGCCTCCGCGTTCGGCCTCTCCTACGAGCAGCGCGACATTCAGGCGCTCTGCCGCGAGTTCGCGCAGCGCGAGATCCGCCCGATCTCCCAGGCCGTCGACGAGGCGGACACCGAGATGCCGTGGGAGGTCTGGTACAAGGCCGCCGGCGTCGGGATCACGTCGTTCATGCTCCCGGAGGAGTACGGAGGCGGCGGCATGACCGACTGCCTGACCGGCTGCATCGTCCAGGAGGAGCTCTGCTGGGGGTGCTCCGGGATCGGAAACCTCGTCACGTCGGGCGGCTTCTTCGCCGAGCCGGTGCTCGCGCTCGGAAGCGAGGAGCAGAAGCGCCGCTGGATCGAGCCGCTGACGGGCGAGAAGCCCGTGCTGACGGCCCTCGCCACCACCGAGCCGGGCGTCGGCTCCGATGCTGCCTCGATTCAGACCGCCGCGACGAAGTCGGGTAAGGGCTACGCCCTCCGCGGTCAGAAGAGCTGGATCTCGAACGGCGGGGTCGCGGACTTCTACGTCGTCTTCGCGACCGTTGCACCCGGCACGCGCTCGAAGGGCGTGACTGCGTTCGTCGTCGAAAGCGGCGACCAGGGAGTCAGCTTCGGCGCACCTATGAAGAAGATGGGTCAGCGGGCGATCCTGAACGCGGAGATGTTCCTCGAGGACGTGGAATTGTCCGCCGACCGGCGCCTCGGCGACGAGGGCCAGGGGTTCTACGGGCTCATGCACACGTTCGACCGCTCACGCGTGACGCTGGCTGCGGCCGCGACGGGCCTCGCGCGCGCGGCGCTCGAATACGCTGTCGAGTACTCGAAGTCCCGCGAGCAGTTCGGGAAGCCCATCGCCGAGCACCAGGCCGTCGCCTTCCGGCTCGCCGACATGGCGACGCGCGTCGACGCCTCGCGCCTCCTCGTCTGGCGGGCCGCGCGCAGGCTGGACGCGGGCGAGCCTGCCTCCCTCGAGGCGTCCATGGCGAAGCTCTTCGCCTCCGAGACGGCGATGTGGTGCACTTGGGCCGCCGTGCAGACGCTGGGCGGCTGGGGTTATTCCCGCGAGTACCCGGTGGAGAAGTGGATGCGGGACGCCAAGCTCGAGGAGATCGAGGAAGGCACGTCCGACATCCAGCGCCTCATCATCTCGCGACGCCTCCTCGAGTCTTGAGCCGGGACCTCCGGGCGCTCTTCAATCCGCGCTCCGTCGCGATTCTCGGGGCCTCGAACGACCCTGCGAAGTGGGGAAACCGGCTTGCGCTCGGCGCCCTTCGCGGAGAGGGGCGCCGCGCCGTCTACCTGGTGAACCGAAACGGAGGCGAGATCCTCGAGCGGCAGGCTTACCCCACACTGGCAGACCTCCCCGAGGCGCCGGAGCTCGTCGTGCTGTCGGTTCCGGCCGAGGGGTTCGAGGACGCCGTCGAGGCATCGCTTGCCGCGGGCGCAAAGGCGCTCGTCGGGATCACGACCGGGCTCGGCGAAACGGGCGACGAGGGCCGCGCACGCGAGGCCGCGATCGTCGACCGCGTTCGAGAGGCGGGCGCCGTCCTCCTCGGCCCGAACTGCCTCGGGATGTTCGATTCCGCGACGAACCTCGACCTCGGTTGGAGCGAGCTCCAGGGCGGTTCGATCGGCCTCGTCTCCCAGAGCGGCAACCTCGCGCTCGAGCTCGCCCTTCTGGCCGAGGATTACGGGCTCGGCTTCTCGCGCTTCGCCTCCCTCGGAAACCAGGCGGATCTCGAAGCGGGCGAGCTCGTCCGCAGCCTGATCGACCACGAGCCGACCCGCGTGATCGCCGTCTATTGCGAGGACTTCCGCGACGGACGGGCCTTCGCCCGCGCCGCGCAGGAGGCTGTCGAGGCCGGGAAGCCCGTGGTGCTCCTCACCGTCGGGGGCGGCGAGGTCAGCGCGCAGGCGGCGAGGTCCCACACGGGCGCCATGGTCAGCAGTGCCACGGCGGTCGAAGCCGCCTGCCGCGCGACAGGAATGCAGCGGGTGCGCTCCCCGCGCGAGCTAATAGACCTCGCTCAGGCCGAGCTCGCGCGGGTTCGGCCGCGCGGCCGGCGCGTCGTCATCGTGGGCGACGGGGGAGGCCATGGGATCGTCGCCTCCGACATCGCCTCCGCCGAGGGTCTCGAGCT
>DATHAA010000089.1:0-2858 GCA_035296905.1 Gaiellaceae bacterium
CACTACTTCGCAGCCGCACACTGACACGCGACGCGTGGAGCGGCCTTCGGGCCGCTCCACGCCTTTCGTCCAACACCGGGGTCCGCCTCTCCGACGCGGACGATCCCGCGCCCCCGACTCGGCGCCTACGAATACGCGGGCGGCTAGTCGACCAGCGTCCGCTCGAGCCCCGCGAGCGCCTCGCGCTTGACGCTCTCGACGCCCTGGTGGTCGCCCCACAGGGCCAGGACGCCGCACAGGAAGAGCGACAGCGTCCGGCCGCGCACCAGCTGGGCCTCGGTCGGATCCCCGTACGCCGCCCGGAACTCCGTTCGGCCTTCCGGCGGCAGAAGACACCAGTAGAGGACGAGGTCGACGCCCGGGTCGTTGCGGCTCAGATCGATCCAATCGATCACCGCCGCGGGGCCGCCGGTGTCGTCCACGAGCAGGTGCCTCAGGTGGAAGTCGCCGTGGACGATCGCCGTCGGCTCGGGTGGGCCGAGCTCCGCGGCGGCGGCGACGATCTCGTGCGCGGCCATCGGAGCTCTCCACAGGCCTGCCTGCTCGAGCTGCTCGAACCGCTCGCGTGTGAGCGGCACCCGGGCGTCCATGTCGGCACGGTGAACGGGGTCGACGGGGAGATCGGCGTCGAGTTCGGCCGTATGGAGTGCGCGCAGGAACCCGCCGAGCGGCCGGCCGAGCGCGATCCGTGGGCCGTCGTCCAGCGAGGTCTCCGCGAGCTCGCGGCCGGGCAGGTAGGGAGCGCCGTAGAAGGGCCACCCGAACGCCTCCGAGGGACGGCCAAGGAAGGTGGGCCGCGGCACGGGCAGCGGGAGGCGGTCGGCGAGTGCCGTCAGGTAGCGCATCTCGAGCTCGAGTCCCGAGATCACCATTGTCCGGCGCGGGAAACGGAAGACCCAGCGGCCGTCGACGAGCCAGACCATCGTGTCCCAGCCCTCGCCGAGGAGGCGCACCTCGCCCACTTCGAGCTCCGGAAACTGCTCGGAGATCAGCTGCCGCGCGAGTGCCTGGTCAACGCGAACCTCCGCGTCCCACTCAGGCATTAGCAGGAGGGCCTGGCCGAATATCGCTGTGCCGTCGGGGCACGCTGCTCGCCCCGAGGACTGCGTCCTCAGTCGCGCCCGGATCGGTCCGGATACGAACGCTCCCTGCGTCCTTGCCTCGGAACGACCATCGCACCCCGACGACGAGCGACATTCGTCCAGACCCTCCTAGCGCCGCTCGAGCTCTGTCAGCCGCGCGATGTTCTCGGCCTCGTCGGCGTCGGGCTCCTCGACCGCGAACCACGCGTCGAGGATTGCACGCGCGGTCTCGGGCGCCGTCCGCTTGAGGCTCATTACAAGGACGTTCGCGTCGTTCCAGCGCCGTGCACCCTCCGCGATCCACGGATCCCAGACGAGCGCGGCCCGCACTCCGGGCACCTTGTTGGCCGCCATCGCCGTCCCGGTGCCGGTCCAACAGAAGACGATCCCCTGGTCGGCATCCCCCGAGGCGACCGCCTCGCCGACCTGCCGCGCGACCTCCGGCCACCGGTCGCGCTCGAGCACGATGACCTCGTTCCCGCGCGAGCGGAGGTCCTCGACGACCGCGTCCGCGACCGCGCCCTCGTCGTCGGCACCGACCACGATCCGCATCGCCGGCCAGCCTAGCGCCGCTCGGTGTGTCGCGAGCCTGACACTCGGTGTGTCGGCTGCGCGAACGACGCGCGGCGTGGCAGGGCCTACCGTCGAAGCATGCCTAGTCCCCTCGTCGAAGGAGTTACAGCCATGAAGCGCACGAAGCGGTTCACCATCCGTCGTGTCGCCCTTGGGCTCGCCGTTGCCGCGGTCGTCGCGCCGGCCGCCCAGGCGGAGCCGATGGGCTCGTACGAGCGGCAGTCGCAGTCCGTCGAGATTCCGTACCTCAGCCACGGACAGCTCGTGTCGAACGACTTCTGGAACTACGACCCGGCGTCGGGCGAGCGGATCGCCAACACGTCGCCCGGCCTCTCCGCTGACCAGCTCGCGGGCCTCTACAGCGCGACCGGCAGCTCGATCGCGCCGGACGACCTCAGCATGTCGAGGCCCTCGAACCTCGGCTCGCCTTCCGTGACGTCGGCGGACGCGGTTTGGGATGTCGGCCCGACGACCGTGAGCATCTTCGCGGTGGGCTTCGTCCTACTGGCCGGGGCCTCCCTCCTGGCGGTTCGCCACAACCGCAGGACCCGGCTCTCGCCGGCCTGAGCTTCGAGCTTCGAGGGGCAGAGAAGGGCGGGCCCGCGGGCCCGCCCTTTCTCGTTGGACCGGGTCGGCGCACGTACGCTCTGTCACGAGCTTGACACTTCTTCTGTCGCGTCCTTGAACGACCCGGGGCGCCGGGCGGCCTACCGTCGAGACATGCCCAATCCCCTCCTCGAAGGAGTCACAGCCATGAAGCGCACGAAGCGGTTCACCATTCGTCGTGTCACCCTCGCGCTCGCCGTTGCAGCGATCGTCGCTCCGGCCGCCCAGGCGGAGCCGATGGGCTCGTACGAGCGGCAGTCGCAGTCGACCGAGATTCCGTACCTGAGCCACGGCGTCGGCGTCGCGAACGTCGACTTCAGCCGGGCCGACCAGGCAAGCGTGCGGCCGGCCGTCGAGATCCCGTACCTCAGCCAGGGCGTCGGTGTCTCGCACATGGACTTCGATCGGGCCAGCCGGGCGACCGGCAAGGTCAGCGGCGACATCGCGTACCTCAGTCACGGCGCCACGGGCAACGTCTCCATCGCCCCCGACGACATGGGGCTTTCTAAGCCGTCGAACGCGGGCTCGCCGACGGTCTCGGGGACGAGCGACGGCTGGGACGTCAACCCGACGACGGTCAGCATGTTCGCGGTCGCC
>DATHAA010000090.1:0-32900 GCA_035296905.1 Gaiellaceae bacterium
GGCCTCCCCCAACGACCGCGACTCGTTGCCGCCGCGCGGCGCGAACCGGCTTCCACGTCAGCTCGCGTCCGGTCCGTGGATTCTGAGTGCACGCGATCGGGATAGCGGCGTGGTAGTGCGCGATGCAGGTGTTGCAGCCGATGCAGCGGAGGACGTCGTCCACCCGCCCGTCCGCGGCCTTGTGCGGCAGATCGGGGTCGGTGATGAGCGCACGCGTCATCCCGACCGCATCGGCGACTCCGTCGCCGATGAGCCGGTCGGCAGCAGCCGGGTCGACTATGCGTGAGGTCGCGATCAGCGGAGGCCCGACCCGAAACGGCGCTGCGAACCCTGCGATTGCGCTCTCCTCGACGGGCGGCGGCGGGACGATCCCGGTCGAGCCTCGGTAGGTGGACGAGTCGCCGAGTGCGATCGAGAGGTAGTCGACGTGACCGGCGAGCTCGGGTGCGACGACCACGGCAGCCTCGGAGTCGGCCGAGAGCCGGACGCCGAGCGCGAGCCTGGGTGCCGCATTCCGTACGGCCTCCACGACTGTTACGAGAAGCCTCGGCCCGACGGCCCACTCATCCTCGCGGAGGTTGAGCCCCGGCGTGAAGAACTGCGCGAACAGGTAGCCGTGGGCGGCCGAGAGCTCGATCCCGTCGAGCCCTCCCTCGGCAGCGAGCTCAGCGGAGCGCGCGTACCCGGCGACGAGCTCGTCGATCTCGGCGGAGGCGAGGGCCCGGGGCTCGACGTGGAAACGCTGGCTCGGGACCGCCGAGGGCGCGACCGCGGCCGGCCGCGGCGGCGAGGCGATCAGCTCGCGGCCGCCGTGAAAGAGCTGGACGAACAGGCGCGTCCCATGCGCGCGGACGGCCTCGGCCACGCGGCGGTACCCGGCGACGATCTCCGGTCTGTAGCCCGCCAATGTGTGGGCGGTCAGCCGACCGGACTCGTGGACGGCGGTCGCCTCGAGGACGATCATCCCCGTCCCGCCCGCCGCGCGTGCCTCGTGGTAGGCGACGAACTCGTCCGTGGGCAGGTGGTCATGGACGAGCGTGGTCTGGTGCGCGGTCGAGACGATCCGGTTCGGTAGCTCGACGGAGCCGAGCCGCACAGGGCTCAACAGGTGGTCAAACACCGCCGAGCTCGCGCTCCAGGGCGGCACGTTCGGCGTCGCTGAGCGGCCGGGAGCGGCCGGTCTCCGTGTCACGCGCCACGAGGACGGCCTCGGCCTCTGCGGCGAGCTCGCCGCCTACGGTGACGATCTGCTCCCGCGTGGTCACGCTCGACGTGCCGATCCTCGTCAGCCAGAGCCGCGCCACGATCGCGTCGTCGTCCTGCGTCAGCTCGCGACGGAAGTCGATTGCTACGCGCGCTGTGACGTAGCCCCAGGCGTCGCCCGAGTCTCCGAGCGCCCGCTCGAGCCACTCGTCGCGCACCTCTTCGAGGTAGGTGAGGTAGACCGCGTTGTTCACGTGGCCGTAGGCGTCCTGGTCGCGCCAGCGGATCTCGATCTGCTTCTCGTGCACGTTGCCTCCCGAGTGGAGAGGATGGTAAGAGCGCGCGATGGCCGATCACAACCGCGTCCGACCCCTCCTCTTCCCGCGGTCCGTTGCCGTCGTGGGTGCCTCGCCGCGCCACGGGCGGATCGTCGAGGAGGTCGTGCGGTCGCGGATCCCCGCCTGGGGCGTGCATCCGACGAGGGACGAGGTGCTCGGTCTCCGCTGTTTCCGCGGCGTCGCGGAGCTCCCGGAGCAGCCTGAGCTCGCCGCCCTCCTCGTGGGCCACGAGCGAGTCGAAGAGGCTTTCGATGAAGCGCTTGCCGCCGGCGTGCGCGCCTTCTTCCTCCCCGGCCTCGGGAATGAAGCCGGGGCTGTAGGCCCGGAGATCGCTGCGCGGATCGCGGTGCGGGCGCGCGCGCAGGGTGCCGTGCTGCTCGGCCCGAACTGCATGGGAGTCGCGGCTCCGGACGAGGTCTCGCTCTGGATCGGCACCGTGCCCGACACGTTTCGCCCGGGCCGCGTCTCGGTCGCCTCACAGTCGGGGTCGATCGCGGAGGCCCTCCTCGGCATCGGGCCGCGGGTCGGCTTTCGCGCGGTCGTCTCCTCCGGCGGCGAGGCGGTCACCGATGCCGCCGATGGTCTCGGTTTCTTCGCCGAGGACGAAGGAACCGGGGCGATCGGGCTCTTCCTGGAGACCGTTCGCCGTCCGGTGGAGTTCGCGTCCGCGCTCGGGCGCTGCGCCGAGGCGGGGAAGCCGGTCGTCTGCCTGAAGGTGGGCCGCTCGCAGGCGGCCGCGCGCGCCGCGCTCGCCCATACCGGCGCGGTGGTGGGCTCGGAGCGTGCGTTCTCCGCGCTCCTGCGCCGGCACGGCGCGATCGAGGTGGACGACTTCACGGCGCTCGTCGAGACCCTCGAGGTCCTGGGCCGAGCGCGCAGTCCGCGCGGGAAGCGAATCGCAGCGATCTCGGAGTCCGGCGGAGAGGGGGCGCTCCTCGCCGACCAGGGAGAGGCGGCCGGGATCCCATTCGAGCCCCTTCCGGACGAGGTCGCCGCCGAGCTCACCGCCCGCTTCCCCAACTACCGCGCGCCCGGGAACCCGCTCGACGCCTGGGCAATCGACGAGGCCGAAGTCGTCTTCCCCGGGTCGATCGAGGTCCTCGTCGGATCGGGTGCCTTCGACATCGTCGTCGCCCAGGCGGACCAGTCGCAGTTTCGCGGGGCGGAGGAGCACGAGTGGTGCTTCATGATCGTGAAGGCGCTCGCGGAGGCGACGGCCGGCACGGAGATCTTCCCCGCGGTCACGACGGTCTCGGCGGTCGACCCGCGGCCGGAGGTGGCCCAGTACGCGCTCGAGCACGATGTCGCCCTCCTGCGCGGTCCGCGCGACGCCTTGCGTGCGCTTGCCGCCGCGGCTGCGCTCCGGCCTGTGCCCGCGAAGCCCGAGCCTGCAGCGCCGGTAGAGCTGGACGACCTGCTTCAGGAGGGTCCTCTGCCGGAGTTCGAGTCGGCGCTCGTGCTGGAGCGCTACGGCGTACGGCTCGCGCCGCGCCGACGGGCGGCATCGCCGGATGAGGCCGCCGAGGCCGCCGCCGAGCTCGGCTTCCCCGTGGTCGTGAAGGTCGACGGGCCAGCTCACAAGGCGGCGCAGAACGGCGTCGTGCTCGGGCTCGGAGATGCCGAGGGGGTCCGGGGCGCGACGGAGCGGCTGGGTGGGAGGGTCCTGGTCGCCACACAGGCCGAGGGCGGTGCGGAGGCCTTCTGCGGGATGACGCGCGACCCCGATTTTGGCCCCGTCCTAGCGGTCGGTGTCGGAGGCCGTGCGATCGAATCACTCTCCCTCTCTGCGGTCTCGCTCGCCCCCCTCGGCGACGAGGAGGCCCGGCAGCTCGTCACCGAGGCGCCGGGGCTCGAGGCGAGCGCCGCCGCGCAGGAGGCCCTCGCGGCGACGCTCGTCGCTCTAGGCCGCCTCGCCGTCGATCACCCGCGGATCGCGGCCGTCGACGTGAACCCTTTGATCCTGAGCGCGGATGGCGCGGTTGCCGTCGATGCGCTCGTCGTCGTAGAAGGAGAAGCCAGTGACTGATGTGGTCTTGTACGAGCGCCGCGGCCCGGCGGCCTGGGTGACGCTGAACCGCCCGAGCAAGCTGAACGCGATCAGCAGCGAGGTGGTCCGGCGGCTGCGGGAATCTTGGCGCGAGGCGGCCGAGGACGACCAGGTGAAGGTGGTCGTCCTCACCGGCGCGGGGCGCGCCTTCTCGGCCGGGTACGACATCGCCGAGGAGGTCGAGCAGCAGATCGAGAGCGCCGAGCGCTGGCACGAGGTGCTCGCGGAGGATGTCGACCTGACCATGGAGCTCTGGTCGCTCCCGAAGCCGACGATCGCGGCCGTCAGGGGCTGGTGCCTGGCCGGCGCCTGCGAGCTGGCGATGGCGTGCGATCTCGTGGTTGCAGCGGACGACGCGCAATTCGGCGAGCCGGAGATCCGCTACGGATCGGGGCCCGTCACACTGCTCATGCCCTTCGTGCTCGGGCAGAAGAAGACGAACGAGCTCCTCTTCACCGGTGACGCGATCTCCGCGACCGAGTCCGAGCGGCTCGGGCTCGTGAATGCGGTCGTCGCTCCGGATGCGCTCGAGGATGCGGTCAACGCGCTCGTGGCGAAGATCGCGCCGACGCCGCTGCCGGTCCTCCGCCTCACGAAGCTCGCACTCGTGCGCGCGCAGGAGGCGATGGGGCTTCGCACGGCAGTCCGTGCCAACCTCGACATCTCGGCGATGCTCAACGCGGCCGACACGCCCGAGCAGCAGGAGTTCGACCGGATCGCCGCCGAGCAGGGCCTGAAGGCCGCGCTTGCGTGGCGGGACTCGCGCTACGGCGCGGGGCTCGCATGAGGGTTCTCGTCGCCGACCCCTACTACGTGCTCGAGGAGGTCGCAGAGATCCTTGGCGATCTCGCCGAGGTCGAGCAGGCCGACGCGCCGTGGGAGGGGGACGACGTCATCGCACTCCTTGTCAGCCCGGATCAGCCCGTCGGCGCTACCGAGCTCGACCGGCTGCCCGCGCTCCGCATCGTCGCGACCTGCTCGGTCGGTTACGACAACATCGACACGTCGGCCGCGGCCGATCGAGGGATCTGGGTCTGCAACGTCCCCGACTACTGCGTCGAGGAGATGGCGGACAGCTCGCTGGCGCTCCTCCTCGCGCTGATGCGCGGTGTCGTTGCCCTCGACCGAAGCGTGCGCGAAGGCAAGTGGGACCACGCCGTCGCCGGACCGCTGCGGACGAACCGCGGCACCAGGCTCGCGGTCATCGGTTTCGGGCGCATCGGCCGCGCCCTCGCCACCCGGGCCCTCGCGCTGGGCTTCGAGGTCTGCGCCGTCGACCCGCAGCTCCCCGACGAGGCGATCTCCGGCTACGGCGTGCATCCGCTCACACTGGACGAGGCGCTCTCGAGCTGCGAGGTCTTCTCGCTCCACTCGCTGCTCACGGACGTGACGCGCGGGATGATCGGCGCAGGAGAGATCGCGAAGATGCCTCGCGGCGCGCTGCTTGTCGACACGGCGCGCGCGGGCCTCGTGGACTTCGACGCCGTGCTCGCAGCGCTTGACTCGGGCCATCTCGCTGGCGCCGCCTTCGACGTCCTGCCGGTGGAGCCGCCGAGCGCCGAAGCGCCGGTGCCGGAGCGCCCCACGCTCATCGTCAACCCCCACGCCGCCTGGTACAGCCCAGCGACCGAGCACGAGGCCTATCGGCGTCCGGCCGTCTCGGTTCGCGAGGCACTCGAAGGGGACCGGCCGACGGACGCACTGGCGCCATGAGCAGCTTCCGCTCCCCACTCGCTCCGGATGCGAACGCCGGCAAGGTCGCGCTCGTCACCGGAGGCGGCACCGGGATCGGCCGCGCGACCGCTCTCGAGCTGGCGCGGACCGGCGCGAAGGTCATCGTCTGCGGGCGCCGGCCGGAACCGTTGGAGGCCGTGCAGGCCGAGCTCGGGGAAGACTGCCTCGCCGTTCCCACGGACGTGCGCGAGCCCGAGCAGGTCGCCGCGCTCATCGACCGAGCGCTCGAGCGCTTCGGGCGGATCGACGTGCTCGTGAACAACGCAGGCGGGCAATTCCTTGCGCCGGCCGAGGAGATCTCGCTGAGGGGCTGGCGCGCCGTTCACCGGCTCGCGGTCGACGCCGTCTGGGATCTCACGCGCGCCGTGGCCGAGCGCTCGATGATCCCGAACAAAGACGGCGTGGTCGTCTTCATCGGCTTCAGCCCGAGGCGCGGAATGGCCAAGATGGCCCATGCGGCCGCGGCGCGGGCGGCGATCGAGAACCTGGCGGGCAGTCTCGCGCTCGAATGGAGCGCGCACGGAATCCGCGCGGTGTGCGTCGCGCTCGGGAATATCGCCACCGAGGGGCTCGACGGCTACGGGCCCGAGCGTGTGGCGGAGTGGGAGCGGGAAGTTCCGCTCGGCCGGCTCGGGACCCCCGAGGAGGCCGCCGCGCTTATCGCCTTCCTCGCCTCGCCCGGCGGCGGCTACGTGACGGGGACGACCGTCGTCATGGACGGCGGTCTCGACGTGTGAAGTCTTCAATGGCCTTTGTGGCCTCGTCCGTCTGGGCGAGCGCCGCGTAGCCCAGGCGCTCGATCAGCAGGGCCGCTTCCCGCGAGGCCTCGGGGATGAGATCGGCGGCGCGCTTGATCGTCTCGACGGCGAGCGGCGGCAGGGCCGCGAGCTCGGCTGCGCACTCCAGGGCGCGCTCGAGCGCCTTCCCTTCGGGGACTACTTCGGTGACGACGCCGAGGGCGAACGCCTCTGCCGCGTCGAAGCGCCGTCGCAGGAGCATCAGCTCCTTCGCCTTCCCGGGCCCGAGCAGGCGGACGAGGCGGTAGGCGCCGCCGGAGCTGGGGAGGATGCCGAGCTCGACCTCGGGGAGGCCGAACGCCGCGGTCTCGTCGGCGATGCGGAAGTCGGTCGCGAGCGCCAGCTCGAGCCCGCCGCCGAGACACCAGCCGTGGATGGCCGCGATTGTCGGCATGCGAACCGCGGCGATGCGCTCGTAGACGTCACCGGTGTTCGCGTAGTACGCGGCGATGGAGGCAGCGTCCGCCTCGGCGAACTCGTTGATGTCCGCGCCGGCGGAGAACGCCTTCCCGGCTCCCGTGACGACGACGCAGCGACTGCCGCGCACGTCGTCGCTGCCGAGTGCGTCGAGAAGCTCCCCCTCCATGTCCCTGGAGAGCGCGTTCAGCGTCTCCTCGCGCTGGAACGTCAGGACGCAGACGTGGTCCTCGCGGCGGACGTCGACGAGGCTCACCGTCGCACCCCCTCCCGGACGGAAGCCAGCTCGGCTGCGAAGCGCTCCATCAGCGGCGGCGGCCCCACCGTGACGCGGATCCAGCCGTCGAGTCCGAACTCGCTCCCCGGTCTGACGAGGAACCCACGGACGACGAGGTCGCCGGCGAGCGCCGCGTCGTCCCCGCCGACCTCGACCAGTAGGAAGTTCGCCTCGGACGGGAGCGACTCCATGCCCGCATCGGCCAGGAGCCGCGCGAGGAGGGCGCGCGCCTCGGCCGACTGGCGGCGACGCTCGTCGATCTGCTCAGGGTGCGCGAGGCAGGCGCGTCCGGCGGCGAGCGCGGCGCGGTTCACGTTGAACGGCTCCTGAACGACGTCGAGAAACGGCGCCAGCTCCGGGTGGGCGATCGCGTATCCGAGGCGGAGCCCGGCGAGGCCGAAGATCTTGGAGAAGGTGCGAAGGAGGACGACGGGCCGGCCGGCGAGGACGTCGGGCTCCCGCGCGACGCGTCGCTCGGGATCGGCGTACTCGCGGTAGGCCTCGTCCACCACGGCGATCGCGCCGTCCGGCAGGACGTCCAGGAACTCGGCCCACTCGCCGGCCTCGACGAGCGCTCCCGTGGGGTTGTTCGGGTCGCAGACCCAGACGAGCTTGGCGCTCTCGCTCCGTGCCGCGTCGGCCAGGGCGGGAAGGTCGAGGCGGAAGTCACGGTTGGGGACACGGACGACGCGCGCGCCTGCGCCCGCCGACACCTGCGCGTAGAGGCCGTAGGTCGGTTGTGGCACGACGACGACGTCCCCTTCGCGGATGAACGTGTGCGCGACAGCCGCGATCAGTGCCTGGATTCCGTGCGCGGGGACGATCGTCTCCGGCGGAAGCTCGAGCCAGCCCGCCACGGCTTCGCGCAGGTCGCTGTAGGCCTGCTCGGGGTACATCCAGGCGTTCGCGAGCTCGTGCCTGACCGCGTCGAGGGCTCCGGGAAGCGGCCCGAACAGGTCCTCGTTCCAGTTCAGCTTCGCGATCTCCTCGAGGCCGTGCTCGCGCCGAAGCTCGGACAGGCTGGGGCCCGGGCGGTAGGGCTCGAGCCCGACCAGCGACGGGCGCACGAGGGTGCTCCAGTCGGTCATCGTCAGGGTGTCGAAGTCCACATCTCGAGGCGGGCGGGCAGGTGGACCACCGCGGGCCCGCCCGTGGCGAGGGCACGGCTGAGCGCGTCGCCGAGCGCATCCGGGGTCGTCGACTCGACCGGCACTCCGAAGGAGCGCGCGAGCTCGGGGAAGTCCGGCTGCTCGAGGTCGACCGCGAACGTCTCTCCGTAGGCGTCGCGCTGGTACTCCCGCAGGATCCCGTAGCCGCCGTCGTCGACGAGCAGGAGCGTCGTCGGCAATCCGTACTGTCGCGCCGTCGCGAGTTCCTGGACGCCGTAGAGGAAGCCCCCGTCCCCGACCACGGCGAGCGTCGGCTGCCCGAGTGCGACTGCGGCCCCGAGCGCCGCGGGCCAGGCGTAGCCGAGCGTCCCCGAGCCGAGCGGGTAGAGGAAAGTACGCGGGCCGAGAGCCGGGAAGTGCGCGCCGGCCCAGTACGCCAGGATGGTCATGTCCCAGCCGCCTGCGGCCTCCCATGGGAGCGCGCCGCGTACCGATTCGAGCAGGCCGCGTTCGAGCTCCCGGCCCTGCTCGGCGAGGCCCGAGGCGATCCGTTCCCGGACGGCGCGGGCGCGCTCCTCCGCCCGGCCGTCGGGCTCCCGCTTTTGCAGGCGCTCCTGTAGGGCCGCGAGTGTCGCCCGCGCGTCGCCGACGAGCCCGAGGGCGGGGAAGGTGGTGCCGATCCGTTCCTCGTCTGCGTCGATCTGGACGAGCTGGCCGCCGAATTGAAGCTTGTACTGCTGCGTTGTCTCGGCGCCGAGCTCCGAGCCCACGACGAGCACTGCGTCGGCGCCCTCGACGAGCTCCCCGAAGGCTGCCTCGTCGCACGCCGAGCCGGCGGAAAGCTCGTGATCCTCGGGAAAGGCCCCCTTGCCCATGTACGAGGTCACGACCGGAGCACGCAACATCTCCGCAACGGCTCGCAGCTCGTCCCAGGCGCCGGAACGCAGGACGCCGCTCCCAGCCCAGACCAGGGGCTTCCTCGCGCCCGCGAGCACCCGCGCCGCCTCGTCGAGACGCGACGAGTCCGGTACGACCCGCGCGGGCGGGCTTCCGTCGAGCCCGTTGGCCTCGACGTCGGTCTCGCCCGTGAGCACGTCCACCGGGATCTCCAGGAAGACCGGGCCGCTCGGCGGCGTCTGCGCGCGCTGCCAGGCTTCGGCGAGAAGCTCGGGAATGTCTCCGGCGCTTCGAGCCCGCGCCGACCACTTCACGATCGGCTCGAACGACGCACGCTGGTCGCGCAGCTCGTGGAGGTACCCGCGGCCGCGGCCGATCAGGTCGCGCGGTATCTGGCTCGCGATCGCGACAAGCGGGACGTGCGCGCTCGAGGCCTCCATGAGACCGGTGAGGGAGTTCAGGGCTCCCGGGCCCGTGGAGAGGAGAAGCGCCGCCGGCTTGCCTCCGGCCCGGGCGTAGCCGTCGGCCGCGAAGGCGGCGTTCAGCTCGGTGCGGAAGCCGACGTAGCGGACGGAGCTTCCGCGAAGTGCCTCCCAGATTCCGAGCGCGTGGACTCCGGGCAGGCCGAAGACCGTCTCGGCACCGAGAGCTTCGAGGGCGTCCACGACGACGTGGCCGCCGATGCGGGTGCGGACGGCTTCGCTCACCGCGCGATCCTATCCCGCCGCATGAGAGGATCCGGCCGGTGACGACCCGGACCGAGTTCCCGCGCCCGATCCGGGAGATCGAGCACACCTGGCTGACCCTCTCGGACGGCTGCCGCCTCGCGGCGCGGATCTGGTTACCCGAGGATGCCGAGGCAAATCCCGTTCCCGCGATCCTCGAGTTCCTCCCGTATCGCAAGGTGGACGGCACGGCGATTCGCGACGCGCGGCGGCAGCCCTACGTCGCGGGCTTCGGCTACGCGACGGTGAGAGTCGACATGCGCGGCACGGGCGAGTCCGACGGCCTCCTCACGGACGAGTACACGGAGGAGGAGCACGCCGACTGCCTCGAGGTGATGGCCTGGCTCCGGGAGCAGCCGTGGTGCGACGGCAATCTCGGGATGTGGGGGATCTCCTGGGGCGGCTTCAACGCGCTCCAGCTCGCCGCACTCCGCCCTCCCGGCCTCAAGGCGATCATGACGCTGATGTCAACGGATGACCGCTACGCCGACGACGTCCACTACCGCGGCGGGTGCGTCGAGGCGCTCGACATGCTGCACTGGGCCTCCTCGATGCTGGTCTGGAACGCGCGCCCACCCGATCCGCGGCTCTACGGCGACGGGTGGCGGGAAGCCTGGCTCGGCCGGCTGGAAGGCGCGAACAACTGGATCGAGCCCTGGCTGGCACACCAGCGGCGCGACGCCTACTGGAAGCACGGCTCGGTCTGCGAGGACTACTCCGCGATCGACGTCCCCGTCTATGCGGTCGGCGGCTGGGTCGACGGCTACACGAACGCGGTCCCGCGAATGCTGGAAGGGCTCTCGGTGCCGCGGAAGGGCCTCATCGGCCCGTGGGCGCACGCCTTCCCCGATGACGCGCTCCCCGGCCCGAGCATCGGCTTCCTCCAGGAGTGCGTCCGCTGGTGGAACCACTGGCTCAAGGGCATCGACACGGGGATCATGGAGGAGCCGATGCTCCGTGCCTGGATGCAGGATTCCACGCCGCCGCGGACTTCCTACGAGGTGCGGGAGGGGCGGTGGGTCGCCGAGTCGGAGTGGCCGTCGGCGAACATCGGCACGGAGACGCTGGAGCTGGGCGGGCCGCGGTCCATCCTCGGCGTGCAGACTTGCGGCGTCGAAGCGGGTGTGTGGTGCGCAGAGGGCGGCGCCGCCGACCTGGCCGGAGACCAGCGCGTCGAGGACGCCGTCTCGCTTACTTGGGACTTCGAGGCTCTCGCGGAGCCTTTCGAGATTCTTGGGCAACCGCGGGCGGTGCTCGAGCTCGAGGTCGACCGGCCGCAGGCGCTCGTCGCCGTTCGGCTCTGCGACGTGGCGCCGGACGGCTCGTCGCTCCTCGTCACGCGCGGAGTCCTGAATCTCACGCACCGCGAGAGCCACGAGTATCCCGAGCCGCTCGAGCCCGGGCAGCGGTGCGAGATCCCCGTGCCGCTCGACGTGATCGCCCACTCGTTCCCCGCGGGCCACCGCCTGCGCGTTGCCGTCTCACCGACGTACTGGCCCTGGGCGTGGCCCTCGCCGGAGCCGGTGACCTTGACCGTGCACGGCGGGCGGCTGGAGCTTCCCGTCCGCGAGCCGCGCGAGGAGGACAAGGCGCTACGGCCCTTCGACGAGCCCGAGCACTCCGCGCCACTCGCGATCCAGGAAGTCGAGGGCGACCCCGGCGGCCGCTTCCTCCGCAAGGAGCATGCGACCGGACGCGTCGAGCAGATCTTCGACTGGGCGCTCGGCGGTTCGCTTCGCTTCCTCGACATCGAACTCAATTCCGGGGACACGAGCCACTGCCTCTACGCGATCGTCGAGGGCGATCCCCTGTCGGCTGAGGTGCGGTTCCAGGCCGCGTCCGACATGGGCCGCGGCGACTGGCAGACGCGGGCCGAGGTGACGAGCTCGATGACCTGCGACGCCGAGGCCTTCCGCGTCGAGGCAAGGCTCGACGTGCACGAGACCGGCGAGGTCGTCTTCACACGCTCTTGGTCGTTCGACTTCCCGCGCGACAACGTCTGAGGACACCTAGTAACAGACTGTTACTAGGCTTGATTCGTCACATTCTTCGGAAGCCAGATGCATGGCGCCAAGCGGGTTTGGCTCGATCTCGGAGCAAGTAACAGACTGTTACTTGGCGTCTTTCGTGCTATTCGAAGTCACTTCTGTAGTAGCTCTCCCCCGAGAGGTTCGCGCGCAGGGCCTGGCCGTCGACGACGGCGTCGAAGCGGAGCCGCTCGGGCGACCACTCCTCCTCGCCGACTCGGAACTCGGCCTCTCCTAGCCGCGTCAGCGGCTTGCCGTCTCCCCAGGCCATCTGGGCCGTGAGCCCGCTCTCCAGCTGTGCGACGCGAAAGCCGGGGAGCCAGGGGTTGTAGCTCCGATAGCGGCCGTAAAAGGCCGAGTGCTCGGCGAGCGGCTCCGTGGGCGGGCTGTCGGGAGGCCACGGTTCGGCGTCGCCAGGCGGTTCCGGATTCGCGCCACGGTGCAGTTCGACGGCGAACTGTGCGACGAGCTCCGTTACGTCGTGCTCGTCGGGCCCGTTGAAGAGTGCGACGACGGCGATTCCCGATTCGAGATCGCCGAGCAACGTCGAGGCAAAGCCGGGCATCGAGCCGCCGTGGCGGACGAGGTCGCCCTTGCGCTCGAGCCCGTAGCCGTAGCTCCACCCGTCGCCGGAGTCGAGCAGGAGTCCCGCGGTGAGCGTCTCTGCCGGTCCCGCGAGCAACGCGCGTCCGAACGCCGCCAGGTCGCCGGCGGTCGATGCGAGCGAGCCGTCGGCCGTGCCTGTCTCGAGCCACGGCGCCGGAAAGAGCGGGTCGTCCGGCGAAGGCGTGCGGTCGTCGTGGAGCCGTTCGTAGCCGACTGCCATCCGGTCGCGGATGTCGACGGTGATCTCCGGCTCCGTGTGCCGGAGGCCCATCGGCTCGAGGATCCGGCTCGTCAGGAGCTCGCGGTAGGGCGTCCCGGTCGCCGCCTCGAGCGCGTAGCCGAGCGTGCGGAACCCGACGTTCGAGTAGTGGAAGCGCTCGCCGGGCACGAAGCCAGTCTCGGTGTCGCGGAGCGCCCAGACGTCGAAACGGGAGTCGGCAGTCATGTCCGCGCCGCGGATGAGCCCGGCCGAGTGCGTGAGGAGGTGCTCGACGCGGACCGGCTCGTACGCGGACCGAACCTCGAACCACGGCAGGTAATCGGTCAGCCGCGCCTGCAGGTCGAGGAGGTCGACGGCGAGCATCGCGGTGAACGTCTTGCCGATCGAGCCGACCTCGAAGAGTGTGTCCTCGTCGATCGCCCGCTTGCGCACCTCGGCCCAGCCGACGCTGTGCGAGAAGACGAGCTCGTCCCGGTCCGAGGTGGCGATCGCCAGTCCCGGCAGCCCGCGCCGCTTGAGGAAATCTCCCAGCCACTGCCAGTCGTCGGTGGAGAAGTCCATGTCGGGTGGACTATCTTCCTCCCAGTGATCGACTGCGACATCCACCCGCAGGTCGGGGACGTCGAGGAGTTCCTCGGCTTCGTCGATCCAGCCCAGCGCGACTGGTTCCACGGCCAGGGCGCGTCGCTCGGGATCCCCGGCTACTCATGGGTGCACCCTTCGTCCTGGTTCCGGGCGGACATCGAGCAGAACGGACATCCCCCCGCCTCCGACGTGGACATGGTGCGCCGTGAGCTCCTCGATCCCAGCGGCACCGAGATCGGGATCCTGAATGGAGACGACGCGGTGCTCGTCTCGCTCATGCCGAGCCCGTATCGCGCGGCCGAGCTGGCCCGGGCCCACAACGAGTGGCTTCGCGAGCGATGGCTCGCCGAGGAGCCTCGCCTGCGCGCGTCGATCCTCTGCCCGGCCCAGGACCCGCAGGCGGCCGCGGCCGAGATCCGGCGCATGGCCGACGACGAGCGCTTCGTCCAGGTGCTTCTCTGCGGCGGCGCCGAGCGGCCCTACGGCGAGCCGCGCTACCTACCCATCTTCGAGGCCGCCGCGGAGTGCGGGCTTCCGGTCGCCATCCACTCCGGCGGAGAGGGAATGGGGATCGCCGCGCCTCCCGGCGGGGCGGGGCCGGTGACCTTCTACATCGAGTGGCATACCCTCGGATCGGCCTGCAGCATCATGTCCCACCTCGTCTCGCTCCTCTGCCACGGGACCTTCGAGCGCCTGTCGAATCTCAAGGTGCTCCTCATCGAAGGCGGCATCGCATGGCTTCCCGGAATCCTGTGGCGGCTGGACACGAACTGGCGCGCCCTTCGGAGCGAGACCCCGTGGCTCGACCGCAAGCCGAGCGAGGTCGCGCGCGACCACGTTCGCTTCTCGACCCAACCGCTCGAGCATACGGACGGGAACGACGAGACGCTTTTCGAGATGCTCGAGGCGGTTGGTGCTCCCGACAACCTCTGCTTCGCGTCCGACTATCCCCACTGGGACTTCGACGACCCCGGCTTCATGCTCAAGCGCCTCCCGGAGACGTGGCGCGCGAAGGTCTTGCACGAGAACGCCGCCGAGTTCTACGGCGCGCGGCTCGGCCTGGCGCGGGCGTGAGCGCCTGGCAGGACGTCGGGTCGGTCGCCGATCTCGAGCGCGACGGCCATTTGATCGCCCGTGTTGGCGGACGCGAGGTCGGGGTCGTCACGGTCGGCGGCGAGCTGCGCGGAGTCCGAAACCGCTGCCCACACCACGGCGGCCCGCTCTGTCTCGGGACCGTTCGCGAGCGCGTCGCTGGCGAGCCTGGGCGCTACGAGCTCGTCGGCCAGAGCGTCCTGCGCTGCCCCTGGCACGGGTGGGAGTTCGACCCGGCCACCGGCCAGTGCCTCGACGAACCGTCCATGCGCGTCGCCGTCTATCCGGCGAAAGCCGAAGGCGATCGCGTGCTCATTGACATATGATGTGATGGCGGGTACCTTGTAGTGCATGGTAACTGCGCAAGACGCATTGCTTGCCCAGATGCGCCGCGGCACGCTGCAGTACTGCGTCCTATCGCTGCTCGCTGACGAGGAGCGTTACGGATTCGATCTCGTCCGCGGCCTCGCCGAGATGGACGGCATGGTCACGAGCGAGGGCACGATCTATCCGCTGCTCTCACGGCTGCGGAGGGACGGGCTCGTCGAGTCCAACTGGCAGGAGTCACCATCGGGCCCTCCGCGACGCTACTACCGGCTCACGACCGCGGGCCGCGCGGCCCTCGACGGATTCAGGCTCGAATGGCGCCGCTTTCGCGATGCCGTCGATCACTTCGTAGAGAGGACGGAATCGAAATGAGCACTTCGGCTGACAAGTTGGTCGAGGAGTACCTTGATCGCCTCGAGCGTGAGCTGGCCGACTTCCCCTCAGCGCGCCGGCGCGAGCTCGTCCAGGAGATCTCCGATCACATCGCCGAAGCGAGGGCCGCGCTCGAGTCCGAAAGCGAAGCCGACGTCCGCAACCTGCTGGACCGGATGGGCGATCCGGCCGACATCGCGGCAGAGGCGCGCGGCCCGGTCGCGGAGACGGCTCCCGGAGGGGCGCCCATCGTCGAGCGCCGCTCCCGAGCTCTCGACGTCGCCGCGCTGATCCTCCTCCTGATCGGAGGCGTCGTCATCCCCGTGATCGGCTGGCTCGTGGGCGTCGTCCTGCTCTGGATCTCGTCTGCCTGGACGGCTCGGCAGAAGCTGCTCGGCACCCTCGTGGTGCCCGGAGGCCTTGCGCTTCCCGTTGGCATTCTCGTCGTGGCCACATCGGGCTCAGCGTGTATTCAAGAGCCGATCCCTGGAGCCGGTGTCCAGCCGATCTGCTCGAGCGGCTGGGACTCGGGTCAGATCGTCGGATCAATCGTCGTTGCGCTCCTCGCCGCCGCTTCGATCGCGACGATTGTCTACCTGGGCCGCCGCATGAGCCGGAACGCGGAAGTCGCGGCCGGCTAGCCCAGCTCGTCGTGCACAGGCTCGCCCTCCGAGAGGGTGAGCACGACGCGCGCGTCCCCTACCGGACCGGCGCCCGAGTCGAAGATGTCCCGGTCGAGGACGACGAGGTCGGCGAGCTTCCCCTCCTCGATCGTGCCCGTCTCGTCCTTGAGGAAATTGACGTAGGCGGAGCCGTGCGTCTGGGCGGCCAACGCCGTCGCGAGGTCGAGGCGCTCGTCGGGCAACATGGGCTCCCGGTCGCGCTCGGGATGCGGGACCCGCGTGACGGCGACCTCGACGATCGGGAGCGGGTTCGCCGTCGAAACGGTCCAGTCGCTCCCGAAAGCGAGCGACGCCCCGGCCCGGACGAGACTTCCGAAGGGATAGTGGTAGGCGGCGCGCTCGCCGATGAACGGGAGAGTGAGATCGTCGACGTAGGGGCTGTACGCGGCCCAGTACGGCTGCGCGTTCGCGACGACGCCGAGCTCGGCGAACCGCGGCTGGTCGTCAGGGTGGATCAGCTGGATGTGCGCGAGATGGTGGCGAGCGTCGCGCCGGCCGTTCGCCTCCTGAGCCGCCTCGATGGCGTCGAGGGACTCCCGGACGGCCCGGTCGCCGATCGTGTGCAGGTGCACCTGGAAGCCGTGCGAGTCGAGCAGGACGAGCATGCGCCGAAGCTCCTCGGCCTCGTGCATGGACATCCCGCGGTTTTCCGTGCCCTCGTACGGCTCGAGGAGAGAACCCGTGAAGTTCTCGAGCACGCCGTCCTGGAAAATCTTCACGCCGCGGATCCGAAGCCGCCCGAGCGATGCGCGTTCCCGCACCTCGAGGAGGTCGTCGATCTGCTCTTCGCCCCGTGAGCGGACCCACAGGAGGTTGCCCTCGACGCGCATCGTCAGCTGTCCGCGTCCGGCCACGGCGAGGTAGGCGGCCAGCGTCTCGGGCTCGACTACGGCGTCCTGCCACGCCGTGATGCCGAGTGCGTGCAGCTCGGCCTGCGCATTCAGGAGCGCCTGCTCCTGCTCGGCCGCGCTCGCCGGTGGAACGAGCGCGCTGACGAGCCCCATCGCGCCCTCGTGGAGCGCACCCGACGGGTCGCCCGCGGAGTCGCGCTCGATGCGGCCGTCGGCAGGATCGGCGGTTCGCGCGGTAATGCCCGCTAGCTCGAGCGCGCGGCTGTTCACCCAGGCCGTGTGCCCGTCACGGTTCTCGAGATAGACGGGCCGGTCGGGCACGACGGCGTCCAGCCGCTCCTTGTCTGGGTTCCCTCCGGAGAAGAAATCCATCGACCAGCCGTCGCCGGCGATCCACTCGCGATCGGGATTCGCGGCCGCGTACCTCGCGATCTCCTCGAGGCAGTCCGTGGCCGAGGCCGTCTCGTGCAGGTTGCAGACGATGGCGAGCATCCCTCCGGCGAAGGGATGCAGGTGCGCGTCCTGGAACCCTGGAAGGACCGTGCAGCCCTCGAGCTCGACGACGCGCTCCGGGGAGAGACGGCCGAGCTCGACCGAGGAGCCGACCGCTGCGATGCGGCCGCCGCGCACCGCAACGGCCTCGGCATCCCCGCCGGAAACGGTGTGCACGCGTCCTCCTCGAAGGAGCAGATCGACGGCGTTAGGGTTCATCGCGAGTGGCGATCTTCTCATCAGCGGACGCTCGTCGCGCGGTCGAGCACGGCTTCGACGACTCGGTCGGTTTCCTCGCCGACCTCGTCCGCGTTCCCAGCCTTCTCGGCGAGGAGGAGCCGGCGCAGCAGCTCGTCGAGGCGCGGCTTCGGGACCTCGGCTTCGAGATCGAGTCGGTGGTGCCCGACTCCGAGCAGCTGGCCGAGCGGCCCGACAGCGGCATCCCGCTCATCCCGTACGAGGGGCGCCGCTCCCTCGTCGGGACGATCGGAGAGGGCAGCGGCCGCTCGCTCGTCCTCAACGGGCACGTGGACGTCGTCAGCGCCGAGCCGGTCGACCGCTGGACGAAGGAGCCGTTCGGCGCCGAGGTTGCCGACGGGCGCATGTACGGCCGCGGCTCCTGTGACATGAAGGGCGGTGTGGCCGCGATGCTCCTCGGCGTCGAGGCCGCGCTCGCCGCCGGGCCGCTCCCCGGGTGGCTGGTGTACCAGAGCGTGATCGAGGAGGAGTGCGGCGGGAACGGTGCTCTCGCGGCGGTCCTCGCCGGGCCGCCGGTCGACGCGGCCCTGATCGCCGAGCCGACCAACGGCGGCATGGACCTCGTCGCTGTCGGGGTCATCTGGGCGCGTATCGTGCTGGAGGCGGACTCCCGCCACGCCTCGAGCGCCGACCGCGGCTCGAACCCGGTCGAGGCCGCCTACCCCGTCATGCAGGCGCTCCATGGGCTCGAAGCGGAGCTGAACTCGGACCCCGAGCCGGAGCTCGCCGGGCTCGGGCAACCGTACCTTCTCAACGTGGGCGCCCTGCACGCGGGCGACTGGCCATCCATGACGCCAGGGCGGGCCGTCCTGGATGTCCGCCTTGGCTTCCCCATCCGCATGGAGCCAGCGGAGGCGCAGGAGCGGCTGGCCGCGGCGGTTGGCGCCGCCGACCCCGCCGCCCAGGTGAAGTTCCGCGGCTTTCGCGCCCGCGGCTACTCCTTCGACCCGGAGAGCCCGTTCGTCCGACTGCTCGGCGACTGCCACGAGGAGGTGCGCGGCGGGCGGCCGAGGCCGGATCCCTCGCGCGCGACGACCGACCTTCGCTTCTTTGAGGGCCAGGCGGTCTGCTACGGCCCGACCGGCGAGAACCTGCACGGGGTGGACGAGTGGGTCGACCTCGAATCCGTCGCCGACGTCGCGACGGTCATTGCACTCCTGATCAGGCGCTGGGGAGAGAGCTAGACCCGGATGCAGGCGGCGCGGTGCTCGGGATCCCGGCTTGCCGCCGGCCGCCGGAGCTCCGGGTCGACGGTCTTGCACTCCGCGATTGCCATCGGGCAGCGGGGGTTGAAGCGGCAGCCGGGAGGGATGTGGATCGAGTTCGGCGTCTCCCCGCGGAGGATCTGAGGAGTCCCGCGGTCGCGCGGGTCCCGCTTCGGCACGACGGAGAGGAGGGCGCGGGTGTACGGGTGTTGCGCGTTCTCGATCACCTCGCGCGTCGGTCCCTCCTCGACGATCCGGCCCAGGTACATGACGGCGATTCGGTCGGCGTAGTGGGCGGCCGTGGAGAGGTCGTGCGTGATCATCAGCACGGCGAGGCCGTTGTCCCGCAGCTCGTCGAGGATCGAGAGGATTCCCGCGCGCACCGAGACGTCGAGCATGGAGACGGGCTCGTCTGCGACGAGGAGCTCGGGGTGGAGGACGAGGCTCGCCGCGATCGCCACCCGTTGCCGCTGCCCACCGGAAAGCTCGTGCGGATAGCGGTCGATGTAGAGCTCCGGCGGCGTGAGGCCCGCGAGCTCGAGCGCACGCTTGACCTCTTCGCGCCGGTCGTCCTTGGAGCCGATGCCGTGCACCTGGAGCGGCTCTTCGATCGTCGCGCCAACGCGGAAGCGCGGGTCGAGCGACTCGTAGGGATCCTGGTAGACGATCTGCATCCGCCGGCGCAGCGGGCGGAGCTGCTTGGCCGAGAGCCCGGAAATCTCCTCGCCGTCGAAACGGATCGAGCCGCCGCTCAGCTCGATCATGCGGAGGATCGACTGGGCGGTGGAGGTCTTGCCGCAGCCTGACTCCCCCACGAGGGCCAGCATCTCACCGCGCTTCAGCGAGAACGAGACGCCGTCCACCGCGCGCACCTCGAGCTTCGGTGCGCGGCTGACGGTGCCGACGATGCCGCGGCCGACCGGATAGCGCGCGTGGAGCCCCTCGACCTCGAGCAGGGGCTTCGAGCCATTGGTGCTCACGCCGGCAGCGCCTCGCGGACGTGGTCGTTCAGATGACAGGCGGCCACGTGGCGCTCACCAACGGATTTGAGGAGCGGCGTTTCGATCGGACAGGGCGCGAAGGCGCGGTCGCATCGTGGCTGGAACGGACAGCCGACGATGGGCCTGTCGAGGCGGGGCGGGGCGCCGGGGATCGAGGCCACGCGCTCCCCGCCCGCATGCAGGTCCGGCGTGGCGGCGAAGAGGAGGCGGGTGTACGGGTGCCTCGGCGTGTGGAAGAGCGCGTCGGTCGAGGCCGCCTCTGCGACCTCGCCCGCGTACATGACCGCGGCGCGGTCGCAGACCTGGGCAACGACGGGGAGGTCATGCGTGACGAGAATGAGCGCGAGGTTGAAATCGGAAGCGAGCGAGCCGAGTAGCTCGAGGATCTGCGCCTGCACCATCACGTCGAGGGCAGTCGTGGGCTCGTCCGCGAGGAGGATCTTGGGCTCGCACGCGAGTGCCATGGCGATCGCCGCGCGCTGGCGCATGCCGCCCGAGAACTCATGCGGATAGCGGGCAGCGCGATCCTTCGAGATGCCGACCCGTTCGAGCAGTTCCTCGACCTGCCGTCGCGCGACCCTCCCCTCGGCGACCCCGTGCAGCCGCATCGGCTCTTCGATCTGCGAGCCGACGGTCTTCACCGGGTTGAAGGCGTTCATCGCGCCCTGAAAGACCATGGCGATGTCGCTCCACCGGTGCGGGCTCACCGACTCCTCGCCGCGCTCGAGGATGTTCTCCCCCTCGAGCCTGACTTCCCCCGAGACGCTTGCGTTGGGCGGCAGAAGGCCCATGAGGGAGAGCATTGCGGTGGTCTTCCCGCACCCGGACTCGCCGACAAGACCGAAGCGCTCCCCGCCCTCGAGGTCGAAGCTCACCCCCCGCACTGCGTGCAGCTCGCCTCCATTCGGGAGCTCGAACCAGATGTTCAGGTCCTCGACTGCGAGGAGCGGCGTCATTCGGTGTCGAGCTTCCCGCGCAGCGGCCTGACCTTGAAGCGGCGTACCGAGAGGTGCCCGACGCGGAGGCGGGGGTTGAGCCCGTCTTCGAGCGACTGCCCGAAGATCGTCGCTCCGAGCACGATGAGCGTGACGCAGAGTCCGGGCGGCACGATCGCCCACCACGCGTTGTTGAGGATGGCGTCGTCCTGAAAGGCGTTCTCGATCAACCGGCCCCACGAGATCACGCTCGGGTCGCCTAGCCCGAGGAACGTGATGAAGGTCTCCGCGAAGATCGCGTACGCGACGAGGAGCACGGTGTTGGCGATGAGCAGGGGGGCGACTTGCGGAAGGATGTGCTTGAAGATGAGGCGGCTGTTTCCTGCACCGAGGGCCCGTGAGCGCTTGACATAGACCCGTTCGCGCACGCTCTTCACCTGGGCGCGGATCAGCCTGGCCGTCGTCGTCCAGTAGATGATCCCGATGATGATGATGATGTTCGTGAGGCTGCGTCCGAAGAGCGCGGCCGCCACAATCATGAGCGGGATGTCGGGAATCACGAGGAAGTAATCCGTCATCCGCATGAGCGCGATGTCGGTCTTGCCCCCGAAGAAACCGGAGAGGACCCCGATCGTTCCCCCGATGATCGCGGACACGAGTGCGGCGCAGAAACCAACGAGGAGCGACACCCGAGTCCCCGCGATCAGGAGGCGGATCATGTCGGCGCCGCCGCCGTCGAGCCCAAGGGGATGGGCGGTGCTCGGGGGCTCGAAGATCGGCCCCACCTTCGCCTTCGGGTCCCCGCTCAGGAAGAGCGGGGCAACGAGGGCGATGATGACGAAGGCGCCGATGATGGCGAGGCCGATGAGCGCCTGTGGCTGAGTGAGGATGGCGGTCTTGATCGCGCCGGGCCGGCGCGGCGCGGCCTGGGCGAGACCGCTGTCGGCCGCGGCGGCTCCCTGGGTCGAGGCGCTCACGTCGACACCCTCGGGTCGAGCTTGAAGTAGAGGAGGTCGGCGACCAGGTTGGCGAAGATCACGGAGAACGTGAGCAGCAGGAAGGCGCCCTGGAGGATTGGATAGTCGCGCTGGTCGATCGCCTCGACCACGGCGAGGCCGATGCCCGGGTACGAGAAGACGTACTCGATCGTGATCGACCCGCCGATGATGAATCCGAGCGAGAGTGCGATCAGGGTGATGATCGGAAGCGCCGCATTGCGGAGCCCGTGCTTCCATACGATCGACCAGTTCGAGAGACCCTTGGCCCTCGCCGTGAGCACGTAGTCCTCGCCGAGGGTTTCGAGCATGGCCGAGCGGACGACGAGCGCGTACTCCCCGAAAAGGACGAGCCCGAGGGTCAGTGCGGGGAGGATCATGTGGCGCATCTTGTCCACGAAGACGTCCCATGTAGATGCATCGCTCAAGATCCCCAGCGTCGGATCCTTGATCCCCGACGTGGGCAGGCCGAGCGCGCCCGCGACGAACAGGACCATGAGCAGGCCGAGCCACTGAGGGGGCATCGAGTAGAAGGCGAGGCCGGTCCAGAGCCCGCCCTTGTCGGCCGCCGTGCCCCGCCTCCAGGCGGAGATCACCCCCACGAGGATGCCGAACACGATGGAGAAGAAGGTGCCGAGCGCGACCATCGCGATCGTGTTTTTGATCGGCGGCCAGATTTCGGTGGTCACGGGCGCCTGTGAGCGCAGCGACCGGCCGAAATCACCGTGCGCGAGATCGTTGAGGTAGAGCTTGTACTGCTGCCACTTCGACTCGTCGAGCCCGAGCTCCTGGCGCTGGTAGTCCTTGAACGCCTGCGTGCACTGCCGGCACCGAAGAGCGGAGACCGCGTCTCCGGAGAGGGTGCGGAAGAGGACGAAGTTCAGCGTGATCGCCACGAACACCGTCACGGCGGCGAACAAGAGCCGCTTGGCCAGGTAGTCGAAGCCGCCCATCGCCCTCTTCCGCTTCCGAGGCCGCTCCTATCCCACTTTGCTCACCCGCGTCCAGTACATCTTCGCGTAGGCGTTCAGGTTGGGCTCGATGCCCGTCCATTCCTTCGTGTGCGCGTCGATGTACTGGTGCTCGGTCAGCTGGGTGTAGAGGAAGTTGTCGTAGATCATCTGCTCCATTTGCTGGACGATCGCGGCGCGCTCGTCCTCGTCGATGGTCGTGCCCTGCTTGTCGTACAGAGCGTCGTAGTCCGGGTTGTCCCAGCCTGTGTCGCTCCAGGAGCACCATTGGCCCTTCGTGACGACGGAGAGCATGAAGTCAGGGTCGACGTAGCCGACCCAGTCCCACATGGCGATGTCCCAGCCGGTGTAGCCGGAGTTCGTCGCGGGATCGCAGTGATCGGTGGTCTCGATCTCGTAGGCCGCAGTCGAGTCGCCGCCGATCTGGAGCGTGACGTCGACGCCCGCCTGGGCGAAGCCCTCCTTGACGATCTCGAAAGAGCGCTCGCCGTTGAAGTCGAGCGATGTCGGCTGCATGATCTCGTACTGCATTTTGTGCGCCGGCTGTGCGTACTTGCCGGTCGTCGCCGGGGCGATGCGGGTGCCGTCCGGCCCCCGCTTATAGCCGAGGTCGTCGAGCATCTGGTTGCCCGCGTCGCAGTCGTACTCGAGCGGCCCCAGGTTCTTGTTCTCGTAGAGCGAGATGTGCCCGGGCAGGCTCTCGACCTTGTCCGCGTAGCCATTGAAGACGACCTCGATGATCTTGTCGCGGTCGATGCACATCGAGAGCGCCTTCTTGACCTGCGGGTCGAGGAGCTCGCGGTTCTTGTCCTTGTACGGGTTCGAGTTCCAGGTGATGTTCGTGGTCTCGGCGCCAGGGACCTGGTTGACCTGGATGTTCGAGTCCTGTTTGAGGACGTCGACCGCGTTGAAGGGCACCTGGTCGACCCAGTCGACCTGGCCGCCCTTGAGGTCCGCGATCATCGAGTCGGCGTTCGTGTAGTACGTCTGGGCGACCGCCTGCACGTGGGCCGGCTCTCCCCAGTAGTTCGGGTCGGGAATGAAGACGGTCGTGCCCTTCTTCTCGTACTGCTTCACGGTAAATGCGCCGCCGGTGACCATCGAGCCGACGTCCTGCTCGGGGTGGTGCGTCTTCAGGCCTTTCCCGTCCCCGGTCGCGTACTGCTCCCAGACATGTTGCGGAAGGATGAAGAACTGCTCCAGCTGTGCGAGCGCGTTTCCAACCGGCGCCTTGTAGTTGATGACGACGGTCGCCGGGTCGGGAGCTTCCGCATCCCGCACGTGGTTCAGCGCCGGGGCCATGACGGCCGTCGGCCCGCTCGCGTACTTGACGGTCGTGTTGACCGTCCACGCGACGTCGTCGGCGGTCAGCGGCTGGCCGTCCGACCACTTCGTCCCCGTATGGAGATGGAACGTCCAGGTCTTTCCGTCGCTGGACGTGTCCCACGACTCAGCGAGATCGCCGACGATCGTGTACTCGCCGTCCTGATAGTCGTACTGGACGAGCTGGGGATAGACCATGATGAAGGCGTTGAAGGCCTGCGACTCGATGAAGTTCCACGGGTTGAACGAGTCGATGTAGTTGGTCGTCCCGATCCTGAGGATGCCTCCCTCGGTGACGGCGCCGGTCTCGGAGCCGCCGGAGCCCGTGGCGTTTCCGCCCGAGCCTCCGCAAGCGGTCAGTGCCAACGCCAGCGCCGCGAGGAACGCGACGACAACGGGAATTGTCCTTCTCATGCCGTCCTCCCTTTCTCCCTCGGCGTTGCGAGGGACTTCCCGCGCTGGGTCAGCGCAGGCTCGTCGATCGTGAGTGTGCGGGCATCGGCGTCGAGTGTGGCGGGAACGCCGAGGGGGAGTGTCGCAAGGTTCTTTCCGTGGCCCAAGGGCAGCTTGTATAGCACGGGGACCCCGAGCGGCTCCAGCCTTTGCTCCAAAACGTCCTCCAGTGACTTGGTCCTTGGCCATTCGGGCCTATCCTCGCGCCACTCGCACTTCTCCATCTCGCCTACTATGACTCCGAGCACCCGGTCGAGTTTGCCGGCATGGGCGAGCTGGACGAGGGCCCCGTCGATGTACCAGGGCGGCGCATCGACGTCCTCGAAGAAGAAGATGGCGCCGTCGAGGTCGATCTCCCAGGGAGTTCCCATGGTTTGCATGAGGAGCCAGAGGCAGCCGCCTGCGAGCGGGGCGGAGACCTTGCCGCCCGCGATCGCGCGTACATACGGGTCGTCCGGGTCGCGCGGAACGTCGCCCTCGCCGCCGCCGCGCAGCACCTCGAGGAAGCGCGCGCGGGTAAACGCCGTCGCCTCCTTGTCGCCCACACCTGCGACACCGGGGCCGTAGAAGGTGGCGAGACCCGTGCGCTGGCGGATCGCGACGTGAAGGGCGGTGATGTCGGAATAGCCGATGAACGGCTTCGGGTTCGCGGCGATGACATCGAAGTCAAGGAAGGGAATCGCCTGGGCCGAGCCGTAGCCACCCTGCATGCAGTGGACGACGTCGACTTCCGGGTCGGCGAAGAGCGTGTTCAGGTCGTCGGCGCGCTGCTCGGGCGGGCCCGCGACGAAATCGTCCCGTCCGTCGACCCCCGGCGCCAGCTTGACGCAGTACCCCTGGGCCTCCCACCACTCGACTCCGCGGAGAAGGTCGGAGCGGTTCTCCCAGGGGCTCGCAGGCGCGGCCACGCCGATGGTTCCGCCGTCGGGAAGAGTGGTGGCGAGGAGGGAGGCCGCTTCCAGGACGTGAATCTAACCTCAGCGCCGACCAAGTGCGATGCCGGTCGGTCGAAGCTCTATTCGAGCTCGAGAGCTAGCGCGCGCGTGCGCTGGGCGATCTCATCGCGGATGCTGCGCACCTCGTCCGGCGGTAGCCGCGCCGGATCCCGGAGCTCCCAGTCGACGTAGCGCTTGCCGGGAATGTACGGGCACGCGTCTCCGCAGCCCATCGTCACGATCACGTCGGCCCACTCGCCGTCGGCCAGGTCGAGCTCGTGAGGAACCCGGTTCTCGAGGTCGACGCCCACCTCGCGCATGGCTGCCACGACCTCGGGATGGACGTGCGCCGCCGGCACCGTGCCGGCGGAGCGGGACTCGTGGCGACCCTTTGAGGCCGCGGTGAAGAGCGCCTCTGCCATCTGCGAGCGGCCGGCGTTCTGGACGCAGACGAAGAGAACTCGGCTCAGACCGTCTCCATCAGTCCACGCTCGGGCTACGGCGCTCGAGGAGCAGGACGTCACGCCACTCCCCGTCCAGCTTGCCGAGCCGCTTGTGTGTCCCGACGGTCGCGAAGCCGGCTCGCTCGTGCAGCCGGATACTGCCCTCGTTCTCGGGGAACATGCCGGCCTCGATCGTCCAGATCCCGGCGGCCTCGGTGGAGGCGATCAGCGCTTCGAGCAGGCGCCGGCCGATCCCCTGGCCGCGGGCGTCCTCCGCGACGTAGACGCTGTTCTCGACCACTCCCTGGTAACAGCAGCGACCGGAGACGGCGCTCACGGCCGCCCAGCCCACCACCTCGCCCTCCCGAAGCGCGACGAAGCGATGCTCGGCGAGGTGGGACGAGTTCCACGCTTCCCAGGCCGGCACCTCCGTCTCGAAGGTCGCGTTCCTGGTCGCGATGCCCTCCTCGTACACGCGGGCGACGCCGGGCCAGTGCTCGGCTCGCAGGGCTTCGATCGTTGTCGGCGCCGACTCGACGGCCATCAGCAGCAGCCGGCGCGCGCGGCCGGTTCAACGACGGGCAGCCCCTTTGCCGCGGGTTCTGTCGTCTTCACCGCCCTGACGATCGCGCCGTGGATGCCGTCGGCGACGTCGTGGGTGAACTCGACGGAGATGTGCTCGAAACCCACTGCCTCGAGGCCGACCTCGAACTCGGACTTCGAGAGCGCGCCCGCGATGCAGCCGACGTGGGAACCTCGCTCAGCTCGCTCCTCCTCCGTGAGCCGGTCCTCGGCGACGATGTCGGACATTCCGAGCCGGCCGCCCGGCTTGAGCACGCGGGAGATCTCGAGCAGGACCTCCGCCTTGTCGGTCGAGAGGTTGACGACACAGTTGGAGATGACGACGTCGACCGAGTCGGCGGGCAGCGGGATCTGCTCGATCAGGCCCTTGAGGAAGACCGCGTTCCGAATCCCCGCGTCTGCGGCGTTCTTGCGTGCGAGTGCGAGCATCTCGTCGGTCATGTCGAGCCCGTATGCGAGGCCGCTCGGCCCGACGCGCTTCGCCGACAGGATGACGTCGATTCCTCCGCCGGAGCCGAGGTCGAGGACGGTCTCGCCTGCTCTGAGCTCGGCGACCGCTGTCGGGTTGCCGCAGCCGAGCGAGGCAAGGGCGGCTGCGTCCGGAAGCTCGCCTCGCTGCTCGAGGGTATAGAGCGACGTGCCGAAATCGTTACTCGCGTCGGCCTCGCAGCAGGTGCCGGTTCCGCAGCCGCAGCCGGATCCATCCGCCACGGCAACCGCGGCCTCGGCGTACTTGCGCCGTACTTCGTCGCGCAAGGAGTCTGAAGTGGTCATCGAAGAGCCTCCTATCGGTCGCGAGTCAGGTCGACGAGCCCGGCTAGGCGCGTGCTCGCCTCGGGAGTGAGGGAGAAGTACGCCCACTTGCCGTGCTGCTCCCGCTCGAGCAGGCCTGCGTCTACCAGTCGCTTCAGATGATGGGAAACGGTCGGCTGCGAAAGCCCGAGCGGCTCGATCAGGTGGCACGCGCAGACCGGGTCGTCGCTCGTCGCGACGAAATTGACGATACGCACGCGGGCGGGATCGGCAAGCGCCGCGAACAGCGCGGCGCTCGCCTCCGCCTCGTCGTCGGAGAGCGCCTGGACGCCGAGTGGGACGCAGCAGTCGATCAGGGGCAATTCACGCATCGGTGGCCTCCAACATATCGACATATATCGATATGTCAAGGATGAGCCCTGGCTGCCACTTAACGTCTGCTTAACCCCGCATCGCGCAGCTATGCGGGTTTCCGGCGCAGTTTCGGTGGCGCGACACCACCCAGACACCACCAGGGAGCAGATCATCATCTTCACTGCCGTCTCCGAGCGGCTCTACGGCATCGAGATAGACGGTGCGGAATCCGCCGCGTTCCGTCTCGCGGTAGGGGATCCGGGCAGGCTTCCCCTCCGCTCCCTGTGCACTCCTCCCGATCTCGGGTCGAAACGTTGTGTACTCGTTGCCCTTCTCGTCGACGAGCACGTAGCCCGTGTTCCCCGACTTCGTCTCGAACGTCTTTATCTGGCGGACGTGACGCTCGCCTCCATGGGCGGACCGTTCGCGCCATGGGCGCTCGGCACACCTGAATCGCGAAGCGCCGGGCTCCTGGCACCCGTGTGCGAGAATCGCAACCGTGGACGAGAACGGTTATTCCGGCTGGATCGGCGGTCGGCACACAATGAACGCTCCTACCTCGATCACCATCACGCCAGTCTTCGTTGCCGACCTTTCCGTCGAGAGCGAGCGGATGCCGGTCTACGTGCACGTGATCGACCATCCCGATGCGCGCGTGCTAGTCGACACCGGCATGACGGAGCTGCACCCGGCGATGGCTGATATGGATCCCCGCCTCCAGCCGCTGAGCGAGCAGGACTTCGACCTCGGCGGCATCGACATCGTCGTTAACACACACCTGCACGCCGACCACTGCGGCGGCAACCACCTCTTCGCAGGCAAGCCGATCTATGTCCAGCGTCGGGAGCTCGACGACGCGCGCAGCGAGGACGACTACACCATTCGCGAGTGGGTCGAGGCGTCCGGCGTGCAGTACGTACCGGTCGACGGCGAGTACGAGCTGCTGTCCGGGCTCCGACTCGTCCCGGCGCCGGGCCACACACCCGGAATGCAGATGGTCGTCGTCGAGACTGGCGGGCGCCCGGTCATCGTCGGCGGCGACGTGGCGGTATGGTTCGGCGAGTTCGACGAGCCGCCCACCGAGGGGCGGCAGCGGGTCCTTGCACTCGATCCCGAGCTAGTCTGGCTCGCACACGAGCACGAGCCGTGGCGACCGAGCATGGTCTCCTAAAGGCATCATGGCCTCCCGGCCGACGAGCCTCCGACAACGGCCGCCGCTCGCCGCGCAAGCTCCTCCGCGTCGTCGTCGCTCGTCTGCTTGGGCGGAAGCCCTACACCTACCCGAAGGCGAACGCAATCTGCCGCCGGGGCCGCTCCGTCGTGGCATCCTGCACCGCGAGCGCCACGCCACCGCGCAGTCGTCGCTCGGCTGCTGGGGACGGGCGGCCCCGAGCTCGCTCTCCTTGTCCTTCACCCGTTCCCCGGAGAGCGCGTAGGGTCCGTGGTCTGAAATGAGGAAGCTCAAGCTCATGGTGCTGGTCGTCGGTCTTCTCGTCTGCGGTGGGCTTGGCGTCGTGGCGGCGGTGGCGTGGTCACCCGAGGGCAGCGTCGCCGAGGGGGTAGTGGAACGTGTCCGCCACGGCGTGACCGAGACTGGACGCGTCGAGGTCGTAACCACGGAAGAGCAGGTTCACCGGGTCATCCGCTGGAAAACGAAGCAGGATGGAATCGAGACACAAACGGTAGAGGGGCCTTTGCGGCTGCGGATCCGGGACAGAACGTACTTCGCGAGACCTTCTGAAGGGGTTGTGAGCCCCAGCCTGCACTCGATGAGGCTTCCCGGAGGGATGTTGACGCTTCCCGCGACGACGGTGATCCAGACGGTCACCGAGACCGTCCATGACACGACCACCCTTATTGAAACGGTCACCGAAGTGGTGGAGACCGGGACGACTGAGACCGGCACGACTCAGACCGGCACCTCAACGTCGCCCTGATCGGACGAGCTCGCCGCTCGGGGCAGGGGTTGCCAGCGCATGCGGCGCTCCCCCTACGCGCCGTCGTCGCTCGGGAGGAAGACCTAGACGGATCGCTTGCGGAGGGCGCCAGGCCAGAGTGACGCGAGCTACGTCCTCGAGCTTGGCCAACTAGCGTCGTTCTCGACTTCTAAACCGGGCTTACGCCCTTTACCCGTGAGCGAGGATCGAGCTTCTTTGCTACTTCAGCCGCCGATCCGATCTTCTCGACCACCGCGTAGCCGTCGCTCAGTGCGACCACTCGCTCAAAATCGGCAGACTCGTGGCCCACCTTGACGGGAAAGTGGACAGGCGAGGCTCGAATCTCCTCGTACTCCCGCAGCGAAAGCTGAAGCTTCTCGACGCAGTGCTCGTCGGCACATTCGCAGACGAAGTCCGGATGCCACGCCTCCCCGACCAGTTCCTCGATGCGTTCGTTGACATCCCGAAAAAGCGCTTGGTTCTTCGCCGCTTTCCGAGCCTGCTCTTCCTGTTCCTTCATCAGGTGCTCCTGTGTAGCCCGTAACCACGGAACGGAGCTCGGCGGGATGAACTCGTCCGCCGACCGAGGGAGAGGGGAAGCCGACGAAGCCCTCGCCGTTCGTGAGGGAGTCGAGCCCCGCTCCGCGATATGCCAACGCTCGAATGCTATGACCGTTTGCAGCGTTGGGATTAGGTAACGGCTCAGGTGTGTGTCACGTGGGCGATTGGCCGCCCGTCACCCAAACGAGCTCTACTCGCCGTCATCGCTCGGCTGCTTGGGAGGAAAGCAAGCGGCGAGGAGTAATCCGCGCCGGGCGGTTCTGCGTACTAGCAGACAGCGCGTGATGTCCTCCCCCGATGGAAGGAACCATCCAGGAACCTGGTGGGACACTTCCAGGAACCGTCTAGGAGGTAAGAAATGACGGAATCGAGTCTGTACGAAAGGCTCGGTGGCGCATTCGCCATCGCAGCGGTGGTTGACCACTTCAGCGAAGCGGTCGTGCGGAACCCGATCGTCGGCCAGGAATCAGAGAACCCGGCCCTTCGGGAATGGCACACCAACAATCTGGGCAGACTTCCGGGCCTCAAGTTCATGCGCACCTTGTGGGTCTGCAACGTTGCCGGCGGACCCCAGCAATATGCGGCCACGGAACCGGGCAGAACTCCTCTTGGCCTGGAAGAAGCCCATCGCGAACTGAAGATCTCTCCCGCCGAGTTCGATGAAGTCGCGGCCGAACTCGGGCGAACCCTTGACGTCTTCAAGGTGCCCGAGCGCGAAAAGGAGGAGGTTCTGGGTGCCTTCGCGGCACACAAGGGCGAGGTGACGGAGGGATACTCCCAGTAACCTCGGCGGAGGGAGCAGATCAAGGGTAACTGGCGCCTTGGTTGCGGGAGGGAGACACTCGAACTGGCGGGGTGTCCGGGGCTTCGCGCTTCCCCGCTACCCCCGATATCGAAGGCCGACGGCATCTACTGACCCAAGTCAGCGTTTCTCTCCGCGGATCATGCCCCGCCCCGAATACCCCGGCTGAGTACCGCTTCGGCCTCTCGTCATGGTTGTAGGTTCTGCAAACTGCCTGTCTCACCCCGGGCAGGCCCTCACAGGAAAGTCGATGAAAGTCCGGAAACGTGAAACCCGGAATCGAGCCAACCAAACCCTGCCCCGAGTGCAACGCAACCGGTGCGGCCCCGGTCCGAGACTCCAAGGGACGTCCGCATGCTGCCCGTGACCTTTCCAAGAACTGCGAGACGTGCGGGGGCACCGGCTACGTTCCTGACAACGGGTAGTGCCCCTTAGGGGAATACCCGCGCATTACCGCTTGGGCCGTCTGCGAAAGTCGTAGGTTGCAGACAGGACGCGCGATCCTCCCGCCTTGCCCCGGCTCCTCTGAGCGAAGGCATCAGCCGCGCGCGGATTGTGTTTGCGGCAGGCGCACAGGGCCGAAATCAACGTAGAAAAAGGGAAAGGAGGCGGTTGCGGCCTCCGCCTCCTTTCGACGTCGGAGTGGAGTGAGTTGCGGTTTCGCACGCCGTTTCTCCGACTTTCGGAACTTTACTCCCCGTGGAAGCACTGCCATCCCCCAACGCAGGGATTGGTCAACCGTGGCCGTGAACCATCGGAAGGGGGATAGGTCAAGCGGCCACGCCCACCCCAGAGTGTGTTTAGAGACGCGGGCTCCGATGCGGCGGGAGCCGGCGCTTCAACCACGGGGAGACGGGGCCATTGCGGCGGCTCCGCTCCCCGCCTTTGCCGCCGCGTGGAGCTCGTCAATGACCATTCAGCTGCGGCCGAGCGAACCTGGGGTTGAAGGGGATCTCGCATCGTTTATGCGTCGACACGGGTGCCGCGCGGAAGCGGCCGAGGATGGAAGCGTCATCGTCGAGTTGCCCCACAACATCCACGAGGAGCAGGCGCGCATGGAGCTCGGGCTCTACGTGCGTCTTTGGCAGGCTCTCCATGGGGTCAGCGTGCGAGTCGAGCTCATCGAATAAGCCGCCAAAACCGCTAGCGCAGCTGAGCTTCTGCAACTGGTGGAACGGCTAGCCGCCGCGCGGATTGTGTTTGCGGCAGACGGTGGCGAGCTCCGAGTCAGGCACGAGCAGCACGTTGTCGCCGCCGTCGACGTGATGGATCTCGAGCAGCCTGGTTTCCGGGCAGCGTTCACCCGCGCGGATGTGAGTAGTACAGCGGTACCCTTCGCGCGCGAGAATGCGCGCCCTCGTCTTTGGGCGTCGGGGTCAATCGTCTGGGTCATAGTGACTTCCTTTCGTGGATGAAGGACTCGAGGTCGCTTGACGCGATGCGAATAGGAGCTCGTGGGCCGCTGCCGAGCTTGAGCGCGGGAAGGGAGCCGTCCCGAATCCTTCGTCGCACCGTTCCTTCGCTCAGACGAAGGCGGCGACTGACTTCGTGGACAGTGAGGAGGCGTGAATCTAAGGTCCAAGGCCGTTTCTCGTTATGGCAGATGGGTAGTTTGTTGAGCCTTCCGACGCCCCGGCAGCTGAGGGCTTGGGGCGCGTTGGCAAGCCGAGAGCCGTTCTTCTTCGCGCGACGAGGGGCGGCTCTCATTAGAGGGGACGGCGGGAGTCGATAATCACGTCCCGGCGCGCGGCCGGACTAGCTCGACTTCGACTAGGGCGAATCAAAACTCCCGGCGTCGGGACACCACCGAGACACCACGGCTAGAGCATTTAGCGACCTATGTCAGGAGCGACATCCCATTTCCAGGGGTTTCGCTGGACACGTGCGTCCTTGCTTAACGTCTGCTTAACCGCCCGCAACCAGCGCTTCACAGGGCCGTGGCTATAACCGACGCATGGAATCTGGGTGGGCGAAGGTAGGCGCGCTCGTCGCGGCTGCTCTGCTCGGCGGCGCGGTCGCCGTTGGCATCGGGCAAACGCTGAACGACGGCTCGACGACGACGGTCATCCGCGAGGTGCAGGGCGAGACGACCGAGCCGGCCGCCTTCCCGTCCACCGGCGCGAGGAAGATCTCGGACATCTACGAGGCCGCGAAGCACGGCGTCGTCCAGGTGACCTCGACGTCGGTCGTCTCCAACAATTTCTTCGGCGCGCAGGAACAGCAGGCCCAGGGCTCCGGCTTCGTCATCGACAAGGACGGCCACGTGGTCACCAACTACCATGTCGTCGAGGGCGCGAAGAAGGTTCAGGTCAGCTTCTCCGACGAGGAGAAGAAGGACGCGACGGTCGTCGGCACCGATCCCTCGACCGACATCGCGGTCCTGAAGATCCAGGGCGCGTGGTCGCGGTCGCTCATTCCGCTCACCCTCGGGAGCTCGAGCGCCGTGCAAGTCGGGGACGCCGTCGTCGCGATCGGCAATCCATTCGGGCTCGAGCGAACGGTCACCGCCGGGATCGTCAGCGCGCTCCAGCGGCGGATCCAGGCCCCGAATGGCTTCCAGATCGACCAGGCCATCCAGACCGACGCGGCCATC
>DATHAA010000091.1:0-9450 GCA_035296905.1 Gaiellaceae bacterium
TGCGTCGCCGCTCACCATCAGCTCGCCGCGGGCCGCCGTCTCGCGACCGGAGACCACGTCACCTGTGTTGATCCCCGTACGGAGCCCTACCCTCAGCCCGAACCGGCTCTGGATCCGTTCCGCGAACCCGTCGAAACGCTCGTGAGCGGCGAGCGCCGCCCGAACAGCCCGCTCAGGGTCGTCCTCGTGCGCGGACGGAATCCCGAAGACGGCGAGCACGGCGTCTCCGACGAACTTCTCCGTCGTCCCGCCGAAGCGCACGACCTCGGCGTTCAGAAGCTCGAATAGCTCCGCCTGGACGCGGCGTACGTCCTCGGGATCGAGCTGCTCACCGAGGGCCGTCGAGCCGGCGAGGTCGGAGAAGAGCACGGTGACGATGCGCCGCTCCTGCTGCGAGAGCTCCTCGCCCAGAGGCTGGAGCGCCGTGCCGCAGTTGGAGCAGAAACGGGCGTCGGATGCCTGTTCGGCACCACAAGAACGGCAGGTCTGCACGGGCCCGAGTCTATGCCGCAGACATACCCCTGACGTACGATCCGGCTGCCGTGCGGACGCGCCCAGGCTCGTACGTCCTCCAGGTCGCCCTCGTCTCTGCCGTGTACTTCGGAGGAGCGAAGCTCGGCCTCAATCTGGCGGTCGGCCACGGGGTGATAACCCCCGTCTGGCCGCCCACGGGGATCGCAATCGCAGCACTGCTCCTGCTCGGCCCGCGGATGTGGCCCGCGGTCGCGATCGGGGCCTTGCTCGGCAACGCGACCAGCGGCGTCTCGTTCTGGGTGGCGGCGGGGATCGCGGTCGGAAACACGCTCGAGGCGCTCGTCGCCGTCTATCTGCTCCGACGGATCTCCTTCCGGAAGTCCTTCGAGCGCGTCAAGGACGTGGTCATGTTCGCCTGTGCGGGGGCAGTCGCCTCCGCGGTCGCGGCAACGAACGGCGTCACGGTGCTCGCGCTCGCGGACTCCGCGGCCGCCTCTCCCTACGGGTCGCGCTGGGTCCTCTGGTGGCTCGGCGATGCCGCCGGGGCGCTGCTCGTCGCTCCCCTGATCCTCGTCTGGGCGACCCGCCCTCCGCTCCGCATACCCGCGAGGCGCCTCGCCGAGGGCGCCGTCGTGCTCGCAGCGCTGGCCGGCCTCGCCGGGCTCATCTTCCTGGGCGGGCTCTGGCGCTACCCCTACCTTCTCTTCCCCCTTCTTCTCTGGGCGGCAGTCCGCTTCACGCAGCTCGGCGCCGTGACGGCGAGCTTCATCGTCGCCGCGTTCGGCGTGGCCGGCGTGATCTCGGAGAACGTCCCTCTGGGCGGCCGCGACGAGACGGTCGCGGTAGAGATCCTCCAGAGCCTCCTCGCCGTCACCGCCATCAGCCTCCTGGCGCTCGGCGCCTCGATCGCGGAGCGCGACGCCGCCGCCGGGTCGCTGCGCCAGGCGGCGGTAGGGCTCGCCGAGGCACAGGCCCTCGCCCATATCGGGAGCTGGGAGTGGGACATCGCCGGCGACCGCGTCACGTGGTCGAACGAGCTCTATCGAATCTACGATCTTCAACCCGAGCGCGGCGAGCTGAACTACGAGGCCTACCTTTCCCGGATCCATCCCGCCGACCGTGATCGGGTGCGCTCGACCATCGAGGCGTCGCTCGCGGACGGCCAGGCCTTCGAGATGACACATCGTGCCGTCCTCGGGGACGGAAGCGAACGGATCGTGCAGGGCCGCGGCCGGGTGATCCTCGACCGGGCGGGCAATCCGGTGCGCATGGTCGGGACCTCCCAGGACATCACCGAGCGGGAGCGCGTCGAACAGGTCCGCGAGAACATCCTTTCCGCGGTGTCTCACGAGCTGCGCACGCCGCTCACCGCGATCCTCGGCTTCGCCATCACTTTGCGCGAGCGTTGGCCCACTCTGACCGACGAGGGACGCGAGCAGATGATCGATCTCGTCGCGAACCAGGCAGCCCGGCTCGAGCGGCTGCTGAACGATCTTCTCGACGTGGACCGACTCCGGCACGGACGCATGCGGGTCGAGTTCGAGCACGCCGACCTCGCCGAACTCGTCCACACCGTCGTCGCAGGCCGTCCAGACGGCAGGCAGATCGACGTGCAGGCCCAGAGCGTCCACGCAAGTGTCGATCCGGCGAAGTTCGAGCGCATCGTGGAGAACCTCATTGCGAACGCCGAGCGCCACACGCCCGCCGGCTCGCCCATCGAGGTGTCGGTGGCGCCCGACGGAACCGGCGCACTTTTGCGCGTGGACGACCACGGCCCCGGCGTGCCCGACGCCGAGAAGGAGACCATCTTCCAGGCCTTCACGCGCGGGAGCGACGTCGAGGTGACCGGCGTGGGAGTGGGCCTCTCGCTGGTGGCGCAGTTCGCCGCGCTGCATGGCGGGCGCGCCTGGGTGGAGGACCACCCCGGCGGCGGCGCCTCCTTCCGCGTGCTCTTTCCGGGCACCGCCGTTTGAGCCCTCTGCGCTGCCGCGGCTGGGAGCAGGAAGGCGCACTCCGCTGTCTGCTCAACAACCTCGACCCCGCCGTCGCCGAGGATTCCGAGGCGCTCGTGGTCTACGGCGGGCGGGGCAAGGCAGCACGCTCCCAGGAAGCGCTCGCCGGGATCGTCTCCGCGCTCGAACGCCTCGGCTCCGACGAGACGTTGATCGTCCAGTCCGGGAAGGCGGTCGCCGTTCTTCCGACGCACGAGGACGCGCCGCGCGTCCTCATCTCGACCGCGATGGTCGTCCCCGAGTGGTCCGACCAGGACACCTTCCGCCGGCTCGAGGGCGCGGGCCTGACGATGTACGGCCAGATGACCGCCGCCGGGTGGTTCTACATCGGGACGCAGGGCATCCTGGGCTTCACCTACGAGACCTTTCGCGCGCTCGCGGCCCGGCACTTCGGCGGCTCGCTGGCCGGGAGGCGAGTGCTGACCGCCGGCCTCGGCGGCATGGGCGGCGCCCAGGGCTTCGGCGTCGGGCTGAACGGTGGCCGGGCGCTGATCGTCGAGGTCGACCCAGCCCGAGCGGAGCGCCGCCTGGCGGACGGCTGGGTCGACCTCGTCCTAGGCTACGACGAGGCGCTTGCCGCTCACCTCGATCCGCAGGGGCCTCCCACCGTCGCGCTTGTCGGCAACGCGGCCGAGGTCGTACCCCGGCTGCTCGCCGAGAGGATCCAGTTCGATGTCGTCACCGACCAGACTGCCGCGCACGATCCGCTCCGCGGCTACGTGCCGCTGGGTCTCTCAGCCGAGGAGGCGCGTGCGGCAGATGCGGAAGACCAGGGTTTCCAGCGCGCGGTCTACGACTCGCTCACGGCCCACGTGGCCGCACTCCTCGGTTTCAGGGAACGAGGCGCGGTCGTCTTCGAATACGGGAACGGGATCCGCGCACAGGCCGCGGCCCAGGGCCTGACCGAGGCACTGGAGATTCCGGGCTTCGTCGCCGAGTACGTGCGCCCGATCCTGGCCCGTGGCGTCGGGCCCTTCCGCTGGATCTGTCTCTCCGGCGATCCGGAGGACCTTCGCCGCAGCGAAGACGTGCTCATGGAGGTCGTCGGCACCGATTCCCTGCGCGGTTGGATCGAGCTCGCCCGCGAGCGCGTCCCGCCGCAGGGCCTGCCTGCGCGGATCTGCTGGCTCGGCCTCGGCGAGCGCGACAAGGTTGCTCTCGCCATGAACGAGCTCGTCCGCTCGGGACAGTGTGGGCCGCTCGCCATCGGCCGTGACCACATGGATCCGGCCTCGGTGTCCTCCCCGACGCGCGAGACTGAGGGGATGCTGGACGAAAGCGACGCAATCGCCGACTGGCCCATCCTCTCCGCTCTCCTGAACGCGGCGCAGGGGGCGAGCTGGGTCGCCGTCGGGAACGGAGGCGGAGTCGGCGTCGGCCGCTCCATCCACTCGGGATTGGTCGTCGTCGCGGACGGGAGTGAGCTCGCCGAGCGGAAGATCAGGCGCGTCTTCTGGACTGATCCGGCCCTCGGCGTCGCGCGCTATGCGGATGCGGGCTATCCCGAGGCGCAGGCCGAGGCAAAGCGGCACGGCCTGTGAGCTTCCGGCTCAAACGGCGACTGACCCGGGAGCAGCTGTTGGAGCAGCTGCGGCGCGAGGCACGGGAAGGACTGACCGCGACCCCGAAGCGCATGCGTTCTCGCTGGGTCTGGGACGGCCGCGGATCCGACCTCTACGGACAGATCATGGAGCTGCCCCAGTACTACCTCCCCCAGGCCGAGCGGGAGATCCTCGCCGCCCGCGGGTCCGAGATCGAGGCGCTCGTGCATCCGAGGACCGTTGTCGAGCTGGGTCCCGGCTCGTCGGTGAAGACTCCGCTCCTCCTCGACGCGTTGAGCGGACTTGATCGCTACGTGGCCGTCGACGTGAGCGGGGAGGCTTTGGAGGCGGCAGGGGGCCATCTGGCTGCGCGCTATCCGGAGCTCGAGATTGTCGGCGTCGTCGGGGACTTCGAGACCGGCTTGCCGGAGCCCTACGAGCGGACCCTCGTCGTCTCCCTCGGATCCACGATCGGGGGTCTCGATCCGGAGGATCGCGCCGTCCTCCTCTCTGCGCTGGCCCCCATGTTGGGTCAGGACGGGGCGCTCCTCCTCGGCCTCGACCTCATGAAGGACGTGGCGCGAATCGTCGCCGCCTACAACGACGATCAGGGCCTCTCGGTGGCCCTGATCGGGAATCTCCTTCCCATCCTCAACCGCGAGCTCGGCGCCGACTTCGACCCGGAGCGCTTCCACGGGGAGGCAGTCTGGAGCGAGGAGCGCCGGCGAATGGAGATGTTCGTCCGCTCGCTCGAGCCTCAGACGGTGACCCTGCGCGAGATCGACCTCGCCGTCGAGTTCGCCGAGGGCGAGACGCTCCGCACCGAGATCTCCACGAAGTTCACGCAGGAGGGCGTCAAGGCGGAGTTGGCGCCAGCGGGAATGGAAATCCAGTCCTGGTGGACCGACGAGGCGGGCGACTTCGCCCTATGCCTCGCGCAGAAGACGTAGAACCCGGTCGCGGCGCGCCTTGAGCTCCTCCGCGTCGAAGTCGGCGCGGATGCTCCCGCGCTCGCGAGCGGCCTCGATCGAGCGGGACGGCCTGCTCGTCGTCGCGAGCTCGGACCAGAGGTTCTCCGCCACGGCCGCGTGCACGTCCAGCCCGGCGAGGTCCATCGTCTGGAAGGGCCCGATCGCCGCCCAGCGCGCCCCGAGGCCGGCGGTGACCGCGCGGTCGACGTCCTCGAAGCTGCAGACGCCCGCGTCCACGAGCGCGTAGGCCTCGCGGAGAAGCGCGTACTGGAGTCGGTTGACGACGAACCCCGGCACGTCGAGCCGCACGACGACGGGCGCCTTGCCGAGCTCCTCCATCCAGGCCCTGAGCGTCTCCAACGTCTGGGGCGCGGTGCGCGAGCCGCCGACGATCTCGACGACCTGGACGAGCTCCGGCGGGTTGAGGAAGTGGAGGCCGGCGAAACGCTCAGGCCTCTGCAGCTCGCCGCCCACGTCGTCGACCGAGAGCGACGACGTGTTCGTGGTCAGGATCGCGTCGGGTGCCGCGACCTCCTCGGCCCGCGCGAGGACCGCGCGCTTCGGCCCGACCTCCTCGACGATGGTCTCGACAACGAGCTCGGCGCCGGTGAAAGCCTCGTCGAGATCGGTGGTCATCGCGACTGCCTCCCCCGCCCGCTCCCGCGCGGCCGCCAGGCTCTCCTCGCGCCGCGCCGTGAGGCGAACCGACGCACCCCCGTCCCCGAAGATGCGCGCGATCCCGGCACCCATGGTTCCGGCGCCGACGACCGCAACTTCACGGGGCAAGGTCACCCGCGCAGGCTAACCGAGCGCGGGTCGCCTGAACGCGCGACGCGAGAGTCACCCTTTCGAGGGATCCGAACTCGCTTTCTTATGTGGAAGATTGCAGCTGGATCGGAGGGTGAGCGTGCGCGAATCTCCCGCTAGCTCGATCAAACCAGGGACCGAGGGTGAGCATTCGCTCCGCGAAGCGGGGCACGCGGATGCTCCGGGAGCGCGCGTCGAACGCCTCTACGACGACTACGCGGGTCGAATCTACCGGTACTGCCTGAGCCGGCTCGACTCGCCTGAAGAGGCTGAAGACGCGCTCCAAGCAACGTATTTGAACGCCTGGCGCAGCCTCAACAGCGGCGTCGAGCCCCTGTCCAGCCGTCCGTGGTTGTTCCAGATCGCGGCGAATGTCTGCTCGTCGATGCTGCGCACGCGCTTGGGAGGCGCAGCGGTGGAGCTGCGGAGCCCCGAGACGTTCGACCGCATTCCGACGAGCGACGAACCGAATGACGACCTCCTCGGGCTCTCGGCTGCACTTGCCGGGCTCCCCGAGCGGCAGCGCCGTGCACTCCTCCTCCGGGATTGGCGCGGCCTGAGCTACGACGAGATCGCTGCGGAGCTGGGCTCCTCGTACCAGGCAGTGGAGACGCTTCTGTTTCGCGCACGAAGATCAGTCGCTGCCGGGCTACGAAGTCCGGAGCCGGAGCCGGCAATAGTGCCCGCGCGGGCACGGGCGCTCGCGCCCCTGCCGTTCCTGCTCCCGCTCAAAGATGGCCTTGCGTCGATCAAGTCCGCCCTCGGCACCAGCGTTGCTCCGATCAAGGCCTCGCTCGGGATCGCACTCGGGGCGGCGGCTCCTCTGGTCGCGTACGGAGTACTGGAGCGAGGAATCGAGAGCACGAAGCCGGCCACTGCGGCCGCCGCGCCCCAAGTCCAGCTCGAGACGCCGTTGACATACACCGTGCCGGCCGCTGCGGTCGAGACGGAGGAGAAGCCGGGAGTAGCCCAGAAAGAGCAAGCTTCGCCTCCAGCTTTCGACCCCTCTCCGGTCACGCACGGTGGTGAATCGCCCGGAGTCTCCGCGTCCGGAAACGCTCACGAGTCCGGGCCCGGGCACGATCCCGCTCCGTCGCCAGAGCCGACCACTGATCCTCCCGCGGTCGAGGATCCTCCCCCGGTCGAGGAAGAGCCGCCTCCGAGCAACGTGACCATCTGCCATCACACGGAATCGAAGAAGAATCCCACGGTGACGATCACGGTTGCCGCGGATGCAGTCGAAGCTTTCCTGGCCCAGGGCGACGAACTCGGCGCCTGCGCGGACTAAGCTCTCAGGCTTAGACCCGGGTGGGGGTCTGCGGTGGGGTTCCTACCAGTGCAGCATGCGGCGTCTTTTCCTTCCCGGCGGTTGATGCCTCTACCAGGTAGGACGCGGAATTCGACGAAAACTTGCGCGCGGGTTTCGGGCAGCGACCCTGTCTCCTAGGGTTGGCCGATGGCCATCCTCGGGATCGACGTCGGCGGTACGTTCACGGATGCGGTCTTATTCGAGGACGGCGAGCTCCGCACGGCGAAGCTTCCGACTTCCGCTCACCCGGAGGAGTCGGTCGTCGCAGCCGCCCGCGCCGTTGACGCCGGGTCGGTCGAGCGCTTCACGCACGGGACGACGATCGCGACCAACGCGCTTCTCGAGCGCAAGGGCGCGCGGACAGCCTTTGTGGCGACCGCGGGCTTCGAACACCTGCTCCACCTCCGGCGCCAGAACCGAGCGCACCTGTACCGGTTGTGCGCCGACCATCCGGCGCCCATCGTTCCGCTCGAGCGCTGCGTAGGCGTGCGCGAGCGGATCGGGCCCGAAGGCGTCCTGGAAGCGCTCGACCTGGCCTCGCTGCCTCAGCTCGACGCCGATGCGGTTGCGATCTGCTTGCTCTTCTCCTTCCGGGACCCATCGCACGAAGCCACCCTGGCAGAGGAGCTGCGGCGGCGGCTACCGGACGCCCACGTCGTCGCGTCGCACGAGGTCTCGCCGGAGTTCCGGGAGTACGAGCGAGCCTGCACGACGGCCGTCGACGCGTACCTGGGGCCGGTGCTGTCTCGTTACCTGGGCTCTCTCGTCGAGCGCTGCGCCGAGGCGGGCCTCCCCGAACCACTCGTAATGCGATCCTCGGGCGGAGTCGCTTCGGTACGGGAGGCGGCCGCCCATCCGGCGCCAATCCTGGTCTCTGGGCCTGCGGCTGGGGTCGTCGGCGCAGCTCGCGTGGCGCGAATGGCCGGAATCGAGAACGCGATCTCCCTCGACATGGGAGGCACGTCCACGGATGTCTGCCTGATCGCGGCGGGCGCGGCCGCGCGGAGCGCAGCGCGCGCGGTCGGCGGCTTGCCCGTGCGCCTGCCGACTGTCGACCTACACACGGTGGGGGCGGGCGGTGGATCACTGGTCTGGCGGGACGCGGGCGGTGCTCTCCGCGTGGGTCCCGAGAGCGCGGGCGCGGATCCTGGGCCGGCTTGCTACGGGCGGGGTGGGACGCGGCCGACAGTCACGGACGCCAATCTTCTGTTGGGTCGTCTGCCGGAGCGGTTGGCGGGCGAGCTCAAGCTGGACCGCGATGCGGCCGCGAGAGCGCTCGAGAAGTTGGATCCCGCCGAGGTCATCGAGGTCGTCAACGCCGAGATGCTGCTTGCCCTGCGCGTCATCTCGGTCGAGCGAGGCCACGACCCGCGGGAGTTCGCCTTGATCGCCTTCGGAGGCGCTGGGCCCTTGCACGCGTGCGCGCTTGCTGAGGAGCTCGAGATCGGGACTGTGCTGGTGCCGGCCGCCGCCGGCGTGCTGTCGGCGCTTGGACTCGTGGCGAGCGACGAGCGGCGCGACACGGTGCGCTCGTACGTACGCCCCTTGGCGGAGGTGGGCGAGCTGCCGGCCGAGGGCGAGGCTGACCTCCGCTACACGGGTCAGTCGTTCGAGCTCACGGTGCCACTGGGCGCGGAACTCGCGGAGGCGTTCCATCGCGCACATGAGGATCGGTACGGCTACTCCGATCGGGAGCGGCCCATCGAGCTCGTCGCAGTTCGGACAGCCGACGTACTCTCCGGCCCTGAGCTCGTCCTCCCGCCCGCCGAGCGGCTCGAAGTCGCCGGCCCCCACGTGCTCGAGCTCGAGGGCGCGACGTGCTGGATCCCCCCGGGGTGGGTGGGGGTTCGGGACGGGACCGATAGCACTCTCCGACTCACGCGACTGTGAATATCGAGCTCCAAGTCATCGGTAGCGCTCTGCGCGCGGTCGCCGAGGAGATGGGCGCCGCGCTCGTCCGCTCGGCCTTCTCCGCGAACATAAAAGAGCGCCGCGATTGCTCGACCGCCCTCTTCGACTCGGACGGGCGCATGATCGCGCAGGCCGAGCACATTCCGGTGCACCTCGGCGCCATGCCGGACGCCGTCGCCGCCGTGATGGCGTACGACCCCGGTCCTGACGACGTTTGGATCCTGAACGACCCTTTCATGGGCGGCTCCCACCTTCCCGACATCACACTCGTCTCCAGCACCGACCTCGGCTTCGCGGCCACCCGCGCCCATCATGCCGACGTCGGAGGCTCCGAGCCGGGCAGCCTGCCCGCCGGCTCCACGACTCTCTCGGAGGAAGGTGTCGTCATCCCTCCGACCCGTCTCGACGACGATGTGCTTGCCCAA
>DATHAA010000092.1:0-125462 GCA_035296905.1 Gaiellaceae bacterium
CTTGGAGGTGAGGGCGAGCTTCCGCTGCAGCGTCGGCGCGCGCAGGATCCACTCGCGCTCGGGAAGGACGCCCATGAGCTCCGAGTTGCCGTGCATCTCGATGAACTTGACGAGCGCCTTGCGATAGTCCTCCGGCATCGCGTCGCCGGCCTCGATCTGGCCCCCGTTCTGGACGTACGCTTCGAGTTCGGCTTCGTTCATACCCAAACGATCGTTAGGGTAACGCTACAGGATGTCAAGGAAAGAAGAGCTTTCCCGCCATGCGGCGCGTCTATTCGCCGAGAAGGGCTACCACGGGACGTCGATCGGCGACCTGGCCGATTCGATGGGCGTGCAGAGGGGGTCGCTCTACGCCCACATCGAGGGCAAGGAGGACCTCCTCTACGAGACGATGCGGGACGGCGCAGCCGCCTTCCACGGCGCGCTCGACTCGGTGCCCGACGGCGCGCCCCCCGCCGAAAAGGTGCGGCTTGCTCTCCGCGCGCACATGCGAGTCGTCTCGGAGCAGCTCGACGTCGCGACGGTGTTCGTCCAGGAATGGAAGTACCTCGAGGGAGAGCGGCTCGAGGAGATCGTCGCCGAGCGGCATCGCTACGAAGAGCGGATCCGCGAGCTCTTCCGCGAAGGCCGCGACCTCGGCGAGCTCCGCGCCGATCTCGACGTGACGGCGGCCGCGCTCGCGTTCCTCTCGGCGGCGAACTGGGCCTACACCTGGCTCACGCCGGGGTCCGACACCGATGCCCTGGCTGACCGTTTCTACGCGCTTTTCCTCGACGGATTTCGCGGCTACTCGGCTCATTCGTAAGGGATTTCTCTAAAGGCCGGTTGCCGTGTTTCGCCCCTTGAGTGGGGGAACCCTTCGCATTCATGCCACTCAAAGAGGGGGACCACATGCATAAATTCAAGAAGGTTTCTGCAGCTCTTTTCAGCACGGGCATCCTCGCCGGCATCGCCGCACCTAGTGCCGGCGCTGCTCCGGTAATCACGGGCGGACTCGTCAACGTGACCGTCACGAACGTGCTCAGCCACGACCAGATCAGCGTCCAGGTTCCGATCGGCGTCGCCGCCAACGTCTGTGGCGTGCAGGCCAACGTCCTCGCGCAGGGCGGCCTCCAGGAGCCTGTCGACTGCACTGCGGCGACCACGGCCGACCTTCCGGTCGCGTTCGCCCCGCAGGTCGGCGGATAACGAAACGACGAAATTGAGCGGGCCGGCCTTCCTAGCCGGCCCGCTTCCTTTCTAGAGTGCGGCGGTGCCCTCCGCTGTCCTGATCGTCAATCCGAACGCATCCGGGGTGACGCCTGACCTTACAGTGGAGGTCGAGGAGTCTCTGCGAGCCGCAGGAGAGTTGGAGACCGTCCTCACCGAGCGGCCGGGACATGCAGCGGAGATCGCAGAGGCCGTGAGCCGCGGGGAAGCAGAGCGCGTCTATGTCTTCTCGGGAGACGGCGGCTTCAACGAGGTCGTCAACGGTCTCGAAGCCGACCTGCCTGTTGGATTCATCCCCGGAGGCTCGACGAGTGTTTTCCCGCGCGCGCTCGGCCTGCCCCGGGACCCGGTCGCCGCGGCTCGTGCGCTTGCAACCTCGGCTGCCGAGAGGCGCATATCGCTGGGTCGCGTCAACGGCAGACGCTTCACGTTCAGCGGCGGCTTCGGGATCGACGCGGAGGTCGTACGCCGTGTCGACGCGCTCGGCCGAGCGGGCGGCAAGCGAGCGAACGACCTCGCGTTCGCCCGCACGCTCGCGGGGATCTTCGCCGAGCGCCGTGCGTGCTTCGCGCCGGCCATGGAGGTGGAGGGCCTCGGCCGCGTCGCGTTCGCGCTTGTGGCAAACGGCCACCCGTACAGCTACGTCGGCCGGATCCCGCTGCGCATCGCGCCGAAGGCGCAGTTCGAGCTCGGGCTCGACCTCGTCGCGCCGAGAGAGCTCAAAGCGCGGCGTCTCCCCCAGGTCGCTGCGTGGGCTCTGGCCGGGAAGGGCCAACAGCGCTCTCCGCACGTCCTCTACGTGCACGACGCGGACGAGCTCGTCGTCCGCGCAGACCGGCCGATGCCGCTCCAGGTGGATGGCGAGGACCTCGGAGACGTGAAGGAGGCGCACTTCGAAGCGGAGCGCTCGGCGCTCAGGGTGCTCGTGCCGGAATAATCCCGGCATGGCCCAGGTGGTTCCCGCCGAAGGGGACATGCGGAGGGTGATCGGGGACGGGGAAGCTCAGCCGGACGGAGAGGTCGACGGCCTCACCGACCAGGACCTGCTCGAGCTCTACCGTGCCATGGTGCTGCTGCGGACCTACGATGAGCGCTCCGTCGTCTACCACCGCCAGGGGCGCATCGGGACCTACGCGATCTTCTGGGGGCACGAGGCGATGCAGGCCGGCTCGTTCCACGCGCTCGACCGCGGGGACTGGATCTTCCCGTCGTACCGCGAGTCGGCGATCGGCCTCCTCCGCGGCATGCCGCCGGAGACGGTGCTCGCCTGGTGGCGAGGCCATCCCGCAGGCTGGTGGGACCCCCGGGAGTACGGCGTCGCGTCGATCGCGGTGCCCATCGCGACGCACGTGCCACACGCGGTCGGCTTCGCCTGGGGGAAGAAGCTCCGCGGTGAGCCCGCATGCGCGATCGCGTACTTCGGCGACGGGGCGACCTCGGAGGGCGCCTTCCACGAAGGCGCGAACTTCGCCGCCGTGATGCGGGCGCCGGTAGTTCTCTTCTGCAACAACAACGGCTGGGCTATCTCGACTCCGGTCGAGGCCCAAACGCGCGCGGCGAGCCTCGCCGACAAGGCGGTTGGGTACGGGATGCCGGGAGTGCGCGTCGACGGCGGCGACGTCCTCGCCGTCTACGAGGCCACGCGCGAGGCGGTCGCCCGCGCGCGAGCGGGAGAGGGACCGACCCTCGTCGAGGCGGTCACCTATCGCTGCGCGCCCCATGCGACCGCGGACGACCCGAGCGCGTACATCGATCCCGAGCGGGTCGAGGCCGAGCGCGCCAATGAGTGCGTCGGGCGATACGAGCGGTACCTTCGCCGATTGGGGCTCCTCGGCGATGAGTTCGTCGAGTCGATCACGTCTGAGGCGAAGGAGGTCATGCGGGCCGGGATCGCTGCCGCGGAGGCATTGCCCGAGCCTGACCCCGACCTGGTGACCAGGAACGCTTATGCCGAATAGGACACTTCTCGAGGCCGTGAACGACGCGCTTCACGTCGAGATGGAGCGCGACGACAACGTCATGGTCATGGGTGAGGACGTCGGCCGCGCTGGCGGAGTCTTCCGGGCGACCGCCGGCCTGCTCGACCGCTTCGGCCCGGACCGCTGCGTCGACACCCCGCTCGCCGAGGCCGGGATCCTCGGCACCGCCGTCGGACTCTCGATGGCCGGCTGGCGGCCGGTCTGCGAGATGCAGTACGAGTCCTTCAGCTACCCCTGCCTCGACCAGCTCATCTGCCATGTGGGCCGCTACCGCTGGCGGACGAACGGGGCGATGGAGTTCCCGATCACGATCCGCATGCCGACGGGCGGGGGCGTCAAGGCGCCGGAGCTCCACGAGGATTCGCCCGAGACCTACTACGTGCACACCCCTGGGATCAAGGTCGTGATTCCGTCCACGCCATCCGACGCGAAGGGGCTCCTGGCGGCAGCGATCCGCTCGCCGGACCCGGTCGTCCTCATGGAGCCGAAGGTGCTCTACCGCAGCCCGCGGGAGGACGTGCCCGACGGCGAGCACATCGTCCCGCTCGGCAAGGCGCGCATCGCGCGCGAGGGCGACGACGTGACGCTGATCGCCTACGGCGGGATGGTCGCGGTCGCAGAGCAGGCGGCGGACGAGCTCGAGGCGAGTGCGGAGGTCGTCGACATCCGCACGCTCAAGCCCCTCGACGAGGAGACGCTTCTGGCCTCGGTGGCCAAGACGGGGCGGGCGGTGATCGTGCAGGAGGCTCCGCGCGTCGCCGGGTTCGGCGCCGAGATCGCCGCGCTGCTCGCGGAGAAGGCGATCCTCGACCTGCGCGGCCCGGTTCTGCGCGTGACGGGCTACGACGTCCCGTTCCCCTTCTGGACGATCGAGGAGGAGCACATCCCCTCGCCGGCGCGCGTCGTCGAGGCCGTCCAGCAGGTCCTCAGCTTCTAATGAGCTACGAGTTCAAGCTCCCCGATCTGGGCGAGGGCGTGCGCGAGGGCGAGATCGCGCGTTGGCTCGTCGAGGTCGGGCAGGAGATCGCCGAGGACGACCCGCTCGTCGAGATTCAGACCGACAAGACGACTGTCGAGATCCCGTCGCCGGCCGCGGGGAAGGTCGCGCAGATCCTGGTCGAGGAGGGCGAGCTCGTCCCGGTCGGGACCCCTTTGGTCCTGATCGGCTCTGATGGCGAGGCGCCCGCTCGCGCGCCGGAGAAGGTGCAGGCGACCCCGCTCGTCAGGCGGATCGCGGAGGAGCTCGGCGTCGACTTGAGCATGGTCACGGGCACTGGCCCCCGAGGGCGCATCACCGAGGACGACGTGCGCGGCACGTCAGGCCCGGCCGTAGGGGAGCGACGCGAGCCGCTGCGAGGCATCCGGCGCCAGATCGCCGAGCACCTGACCCGCGCCCACCGCGAGGTCCCCTCGGTCACCGTCGTCGAGGAGTGCGACTTCACTGTACTCTCGCAGTCCCGCGGCGAGCTCTCCTACTTGCCCTATGTGCTCACGGCGGCCGTCGAGGGGCTGAAGGCCTACCCGGAGCTCAACGCGACCCTCGCCCGGGACGAGATCGTCTACTGGGAGCGTTACGACATCGGGCTTGCGGTGCAGACCGACGAGGGGCTCGTGGTCCCGGTCCTCCGCGCCGCCGACAAGAAGTCCCTCGACGAGCTCGGATCCGAGGCGGCGCGCCTCGCCGAGGGTGCCCGTGCGGGGACGCTGACTGCGGAGGAGCTGCGCGGCTCCACGTTCACGGTCACGAGCGCGGGGCGGCTCGGCGGGCTCTTCGCCACGCCACTCGTCAACCATCCGGAGGTCGGGATTCTCGGCCTCCACCGCATCGGCCCCCGTGCCGCCGTCGTGGACGGACAGGTGGTGGCCCGCGAGGTCGGCTGGCTCTCGTGCACCTTCGACCATCGTGTGGTCGACGGAGCGCGAGCGAGCGAGTTCCTTCTCGCGGTCATCGAGCGCCTCCAGTCCGCCTGAATCGTCGGGCCGCTTGGGTCCGGCAGAGCTGAGGGAGCTGACCCCGAAGCGCGTTGATCAGGAGAGCTTGCGCTCCGGGCTCGGGAGGGGGCCGATGGGCGGCGGGGAGAGGGAGGGCGTGACCCGCCGCCCTAGGGCCCGCTAGGCGACTGCGGGTTCGGCCTCCAGGGGGTCGAGGTAAGGGGCGAGCATGCGCTCGATCTGCGGGGCGCTCACCCGCCCTTCCAAACGCTCGACAGGCCGTCGATCCTTCAGGAGGACGAGCGTCGGGACCTGGGTGACGCACAGCCGGTCGACCCATTCGGGCGAGGTGGCGACGTCGATTCGCGAGACCCGCAGGCGCTCTCGCTCCTTGCGGGCGAGGTGGGCGAGGAGGCTCTCCATCCGGCGCGCGGGCCCGGACGTCTCCTGGGTGAAGAAGAGCAACATTGGGGTGGGGGTGGTCTCAGCCAAGTGCGCTCCGGGTCTCCCTTGCTGGAAGGATTTCCCTGCCCCCGAGCAGGAGTAAACCCCGAAGTTGGGTATCGGGCGAGGTATTACGTTGCCGGGGAAGCCCGCGAAGACGCCTGCGGGGGTCGCGGGGACATCGAACAGTGGTGGCTAGACTGGGTGCGATGGAGCTCTTCGACTGGTACTGGCTCGGTGTGAGTGCCGGTCTCGGCGTGGCGGCCGGCACGGCAGCGGCCTGGATTCAGTCCGCCGGCCCGCGGGTCCTCGGAGCGATCGCGTTCGCGATCGCCGCGCTCGTCGGGATCTTCGTCGCGTTCTTCGTCGCCGGGTGGGGGCCGGCGGTGTGGGCGGGGGCAGCGACGATCGCCTGGGTCGCGCTTCGACGCCTCGTCCGCGCCGCGTTCCCGGCCGCATTTCTCGTGTTCGCGTTGCTCGCGTTCATCCCGGTGGTCGGCTACATCGAGGCTGTGACGGCCCCGGTCGTGGGCGGGCGGCTCCGACGCCGCGCGGGCGAGAAGTACGCGGGCCTCCGAGTACTCGCAAAGGACTAGTCTCGATGAAGAAGCTCGTTCTCGCCGTCATCGACGGCCTCACGCCCGCGATGCTGGAACGGGCGCTCGGGGAGGGCCGGCTCCCGGCGCTCTCGCTTCTTCGACAGGCCGGGTCCTACGTCCGGGGCACGACGACCTTTCCGTCGGTCACTCCGGTCTGCCTGACCTCGATCGCCACGGGGGCCCACCCCGACACGCACCACATTCCGCATCTCGTCTGGTACCACCGCCGGGAGCGCCGGGTGGTCGAATACGGCTCGTCCTTCTCGGCGGTACGCGCGGCGGGGGCACGCCGCTCCCTTCGCGACTCCGTCTTCGCGATGACGCACGAGCACGTCTCGCCCCGGGCGCTGACGGCTTTCGAGGCCCTCGACGACGCGGGGCTCGAGACCGCAGCGATCAACTTCACGTGTTACCGGGGCCGCACGCGGCACCCGATCAAGCTCCCGCTTCGTTCCGGGCGCAACCGCTGGTACGAGGCCGCGTACGGGCCGCGCCGGTTTTTCTTCTTCAACCTCTTCGAGTCCGACGTGACCGGCGCGCCGCTGGCGATTCGCTCCAGGCCGGAGGGCTCCGTGGACGCCTACGCGGCGACGATCGGCCGCTGGCTCGTCACGCGCGACGGCTTCGACTTCCTCGTCTTCTACCTGCCGGACTACGATTATGCGTCCCACATCTCGGGACCCGACGCCGCAGTGCAGGCGCTCGAGCGGGCCGACGCCGCAGTCGGCGAGCTGATTGCGGCCGCGGGCGGCCACGAAGCCTTTTTCGACCGCTATGCGATCGTCGTCTGCTCCGACCACGGCCAGATGCACGTCGACAGGGTCGGCAGCCTCCAGGACTCCTTCGACGACCTCACGGTCTTCACCGGGAAGCGCGGCACATTGGCGGACGGATGCGACGTCGTCGTCACCGCGTCGAACCGTTCCGGGATGGTCTACGCCCTGGACGGCCGTCCGGCGCGGGAGCTGGCCGAGCGGCTCGACGGCGCGGCAGGCGTCGACCTGGCGCTGTTTCTCGAGGACGGCGAGGCGGTCGCCCGCAAGGACGGGAGCGACGTGCGGTTCGCGCCCGACGAGGGTGGCGGCTGGTCGGTTTCGGGAGACGCCGGGCTCCTCGTCGGAGACGACTACCCAAACGCCTACGAGCGCGTCTGGTGCGCCCTCGCCTGCCCCAACGCCGGGGAGGTGATCGTCTCTGCCGCGGAAGGATGGGAGTTCGAGGACCTCGGCGGCCGGCACCACGCGGGAGGCGGAAGCCACGGCTCGCTGCTCGCCGGCGACTCGACGGTGCCCATGCTCTCGGCGGGGTTCGACGACCCGCCTCTGCCGCGCGACGCGCGGATCACCGATCTCGCCCCGCTCGCGCTCTCCCATTTCGGAGTGCACCCGCCGCCGTCCATGCGGGCGCGCGTCTCGGCCGGTGTCTGACCCCGCCGAGGAGCGCCAGGCCATGGTCGACGAGCAGCTCGCCGGCCGGGGGATCACAGACGAACGCGTGCTCGAGGCGATGGGCCGCGTCCCGCGCGAGCTCTTCGTCGGAGACCGCGACCGCCGCAAGGCCTATCGCGACATGCCCCTCCGAATCGGACACGGCCAGACGATCTCGCAGCCCTACATGGTCGCCGTCATCTGCCAGGCGGCGGAGGTGCGCGACGGAGACAGCATCCTCGACATCGGCACGGGCTCCGGATATCAGGCGGCCGTCCTCGCGGAGCTCGGCGCGAACGTGCACACCATCGAGCGGATCCCGGAGCTCGCCGAGCGGGCGCGCCGGCGTCTCGCGGACGCCGGCTACGTGAATGTGGACGTGGACGTCGGGGACGGGTCGCTCGGTCTTCCGGAGCATGCGCCCTACGACGCGATCGTGGTCGCTGCGGCCGCTCCGGCCATGCCCGAGTCCCTGTACGAGCAGCTCCGCGCCCGCGGCAGGCTCGTCGTGCCCGTCGGCGGACAGGAGGGGCAGCGCCTTGAGGTGATCGTCCGGAGCCCCGAGGGCCCCGCGGTCGCCCGCTCGGTCCCCTGCCGGTTCGTCCCACTCGTCGGGGCGGAGGGCTTCTAGTTTCGTCGTCCGCGATGGGGGAATTCACCCGGGGCGATGGACGGGGGTCTTACCGCAAGCGCGGTCGAATCACGACCCGTCTGCTACGCCGACATTCGCCTCGGCGTCGTGGTGGACGTCCTTCTCGACGACGCGCTGCAGCGAGTCCTCGGCTTCGACGTGCTCTGTGGGGACCGGGCCCACCGTTACCTCCCGCTCGCGGCATGCGAGATCCTCGAGGACTCGATCGCCGTCCCTTCGGCCCTCGTCCTGATGCGGCAGGAGCTCGACTTCTACCGACAGCGTGCGCGGGCGCTCACCGCCGTCCGCGGGTTCCCGGCGCGACGGGCAGGCCGGGCGCTCGGCAACGTTGTCGACCTCGTCTTCGCGCCGAGTGGAGAGCTGGTCGAGCTCGTCGTGGAGACCGGCGAGGGCCAGGCGGCCGCCGAGGCCGGCTCCGGGCTCGTGGTTGGGCCGGATGCCCTGCGGCCAGCCGTCTAACCTTTCTCCATAGGTGGCCACGCAGCCGGACACTGTGACGGGACGAGCGAGCGCGCTCTCGGACGCGGCCGGCGGGGCGCTGCGGCGCCGCGGCAACTGGCTCCAGCTCGCGAAGTTCTGCATCGTCGGCGCGGGTGGTTACGTGGTCAACCTGGTCGTCTTCGCGGCGCTCGTCCACTGGGCGGACATGCACTACATCGCTGCGGCGGTCTGCTCGTTCCTCGTCGCGGTCACGAACAACTACATCTGGAACCGGGTCTGGACATTCCGGCACCAGCGGGGCCACATCGCCTACCAGGGCCTGCGCTTTCTGCTCGTCTCGACGATCGCCCTCGCAGGCAATCTCCTCTTCCTCGCGATCCTCGTCGGCATCGGCGTGCCGAAGGTTCCGGCTCAGGCGATCGCCATTGCGCTCGTCACGCCGTGGAACTTCGTCGCGAACAAGCTCTGGAGCTTCCGACGCCAGCCCGCCGCCTAGCTCTCCTTCTCGCGCTCGCGGCTTTCGTCGTTCCGACCTCGGCCGCCGCCGCCCTGGAGGCGCCGGTCTACGACTCGGACGGCAATCTGATCGGGACGCCGTTCGTCCCCCAGGACGAGCCCGGCCCCGCCGAGCTGACCGACGAGCAGGCGATTGCCGCTGCCCTCGCCGATCAGAAGGTCGCCGACTGGGTCGAGCGCTATCCGGCCGACGGGCTCACGAAGCAGGCGACTCTCGACGAGGACGCCGGCTCCTGGTCGGTGAAGGTCTGGTCCGACCTCCCGGACGCAGGTCAGATCGTCGACGCCAAGGTCGACGACCAGACCGGCGAGGTCAGCGAGGCGTGGACCGGCCCGCAGGTCGCGTGGAAGATGGCGCGCGGCTATGACGGCGCCTTCGGCCGGGAGATCAACCGGCTGTGGGTCTGGCTCGTCTTCTCCGTCGTTTTCCTCGTCGGGCTGGCCGACTTTCGGCACATCGCCTCCGTGCGGAACCTGGACCTGCTCGTCCTCCTCTCCTTCTCGGCCTCGCTCTACTTCTTCAACATCGGCGACGTCTTCACGGCGATGCCGCTCGTCTACCCGGCGCTCGCGTATCTCCTCGGACGGATGATCTGGATCGGCGCCCGCGGGCGTGGCGGTTCACCGCGCCCGGCCTGGCCGGTCTGGGCACTGCTCGCGGCCACGGTGTTCCTGATGGGCTTCCGCACGACCCTGAACGTCGTGGACTCGAACGTGATCGACGTCGGCTTGGCGGGGATCGACGGCGGCCAGCGCATCGTCCAGGGCGAGATGCCTTACGGCCACATGCCCACGGACGACGGCAAGACCTGCGGGCTCCCGGACGCCGAGGGCTACGTCCGCGAGCGCATTCAGACGAACGGGCGCTGCGAGTCGGCGAACGAGCGCGGCGACACCTACGGGCCGGTCAGTTACCTGGCGTATGTCCCCGCCTACCTCGCGGTCGGCTTCAGCGGGAAATGGAACGGCGGCTCGAGTACGTGGGCCGGCCTGCCCGCCGCGCACCTGACCTCATTGCTCTGGGATCTCCTCGCGCTCGTCGGAATGGCCGTGCTCGGGCTTCGCCTCGGGGGGCGCCTGCTGGGGGCAACCCTTGCGTTCGCATGGGCGGCCTACCCCTTCACGCAATACGTCTCGAGCTCGAACTCGAACGACGCGATCATGCCTGCGCTTCTCGTCTGGGGCCTCGTCTTTCTCACCTCGCCCCCGGCCCGCGGGCTCTTCCTCGCGTTGGGCGCATGGACAAAGTTCGCCGCCCTACTCCTGCTGCCGCTCTGGGCTTCGTATCCGGACTGGCGCGGCGCCTTCCGGAGCAAGGTCACGTACCTCCTCGGCTTCGCGCTCGGAACCGCTGCCGGTTTCTGGATCCTGTTCCTCGAGCCGAGCCCGCTTCATGCGGCGCGCATCTTCTGGGACCGGACGTTCGGCTGGCAGCTCTCCCGCTCGTCCCCGTTCTCGATCTGGGACTGGGACCAGTACCCGGGGTATCCGAACCTCCATTACGTCCAGACGGGGCTCAAGATCGTCCTTCTCTTCGGCGCGCTCGCGGTCTACTTCGTGCCACGCGTGAAGAACGAGCTCCAGATCGCCGCCCTCTCGGCCGCCCTCCTGATCGGCTTCGAGGCGGTGCTGACGCACTGGTTCTATCTCTACATCCCGTGGTTCTTCCCCTTCGTCGCCTTCGCCCTCTTCGCGCCGGCCCTTTTGCCGGCCCGTGCCGCGGAGCCGGCCGAGCCGCCCCCCGAGCTTGAGCACGAGCCAAGAGCACTCGTTCCCTCGAGCTGAGTCGAACCGCGTCGGGCAGGCGGTCGCGCTCGGGATCGTGCTCCTGACGATCTCGTGGGCGCTCCTGCACACCGGCTTCTGGAGCGGGACGCAGATCGTCGACACTCCGGTCTACGAGCGCTACGGCGAGGCGATCCTCGACGGCCAGGTTCCCTACCGGGACTTCGAGCTCGAGTATCCCCCCGCCGCCCTCCCGGCCTTCGTGCTCCCCGCGCTTGCGCAGGAGGACGACTACGCCTCCCTGTTCGAGGTGGTGATGTGGGCGTGCGCGACCGCCGCCATCGCGGCCCTCGGTCTCGCGCTCGCAGCCGTCGAGGCCCGAACCGCCCGCCTCTACGCGGCCACCTGCTTCCTGGCGCTCGCGCCGCTTGCCCTCGGAACGGTGATCCTGTCACGGTACGACCTCTGGCCGGCGGCCCTCACGATCGCGGCGCTCGCGGCGCTCGTGGGGGGGCGGGAGCGGGTCGGCCTCGGCGTGCTCGGTCTTGCGGTCGCGGCGAAGATCTATCCGCTCGTGCTTCTCCCGGTCGCGCTCGTCTGGGTGGCCAGGCGGCGCGGGACGCGGGAGCTCTGGGTCGGACTCGGCTACTTCGCCGGTGTCCTGGCCCTCTGCTTCGTCCCGTTCCTCATCGTCTCCCCGGGCGGGGTCGCGCACAGCATCGGCACGCAGCTCGGGCGGCCCCTCCAGCTCGAGAGCCTCGGTGCCTCGCTCCTCCTCGCGGCCGAGCAACTCGGCATCTACGACGCAACGGTGACGAACTCCCACGGCTCGCAGAATCTCGCCGGTTCGCTGCCCGACACGATCGGGTGGCTCTCGACCGCTTTCCAGTTCGTCGCGGTCGGGCTCGTCTGGGCGCTCTTCGCCGCGCGCGACCGGGGGCGCGAGGGCCTGCTCATTGCGGGCGCCGCCTCGGTCGTCGCCTTCGTCGCATTCGGAAAGGTGCTCTCGCCGCAGTTCCTCATCTGGCTCCTTCCGCTCGTCCCTGCAGTGGCGGGCACGAGCGGGCTGGCTGCGTGCACTGTGCTCCTCGTCTCCCTCGTCACGACGCAGCTCTGGTTCCCGTTCCACTACTGGGACGTCGTCGCGCTCGAGCCCGTCGGGTGGCTCGTACTGGTGCGCGACCTCCTGCTCGTCGCGCTCTACGTGATCCTTTTGATTGCTCTCAGTCGACGGGGACGCGCAGCGGCTCGCACCGCGTAGCCCGGCCCTCGGCGTCGCACTCGACCACGGCGCCTTCGATGCGAACGCCGCCGTCGGCGGGATGGAAGCGGACCGGCATGGCCGTCCGCATCCGCTCGATCGCAAGCTCTGCGCGGACGCCGATGACGGAGTCGTGCGGGCCCGTCATGCCTGCGTCCGTGATCGCGGCCGTGCCGCCCGGCTGCACCCGGGCGTCGTTCGTCTGCACGTGGGTGTGCGTGCCGATCACCGCGGTCACGCGGCCGTCGAGCATGCGGGAGAGCGCGACCTTCTCGCTCGTCGCCTCGGCATGGAAGTCCACGACCACGACCTTGGCTTCGCGCCGGGCTTCCTCGACGAGCTCCTCGACGATGAGAAACGGGCTCGTCGGCGGCGAGAGAAAGAGGGCGCCCTGAAGATTGACGACCGCGACCGGTGTGCCGTCGGCTGCCGGCTGGACGGTGAGGCCCCGCCCGGGACCGCCGAGGTTCTCGGGCCGTATGACGGGCCCGTTGCGCTCGAGCACCGGGATGATGTCCTTCTGCCGCCAGACGTGGTTCCCGAGTGTGATCACGTCGGCGCCCGCGGCGAGGATCTTGTCCGCGAGCTTCGCGGTGATGCCCACGCCGTCGGCAGCGTTCTCGCCGTTCACGATGCAGAAGCCGGCGCCGAGCTCCTCCTTGAGCGAGGGCAGCCGAGCCTCGAGCGCCCGCCGGCCCGGCGGGCCGAAGACGTCTGCGATGAAGAGGATGACCAGGTTCGTGCTCTACGGAATCGCGAGCGAACCGGCCGCGTGCACTTCGATGTGGACGTGCTGGCCGCGGTCCTGCGTGTAGCGGCCCAGCGCGGCCTGCTCGACCGAGGAGAGGTCGATGATCCGGCCGATCTTCGTCCGCCCGGCCGAGACGGTCATCCCGACGGTCAGCGCCGGGTCCGGCCGGAGGTCGGTCAACGTCACGACGACCCCCGGGTTGCCGGAGGGCTGGATGTCGATTCGGACTCCGTATGGCTTCCCGTTCACAATCTGGTCCGACACGGCCACGACGCTTCCGTCCACGGGCGCGTACACGTCGGTGCCCGTCGGCCCGCCGACGTCTAGGCCGCCCGTCTCCGGGCCGACGCCTCCGCTGATCTGGTAGTAGCGGATGCCCGAGCTCGGGTCGCCGAAGAAGCGGTTGACTACACGCTTCAGGAGCCCGGCGTTCGCCTGCGTCCCGATCGGATCGAGCGCGAGCGCGCTCGCGCTCGACGAGTGGTAGCCGATCGCGGTCACCCGGTTCTGGTTGATCGGGAGCTGCAGGCGGAGCGTGTCCTGGAGGGCGACGATCTGCGCCCGCGGCGGACCGGCGGGCAGGAGCCGCGCCGTCGGCGCCGGGCCCGTATTCGTGACCTCGGAGGTCTTGCCGGAACCGAACGCTGTGAGCATGAGCACGACGAGGCAGACGCATGCCACGACCGCCAATGCGGCCGTGCGTCGCGCCCTGCGAACCCTCGCGCGCATCGCTTGCCGTTCAGCGGCGCGGTAGGCAAGCCCGGGAGCCTGGAGCTGGGCCATCCGCGGGACGCTAGCGGAGGTCACCATTGCTTTCAAACGGTTACCGCCGTCTTCGTCGGGCTCAGGAGCGAGCGCGAGGGAGCCCTCCGTCTCGAAAGACCAGTCCCAGGCGGGCGGACGCAGTCCGACCACATTTTTCGTATTTGCAGGGATTTCCTGCACTTGATTGTAGGGACGGGGCGCTCTGGGCATGGTGAGCTAGCCTTGCGGCGTGGTAGCCGTCCTTCGCTTTCACCCTGCCAGGGGCGTCGGACGCTGAAAGCTCCGCTCCTCAGCGCGAACGGTGTGTCGCGAAGGTACGGGCGCATCGTCGCGCTGGCCCCGACGACCCTCGAGGTGCACCCGGGAGACGCCCTCGCGCTCATCGGGCCGAACGGCGCCGGCAAGTCCACGCTGCTCTCGATCCTCGCCGGCGCGCTCGACGCGAGCGACGGTTCGGTGAGTTCTGCGTCCGCGAACCATCGCGGCCCGAAGGTGGGCTGGGTCCCACAGAAGCCGGCGCACTACCAGCGTCTCTCGCCGCGCGAGAACCTCGAGCTCTTCGCCCGGCTCGAGGGAGTCCCCGAGGCGAAGGAAGTCGCGGACCGCTACCTCGGCCTGCTCGACCTCCCGGACGACGGTCGCCTGACTGCCGAGCTTTCGGCCGGAAACCAGCAGCGCCTCAACGTCGCGGTTGCCCTCCTCGCCGGGCCAGAGGTCCTTCTCCTCGACGAGCCGACCGCTTCGCTCGATCCACGCCAGCGGCGCCTCCTCTGGGAGGTGGCTGCGCAGGTCCGCGAGCGCGAGGGCGCCGTCGTCTTCGCGACGCAGAACCTCGAGGAGCTCGAGCGCTTCGCGAGCCGTGTCGCCGTCCTCGTCGGAGGGGAGCTCGTCTTCGATGGCAGCCTCGAGCAGTTCAAGGCCGCTCCCGAAGCGGATGTCTTCGCATGAAGAAGGTCCGCCTCCTCCTGAAAAAAGACCTCCGGATCCTCGGCCGCTCGCCGGTGCTCGTCGCCGCACTGATCGTCTACCCGCTCGTCTTCGCCACGCTCGTCGGCGCCGTCGTCCGGTACGCGGGAGACCGGCCGACGATCGCCTTCGTCGATCTCGACCACCTTCCCGAAGAGCTCACCGTCGGAGGCCAGTCGTTCAACGTGCCCGATGTCCTCGACCAGGTGAACGAGAACGCCGAGCTCGTCCCGATGGACCAGGAAGAGGCCGACCGCAAGCTGGCGAACGGCGAGGTGAACGCGGAGATCATCGTGCCGCGCGGGTTCGCCTCGCGGCTGCGTGGGATGGTGGAGAGCCCGCAGCTCGAGCTGAAGACCGCGCGCGGCGGGATCGCGACGCGCGTCGAGCAGCAGACCCAGGCGCTCGTCTACGAGCTGAACCAACGCCTTCAGGAGGCCTACATCGACGCGAACCTTCAGTACGTGAGGCTCATCGTCGAGGGCGGCACCGGGACCTTCCTCGGCGACGAGTTCGACGTCGTCGGGCTCCAGCGGGCGGGTGAGCTTCTCACGGAGATCGAGCAGGCGACAAAGGATCCCGCGATCGCCGAGCAGGCGCAGGAGCTCTCGAACTTCGTCGGCCAGGCGCAGCTCGCCCTCGGCGCCTCGGACGAGTCGCTGCGTGCGACGGCGAATCCAATCAAGCTCGAGGTCGACACGGAGGCCGGCCGCTCGTGGCTCCTCTCAGCACAGCTCCAGGCCTACGCGCTCGCGCTGACGTTGGCGTTCATCTGCGTCCTCCTCGCAGCGGCGGCGATCGCATCCGAGCGGGATGAGAACGTCATCGGCCGGCTGGCGCGCGGCCTCGTGGGCCTGACGAACCTCGTCGTCGTCAAGGTCGTGCTGGCCGCGCTCGTCGCGGTCGCCCTCGGGCTCGTGATCGCGCTCGTCTTCGGAGTCCTCGCGACCGTCTTCGACGTCACCGGTGGCGAGCCGTGGGAGAGGCTGCCGCTGCTCGTCCTCGGGCTCGTCATCGCGGGCGCGGCGTTCGGGGCCTTCGGCGTCCTCGTCGGCGTGGTCGCGCGGGAGGCGCGGACGGCCGTACTCGTCGCCTTCCTCGTCGCGCTTCCGCTCGTCCTGCTCGGACTTCTCCCGGAGGGAACCGTCGAGGCCGCGCACGTGATCTCGAAGGCGTTCCCGTTTTCGCACGCCGTCGACTTCTTCCAGTCCTCGCTGTACGACAACGACCCCTGGTCGACCCTCGCCCGCGAAGCGGCCTGGCTCGTCGGCCTCGCAGCGGCCTTCGGGGCGGCGGCCCGGCTTGGAATGCGAAGATTGCTGGCATGAGCGCCTTTCCGGCCACCCGCCTGCGACGCTTCCGGCGCACCGGCGCGCTCAGGGAGCTCGTCCGAGAGACGCGGCTCGATCTGCGCGACTTCGTCTATCCGCTCTTCGCGTGTCCCGGCTCGGGAGTCGAGAAGCCGCTCGAGGGCCTCTCGGGCATCGCGCAGCGCTCGGTCGACCGCCTCGCAGATGAGGCCGAGGAGCTCCTGGGGCTCGGCATGGGCGCCGTCCTCCTCTTCGGGATCCCGGAGGAGAAGGACGACTCGGCCTCGGGCGCCTACGACGAGGAGGGCATCGTCCAGCAGGCACTGCGCGCTCTGTCGGAGCGCACGCCCGAGATGGTGCTCCTCACGGACGTCTGCCTCTGCGAGTACACGTCGCACGGTCATTGCGGAGTCGTCGACGGGGACGAGATCGTGAACGACCTCTCGCTGGAGCTGCTCGCGAAGACCGCGGTCAGCCACGCCGAGGCGGGCGCGCACGCCGTGTGCCCGAGCGACATGATGGACGGGCGCGTCGGCGCGATCCGGGGGGCACTCGACTCCGAGGGCTTCGAGCACACGCCCGTCGTGTCCTATGCGGCCAAGGCCGCCTCTGCCTTCTACGGGCCCTTCCGCGAGGCGGCCGAGTCGGCGCCTGCGTTCGGCGACCGGCGCAGCTACCAGATGGATCCCGCCAACGCCCGCGAGGCGCTCCGCGAGTGCGAGCTCGACCTCCAGGAGGGAGCGGACGCGCTGATGATCAAGCCGGCGCTTCCGTCGCTCGACGTCATCGCCGCGGCGAGGGCGCGCTTCGATGTGCCGATCTTCGCCTACAACGTGAGCGGCGAGTACGCGATGGTGAAGGCCGCCGCCGCCCGCGGCTGGCTCGACGAGCGCGCCGCCGCACTCGAGAGCCTGACGGCGATCAAGCGCGCGGGGGCGGATGTGATCGTCTCGTACTGGGCGAAGGAGCTGGCGGGCTGGCTGAAGTCCTGAACCGCACGGGTCTCTTCCGGCGCGCCCGGGCGCTCATCCCGGGTGGCGTCAACTCCCCCGTACGGGCGTGGAATGCCGTTTCGGCCGGCGAGCCGTTCTTCGCACGCCGCGGCGAAGGCGCCTACCTCGAGGACACCGAGGGCCGCCGCTACATCGACTGGGTGATGTCGTGGGGGCCACTGGTCTTCGGCCACGCCGACCCCGAGATCGTCGAGGCCGTGCAGGAGGCGGCCTCAGATGGGACGACCTTCGGTACACCCACCGAGCGCGAGGTCGAGCTCGCCGAGGAGATCGTGGACGCGGTGCCGTCGGTGGAGAAGGTACGGCTCGTCTCGTCCGGCACGGAGGCGGCCATGAGCGCGATCCGGCTCGCGCGCGGTGCCACCCACCGGGACCGCATCCTCAAGTTCGCCGGCTGCTACCACGGCCACGCCGACGCGCTTCTCGCCGAAGCCGGCTCCGGTCTCGCGACCCTCGGGCTACCGTCGAGCCCGGGCGTGCCACGCGGTGCGGCCGGGGACACGATCGTCACCGCCTACAACGACGTCGACGCTGCTGCCGCCGCGGTCGAGCGCTACGGCGAAGGGCTCGCAGCGGTGATCGTTGAGCCGGTCGCAGGGAACATGGGTGTCGTCCCGCCCGCGCCAGGGTTTCTCGAGGTCCTGAGGGTCCTCTGCGACGCATCCGGTGCCCTTCTCGTCTTCGACGAGGTGATCACGGGCTTTCGCGTGGCGCGGGGCGGGGCGCAGGCGCTCTACGGGATCAATCCGGATCTCACGGTGCTCGGGAAGATCGTCGGCGGAGGCCTCCCGCTCGCGGCCTTCGGCGGAAGAGCGGACGTCATGGACGAGCTCGCGCCGGCCGGGCCGGTGTACCAGGCAGGCACGCTCTCCGGGAACCCGCTGGCGACCGCAGCGGCTCTCGTCGCCCTGCGGCGGCTTCGCGATCCCGAGGTGTACAGCCGCCTGGAGGAGACCGGCGCCGCCCTCGAGGCGGGCCTGTCGCTGCCCGGGGTCAGCGTGCAGCGCGTCGGCGGGATGCTCACCGCCTTCATGCACGAGGGACCGGTCTGGAACTTTGCCTCCGCACAGGGAGCCGACATCGAGCGCTACGGAAAGCTCTTCCGCCACCTGCTCGAGCGCGGCGTCTACGTCGCCCCGTCTCAGTTCGAGGCGATGTTCGTATCGACTGCGCACGGCCCGGCGGAGGTCGAGCGCACGGTTGAGGCGGCCCGGGAGTTCCTTGGCGCCTAGCGGCCCGTCGCTCTGGGAGACGATCGCGGTCGAGGCCGGGCAGGAGAGCGAGCTCTGGGCCGCAGCCCTTCGGCCCGAGCCCGAGCGCGAGGAGTTGGCCGTCTTCTCGCCGCTCGCGGAGGAGCGCTACGCCGTCGGTCTCGAGACCATCTATGAGGGCTACTTGCTGCACTACGGCAACCCGCGTCTCTTCCGGGCCGACGACCGAGACACGCGAATTCTCCTCGGTGACTACCTCTTCGCACACGGCCTCGTCCGCATCGCTTCGCTCGGCGACGTCGAGGCCGTCGGGGCCCTCGCCGAGCTTCTCTCCCTCTGCGCCCACCTGCGTGCCGGGGGTCTTCCCGGCGACGGCGAGGCCTGGGCCGCGACGGTCGCGTCGCTCGACGGAGGCGCCGAGGGGAGCGACGAGGCTCGCGGCCGGGCCCTTGCCCTCCATGCCGAGCGAGTGGAGTAGGATCGTGCCCGCATGAGCGCGCTCGCCACAGCGATCTTGCTCGCGGCGGAGAAGACCCCGGCGGAGGAAGGCCGGGACGTTGTCCTCGTCATGCTCGCGACGGGCGCCGTCTTCCTCGGCGTCGTGCTGATCGGCCAGCTGCTCCGCTACATGGGCCACCGCCGCAAGGAGCGCCGCGCGGCACGCCGCGCGTACTAGGGCGCGAGACCTACCCGGATAGACTCAATCTCGTGCCCGCGGCTGACCTTCGCTCCTGGATTGACGAGCTTCGCCGCGCCGGCGAGCTGGTCGAGATCGAGGCCGAAGTCGACCCCTATCTCGAGGTGACGGAGATCGTCGACCGGACGGTCAAGTCAGGCGGCCCGGCTCTCCTCTTCCAGAACCTCAAGGGCGCGGAGCACCCGCTGCTCGCCAACCAGTTCGGCACGGAGAGGCGGATGGCGATGGCCTTCGGCGAGCCCTCCCTCGACGCCGTCGGCCAGAAGCTTGGCGACGTGCTCGAGATGCAGCCGCCGCAGGGCATCGTCGAGAAGGTGAAGGGCCTCGGGAAGCTCAAGCGCCTCGCCGACTCGATGCCGAAGTCGGTTCGCAGCGGCCCGGTGCAGGACGTTGTGCTCGAGCCCGACCTCGACCTCCTGCCGGTCCAGCACTGCTGGCCCGGAGACCCGGCCCCGTTCATCACGCTGCCCGCGGTGATCACGAAGGACCCGCGCACCGGGACGCGCAACGTCGGCATGTACCGGATGCAGAAGATCGACTCCCGCACGACCTTCATGCACTGGCAGATCCACAAGGACGGCGCCGCCGACTGGCGCGGCATGGGCGATCGCCTCGACGTGGCCGTCGCGCTCGGCTGCGACCCGGTGACGACGTACTCCGCGAGCGCGCCGCTCCCGAAGCACATCGACGAGTTCATGCTCGCCGGCTTCCTGCGCGGCGAGGCGGTCGAGCTCGTCCCCGCGAAGACCGTCGACCTCGAGGTGCCGGCGAACGCCGAGATCGTCCTCGAGGGCTACATCGAGAAAGGCGAGCTCGGGACCGAGGGCCCCTTCGGCGACCACACGGGTTACTACTCGCCGCCCGAGCCGTTCCCCATCTTCCACCTCACCTGCATGACGATGCGGCGCGAGGCCGTCTACCCGTCGATTGTCGTCGGCGTCCCACCGGCGGAGGACGCCTGGCTGGGCAAGGCGACGGAACGGATCTTCCTGCCGGCGATCAAGATGACGGTCCCGGAGATCGTCGACTACGACCTTCCGGTGGCGGGCGCGTTCCACAACTGCGTCATCGTCTCGATCCGCAAGGGCTTCCCTGGTCACGCGAAGAAAGTCATGCATGCGATCTGGGGCCTCGGGATGCTGTCGCTCTCGAAGTCGGTGGTCGTCGTGGACGAGTTCGTCGACGTCCACGACTACGAGCAAGTCTTCTTCCACGCCTGCGCGAACGTCGACCCGGGCCGTGACCTGGTCATCTCTGAGGGGCCGACCGACCAGCTCGACCACGCGGCATCCATGTACTGCTACGGCGGCAAGGTCGGAATCGACGCGACCCACAAGTGGGAAAGCGAGGGCGCTCGCGAATGGCCTGAGCGCATCGAGATGAGCCAGGAAGTTCGTGACCTAGTCGACCGGCGCTGGAGCGAGTACGGCCTTGCGCCGCCCGAGCCCAGAACGGCGGAATTTCCAGGGTCTTGCGGCAAACGGTACGTCGTTGACACACGCGCGGAAAGCCGGGAACAATGCCGGAGCTTGTGACAGGGGCCGCACTATGAAGGGAGCTGGGTGGCGGACGATCTAGAGCGGCCGGCTGAGCCGGCCCACGAGGATTCCGAGCAGCACCTCCCGGCCCCGACGATCCTCCCCTTCGCCTTCGCGGGCGGGATCGCCCTCATCCTCATTGGGCTGATCATCAACTGGTGGCTCGCCGTCGCCGGCGGCGCGCTCGCGCTCCTCTTCGGCTTCGCCTGGATCCGCGAGGTGACCCGGGACGTGCGCGCCGCTCCCGAGCCCGAGACCGTCGTCGTCGAGGAGCCCGTCTCCGAGCTTGCGGTCGAGGAGGAGAGTCCCGAGGAGCCGGAGCGATACCCGCGCAGTGTCTTCCTCGAGCTTTCGACCCTCGGCATCGGCGCGGCGATCGGCGCGCTCGTCACGGTCCCGGCGCTCGGTTTCATGATCGCGCCCGCCTTCGTCGGCCAGGGCGACGACGACGTCGACCTCGGGCCGCTCGACAACTTCCCCGATCAGCAGTACGTCATCGCGCAGTTCAACTCGAAGAAGGACGAGCCGCAGGACGTCGGCCGGCGGGCGGCCTTCATCCGGAACAACGGCCAGCAGAACGGCGTCCCGAGCTTCACGATCATCTCGAACCGCTGCGCCCACGTCGGCTGCCCGACCCAGCCGCAGGGCCTGCCCGGCGACGTCAAAGAGATCACGACTGACGCCGGGCCGGTGACGATCACGCCGGTAGCAAGCGTGTCCGGCTTCCAGTGCCCGTGCCACGGAGGCGCCTACGACGCCGAGGGCAACCGCGTTGCGGGCCCACCCGTCCGAGCCCTCGATCGCTACGAGTTCATGATCAGGAATGGGAACCTTGTCCTCGGCAAGCGCTACAGCGTCGGCAAGGTCACCGGGCAAGGCGCCGACGCGAAGATCTACGCGTACAAGCGCTACGACCCGGGCCAGCACGTCGACGGTCTCGAGCAGTACCTCTGGCCGGTCCCTCCATATGAGGGCGGCAGCTAGTGGCGACGAAGTCGAAGCGCCGGCAGCAGCTCGAGCAGGGCGTGATGATCCCGGTCGACTGGCTGGAGGAGCGCTCCGGGCTGGTCGGCGGGGTCAAGTACTTTCTCTTCCGCAAGGTCCCCGCCGAGACCAACTGGTTCCACACCCTCGGCTCGGCGACGCTCACCGCCTTCCTCGTCCAGGCGGTTACCGGCGTGATCCTCGCCATGTACTACCAGCCCGCGCCGGACGAGGCTTACGCCTCCATCCAGCACATCACGAACGACCTCACCCTGGGCTGGCTGGTGCGCGGCATGCACCGATGGGGGGCGAGTGTCTTCATCATCCTGCTCTTTCTGCACATGGGCCGCGTCTTCCTGTTCGGCGCCTACAAGTACCCGCGCGAGCTCAACTGGCTCGTCGGCGTGATCCTCCTCACGATGGCGCTCGGGGAGGGCCTCACCGGCTACCTGCTGCCGTGGGACCAGACTGCGTACTGGGCCACGGTCGTCGCAATCAACATCAACGCGAACGCACCGATCGTCGGCCCCTACCTCGGCGAGTTCCTCCGCGGCGGTGCCGAGATCGGGAACGACACGTTAGCCCGCTTCTACTCGTTGCACATGCTCGTCATCCCGGGCGGCTTGTTCGCGCTCATCGGCCTGCACCTCTATCTCGTCGTGCGCCTCGGTATCACCGCACCGCCGTGGACGAAGGCCGCCGCCGGCTACGAGGAGGTCGGGGACGGCCGGGCGCTCCGGAAGGGGCTCGTCGACCCGAAGCCGCGCGGCAACGGTGCCATCGCGCCGCGAAGGCCCGAGGCCTAGCCGATGGCCAAGAAGGACGACAACCGCACCCAGTTCAAGCTCTACAAGGAGGACGTGCAGCGGCGCGGGAAGCCCTTCTTCCCGCACGCGATGTTCCACGACACGGTCATGAGCTTCGTGGTCGTGTCCGTGATCATCGCGCTCGCCTCCATCTGGTACTTCACGTCGGGCCCCGAGCCGGGCGACTCGGGCGTCCTCGGCCCCCGCTACGCGGAGCAGGCCGACCCGGGCACGACACAGTTCATCCCGCGGCCGGACTGGTACTTCTACTTCCTCTTCTATCTCCTCAGGATCTTCAAGTGGCCCGAGACGGTCATCCTCGCCACGGTCGGGATCCCGACCATCCTCCTCGTCCTCCTGATCATGGTGCCGTTTTACGACCGCCGGCGAGAGCGGAGGATCGCCCGCCGGCCCGTGGCCGTCGTGGCGGCGCTTCTCGTCGTCGCCTCGATGGGTGTCCTCACCTACAAGGGCGCGACAGCCGAGGAGTCGCTCGGCAGCGAGAACCTCGTGCTCGTCCCGCAGTGGGTGCAGCAGCAGAACCTCTCCGCCGACGGCGAGGAGGGGGCGAAGATCTTCGCCCAGACGGGCTGTATGGGCTGTCACATTTACCTCGGCGCCGGCAGCCCGAATCTCGGAGCGCCAGACCTCTCCGACGAAGGCTCGAAAGGCCGCGGAGAGGAGTTTCAGATCGCCCATCTCAAATGCCCGAGCTGTGTGAACCCGGGCTCGCCGATGCCGCCCTTCCCGAGCTTCACGGACGAGCAGTACCAGCAGCTCGCCGCGTTCCTGGAGGAGTCGAAGGGCCCACAGGGCGGCGGCGGCGGGGGCTAGCGCTCCCGGAGCGGGAGAGATGAACGTCTTCCTCGGAATCACGGGTGCCTCCGGCGCCCCGTATGCGGCACGCCTTCTCGATGCGCTCGTCGCCGCGGAGGTGGAGGTCGGGCTCTGCGCCTCCTCAGCCGGTCTCGAGGTCGTCGCCACCGAGCTCTACGGGGATCCGGATCTCGATCGCGACGAGGTGCTGCGCCGGTTCGTCGGCGACCGGGCCGGCGTGACGGTGCACGCCCCCAATGACTGGCGAGCGCCATATGCGAGCGGCTCGGCGAAGGTCGATGCCTACGTCATCTGCCCGTGCTCCATGGGTACCGCGGGGACGATCGCCTCAGGGACGATGTCGAACCTGATCCACCGGGCCGCCTCGGTCGCGATCAAGGAAGGACGGAAGCTCATCGTCGTTCCCCGTGAGACGCCGCTCTCCGACATCCACCTCGAGAACCTGCTGCGGCTGCGCCGTGCCGGAGCCGTCGTGCTCATGGCCGCCCCCGGCTTCTACCACAGGCCCCAGACCATCGACGATTTGATCGAATTCGTGGTCGGGAGGTGCCTGGACCAGCTGGCAATCGAAAACAGGCTGACGAAGCGGTGGGGGCAGGAGTGACGGAAGGCGTCCTCCCGCCGTCGGAGGTGCGTGCGATGTTCGATCGCATCTCGCCCGTCTACGACCTCATGAACCACGCGATGACGGCCGGGCTCGACCGGCGCTGGCGACGCCTCGCCGCCGAAACGGTCGTGCGCCCGGGCGACGCGGTGCTCGACGCGTGCTGCGGCACCGGCGACCTGGCGATCGCGGCCAAGCGGGCCGGAGGGCGCGTGACCGGCCTCGACTTCTCCGAGCGCATGCTGATGCGGGCGCGCGGGAAGTCCGACAGCATCGACTGGGTGCTCGGCGACGTCATGGCGCTCCCGTTCGACGACGCGAGCTTCGACGCGGTCACCGTCGGCTTCGGCATCCGCAACGTCCCCGACCTCGAGGCCGGCCTCTCCGAGCTGGGGCGGGTTTTGCGTCCGGGCGGACGCGTCGCGTGCCTCGAGATCACGCGTCCGGAGGGTATGCTCAAGCCGTTCTTCCGACTCTGGTTCGACGGCCTCGTGCCCCTGGCCGGCAAGGTTCTCCCGGGCGGGACGGCCTACACCTACCTCCCCGCAAGCGTGCGGCGGTTCCCCGGGCCTTCCGATCTCGCCGCGGCGTTCGGTCGGACAGGTTTCCACGGCGTAGGGTGGAAGCTCATGGGCGGCGGCATCGTCGCTCTCCACGTGGGGACGAAGCGATGAATGCGCTGGCGACCATCAGGCAGGCTCCCGGGCTCGACCGCTACCTCGACCTGCTCGAGCACCGGCTCGAGGACGCCGTCAGCGCCATTCCCGGACGTCTCGGCGAGGTCGGCGCGGACACGCTCGCGGCCGGCGGCAAGCGGCTCAGGCCGCTGCTCGTCTTCCTTTCCACCCCTGTGGAGGAGCGGGATGGCGAGCGCGCCGTTGCCGGGGGTGCTGCGGTCGAGCTCGTGCACATGGCGACGCTTGTTCACGACGACCTTCTCGACGGCGCCGACCTGCGCCGTGGGCGGCCGACCGTCTGGGCGGAGCACGGCGAGGCGACCGCGAGGGCCGCCGGCGACTATCTCTTCGCGCGGGCGTTCGCACAGCTCGCGGCCACCGGCGACGCGGAGGCGGTCGCGATCCTCTCGGAGGCCACGCTCGCCCTCGCCCGCGGCGAGGCGCTGCAGCGGCGCCAGGCATTTCGGCCCGAGACCTCGGTGGACGACTATCTCGCCCGGTGCTCCCTGAAGACCGGCAAGCTCTTCGAGGCGGCATGTCTTGTCGGCAGCGGCACCAACGGCGCCGGTCTCGGCGCCTTCGGCCTCGCGCTCGGTATCGCCTTCCAGATCGCGGACGACATCCTCGACTGCTGCGGCGACTTCGACACGACCGGGAAGGTGGCGGGGGTCGACCTCCGCGACGGCACGCCCACCCTCCCGCTCATCCTCGCCGCGCGCCGGGACGAGTTCGTGGCGAGGGCGCTCGCCGGCGAGGACGTCCCCGATGCGCTCGACCGCGTGGCGGCGACCGGCGCGCTCGACGAAGCCCGCGAATTCGCGCTCCGCTATGCGGCCGAGGCGCGTGCTGCGCTCGACGGCCGGCCGGACACCGCCTCGCTGGAGACCCTGACGCATATCGTTGTGGACAGGGAGGGATGACGATGGCCGTCGCCACCGGGCAACGCGCACTCGATGCGATCTGGGAAAAGGTCGAGGAAAACGAGCGCCTCGACTTCGAGGACGGGCTCGTGCTCATGGAGTCCGACGACCTCCTCCAGCTCGGCGAGCTTGCGGACGCGGCGCGCCGGCGGCGCGGCGGCACGGACGAGGTCTACTTCGTCCAGAACCTCTATTTGAACCAGACGAACGTCTGCCGCGTGAAGTGCAAGTTCTGCGCGTTCGCGGTCACGCAGAAGCAGGGCGACGCCTACACGTTCACGCCGGCCGAGATGGTCGAGGACGCGGTCGCGCAGCGGGAGCTCTCGCGCTTCACGGAGATCCACATGGTCGGCGGCGAGAACCCGCACGTCGGCTTCGACTACTACGTGGACATCATCCGGAGTCTGCACGAGGCGCTGCCGGACGTGCACCTGAAGTGCTTCACGGCCAGCGAGATCCACCACATGACGAAGCTCTCCGGTCTCTCGCACGAAGAGGTGCTCGTCCAGCTCAAGGACGCCGGGCTCGGCTCGCTCCCCGGTGGCGGCGCGGAGGTTTTCGCCGATCGCGTCCGTCGGCTGATCGCCCCCGGCAAGGAGCATCCGGACTTCTGGTTCCACACGCACCGGACGGCGCATGCCCTCGGGATCCCGACGCACTGCACGATGCTCTACGGCCACGTCGAGACCTACGAGGAGCGGGTCGACCACCTGCTTCGCCTCCGCGAGCAGCAGGACGAGACCGGCGGCTTCCTCGCCTTCATCCCGCTCGCGTTCCATCCCGAGAACACCGTCTTCGAGCGGCGTGGCTGGACTTTCACGCCCGGCTCCGACGACCTGAAGATGATCGCCGTCTCGCGGCTCCTCCTCGACAACATCCCGAACGTGAAGGCCTACTGGATCATGATGGGCCTGCCGCTCGCTCAGGTCGCGCTCCACTTCGGCGCGAACGACGTGCAGGGGACGGTCGTCCGCGAGCAGATCTTCCACGCCGCGGGCGCGGTGACGGAGACCGAGCAGAAGATCGACGAGCTCGTCCGGGTCGTGCGCGCCGCCGGCCGGATTCCCGTCCAGCGCGACACGCTCTACAACGAGGTCGAGCGGTGGAACGGGGCTCTCGCGTGATTCGCCTCGGCCGCATCTCCTACGTGAACATGGCGCCCGTCTTCTTCGAGCTCGAGGCCGAGGTGGAGGAGGTCAGCGGAGTCCCCACTGAGCTCAACGAGCGGCTGATCGCCGGCGAGATCGACCTCGCACCGATCTCATCGATCGCGTACGGCCGGCACGCCGACGGGCTCCGGATCCTTCCGCGTCTCTGTGTCTCCTCCGAAGGAGCCGTGGACTCGATCCAGCTCGTCTCGCGCGCGCCAGTCGACCGCATCGATTCCGTCGCGGTCACCCCGGAGAGCGCGACCTCGGCCGTGCTGGTGCGCGTCCTCTTCCCGGACGCCGAACAGGTGCCGCTCGAAGAAGCCCACGACGCCGACGCCAAGCTCCTCATCGGCGATGCGGCGCTGAAGAGCATGTTCGAGGATCCGACTCCACACCACGACCTCGGGCGCCTGTGGCTCGAGCGCACCGGGCTGCCGATGGTCTATGCGGTGTTCGCTTGCGCCGATCCTCCGGCCGCCGGGGTCGCCGAGCTCGAAACTGCGCTCCTCGACGCGCATCGCCGGGCGCGCGCCGAGCCCGAGCGGCTGGCCCGGGAAGCCAGCGAGCGCTACGGCTACCCGCCCGGTTTCCTCGCCCGCTACTTCGAGAAGCTCCGCTACCGATTCGGCCCCCGGGAGCGCGCGGGCCTGCTGACGTTCTTCGAGCTGGCAACCGACGTCGGCGCCCTCGAGAAGGTGCCCGAGCTTCGCTTCCTCGTCTCCGAGGCGGTGGAGGCGTGAGCGAGAACGGCAGCTCGAACGGCGTCGCCTCGATCCTCCACAAGGCGCTGTCGGGGGAGCGGATCGAGGACGCCGAGGCGATGGCGCTCCTCGAAAGCCGCGACCTCGTCTCGGTCGGCAGGGCCGCCGACGAGCTCCGCAACCGCAAGGTCGACCGCGGCCGCGTGACCTTCATCATCGACCGGAACGTCAACTACACGAACATCTGCCACACGGACTGTGACTTCTGCGCGTTCTACCGGCGGCCGGGCGACCGCTCCGAGGGCTACCTGCTGCCGAAGTCGGTCATCTTCAAGAAGATCGAGGAGACCCTCTCGATCGGCGGCACCGCGCTCCTCATGCAAGGCGGCCACCATCCCGATCTCGGGGTCGACTACTACGAGGATCTCTTCAGCTCGATCAAGGCGCGCTACAAGATCCACCTGCACGCTCTCTCGCCGCCGGAGATCCAGCACGTCGCGCGCCGCTCGAAGCTGACGATCCCGCAGACGCTGACCCGGCTGCGGGACGCGGGCCTCGACTCGCTCCCCGGCGGCGGGGCCGAGATCCTCGTCGACCGGGTGCGCGACATCATCTCGCCGAAGAAGACGAAGTCGGCGGAGTGGCTCGGCGTCATGCGCGACGCGCACCGGCTCGGTGTCTCCTCGACCGCGACGATGATGTATGGGCACGTCGAGACTCTCGAGGAGCGCGTCGAGCACATGCGTCGCATTCGCGAGCTCCAGGACGAGACGCACGGCTTCCGCGCCTTCATCTCCTGGACGTTCCAGCGCGACGGGAACCGGCTCGCCGACCGGGTCACGGACGAGATGCGGCCAACGTCCTTCGACTACCTGCTGACGCAGGCGGTCAGCCGCATCTACCTCGACAACTTCGACCACATCCAGTCGAGCTGGGTCACGCAGGGGATGAAGGTGGGCCAGGTCGCGCTCGGGTTCGGAGCCGACGACATGGGCTCGGTCATGATCGAGGAGAACGTCGTCTCCGCGGCCGGCACGACCCACCGCGCGACCGCCGACGACTTCATCCGGGCGATCAAGGCACTCGGCAAGACCGCCGTGCAGCGCGACACGCTCTATCGCGACGTCCGCGTCTGGAATTAGTCCGGTTTCCAGGGTTAAGACAAGGTAAGCAAACCCTTGTAATCGAGGTCGGACTTTGTTTCCCTGCTGGAAGGGGTGTTGAGGAAAGCTGTCTTTCTCGCGGTCGTCGCAGCGGCCGCGTTTCCGTCTGCAGCACCGGCCGCCGCGCTCGCGCCAGGGGTCATCTACAAGCGCGAGGTGCACACGATCGGTGGGGAGCGTGTCGTCGTGCACGTGCTCAAGGCGCCGAAGCCGGGCGGCCTCTACGACCTGAAGCCCGTGCTCTCCAACGGCCTCGTCACCGGGCGCGAGACCGTGTCGTCGATGCAGCGGCGGTTGTCCAGCCGCGCGACCCTCGCGGGGATCAACGGCGATCTCTTCAACTGGGGGAGCGGTCGCCCGAGCGGCATCTTCCTTCACAGGAATCGTCTCTCGACGCGGGCCGTGTACAGCCGTTCGAGCCTCGGAATCGGGGTGGACGGGCTCCTCCGCACGGGCTTCGTCCGCTACACCGGCACGTGGCAGTTCGGGTCGAACAAGCTCCGGATCCTGCGCGAGTTCAACCATCCGCTCGTTCAGGACAGCGGCGTCGTTCTCTACTCGCCGACCTGGGGGCCGAGGACGCCGCGCGTCCGCGGCGCACGCGAGATCGTCCTCTCGCGTGTCGCACCGGTTCGCCCGAACAAGGATTTCTCTGGGAGAGTCGTGCTCCGCTCCTGGAACACCCATCACCACATCCCGGCCGGAGGCGCGGTGCTGCAGGTGTCGGGCGACCGGCGCAAGGTTCTCTTCGAAGAGGCCAAGCTCGGCCACTGGGTCAAGCTGCACGTCGGCCTCACGCCATGGTGGTCGGAGGTGAAGGACGCGATCGGCGGCGGGCCCCGGATCGTCTCCGGCGGTGTGCCTGTCTTCCAGGCAGGGGAAGATTTCCTCGCATCGCAGCTTCTTCCGCGGAACCCGCGGACCGCGGTCGGCCAGCTGGCGAACGGTCGCATCGTCATGGTCGCGGTGGACGGGCGCGTGTCGTGGAGCGGAGGTGTTACGAACTCGCAGCTGGCGCGCCTCATGGTCGACCTCGGCGCGCGGACCGCGATGGCGCTGGACGCCGGCGGCTCGACCACGATGGCCTTCGACGGCCAGGTCCTCAACAGGCCTTCGGAAGGCCGCGAGCGCGCTGTCGCCGACTCGCTCATGATCTTCTACTACGGCATCTACGCCCGGAAGCCGCGGCTTCCGCTCTACTCGCCGAACGGCGACGGGGTCGCCGACCTCCAGCGTCTCTACGCGAAAGTCGTCCGCCGCTCGCAGGTCCGCCTCAGGCTCGTGCGGGCCTCTGACGGCCACGTTGCCTGGAGCTCGACCGGGACGCGGCGGCGCGGCAAGGTCGTCAAGAGCCTGACCCGGAAGCTCGCCGACGGGAAGTGGCGCTGGATCGCCTCGGCGACGGACTCGAAAGGGCGCTCGAGCGAGATGACCCGCGGCTTCATCACGAACTCCACGCTCGGCTACCTGAGACTCTCGCGCGACCTCCTGCGGCCGACACGTCACGGGGGAAGCCTCGGAATCTCGTTCCGCCAGGAGCGAGAGGCCGATGTCAAGGTGACGATCCGGAAGGTTTCTGGGCGGGTGGTCCGCCATCTGCGCTCCGACCACCTCGATATCGGCCGGCACTCGACGGCCTGGAACGTGAAGAACGACGCCGGCAAGGTCGTGCGTGACGGGCGCTACCTCGTGCGCGTGCGCGCGGTGAACTCCATCGGCCCGGTCGCGCTTTTGAAGCCGGTTACGGTGCGCCGGCGCTTCTAGTCCAGGCCTTCGGCGGGCGCAACTACACTCGCCGGAATGACCGAGACGATCACTTCGGCGATCGGGGACTACGGCCTCTACGCCGTGTTCGGCCTCATGCTCGTGGACGCGGTCTTCCCGGCCGCGAGCGAGCTCGTGATGCTCTATGCAGGAGCGGTGGCCGCAGGCGCCTTCGCCGGCCAGAGCGTCACGCTCCTCTTCGGAACCGAGATCGAGTCGACTTTCTGGGCCTACGTCGCCATGGCGACCGCGGGCACGCTGGGCTACCTCATCGGCTCCCTGATCGGCTGGGGGGTCGGCTTTTACGGAGGACGGCCGTTCCTGGAACGGCGCGGGCGCTGGGTGCACGTGACGCCCGAGCGGCTCGACCGAGCCGAAGCCTGGTTCGACCGCTACGGCGACTGGGCGGTGCTGCTCGGACGGGTCATGCCCGTCGTGCGGTCGTTCATTTCGATCCCAGCAGGCGTGCTCGAGATGCCGGTCGTCCGCTACACGGTGCTGACCGCGATCGGTTCGGCGGTCTGGTGCTTCGGCATCGCGGGCGCCGGAGTCGCACTCGGATCGAGCTGGGAGCACTTCCACGAGAACTGGCGCTATGCGGACTACGCGGTCGTCTTCCTCGTCGTTCTGGGGGTCGGCTACGGAGCCTTCAAGCTCCTGCGAAGACGGGCGCGGCGAAGGGCGATCGATAGCCCCACCGAAGGATAGAGTGGCCCCGTGGCGATCCCGTTGACGGACGTGAGGGCGCAATACGCGCCGCTCCTCGACGAGCTCAAGGACAGGATCGCCGGAGTGCTCGAGTCCGGCCTCTTCATCCTCGGGCCCGAGGTGAAGGCGTTCGAGGAGGAGGCCGCGCGCTTTCTCGGCACCGGAGACGCGATCGGCGTCGCGAACGGCACCGACGCGCTCGTCATCGTCCTCGACGCGCTCGGAGTCGGCCCGGGCGACGAGGTCGTCTGTCCGTCCTTCACCTTCTATGCCACGGCCGAGTCGATCGCCCGCCGCGGCGCGACGCCCGTCTTCGCGGACATCGACCCGGCCACGCTCAACATCGACCCCGCGGACGTGGCGGCGAAGGTGACCGACCGGACGAAGGCCTTGCTGCCCGTCCACCTCTTCGGCCGACCGTTCGATCCCGCGGCGCTGCCGGATGTCGTGCCGGTCGTGGAGGACGCGGCACAGGCCTTCGGCGCGAAGGTGGGAGACCGCCGCGCCGGCTCCCTCACCGCTGCGGCGACGTTCAGCTTCTACCCGACGAAGAACCTCTTCGGGCTCGGCGACGGCGGGCTCGTCACGACCGCCGACGCTGACCTCGCTGACCGCATCCGCCTGCTTCGCTTCCACGGGTCGCGCGACAAGCAGACATTCGACGCGGTCGGCTACAACTCGCGCCTGGACGAGCTCCAGGCAGCGGCACTGCGCATCTTTCTCCGCCATGTCGACGAGTGGAACGAGGGTAGGCGTGCCGCCGCGGCGCGCTACGCCGAGCTGGGGCTCGGAGAAGTCTGCGAGCTGCCGTCCGACGAGCCCGGCCACGTCTACCACATGTACGTCGTCCGCACGGACGAGCGCGAACGGCTGACCGCCGCGCTCGACCAGGCCGGGATCGGCTTCGCCGCGTACTACACGACGCCCCTCCACCTCCAGCCCGCCCTCGCCGCGCTCGGCTACGAGCACGGGAGCCTGCCCGAGACCGAGCGGGCCGCCCGGGAGACTCTCGCGCTCCCGATCTGGCCGGCCATCTCGCGGGAGCAGCAGGAGCGGGTGGTCGAGTGCCTGCGGGCGGCCTCGACCGTGAAGGCCGCCTGATGCGGACGCTCAACCGGCATCGGCTCTGGCAGGCGGTCGTCGACTCGGGGCTCGTCGCCCTGGCCTGGGTCCTCGCCTTCAACATCCGCTTCGACTACGGCGTTCCGCCGCGCTACCAGCCGTTCCTCGACTTCGACGTGATCCTCGTCGTCGTCGGCGTGAAGATCCTCACCTTCATCGTCTTCGGCCTGTACGACCACTGGTGGCGCTACGTCTCGATCCGCGACATCTGGCGTTCCCTCTTGGCGGTCACGGTCGCGTCCGTCATCGCGGTCATGGCGCTCTACTTCTGGAACCCCGTGCCTGGCTTCCGGCTCCCGCGAGGGATCATCGTCATCGACTGGATGATCCTGCTCGGGCTCGTTGCGGGGACCCGCCTCGCCGCACGGACGATCTTCGAGCGCCCGGGCAGGCGGCGGCTCGTCTCACGGGGGCGCGACGTGCTCGTCGTGGGAGCCGGCGACGCGGGCCAGCTCATCCTCCGCGAGATGCTGAAGAACCCCAACCTCGGCTACTCGCCCACCGGCCTCGTCGACGACGACCCCCGCAAGAAGAACCTGCGCCTTCACGGCGTCCGGGTGCTCGGCACGACCCACGACCTGGGCCACCTCCTCCGCGACAACCGTCCGGACGAGGTCATCATCGCGATCCCCTCCGCAGCGGGCGACACGCGGCAGCGGATCGTGAACGTGTGCCGCGACGTCGGCGTCCCGGTGAAGACCCTGCCTGCCGTGCACGAGCTCATCTCCGGCGACCTCAACCTGGCGCGCCAGCTTCGCGAAGTGCAGGTGGAGGACGTGCTCGGGCGCGAAGCCGTCGAGCTCGACCTCGCGTCGATCGCCTCCTACCTCACCGGCGAGACAGTCCTCGTCACGGGGGCGGGCGGCTCGATCGGCTCCGAGCTCTGCCGCCAGATCGCCGCGCTCGGCGCGGACCGCATCATCTTCGTCGATCACACGGAGAACGCGCTCGTGGAGATCGAGCGCGAGCTGGCCTTTGAGCGCCGCTTCACCTCGACCGTCCCCGTCCTCGCCGACGTGAAGAACCGCACCCAGATGCGGCGCACGTTCGACCGCCACCGCCCGGGTGTCGTCTTCCATGCGGCCGCCTACAAGCACGTGCCGCTCATGGAGGCGAACCCGGTCGAGTCGGTCCGCAACAACGTCTTCGGCACCGGCGTGGTCGCCGAGGTCGCCTCCGAGTTCGGGTGCAAGCGCTTCGTCCTCGTCTCGACGGACAAGGCCGTAAACCCCAAGAACGTCCTCGGGCAGACGAAAGCGCTGTGCGAGTGGATCGCCGAGGCGGCGGCCGCGCGAGAGGACAACGGCACCCAGTTCATCTCGGTTCGCTTCGGCAACGTGCTCGGCTCGTCGGGGAGCGTGATCCCGCTCTTCCGCCGCCAGATCGCGCGCGGCGGCCCGGTGACCGTGACGCACCCCGAGATGACGCGCTACTTCATGACAATCCCGGAAGCCGTCCAGCTCATCATCCAGGCCGGAGCGATCGGGGAGAGCGGCGAGATCTACGTCCTCGACATGGGCCCGCCGGTGAGGATCATCGATCTCGCGCACAACATGATCCGCCTCTCCGGCAAGGAGCCCGACGTGGACGTCCGGGTGGACTTCATCGGCGTGCGCCCGGGCGAGAAGCTGCACGAGGAGCTCTGGGCGAAGGACGAGGACGCCGAGCCCACGGCACACCCGAAGATCCTCCGCTGCAACAGCATGCCCGTGGATCCGTCCTGGCTCGAAGACGAGCTCGCCGAGCTCGAGCGCCTCGTCGAAGCGGGGGAGACCCTCGACGTCGTCAACCGCCTTGGGCTGATGGTGCGTGCGCCGCGGCGCGTCTCGGCCGAGGCGCCCGCGCCCGAGCCGGCGTAGAGACGACGAGGCCGGCATGGCCGGCCCTCGCATCGTTGGCTCCGATCCGCGTCTAGCGGTCGTACGGCTGGTTGAAGTTCCCGCCCGTCCGCTGGATCGCGATGACCCTGCTCTGGAACGGCCGGTCGGCCTGGATCGAGAGGTACAGGATCCGGTTGTCGTTCGAGAACCACGGGCCCGTGGGCTCGAAACGGTTCGGGAGAGCTGCGAAGAGCTCGAGGTTTTCCGCACCGGTCTCTCCGCGCGGAAGCACCCAGACCTGGTTCATGCCTCCCGTGCCCGGCTGCGCGAAGTCGCTCGAGCCGTGGTCTTCCATGATGAACAGGTCGCCCGCATCCGTGAAGCGGATGTTGTCGGGCCGGGCCATCCGGGCGAACTCGCCCGCGACGATGATCCGGCCGTGCACCGTCTTCTGATTCAGGTCGGTGAGCTTCCAGATGTTCCCCGGGTTCGGCAGGGCGCCTGATTCGCTGAAGACGACGGCGTGACCGCCCGGGGCCTTGAGCATGCCCTCTGCCTTCTCGAACGAGTTCGCCGCGGTCGGCGGACCCACCCGCGCGGCCATATCCGCCTCAGGCGTGAACGGGTCGAGGACCGACCCAGTGGCCGGTGTTCGTCGCCCGGTCGAAGACGAGGCCGTACAGGCGTCCGGTCGTCAGGTCCTTGGCCTGGTCGGGCACGAACTTGTACAGGTACTGATAGTTCCCGCGATCGTTCGTGAGGTACCAGTTCTCCCCGACGCGCGCCTCCTGCTCGTGGCTGAAACGGCCCATGCCCGTGAGGCGCGTCTGTGCGCCGGTGGCCGGGTCGATCTCCCACACCCAGCCGGAGCGCAGCTCGGGATCGCTGAGGAACGGGAACTCCTCGTTCGTCAGATAGGTCTTCCACGGCGTCCGTGCGATCGAGCACGTGTCGTGGATGCCCGTGGTGATCAGCTCGCGGCGAAGCACCGTGACGCCGTCCTTGGCGAGCACGATCCTCGAGACGGAAGCGGTTCCGTTCGAGTCGTCGTCGCCCGCGGTCTGCTCCGGGACGTCACACTTGCCCGCGTCACCCTGGAAGTCGCCGGGTCGCGGCCCCGTCAGCTTGTGGTTCGAGAGCAGCCACGTCTCGTCGCCGGCGGAGAAGACGACGTTACCGTCGAAGTCCTCCGGCATCGGGAACGTGAGCCCGCTCTCCGTCGACGTGACCGAATCGGTACACGCCGTCGAGATGTTCGTGTACGTGAATCCTTCGGCCAGGTTGATGATCGGATCGCCGGTCACGACCGGGCCGGGCGGATCTGCCACGGCTGCGGCGGTCGCCATGAGCACGATCGCGACGGCGGCGAGTGCAAGCAGGGCTCGTCTAAACGGGCATCAGCAGTCTGAGCATCTGCGCTGGATCCCGGCGCACGCGCTGCCCCTCGCCGCTCCGCTTCACGAGCTCGAGCGCGCGCGGGTCGGTGAGCGGGCGGAGCCTGCCCTCCCGGATCAGCGCCTCGTCGACGCCTCCGAGCCGGCCCCCGTACGTGGTGTACACCGGGATCCCGAGCGCGGCCGCCTCGCGGTTCATCGTTCCGCCCGCGGAGACGACGAGGTCGGCGAATGCGATCAGGCTCTGCGCGTCGACGGCTCCATCGGGGACGATCACGGACGGGAGCTCGACGCTGCGCACGTAGTCCCGCTGCTCTTCCGTTCGCGGGAGGACGACCGCGTGCACGTTCTCCTGGCTCCCGAGGAACGTGAGCACCTGCGGGAAGAGCGGGTTCGACTTGCGGTGGTAGAGCGAGACATCCGGCGGCGTCCGCACGACGACCAGGATCCGCTCCTGGTCGACCCCGAGCTGCTCGAGGACCTCCGGGCGAGGCTTGAAGTCGGAGAGGTAGTACTCCTCCTTGAGCCCTGGATACTGGCGCAGCTTCGGTGGGTGGACGCCGTAGCGCTCGAGCCGGTCGGGCGGGATCGCGTCCGGCACGACGACGAAGGTGGCCGCGCGGCAGCCCAGCTGGTGCTGCACCGTCGCGAACTCGTAGTCGAAGGTCGTGGAGCTGGGGATCCCGAGAGCGCGCGCCGTCAGCGTCAGGTGGTGCGAGCCGTGGGCGACGGCCGCGTCGAAGTCCCCTCCTCGCGCCCAGCGGCGAAGCCTGGACATGCGCGTGACCATCGTCGCGAGCTTGCCCACGCGGGAGCGACCCCCGTGGTGGCCGATCAGCTCTGCTTCGATCCCGTGCTGCTCGAGGAGCTGGACGGTTTGCGCGTAGTCGCGCGCAGTGACTTCCACCTCGTCCCCTCGCTCGCGCATGAGCGCGATCAGGGGGCGGAACACCAGCACATGTGCCGGCGCCGTAATGTCTACCCAGATCCTCACGCGGCGACAGCTGCGGGCTTGGCGGCCACCTGCTCATGCCAGAGCGTGAACGTCAGGAGGCCCCAAAGCTGGCGGGAGAGGTCCTCCCGCCCGGCCACGTGGTCGTCGAGCAGCCCGCGCACGGTCTCCGGCCGGAAGAAGTCCTGCCGGCGAAGCGTCTCCTCTGACAGCACCTCCCGCGCGAAGGGAACGAGCGGGCCGCGGAGCCAGGCAGCTGCGGGGATCGAGAAGCCACGCTTCCGTCCGGAGACGATCGAGTCGGGGAGAAGCGGAGCGAGTGCCTTACGCAGCAGGCGTTTCTTCGAGAAGCCGCGTACCTTCAGGTGCGTCGGGAGGGCAAGCGCGAGGGTGGCGACGACGGGGTCGAGGTAAGGAACGCGCGCCTCGAGGGAGTGCGCCATGCTCGCGCGGTCGGTCTTCACGAGCAGGTCGTCGACGAGGTAGATGCCGAGGTCGACGTCCTGCAGGCGCGCGAGCTCCTCTGCGCCTTCCGTCTCGGAATAGCGAACGCGATACACGTCGAGGGGATCGGAGCTTCCGCGCCGGTCGGGCTCGAGCAGGGCCGCGCGCGCTTCCGGCGAGAAGATCTCCTTCCAGCCGTGGTGGCGCTCGAGCGGCGGCAGGTGCGCCGCCCGTACGAAGCGCTTCGCTCGATAGTCGAGGCTCGCCTTGGATGAGGAGCTCGGCAAGCGCTCGACGAGGGGGCGTGCGGCCGCGGCGAGCGCCCCGATCTTCGGCGCGAGGAGATCCGCGACGTACGTGTAGTAGCCGCCGAAGAGCTCGTCGCCGCCCTCGCCGGAGAGCGCGACCTTCACGTCGCGGGCGGCGAGCTCCGAGACCAGGTAGGTGGGCAGGGCGGACGAGTCGGCGAAGGGCTCGTCGAAGGCCTCTGCGAGCTTGGGCAGGAGCTCGGCTGCGTCGGGCCGGACGACGAGCTCGTGGTGGTCGGTGTCGTAGAGCTCTGCGACCTTGCGCGCGTCCGCGAGCTCGTCGAAAGAGCCCTCGTCGAACCCGATCGAGAACGTCTGCACGCGCTCGCCGCTCTCGAGCGCGGCGAGCGCCGCGAGCGCTCCCGAGTCGACGCCGCCCGAGAGGAGGACGCCGACCGGCACATCGGCGAGCAGGTGGGCGCGCACCGAGTCGCGTAGACGCGCGCGGAGCTCCTCGGCGAGCTCGTTCTCGTCCTCGGTTCGCACCTCGCTGGCTGGGACGGGAGCCGGCCGCGCGTAGCGCTCCACCTTCGGTTCGCCCTCGCCTTCCCAGACGAGCACGTGACCGGCTGGAAGCTTCTTCGTCCCCTCCCAGATCGAGAGCGGCGCCGGGATCGAGTTGAAGGCGAGGAAAGCCTCGAGGGAGTCGAGGTCGACTTCGCCGCGGGGGAGAGCCTTCAGCTCCGACGCGAACGCGAGCGTGCCGCCCTCGGTCGAGTAGTAGAGCGGCTTGATTCCGAAGGCGTCACGGGCGAGCACGAGCCGGCGGCGCTTGGAGTCCCAGAGCGCGACGGCGAACATCCCACGCAGTTCGCGGACGTAGTGCGGCCCGTATTCCTCGTACAGGTGCAGATGGACCTCGGTGTCGCTGGCCGTGCGGAAGCGGTGACCGCGTCGCTCGAGCGTCGCGCGGAGCTCGAGGTGGTTGTAGACCTCGCCGTTCTGGACGACCTGAATCGAGCCGTCCTCGTTTCCGATCGGCTGGTCTCCGCCCGCGAGGTCGATGATGGAGAGGCGGCGCGACGCCAGGGCGACGGGGCCGTCGACCAGCGTGCCCGCACTGTCCGGGCCGCGGTGCCGCAGCATCTCGTTCATTGCCTCGAGCGGCCCGGCGTCGACGGAGCTTCCGTCGAGCGAGGCGAGTCCGCAGATCCCGCACATGGCCCCTGAGTCTAGTGACGCCCTCCGCGCAGGAGCCCCCACACGGCTGCGGCCGATTGCTTGACCACGCGCCAGGTCGTCGCGACGACCACCCGAAGGTAGAGGCCCACCGAGCGGTCTGCGATGTACTCGAGGTCGTGCGAGAGCTTCTCCGCCCACGACTCCTCGCGGCCCATGCGCGTTTGTGCGAGCCCGGTGAGCCCGGGCCTGACGACGAGACGCTGCCAGTACTGGGGAATCTCCTCGGCGAGCTCCTCGAAGAACGTCGGACGGATCGGCCGCGGCCCGACGATGGACATGTCGCCGCGGAGGACATTCCAGAGCTGCGGTATCTCGTCGAGCTGCGACGCACGGAGCCAACGTCCCAGACGCGTGACCTCTGCCTCGGTGCGGATCGAGAGCTCCTGCCCGTAGTAGGGACCGAGACGCGACTCGGCGTCCCGCTTGAGCGTCCGGTACTTGAACATGTGGAAGACTCGCCCGTAACGCCCGACGCGCAGGCCGCGGTAGAAGAGCGGCGTACCCGAAGGCGCGAGGAAGACGATCGTGACGATGACGAGGATCGGCAGTGCGACGATGAGCACGGTCGCCGAGATGAGAATGTCGAGGGAGCGCAGCACGGCGTCGATGCCGCGGCGGTCAGCACCCTCCCTCGAGAGCCGGGCGTAGCGCTCGGCGAGCGATTCGGTTTCCGGCGAGAGCGTCATCGGCTTGAGTCGCTGCATAATGAATGCTTATGGATACCCGTCAGCTCGCTGCCTTCTGCGCGGTCGTCGAGAAGAGCAGCTTCTCACAGGCCGCGGAGAGGCTCGGCGTCACGCAGCCCGCGGTCAGCCTCCAGGTGCGTGCCCTCGAGGAGCGCCTCGGCCAGACGCTGCTCGATCGCTCCGGCCGTCGCGTCGAGCCGACCGAGGCAGGCCTCCGCCTCTACCGCAGCGCCCAGCGCATGCTCGCCCTCGAGGAGCAGCTCTACGACGAGATCGCCGCCGAAAGCGGCGAGCTCCAGGGCACGCTCGCAATCGGCGCCTCCACCGGCCCGGGCGCGCACCTCGTTCCGCTTCTCCTCTGCGAGTTCCAGCGCGACCACCCCGACCTCCACGTGGCGCTGTCTATCTGGGACACGCAAACCGTGAGCGAGAAGGTAGCGCGACGGGAGCTCGAGCTCGGCGTCGTGGGCGCGCTGCGCCGGAACCGGTCGCTCGAGTTCGAGCCTCTGGTCAGAGACGAAATCGTCCTCGCGGTGCCGCCCGCGCACCCGGCGGCCGGAGGCTCGGTCACGGTGGACGACCTGCGCGACGAGACGGTAATCGCCATGCAGGAGGGTGCCGGCGTCCGGCAGGTTGTCGACGAAGAGCTCCGCCGCGCCGGCCTCCGTGTGCGCGAGCTCGAGCCCAGGCTGGAGCTCGGCCTGCAGGAGTCGGTGAAGAGCGCCGTTGCAGCCGGCTTCGGCGTCACGTTCATCTCGCGCACGGCGATCGAGGGCGAGCTCGCGGCGGGCACCCTCGCCATGGCACGCGTCGCCGGGCTCGAGCCAGCAAGGCAGATCTACGTCGTGCGGGCCAAGGGACGGCCGCCGACCCGCGCCGCGGAAGCCTTCCTCGAGTTCGCGCGCGAGAAGACGTCGTGATCGTCCGCTGGGGCCTCGACGCGCTGGCCTCGGTGCTCGCCGAGGTCGGCAGCGAACGGCCTCTCCTCGTCGCGACTGAGCGCTGGCGTGCGCTCGATCTCCCGGCGGCGAACGCCTTCTACGGAGTCGAGCCTCACGGCTCGCCGGAGTCGGTCGCAGAGGCGACTGCGGCGGCCGACGGCGCAGACGGTTTGCTCGCGGTCGGCGGTGGGAGCGCGATCGACACGGCCAAGGCGGTCTCGGCCGCCACGGGCCTTCCGGTCGTGTCCGTCCCGACCACGTACTCCGGGGCCGAATGGACGCGCGGCTTCGGGATCCGCGACGAAGCCCGGCGGGTGAAGGGTGGCGGCATGGGAGCACACGTCGCGGGGATCGTCTACGAGCCGGAGCTCACGTACGACCTTCCGCCCGGCGAGTCCGGCGGAACGGCGTTGAACGCACTGGCCCATTGCGCCGAGGCGCTCTACGTTGAGGGGAAGAACGGGCAGGCCGACGCGGAGGCGCTCGCCGGCGCGCCGCTCATCTCCGACAACCTCCCGCTGGTGCTCGCCGACGGCCGCTATCCCGGGGCCAGGCGGGCGCTCCTCGAGGGCGCCATGCATGCCGGGGCCGCGCTGGCCGGAGCCGGCCTCGGGCTTGGCCATGCGATGGCGCAGGCGGTCGGCGGCCGCTACGGCATCGCGCACGGTGCTGCCAACGCGATCTGCCTGCCTCCGGCGCTGCGCTTCAACCAGGAGGTCGCTGCCGCCGAGATCGAGCGCTTTGGCGAGGCAATGCGTACGCACGACCCGATCGGGCGCGCCGAGGAGCTCTCTCGCCTCTCCGGGTTCACGCTCCTTCGCCACCTCGGTGTTCCGCGGGACGACTTGCCCGCGTTGGCCGAAGCGGCCGCCGAACGGGGCGGAGCGAAGGCGAACCCGCGTCCTGCCTCAATCGCCGATGTTCTCGGGCTCTACGAGAGCGTCTGGTGAGGGTACCGCGACGAGCGTGAGCCTGAGCACGGCCAGGTCCGCCGGGTAGTAGTCGCGAAAGCGAGGGTCGAGGTCTTCCGGCAGAGCGATGTTCGACCGCCACGGCGTCTCGGCGACCACGGTGAGGCCCGCGCGCTCGAAGGCGGAGACGTAGTCCGACCGGCGGAGGCGGTTCTGGTGCAGGAGCTCCGAGTTGACCATGCCCCACCTCCGGTCGGAGTAGCGCAGGAAGTTGTAGGGCGAGAGCGAGTGGTCGAAGTGCGAGAAGTGGTCGCTCAGGTCGATGCGCGAGCTCACGGCTCCGTCCGGCCGGAGGAGCCGGCGGCACTCGGCGAGGAGCGGCACGAGGTCCTCCTCGGGGATGTGCTCGAGCGTGCTCGTGCTCGTGACGAAGTCGACGGACCCCGCCGGAAGGCCGGTCGCTCGCGCGTCCACGGGCGCGAGATAGCGGATCCCGAAGCGAGGCTCGAGTTCCTCCAGCGACGCGATCGGCCCGCCCGGGCTGCGAAGGCCGCGCTCGGTGGCGAGACGCCCGAGGCGCTCGATGCTCGTGTTCACAAGGTTGAGCCGCACGTTCGGCCGAAGGTCGACGAGAACCTGCCCCTCGACGCCGAGCGTCCAGAAGGAAAGAGGCACCGTAAGATCCCAGCCGGCGCCGAACTCGTAGAAGACGGCTTCGCCGAGCGGGCGCTCGGGGCCGTGGACGGCGTACGCCTCGACGTGGCGGGCGGCCCGCTGGAACCGTCGCCGAAAGCCCGCCTCCGGCCCCGGCAGCGAGCGTGTCACGTGCCGTTGCAGCAAGTAGTTGGCGCGCTCGGCCTGCGGGAGCGCGCTGAGGCTTTTCTGCAGGAACGCCTTGGCGACCCATCGCATCGTGGGCAGATTAGAGACCGATAGGCTTCCGACCGCGATGGCTGACGACTGGCGGGTCACGATCGATTTCGACGATGAGGGCGACGGCACCAAGCTCGCCGAGTGGCTGGCCGCGGTCGACCTCGAGGGTGAGGAGCGCTCCACGCTCGGCGATCGCGTGATCGTCAGCCGCGACGGGCCGCGCGTCTATCTCTATGCGGACTCCGAAGCGCCCGCGCGCGAAGTTCTAAGCACCGTCAGCGCCCGCATCGAGCACGAGGGCCAGGCGGCGGTGACCGCGCTCGAGCGCTGGCACCCCGTCGAGCAGGCCTGGAAGGATGGCTCCATTCCCCTCCCTGATACGGCCGAGGAGATCGCCGAGGAGCACGAGCGGTTCCAGGACCGAGAAGCCGCCGAATCGGCGGAGAGCGGGGCCGCCCAGTGGGAGGTCCGGATCGAGTTGACGAGCCACGAGGAGACCGAGGCACTGGCCGAGCGCCTCGAATCCGAGGGAATCCCAGTCGTCCGCCGGCACACCTTTCTCCTTGCCGGAGCGGCGAACGAGGACGATGCGCGGGCCCTCGCCGAGCGGCTCCGCGGCGAGCTATCGGACGGGGCGAACGTCGAGGTCGAGCCGGGCGGGGGGATGGTCTGGGAGGTCGCTCCCAGGAATCCCTTCACGTTCTTCGGCGGGCTCGGCGGCTAGCCGCCCGCCATCCGCTCGGGTAGGCTGGTCCGGTTGAGCGATGACCTGATCGGAGGCCGCATGGAACTGGAACCGCACCCAACTTACGGCGGCCTTCGCCTGCCCGGCTAGCTCCGCATTTTCAGCGCGTCTCTCCGGGCCGGCCTGCCGCCGGCTCGTGCCCATCCCTGAGGAATGAGAGACGTGAACCCCGAAACGACAACCGGCCTGCGTCACGTGAAGATCCTGCGCCCCCTGGCGATCAGGGACTTTGCGCTGCTCTGGACCGGGGCGGCCGTGTCGCTCCTCGGAGACGGCGTGTACATCGTCGCGATCGCGTGGCAGGTCTACGAGCTCTCCGATACGCCGACGGCGCTTTCACTGATCGGGGTCGCCTGGACGCTGCCGATGGCGGCTTTCCTCCTCGTCGGCGGGGTCGTCAGCGACCGCCTCGACCGGCGGCGGATCATGATCGCGACCGATCTGGTTCGCGCGTTCGCGGTGGCCGTCATCGCGGTGCTCTCGCTCACCGGAGTGCTCGAGCTCTGGCACCTCTTCCTGCTTGCAATCGTCTTCGGGACGGGGGACGCCTTCTTCGGCCCTGCGTTCAACGCGACGGTGCCGCAGATCGTCCCGCAGCGAATGCTCGTGCAGGCGAACTCGCTCGACCAGTTCATCCGCCCGTTCATGATGGCCCTCGCCGGCCCCGCCATCGGCGGGCTGACGGTCGCCGCGGCCGGTGCGGGCGCGGCGTTCGCGCTCGACGCGGGCTCGTTCATCCTCTCCGCGATAGCGATCTCGCTGATGTCGGGTGCCCTCCGCGCCGACCGCGGCGACGAGGGGCCGCATTCGGCGCTGGCCGATCTCCGCGAGGGCTTCCGGTTCGTCCGCCAGCACGCCTGGCTCTGGGGGACGCTGCTCGGCGCCGCCATCTCGCTGCTCGCCTTCTGGGGCCCGGTGGAGGTGCTGGTCCCCTTCCGGATCAAGAACGACCTCGGTGGAGGCGCGGACGACTTCGGACTGGTCCTCGCCGCCGGAGGGGTGGGCGCGATCCTCGCGGCGGTCGTGATGTCACAGCTCGGTCTCCCGCGAAAGCACATGACGTTCATGTACGTGGCCTGGGCGGTCGGGTGTCTGGGCATTGCCGGGCTCGCGTTCGCGTCGGTCCTGTGGCAGGCCATGGCGTCGTCTTTCGTCCAGCAGGCGCTCTTCGCGTCCGGCCTGATCGTCTGGGGGACGCTGATCCAGACGCTCGTCCCCACACACCTGCTCGGCCGCGTCACCAGCCTCGACTGGCTCGTTTCGACTTCCCTCGTGCCAATCTCCTTCGCGCTGACCGGCCCTGTCGCTTCGGCCATCGGAGCGGAGGCCACTCTCGCCGGCGCGGGTGTGATCGCGTGCGCGGCCACGCTTCTCTGTCTCCTCATCCCGGGCATGCGGGATACGGAGCGCGACGACCGGCTAGGGGTGCTCGCCGAAGAGGCTCGCTAGCAGGAGCCCGCGACAGGCGCGTTCTCGTTCGGGCCGTTCATGTGCTGGACGTTCGTCCCGCTGCCGGCCTGGAGGCAGTAGGAGAACTTGTCCGCCCGTGCCAGCGTGACGCCGAACGAGGGTGGCAGCTGTGATTGGGCGCCAACATACGTGCCCGTGGCGTTGAACCACGTCTCCATCACCGGCGTCGCCTGCTGCAGGTTGATGGATGCGCTCACCTGCTTCGCGGAATCCTCCAGCTGCTGCTGGTTGGCAGACACCGGTGCGGTGTCCTGCGCCGCCTTGAACACGAGATATCCGCCCGCGGCGAGCGCCGCGAGCATGAAGACGTAGCCGAAGAGTCTGCCCACCGGGCCTTTATCGGCCTTCCGAGGGCCTGGGTTGAATAAGAAGTCAAAATGCTTGCCATTAGCCGAACGGTGGTATAGTCCGCCTGTGGCGGAAGCGCTCCAGTTCGACGTGCTCGTGATCGGAAGTGGGGCCTCGGGCCTCGCGTCGGCCGTGGCCGCCGAACGGGCGGGCGCCCGGGTCGCGGTCGCGACCAAGGCGGCCCTCCAGTCCTGCAACTCCGCCAAGGCGCAGGGAGGCATCCAGGCGGCGGTCGCCGAGGACGACTCGCCGGAGACCCATGCCGAGGACGTCTGGAAAAGCTCGCACGAGACCGCCGACATGCGCCTCGTCGAGATCCTCACCTCCGAGGCTCCTGAGACCATCCACTGGCTCGAGGAGTGCGGCGTCGAGTTCACGCGCGAGAACGGTGGCTACCGCATCGCCCGTTGCGGCGGCGCGAGCCGCAAGCGGCTCCTTCAGGTCGGCGACCGCACCGGCCATGCGATCACGAAGGCCCTGCGGAAGGTCATCGAGGGCTCGACCGCAGAGACCTTTCCGCACTCGCCGCTCACGGAGCTCGAACCGACGAGCTCAGGCTGGCGAGCGCGCTGCGGTGACCACGTGATCGAGGCGGGCGCGGTCGTCCTCGCGGCCGGAGGCCGCTGCTTTCGCGAGGCCGAAGAGCGCGGCGAGCTCTCGACCAACCATCCGGGTGCGACCGGCGAGGTGACGCAGATCGCGCTCGACCTCGGTGCCGAGCCCCGCGATCTCGACGCGCTCCAATACCACCCGAACGGAGGCGCCTGGCCCGAGAACATGCAGGGCTATTCAATTCCCGAGACCACGCGTGCCTATGGCGCCGTCCTCCTGAACGCCGAGCGCGCGGAGTTCACGGATTCCCTCGGGCCCCGGGACGAGGTCTCGCAGGCGATCGTCGACGAAGTTGCCAAGGGCGGCGGAGTCGAGACTCCGGACGGGCGGCCGGCCGTCTGGCTCGACACGACGCGCATCTCCGAGGCGGACGCGGAAGTCTCGCTCCCGTACATGCTGCGCCGCTACCGTGGAGGCGGCATCGACCCGCTCCGCGAGCCGCTCCTCACGTATCCCGTCCTTCACTACCAGAACGGCGGGCTCGTCATCGATGCCCGTGGTGAGACCACGCTGCAAGGCCTCTTCGCCTGCGGCGAGATTGCAGGGGGGACGCACGGGCGTAACCGGATGATGGGCAACTCGCTTCTCGAGTGCTGCGTGTTCGGCCGGCGCGCAGGCAAGGCCGCGGCCGAGAGGACGGCCGCATGAGCACGGTTGCGACCGACATCCAGCAGGCGGTCGAGGATGCCGCGGCATACCTCTACGTCTGGGCGCTCAAGGACATCCCCCAGGATCTCCGCGACGCCCTCCGCGACGCCCGCGAGCGCGAGACCTCGACGCCCGGGCAGCGTGTGCTCGACACGATCATCCGCAACGTCTCGATTGCGGACGACCAGACGACGCTCGTCTGCCAGGACACCGGCATCGCCGTCTACTACTGCCGCGTCGGCGAGCACTTCCCGCTGCATCCGGCACGGATCTACAAGGCGCTCTACCACGGCACCGAGCGCGCGACGGTCGAGCACCCGCTGCGCTCGAACACCGTGCACACGCTGACCCGCGAGAACACCGGGCAGAACGTCGGCTACCGCGTGCCCATCGTCCACTGGGACTTCGTGTCCGACTGGGACGGCCTCGACGTGAAATGCGTCCCTAAGGGCTCGGGCTCCGAGAACATGAGCTTCCTGAAGATGTGTGTCCCGGCCGACGGCGTCGCCGGGATCAAGCGCTTCGTCCTCGACTCCATCGTGGGCGCGGGCGGCAAGCCGTGCCCGCCGGGAATCGTCGGCGTCGGCATCGGCGGCTCGGCCGACTACGCCATGCACCTCGCCAAGGAGGCAATCGCGCGCCCGGTCGGCACGCGCAATCCAGACCCCGAGGTGGCGAAGCTAGAGGAGGAGCTCTACGACCTTCTGAACGAGACCGGGATCGGGCCGATGGGCCTGGGCGGCGACGTCACCGTCCTCCAGTGCCACGTCGAGCACGCGGACACGCACATGACCCTGAACCCCGTCGCGGTGAACTACCAGTGCTGGGCGGCCCGCCGCGCGACCGCGCATATCGCCGCGGACGGCACCATCGACTACGACCGGGAGGCATGAGCGTGGCGGAGCGCCGCATCCAGTTCCCTGCCGACGAGGAGACGATCCTCTCGCTCCACGCCGGCGATTCAGTGCTCGTCGACGGCCACATCATCGGCATCCGCGACCGCACGCAGATTCGCATCTTCGACGAGGGGGTGGAGCCGCCGATGGACCTCCGCGGCGCCTTCCTCCTCCACACCGCGCCGGGAGTCCGCAAGGTCGGTCCGGGAAAGTACGAGCCGGTCTCGATCGGGACGACGACGAGCGCGCGAATGGTGCGCTTCACCGAGCCTCTCGGGCGCGATTACGGCGTGCGCGCCATCTGCGGCAAGGGTGGGCTCCCCGACGAGGCGATCGAGCCCATGAAGAAGCACGGCATGGTCTACTTCGCGATCGTCGGCGGGGCGGCTGCGCTCGAGACCACGCAGATCGAGGAGATCGAAGAGGTCGCCTGGGAGGAGCTCATGCCCGAGTGCCTGTGGAAGTTCCGTGTCAAGGATTTCGGCCCGCTCACCGTCGGCATCGACGCCCACGGCATGTCGCTCTTCCACGACGTGCAGGAGGCGGCGAAGAAGCGATTGGAGGATCTGTATGCCCGACTCTAGGCACAACGGTTTCCTCGACCTTCCGGCTCGTCCCTCCAAGCCGCGGTCCCAGGGGATCACCCACGTCATCGACAAGGGTCTCGCGCTTCGGCAGGTGGAGAACCTCTTCGACACCGCCGGCGACTACGTCGACATCGTCAAGCTCGGCTGGGGAACGAGCTACGTCACTCACAACCTCAAGGAGAAGATCGAGCTCTACCGCTCGTTCGAGGTTTCCGTCGTTTGCGGTGGGACGCTTCTCGAGGCCGTCGTCGCCCGCGGCAAGCTCGACGAGTACCGGAGCTGGCTGACGGAGAACGGGTTCTCGCACGTCGAGGTCTCCGACGGCACGATCAACCTTCCGCGCGAGCAAAAGCTGGAGCTCGTCGCCGACCTCGCCCAGGACTTCGTCGTCATGTCGGAGGTCGGCTCGAAGGACTCCGAGGTCGTCTTCGCCCCCTACCAGTGGGTGCAGTGGCTGAAGGAAGACCTCGACGCAGGGGCATGGAAGGTGATCACGGAGGGCCGCGAGGGCGGCACCGCGGGCATCTTCCGCGCGTCCGGCGACATGCGCACGGGCCTGATCGACGAGATCGTCCATGAGATCGACCTCTCGGAGATCATCTTCGAGGCCCCGACGACCCACTCTCAGGCCTGGTTCGTCCAGAAATTCGGACCCGACGTGAACCTCGGCAACATCCCGCCCGAGGAAGTCATCCCGCTCGAGACGCTTCGGCTCGGGCTTCGCTCCGACACGCTCAGGGAGGTGCTCCTCGGTGAGCATGCAGCTCTCACGGACTGAGACCGAGATCGACGCCCTCCCGGCGGAGGACGTTCTCCTTTGGGCCTACGAGGAGTTCGGCGAGGGCCTCTGCCTCAGCTGCTCCTGGCAGAAACAGTCGTCGGTGCTCGTGCACATGGCCTCCGAGCTCGGGCTGGACGTGGACGTGGTCGAGCTCGACACGCACCTCTTCTTCAAGGAGACGTACGAGACCCGTGAGCGGCTCGTCGAGCGCTACGGCCTCTCCCTGATCCGGCCCGAGGTGATCACGGTGGCCGAGCAGCACAAGCGCGAGGGACCGAACCTTTGGGAGTCCAATCCGGACCGCTGCTGCCACATCCGGAAGGTCGAGCCGCTCCTCGAGACGCTGCGCCCGTACGATGCCTGGGTCTCAGGCATCCGGCGCGGCCAGTCGCCTTCGCGCGCGACTGCCCGGAAGGTCGAGCGTTCCGAGCGGTACGGCGTCTGGAAGATCCAGCCGCTCGCCGACTGGAGCGAGGAGGACGTCTGGACGTACATCATGGCAAACGAGATCCCTTACAACCCCCTGCACGATGCGGGCTACCGCTCGATCGGGTGCATCCCCTGCACCCGGCCGACCAACCCCGACGAGGAGGAGCGGGCAGGCCGGTGGGCAGGGTCGGACAAGCTGGAATGCGGAATCCATCTGGAAGAAAGGAAGGCATGACGGAACACATCTACGGCCACGAGCACCCCGAATCGGGTGAGAAGCGTGGAGGCGGTTTCTGCCTCTGGTTCACAGGTCTCTCCGGCTCCGGAAAGACGACGATCGCGCACCTCGTCGGCCCTGAGCTCGACCAGCGCGGCGGGATCGTGGAGTACCTCGACGGCGACACGGTGCGCACGCACCTGTCCAAGGGTCTCGGATTCTCGAAGGAGGATCGCGACACGAATATCGAGCGCATCGGTTGGGTCGCCTCGCGGCTAGTCCGCCACGGCGCCGCCGTCATCTGCGCGGCGATTTCGCCGTACGAGGAGACGAGGCGAAAGGCGCGCGAGCTGGTCGAGGAGCAGGGCCCGTTCGTCGAGGTCTTCGTCCGCGCCTCCGTCGAGGAGTGCGCACGCCGGGACGTCAAGGGCCTCTACGAGAAGGCCTTCGCCGGCGAGATCAAGGGCTTCACCGGAGTCGACGACCCCTACGAGGAGCCCGAGAACGCCGAGATCGTCATCGACACCGAGGGCCAGACGCCGGAGGAGAGCGCTCAGGCCGTCATCGCGAAGCTCGAGGAGATCGGGCTCCTGCCCGCGGAGGTGAACGCGTGAGCACCCTGACCGCCGATCAGCTGATCCAGCCGCACGGCGGCGAGCTCGTCGAGCGCACGGGCGAGCGGCCGGGCGACGTCGAGTCGCTCGAAACCGTGACGCTCTCGCCTCGCGAGCTGGCCGACCTGGACATGCTCGCCTCGGGAGCGCTATCTCCCCTGACGGGCTTCATGGCGTCCGCCGATTACGAGCGCGTGGTCGAGGACATGCGCCTCGCGAGCGGCCTTCCGTGGGCGCTGCCCGTCTGCCTGGCCGTCGAGAACGAGCCGAGCGGAGACCGGATCGCGCTTGCGGACGAGAGCGGCCGGCCGCTTGCCGTCCTCGAGGTCGACGAGGTCTACGGCTACGACAAGGAGCGTGAGGCCGAGAGGTGCTTCCGAACGACCGACGACGCTCATCCCGGTGTGGCGCGCCTCTACGGCCAGCCGGACCGCTACGTCGCCGGGCCGGTGACGGTCTTCGAGCGGCAGGAGCCGTCGTTCCCCGAGCTGCACAAGGACCCGCGGGACACGCGGGCGCTCTTCGCCGAGCGCGGCTGGAAGCGGGTCGTCGGATTCCAGACCCGCAACCCGATCCACCGGGCGCACGAGTACCTGACCAAGAGCGCGCTCGAGACCGTGGACGGGCTCCTCATCCACCCGCTCGTCGGCGAGACGAAGTCGGACGACGTGCCCGCCGCGACGCGGGTGAAGGCGTACGAGGTCCTCATCGACGGCTACTACCCGCGCGACCGCGTCGTCGTCTCGGCCTTCCCGGCCGCGATGCGCTACGCGGGGCCGCGCGAGGCGATCTGGCACGCGATCTGCCGCAAGAACTACGGCTGCTCGCACTTCATCGTCGGGCGCGACCACGCGGGTGTCGGCGACTACTACGGCACCTACGACGCGCAGCTCATCTTCGACGGGTTCGAGCCGCACGAGCTCGGCATCGAGCCGATGTTCTTCGAGCACTCCTTCTGGTGCAAGGCCTGCGGCCAGATGGCGACGCCGAAGACGTGCCCGCACTCCGGCGACGACCACGTGTTCCTCTCCGGGACGAAGGTGCGCGAGCTGCTCTCGAACGGCGAGCTGCCGCCCGCCGAGTTCTCCCGGCCCGAGGTCGCGGAGATCCTCATCGAGGCCTACAAGCAGAGCTAGGGCTAGCATCGTCCCCGGAGTGGGACGGACAGCTCTGATCGTGCTCGCAGTGGCGCTGCTCGTTGGCAGCGCCGCGGCCTTCACGCGGAGCGAGCGGCTGAAGCTCGCGGCCTCCCCGGTGGGGAAGCCAAAGTTCGACCGGCGTCTCTCGCCGGCCTGCGGCTGCGCGCATGCAGCCTCGAGCCTCTCCTTCCTCCTCAGGCGTCCGGAGCGCCTCGACGTGTCGGTCGTCGATTCCGACGGGGGGCACGTCGCCACGCTCGCCGATGCGCAGGAGTCGGAGGCGGGCACCGTTTCCTTCGAGTGGGACGGGCGCGACGACGAGGGCCAGGTCGTTCCCGACGGCCGCTACCGTCTCAAGGTGCGGCTGGAGCGCGATCGCCGCACCATCCTCATCCCGAAGACGATCCTCGTCGACACCGCGCCGCCGCAGGTGGGCATCGTCGAGGCCGTCACCACCGAGGATGGCGTGCTGGTGCGCTACCGGACGGACGAGGGCGTGCGGGTCCGGGTGATGCTCGACGACGAGAAGATCGCGAGTGACAGTCGCTTGAAGCCCGGAGTCGGGCGCGTCACCTGGGAGCCGGCCGGGACACCGCCCGCGAGCGGCGTCACGCTTGTCGCGGTCGACCGGTCGGGAAACCGCATCGAGCCGCTGCCCGTCTCGATCGCGACGCCCTAGACGGACGCTCGCGTGGGCAGGAACGTGAGCGCGGCGGCCGCGACTCCGGCGATTCCCCAAGCGAACGGATCCTCGAAGAACCCGCCGTAGAAGAGCGACTGGACGACGAGCGCGGTGACGCAGCCGGCGAGCGCGATGCCGAGCGCCCGATGGCGCCGCCAGGCCTCGAGGATCGCTCGTCCGAGAGCGGCCAGGAAGGCGAGGTAGACGACCAACCCGATCGTCCCGAGCTCTGCGGCGACGGTGAGGGGTGTGGTGTGCGAGACGTTCTTGCTCTTCCTCTTCTTTGCGTCTTCAACTCTCCTGCTCGCGAGCGGCTGCGAGCCGATCCCGACGCCGACCACCGGATGGGCGGCGTACACCGGCCAGGTCACCTGGACGAGTGTGCTGCGGTCGCTCGTCACCTCCTGTGTCGAGTCGCCGTCGCCTTCGGCGAGCACCACGATGCCCGCCGCGAGAACGAGGGCGGCCGACACGCCGACGACGACCCTGCGCGTGAGCCTGTCGCCGGCGATCAGAGAGACCACGAGCACGGCGCAGAAGAGCGCGACGAAGCTCGTCTGTGAGTAGGAGAAGTAGAGGCCGAGCGTCAGCAGGCCGAGAACAGGGAGGCCGACGGCAGGCCGCAGGAGCGCAAGCCAAAGAGCCGTGAGGACGACGACGATGCCGAGGACGAGGTGGCGCCCGTAGACATTCGGATCCTGGAAGACGGCCGTCACGCGGAAGAGCGACGAGTACGCGTTGGCGAGCTGGACGTCCTGCTTGGCGAGGATTTCCGTGTGGGACCAGGCCTGGTAGACGCCGATCGCGGCGAACACCGACGTCACAGCGACGAGGGCCGTCGCGAGCGCACGCCACGTCCAGTCTCTTGGTCGGGTGAGGGCAACGATCGAGAGGAGGACGCTGAACGGAAAGTAGAAGAAGACGAGCGCGATCGTCCCTGCGCGGAGGTCCTCCGCCCAGAGCAGAGAGATCCCTGAGAGCGCGACGAGCGCCGCGGTGGGTCTAGCGATCAGGTAGGGGACGGCTGGGAACTCGCCGCCTCTGACGACGCGGTAGCAGAGGGCTGCAGCAGCCGCCGCGAGCACGACGTAGAAGGGGAGCAGCAGGAAGGCCTCCTGGCTCCCGAGGCCGACCGAGAGGCGAAAAGGCGCGACGACGAGGAGTGCCACCGGTGCCGCGGCCGGGTAGCGGGCGAATGCCGCGGCGAGCGCGAGCCCGAAGAGCGCCCCGACGGCGAGCGCTCCGAACCGCGTTGCGGAAGCTGTCAGTAAGCTCGGCGCGTCCGGGACAAGGGCGTATGCGAGCCCGGCCTCGGCCGCGACGAGGGACGTGAGCCCGCCGAAGAAGAGCAGGCGCTCGCGCGCGAGCAGGAGCCCGCAGGCTCCGAAGGCCCCAACCACCGCTGCGGCCTGCGCCAGGGCCTCGTGGTCCACGGCCTCAGGCGGTCAACTGACGGATGAGGCGCGCGGCGAAGTCGCCCCGCTTGGCGGCCATCTCCGGAAGGACGGTCGAGCGAACGTGCTCGATGACATGCACGCCGTCGGGCGCCTCGATGGAGATGACGTCCGGGGGCGCGTCGGCGCCGTTGGCAAGGGAGTTGAAAACCTCCCATTCGCGCAGCTTCCTTCGCGTGCGCCTGCTCTGGCCAAAGTCGGTGTGGGTCCAGTGTGAGAACTCGTCCGCGTCCAGTCGCTTCAGCTCCATGCAGGAGAAGTCCGGCAGCACGAGGGTGGGCAAGGTCGCCGGCCAGAGAGGCTGCTCCCATTCCATCGCCTTGACGAAGCTGTAGCCGGGTCGGTTCGGCCAAGCCCATGGCTCGGTGTTCGACAGGCCGAGGTCGAGGAACGCGTGCCGGTCGTCCACGACGTAGAGCGGATAGCGCGGGATCTTCACGACCACCTCGTCAGCCTCCAGCTGCCATGCGAGGTCCCGGAGGACTCCTTCGGCCGCGTCCGTGAGCACCATGTCCGCGTCCCACTTGAGCACGTAGCCCGTCCGTACGTGGGAGAACGACCAGTTGTAGAAGTAGACGAGGCTGTGCACCGACTCTGCCCGGGTGCCAAGGTGCTCGTCGCCGCACCGCGCTATCGAGAAGGGATACGAGTGGACCTCGAGCCGGTCGGCGGCGCCGCACTCCTCGGCCACGCGCCGGGCGACCTCGGGTGTGCCGTCCGTCGAGCCGTTGTCGACGAGGACGACCCGCTCCACGGCGCGGAAAAGAGAGGGCAGGACCCACGGGAGAGGGTCGGCCTCGTTCTTGGCGCGGACGACTGCGGTGAACCCCGACGCCGTCTTTCCTTCCGACCACGCCCAGACGACGTTGAAGCTCGTGTGGTTCTCGAGGTTCGTGAGCACCGGCGCTTTCGAGTGCCCGCGTTGCCTCGACTCGGTCCGCTCGATCTGCCGCTCGAGGTGCTGGACCCGGCTGGCCACGCGGTGAAGCTGACCGATCCGGTCGTGCTTTTGAATGGTGTCTCGCAAGACGGGCAAGAGCGGAGCGACCTCCGCGCTCCATTCCCGCTCTGTGTCCCGGTCCGCCGAGGCGGTGTCCGCGTCGTAGCCGTAGTGCTCGAAGTCCTCCGCGTACCGGGCGAGCAGGATCGTCCGGGCCTTGTCGTCGTAGGCAAAGGACGGAAGCGGGAGCGCAACGCGGTTCTCGCGCCGCGTGGCCGACCCGAGGTCGCGGCCGACGTGCTCGGACAGGAGTGCGAAAGTCTCGTCAAGCTGCTCGATCCGCCCGACGTGGTCGAGGGGCAGCTGCTTCGCGAGATCGTGCTGAAGTGCCCAGTGGACATCCTCCAGATCGCCGCCCGGAAGCGCCTTCACGAACCGGCGGAAATCCTCGACGATCTCGAGCGGCTCCTCGGGCAGGCGCGGAAACCAGGGCTCCTCCCCGAACTCCTCGACGAAGCGCGGCTCCCGCAGGAGGATCTTGGACTGCCAGGCCGACCAGAGCCGCGTCGCGGGATTCCGCACCACGGAGAAGCGAAACCAGCCGCTCTCCTCCAGCACTTGCCTGCGCTCGTCGCGCTCGTAGTCGGTGAGACGGTACCCCTCGGGCCACAGGCTCATGTCGTGGACGGTGAGTGAGGGCGACACCTCGGGGAGCGTCGAGTTGAGGAAGACCTCGGGCTCGGTGCCGGCGAGCTCGGACAGAAGCCAGAGGACAGAGGTGGAGCCGCCCTTCGGGATCGGGAGAAAGACGATCCGAAGCTCGGGGAGAACGACGGTTCGCGTTTCGACGTGGCGCGCGAATGAATGTTCCGCTTCGGCGGCGCCTTCGCCCGAAGATTCATGGATCTCGACATCCCCTGTGCCCATTTCGCCAGTGTATTGACCGGTCCGAGATGAATGCGACGCCTGAGGTCGCCACCTGGCGCACGGGAAACTCCGCGTGCGCACGGGGAGTCGAGTAGCTTCCGATCCGGTGCGAGAACTCATCGAACCCAGAGGCTAAGGCGCTGCGCTCGTACGGAAATGATCCGGAGCCCAGAGCGACGAAGGACGGTCGAGCGCTTGGTCTAACGCGCCCCCAGCAGCTCGACCTGGCTGTCGCGTTTTTGACGATCGCTGTCTTCCTGCTCTTCCAGCTTTTACTGCTCCTCGGGCCTCATCCCTTTGATCCGACGACCTACCTCGCGGCGGCCCAGGACTTCCCGCACATCGCAGCGACGCGTTGGACGCTCCGAATCGGCCTGGTCGCCCCGGTTGCAATTGCGACCCGGGTGATGGGAGTTACGGAGGCCACGCTCTACATCGTGCCGCTCTCTGCCGGAGTTCTCCTCGTCACGGCTGTCTACGGAACGATGCTGGCACTTTTTCGCGACCGGGTGCTCGCGGCTGCAGCGGCGCTGGTTGCCGTGCTGAACGCTGATTTTCTCCTGAACTCCAGCTTCATCTTTCCGGACAGCTTCGCCACCGCGACCTTCGCGGCAGGATTTCTCTTCCTCGTTCTCGGCGGCCTTGCCGCCCGACGTTCGAGCCCGTGGGCCGCCTGGATTGTCGTCTGCGCGGGATTCTTCTTCGGCTGGACGTATCTGATCCGGGAATTCAGTCCGATCCTGCTCCCCACTGTGATCGTCGCCGCGCTTCTGCTCGGATACTCATTGCGGCGTCTCGGGCTTCTCGTGGCGGCCGCGGTCGCAACCGGAGCGCTCGAGCTTGTCTTCGGAGCGATCCGCTGGAGTCGTCCTCTCGTTCATCTGGAAGTGCTCCTGCATCACGGGGATGAAAATTTCGCTCACAGGGCGCAGACGGTTGCGATCGTCCAACGGGAAACCCAGGACCCCCTCGGCGCTCTGCGCGTGCTCCCACGGCTGATCCTCTCCTGGGACAGCGGCTGGCTGTTTCTCCTCCTCGTGCCAATCTTCGTCGTTGCGCTTGTCCTTTTGCGCGACCGCCGCCTTTGGGTTCTCGCGGCGTGGTGCTTCGGGTTCTGGGCGGCGATGGTGCTTCTGGCGATGGGTGAGCTCCCGTCGGGAAGGTGGATCATCAACGTCTCGAATATCCGCTACTGGTACCCGGTCTTTCCGGCGCTTGCCATGGGCGGTCTCGGCGGCCTCTGGTTGCTCGTTCGCAGATTTGCACCGCCGCGTCGTGCGCTCCTCGCCGCCCAGTTGGCGGTTGTCCTGGCCGCGGCACTCATTCTCCTGCCAGGAATGGCCGAGTTCCGAAGCTGCGCTTCGAAGAACGTCTGGCGAAACGATCCGATGAGCCGATGGCACGAGCTCCGCTCCTGGCTGGGAAGTGCCCAGGCGGGCTCCTACGGGCAGATAGTCACGGACCGTGCGACGCGGACTGAGTTCGACCCTGTCTACCTCAGCGCGCCTTTTGGCGGTCGAGTCTGGGACGGTGGCGTGAGCGCCTGGCCCAAATCAGGAGCTCGCATCGAGCCGGCGAACGGTGCCGAGGATTCGCTGATCCTCCTGAACAGGCGAGAAGTGCTCTCCCTTCCGGGCGGGCTGGAGAAAATCCAGTCCCTTTTGATCACCTGGGCGCCCGTCTTCGTCAGCGATGACGGCGCCCTGGTCGTGCTCGCTCATCGTCCGGTTGTGCCGAGCGCCCGCCTCCCCGCGCCGTGGTGGGAGCGGGAGCGAGTGGGGGCGACCCCGGTCCCTTCCGAATGCGGCATCAATCCGATCACCGGCAAGCCTTGACCGGCGAGGTGGCCCGACGAGGGATCTTGGGCGCGTTCTACCCCTCTAGGTAAGCTGCAGCGATTCCCAGCCCGAGGGCTTTTGATGGTCGGAGGAACGACGCTCGGAGAACAAGAGAGCACGAATGCCGCGCTCGAAGGCGAGCAACTCTCGTCCGGGCGGACGCTTGTCCTCGTCGCCGGTTCCGGTCGGAGCGGGACGAGCCTCTTCACAGGGATTCTCCAGCGACTCGGCTTCCATGTCCCACAGCCCGAGGTGCCCGCGGACGAGACGAATCCACGCGGATTTGCGGAGTCCCAATGGGTGGTCGACTTCCACACGCGTCTGCTCAAGAAAGCGGCCGTCCAGGTCTCCGACGCTCGCCCGACGGCGTGGGCGAGAGTCGCCGAGTTGACGCTGGACAGCCAACTCGGCGAGGAGCTCCGGACGTGGCTCGGCGCGCAGTTCAAGGAGGCCGACCATCTCATCGTCAAGGACCCGCGTCTGTCGTGGTTTTTGCCTCTTTGGCGCCGCTGCGCCGAGGCGCTCGCCGTCTCGCCCCGGTGTGCCACGGTCCTCCGACATCCGGCGGCGGTGGTCGACAGCAAGCAACGCTTCTACGGGGACTGGCAGAGCGATGTCAGTCGCACCGCGGGTTGGTTGAACCAGGCACTCTTCACTGAGCGAGCGACTCGTGGTTTCCCGCGCGTCTTCGTCCGCTACGAGGATCTTCTGGACGACTGGACGAGTTCCGTCGCGCGGGTGGGAAACCAGCTCCAGCTACAGCTGATCCAGGATGCGCCCGCTCAGGCCATTGTCGGTGTGCACGACTTCGTCGATCTCAGTTTGAGCCGCTCCCGTGCGACGTGGGACGACTTCGAGATCCCATCCGGGCTCCGCGAGCAAGTCGACCATGCCTGGGAGCTTCTCTCGCGATTTGTCGAAGGCGAGACGGGCGGGCCGGCGTTGCTCGAAGAGCTCGACGCCGCGCGAGCCGCCTACATCACGCTTTACGGTGACGCCGAGGCGATCGCGCAGTCCTCGATCGCGTCATCCTGGTCGTCGGCGGCCAATGGCAGCACGTTCTTGAAGGTTGCCGGCCGAGTGCCGAGACCCCTGCGCAACCGACTGCCTCTCAGCTGGCGCAGAGCGGCTTACCGAGCCGCCCAGGGACGGGGTACTAGGCGCCCCGGCTGAGCCTGTCGGCGTGTGTTTATGTGCGACTATGCCGCGGACGAGAGGGAACAGACGCTGGAGAACCTGCGAGTACCACGATGACGAATGACGTGCGAAGCCCCGCGGAGGGCAAACGCGTCGAGAGTCGCCCGGCTGTCTCGGCGCCCAAGGATCCGAGTGAGCGCCCGGTGCGCGAGTTCCGCGAGCGCCACCCTGATCTTTGCTTCGCCCCCGTCGTCGTCGTCATTCCCGCCTTCAACGAGGAAGACGCGATCGGCGCCGTCCTCGACGACGCGCCGCGTGAGGCATGCGGTCTGCCCGTCGACACTCTGGTGATCGACGACGGCAGCGTCGACGGCACTGCGCGAGTCGCACGGAATGCCGGTGTCTACGTCGCCGCTCTCGAAGAGAACTCAGGGCAGGGAGCTGCGCTTCGGCTCGGGTATCGGCTCGCCCGCGAGCACGGCGCGAAGTACATCGTCACCCTCGACGCGGACGGTCAGTGGGATCCCGCGGACGTCTCCCGCTTGCTCGAGCCTATTCTCGCCGACGAAGCCGATTTCGTCCTTGGCTCGAGGGTGCTCGGCCGGGCGGAGACCGACGATTCCTTCCGCCAGGCGGGTGTGCGCGTTTTTGCGTTTGTCGTACGACTCCTGACGGGCGCGCGCGTCACGGACACCTCGAGCGGCGTCCGCGCATTCGTCGTCGATGTCACGGATACGGTGAGGCAGGAAGAGCCTCAGTACCAGGCGTCGGAGCTGCTCGTAGGGGCGATCTGCCAGGGCTATCGCATCGCCGAGCGCCCGGTCGTCATGCACAAGCGAACGGCCGGCCAGAGCAAGAAGGGACACAACCTGCTGTACGGCCTGCGCTACGGGCGTGCGCTTCTGCGAACGTGGTGGCGCGACCGGGGAAGCGGCAAACCGGCACAGCCGGAGGCGGAGCCCAGACCGCGCCGGGCCGGCATCCCGGGCCTTCTCGTCAACACCGTTGCCGAGAACCGCCTGGCGGTCATGGTGCTGGGCGCCGGTACGGCGCTCCGCGGTCTGGTCTTCTTCGCCTACGACCCGTTCCTTTGGGTTCCGAGTTCGAGTGGGTACATCGCTGCTGCGGGGGCTGTTCGTCCGAGTGAGGCGCACACGTGGGGATACTCCGGTTTCCTCTGGCTGACCGGCCAAGGGCTCGGCCACCGGGAGATCGTCCTCATCCAGCACGTTCTCCTGCTTGCGTTGGCCGGTCTGCTCTACGCGTTTCTCGTGCACTTGGGAGTGGTCAGGTGGCTCGCCGCCCTCGCAGTCGTGCCGCTCAGCCTCTCGCCGCTGCTGGCAAACATCGAGCATCGCCTCTTGCCCGACGCGCTGTTCGCCGTCCTCGTCTCCGCAGCGCTGCTCGTGCTCGTGTGGTCGCGGCACCGCCCCGCGGTTTTCGCCTGCGCTGCCGCGGGTCTCCTGGCTGCCGCAGCCGGATTCGTCCAACTCTTCGGCCTCGTGATGATCGTCCCCATGGTGGTCTTTCTCATCGGTCGTCGAGCGGGTCTCGTGCGTCTTGGCGCTCTCCTCATCGCTTTCGCGATCCCCCTGGGTGGATACCTCGTCTGGATGAACCAAGTCCACGGTGTGTACGCGTTCACGACCTGGCGCGGGAAGCACCTCTACGCACGCGTCGCCCCCTTCGCGCAGTGCGACCGTCTCGGATCTCTGGGGGCGAGCCAGCGTCTTCTGTGCGACAGCCGCCCCGTCGAGGCGCGCCCCGGCCCGGAGTGGTACCTGTGGGGTGACCCCAAGGCTCCGGCCCGGACGCTTCCCGACGGGGTGGTTCTCGGATTCGCGCAGAAGACGATCGCTCACCAGCCTCTCGACTACGCGAAGGCGGTCGCGGGTGGAACCGTCCACGCCTTCTATCCCGGTCAACGGCAGCGTCGCCGGGAGCCCTGCATCGGGAACGTGGGATTCCCCGACTCGAATCAGGGCGCGTGTTCGACCCAGGGTCTGGGCAACGCCGGCAGGCTCAGCCATCCGGTTGCGATCAACGGCTCGCTCGCAAATGGCCTGAGATGGTATGCACGGGTCGACTACCCGATTGGACCGGTTTTCTTGGCGTGCTTGGTCTTGACCCTCTTGGCGCTCCTCTGGCGACCGGGCGCCGGAGGCTGGCGGCTTCGCCTGGATGCAGCGCTTTACGCGGCAGTCGGCCTGACGATCATGATCTCGGCCATCGCGACGTCGAACTTTAACTACCGCTATACCGCGGTGCTCTACTACACGCTCCCGATTGCCGCCGCGATCGCCCTCACGCACTTCACCGCGCTTCGCGCTCGCCGAGCGACTAGCTCACCGGTGACGGAAGGCGAAGGGTTCCCGGCGACGACGCACTCTTCGGAGCGAGAAGTCGCTCCGGGTTTGGGCATCGCCTCCGATTAGGGGCGGCGCTCTCGTGGCGGTCACTCGCGAGGCGATCAAGAACTACTTCCCCGACGGGGGACTCGAGCGTCGACTTCAACCGCTGCCCAGGTACGGGTGCATCTACGTCCGAAATGCCAAGGTCGCGACCGGCAGCATTCTGGTCTGGCTCCACCGCTTGCACACCGGCGACTACGGATTCACACCGACGAGGCACATCTACCGCGAGAACGAGCTGCCTCGTGTCTGGGACGTCGGCTGGGAGGAGGTGCTGCGAATGCTCAACGGCGAGGCTTTCCGGTTCTCCTTCGTGCGCGACCCGATCCAACGCGTGGAGTCGGCCTACATGTCCAAGGTCCTCAAGCATCGCCGCTACCCAGGGCGGGCGGCGTTGCAAGAGATCCTCGGCCTGCCCGTGGGCCCGCGCGAGAACCTGACCTTCGAGCAGTTCATCGCCGCAATCGAGATGCAAGATCCGCTTCGGATGGACGCTCACTGGCGCCCGCAGCACCTCAATCTGGGCCACGGACTGATTGAGTACGACCTGGTCGGCCGGCTCGAGACCTTCGCCGCCGACGCAGCCCGTGTACGCGACGCAACCGGTATGCCGGATATCCCCATGCCGCAGTGGAACGTGTCGAACAAGCCGGCCACGAAACTCCTGGATGGTCGCCCGGACCTGCTTAGGAAGGTGCAGGACATCTACGCTCGCGACTTCGAGTTGTACGGCTACTAGACGCCGGGCAAGGCCAAGGCCTTTCAGCCGACCTTCGCTTCCCGCTCGGCCAGCCGGCGGAGCGGCTTGTGAAGCTGCTCGGGTAGGTCCAGCAACACGAGGTAGTGGTCGAGCCGCGCTGGGTCGAGGCGCTGCTCGGTCGTGGTGTTCCGGGTCTTTCGGGGAGCTCGGAACAGCTGACCCGTTCGATCGCCGAGGAGCTCACGCGCCACAGCACGGTTGGTCTTCTCCCACTTCTCCATGAACGGGTCGAGTACGTTCGCAGGCAGCGTCAGAACCGGGCCTTCGGAGGCGCGGGTCAGGCGCTTGGCGAGCTCGCGGTTGTCGATCAATCCTTCCGTTGCACCCTCGTGCTCGACGCGGTGGATGTTCAAGAGCCGGAGGAACTCGACGCTCTCGACGTCGAGGCTCTCGTTGAGGTTCGGGACCTGTGCGAGGTCCTCGATGCGCGCATCGATCTGCGCCGCGTCGAGGAAGTCCTCGAAAAGCGATCCGTTGACGAAGCGCTCGCGTTCGAAGGGGCGTATGACGAAATCCGCGGGTGCAAGCAGCCGCTGATGCATGGCGATGCGTGCTCGGTAGTCGTAGAGGCTGGACATGTCCTCCCGCGCCCAGTCACGGAGCCGTGCGATCCACCCGACCTTCACACCCTGCTGATAGCGGCTGACCATGTGGTCGTCCTGGCGCCGGAGGTATGCGACTAAGCGTAGGCTCTCGGCGATTCGCTGGGTGAACCGGGAGAGTCGTCGCAGCGCCTGCTCCGAGGACCCGAAGAGGACCTCGTCGGAGAGGAGCATTCGCGAGAGCCCGGACTCCTCGATCTCCGCGAACAACCGGCGTTTGAACGCCTTGCGGAAGCTCGCCGGCTCGTCCCATCTCTGGCGGGACCACTCGGGGGCCGCCTCGAGCTCGGCTTTCGGCTTGGCGAACAGACCGAGATGGGTATGCCGCGCCTTTCCCGGTGACTGCGGGAAGAGGATGCCCAGCTCACCCAGCCGCTCGCGGTTGTCGCGGAGGAAGAACTGGATCGAGGTGCTGCCCGCCCTGCCGGTCCCGATGTGCACGGTGAGGTCCACCGGTCTGTTCAGCGCGAGCTCGTCTCCCGCTCGACGATGCGGCGCAGTGGCCCGTGCATCCGCTTTGGAAGCTCCAGCAGCTGGAGGAAATGGTCGAGCCGAACCGGGTCGAGGCGCTGCTCGGTCGTCGTGTTCTGGCTCTTCCTGGGAGTCCGGAAGAGCTGCCCCGTTTCGTCGCCCAGAAACTCACGCGCGACAGCGCGGTTCGACTCCGCCCACGTTTCCATGAATGCATCCAGCACACTGTCGGGCAAGGTCAGGGTCGGCCCCGTCGCGGAGCGGGCGAGACGGGTGACCAACCTCCGATTGTTGATCAGGCCCGGCACGGCCCCCTCGTGCTCGACTCGGTAGATGTTCACGATGCGGAGCACCTCCACCGCCTCGGCATCGAGGCTCTCGTTGAGGGGCGTGGCCGTTTCCAGGTCGTCGGACCAGGGCCCAAGGCCAGCGGCCTCGAAAAAGTCCTGGTAGAGCGACCCAGCCACGAAGCGCTCGCTCTCGAAGGGTCGGACGACGAACTCGTTCGGCTGGATCAGCCGCCGCCAGGTCTCGAGCCGCGCGTGATAGTCGTAGGTCTTCTTGTAGTTGACCTGCTCCAGCCGGTCGGCCAGCCGGCGTACCTCGCCTGTCTTCACCACTTGCTGGTAGCGGCTGCAGGCATGGTCGTCCTGCCGGCGCAGGTAGACCACGACTCGAATGCTTCGGGCGATTTCGTCTGTGAAGGCCCGCAACCCCTTCAACGCATCGACGCTGCAGCCGTAGAGCGCCTCGTCGGAGAGCAGCACCCGGGTCAGACCGGAGCTGTCGATCTCCGCGAAAAACCGTCCTTTGAAGTCCTCCCGGAAGTCCGCCGGGGAGGAGTACCCCTGCTTGTGCCAGTTGATCAGCTTGCCGAGCTCAGCGTCCGGCCTGATGAAGAGGCCGAGCTGGACGTGCCGGCCGAGGCCGGGCGACCGGGGGAAGAGAGTGCCGAGCTCGGCCACGCGCTCGCGGCTCTTGTTCAGCATTTGCTGGATCGAGGACGTACCGGTCTTGCCCGAACCGATGTGGAGCACGAGGTCGAGCGATCCCGTGCGTGCTGCAGTCTCAGAAGGTACTGCCGTTGCTTTCAGGTCCGTGGACAAGGATCGCAGGACATCCTCTCATGTCGCCTGGGCACCCGCGGGGGCGGGCCGCCTCCCGGTTATCGTAGGCGCGGCCCCAGGTACGACGAAATGTGAGGAGCAACGGACGATGAAGAACATCTCGATCGCGGCCCTGGACGTGCGGGAAGGCGAGAGGAACCGTCGGTGAGCGGCCGCCGGCCAGACCGCAGGCTGCGACCCATTGCGGGGCGGCTCCGGAGGCGGTTGAAGGAGAAGCTGGGAAAGGCGGGGCGGGTGCCCGACGTCTCGCTCGAGCCGACGACGCTCGGCCCGGACCTCGACGAGGCTGTGCTGAACGCAAAGCGACAGATGCGGATCGGCGCGGACCGCGACTACGACCTCGTCTACGACAACTTCGACGTCATGCATTACCTGCTGCAGACGCCGCGGCTCATCGAACGGCCCAGGCTCGACCTCATCAAGCACTTTCTCGAGACCGGAGTCGCGTCGATGCGGAGCCCGGACATCCACTTCTCGATGTCCGAGTACCTCACACGCCATCCGGAACGTGCCCAGGGTCGCGAGCGCAGCCCGTATCTCGAGTGGCTCAAGCGGGGCCGAGCCGCCGGCGAGATTGCGGATCCTGCGCCCGCCGTCACCGAGATGGCCCGTTTGCTCGGGCTCGAGCCGGCCGAGGTCGTCGACCTGCTGGTCGCGCGGCGTACCCATCTGGTCGAGCGGCTTCTAACCGGCGAGCTGGGCGAAATGGTGGCCCGGGCGTCTGAGCTCGAGCCACTGATCTCGCGGACCCGGGTTCGATACACACGCCCGCGGTTGCTGCCTTTCGGGCACCCGCCGGCTCTCGAACAGATCTCCGCGATCCATGCAGCTCACGAGGCGGCCGGTTTCCGGCGCGCGCGACTGGTTCTGGTCATCAACCGGCCGCGATGGGGTGGCGGTCGCCGGTTGGAAGGCAACCTCGCCCATGCCGTGGTTCCGCGGATCTCCCCGGAGGACGTCGTGGTCGTCTACACGGACGGGACGGGCGTCACAGCGGAGGGTCGGTTCCCTGACGGCGTGCGCGAGATCGATTTCGTTGGGCTCGCGTCGCACCTGGATCCCGACGACGCGGCCGCCGCCTTGGTGGTGCTGCTCCGCACATTTTGCGCCGACGCGATCGTCAACATCAACTCGGCGACGCTCTACCGCGCCATGCAGTCCCTCGGACCGGCCCTCACAGCGTCGGAACGGCTCTTTCTGTGCTTCTTCTGCAACGAGCGGACACCCGAGGGGGGTTTGACCGGCTGGAGCCTGCGCTACTTCTATCGACTGTTCGAGCACGTGGCCGGCGTCATCACCGACAGCGACTTCCTCGCGCAGGAGCTGCGGGAGACCTATCGAGTGCCGGACCAGCACCTCGATCGGATTCACGTCATGCGTGCACCGGTCGATCCCTCGCTGCCCTTCGTGGCCGAGTCGCCCGCGGGCCCCGACCGGCGTCCCCAAGTCTTCTGGGCGGGGCGCTGGGATAGGCAGAAGCGCCCAGCCCTGCTGCTCGAGGTGGCACGGCGAATGCCTGACGTCGACTTTTGCATCTGGGGCGAGTCGGTCATGGACCGTCGGCATGGCCGGATCTCGCGGAACGTCGTCTTGAAGGGCACGTACGGCCACATCTCCGAGACCCCGCTCGCTGAGGCCGATGTATGGCTCTACACCTCGAGCTGGGACGGTGTTCCGAGTCAGCTGCTCGAGGTAGCCATGACGGGGATCCCGATTGTCGGGACCCTTGTCGGGGGCACCGGCGAGATTCTCAGCGAGGCGGACGCCTGGCCTGTCGGCGAGACGGCTCCTGCCGAGGCGTACGTCGATGCGATCCGCGCTGTCCTGGCCGACCCAGCAGATTCCCGGCGTCGCGCTCGGGCACTGCGAGACCGGATGCTGGGTGAGCGCACCCAGAATGCGTTCGCCCACCAGGCTGCAGACATGTTGCTGAATCGAGACCGGAGCGCAGTGGCGGGATGAGCGGCACCGATCTCACACTGATCGTCACCGCCCACAGCGAGACGCTCGTTTCCGGACCGACCATGGCGTCGGCCGAGCTCGCCGTGGCAGCCGCGCGTGACCCGGGATACACGGTGCAGACGATCATCGCGCTGGACCGGCCGACTGAGGCAACCGCCGAGTACTTCCATCAGGCCGATTTCGACCACTGGGAGCGGTGGGAGATGGACGAGGGCGATCTGGGGCGGGTTCGCAACGCCCTCGTACCGCGCACGGACGGACGCTATATCGCGTACCTCGACGCGGACGATCTCTTCAGCGAGAACTGGCTGGTCAAGGGCCTGGATCATCTCGTGGCGGCACTGGAGCGCGGTCAGCGCACCATCGCTCACCCTGAGGTCATTGCGACCTTCGACGGCGCCGTTGGGATACACCAGAACGTCGACCAGCGCTCGCCGCTCTTCACCCCGTACTTCCTCTACATGCGCAACGCCTACGACTCGCTGTGCCTGACCCCTCGCGAAGCACACCTCGCCGTCCCGTACGTACACCGCGACATCGAAAGAGGACTTTCGTGGCAGGACTGGCAGTTTGCGATCGAGACGATGTCGCGAGGCTGGGAGCACGTGGTGGTGCCGGACACGGTCATCTTCAAGCGGCGCCGCGATTTTTCGCTGATGGTCGAGAGTGCAGGCCGTAAGTCGCTCCTGCGGTCTCTTCCAGAGATGGCGATCGACCTGGTCAGGGATCTCCCGCACCCCGCGAGCGACTGAGCTCAGCGCCGCTCGTCAGGAGTCACGTATCTGTCTAGTCGGCCGTCTCCTGGCTCATCGCGGTGAGGTGGCGAACCCGATCGATGGCCATCTCGGGAAGCGATCGAACGATCGACCTGCGGGCGTTGCTCTCGACCACGAGCGAGAAGTCACGGCGGCGTTTGAAGATGATCGTGTCCTGTACGACGAGGTGACGCCACCCCCGCGACAGGGTCTCGATCGCGAACTGCCAGTCCTGGTACGACAGGCCGTTCGGGATGTCGCGAGGCACGTACGGCACCGTCAGGTGCGCCTCGCGCGGGGACATGCACAGGGAGTCGTAGCAGTTGCGCACATAGAGAAGGTGCGGGCTGAACAGGGGCGACGAGGAGTCGACGTTCTGGCGCACAGCCTTGTGCCCGTCGAAGACGACGTTGAGCTCCGGATGGGCGATCGCCCGCTCCCCCCGCTCGGCAGCGGCGTCGAGGGCCGCGATGCCTTCGGCCAACCAGTTCTCGCTGAAGAGGTCGTCGGCGTCGAGAAAGGCGATATAGCGTCCCTTTGTCTGTGGCACGATGGCGTTACGAGCCCGGCCGAGATCGCGCTCGTGCAATTCCCAGTGCTCCCAATGATCGAACCGCGGTTGGTGGAAGTAGTCGCTGGTCGCCTGGGTCGCGTTGTCCAACGCCAGGATCGTCTCCACGCTGTAGCTCCGCTCTCGGGCGACGGCCACCGCTAGGTCGGCGGAGCGCACAGTCGGACCGGAGCCAACGGTCTCGTCATGCGCAGTCATGACCAGACTGAGATCGGTGTCGCTCAACCGGCCGCCTTATCCCCGACCAGGAGGAGATCGGTGACTTGCTTCGCGAACGAGTCCGCGGAGCGCTCACGCAGCAGACGCTCCCGCAGCGCGAGTGCGCGGTCTCTGGCGGCGTTCTTGTTCGCGAGCACCTCGCGGATTGCCTTGACGTACGCCCCGGCATCGTCGATCCCGGTGATTGGCCACGCATCGTCTTCGCTCAGAACCTCTCCGGTGCCGCCGACCAGGCTTCCGACGATCGGAACGCCTGTCATCGCCACCTCGAGCAAGAGCGTCGGCACGCCGTCCCAGGCGGACGTGTAGAGCCACACGTCGGCCTCGCCGAGGTTCAGATCCGTGAACGCCCCGTACTTCCCTTCCACCTTCACGTTGTCGGGCCGAAGGTCGAGGGTCCGGCGCTGCAGGACGGATTCCCCCCACATCCGGAACTCGACGTCCGGCATGAGCCGGGCAATCTCCAGGACGAGGTCGATCTTCTTCTGCCGGTCCCAGCGCCCGGCCCAGAAGACGGTCGGACGCGTTGACGGGCGCGACGCTGAATCCGGCGGGACGACCGGCAGGCTGGGGTCGACGGGCGCGTTCAACACCAGGATCTTTTCCCGCGAGCGTGCGTCCAGCTGGTAGACGTCATCGAACCACTGGGCGAGGTATTCACTGTCGGTGACGACGTTGGTGACCCGGTCGAACACACGGTAGAACTGGCTGCTCGGCCAGCCGTACCAGTTTCCGATCTGGCTCTGCTCGTTGCAGAAGAAGATCGGGAAGAGGCGCTCGGTCAACGCGAGAGCACTGCCGTACGAGCGCATCGCGCGGTGGAGCATTCCGGAGTTGATGTTGACGATCGAGTCCGCCTGGAAGGAACGAAGAAGCATCACAAGGGTGTGCTCCTGCCATTCGGAATCGAGGTCGGCGACGTGTGCGGCGAAGTTGACCTGGCGGACGCCCTCGGGAAAGCGGCCGGGTGGCGCGGCGCCTCCCTCGTCGGTGTAGATCACGAGGATCTCTCGCGCGGCGATCTCGCCCGCGAGGGCATGGACAATATGCCCTTCCATTCGCCGGCCGCCGCCCCAACGGGAGCTACGCACCACCAGAACCACGCGGGCGCGACGGAACCCCGCCTCCAGCTGCGAGAGCTTGAGCGCAGCCATCTGCTTCACGGCTGTGATTCCGAGCAAGGGAAGGAGCGCGGGCCGTGAGGATTCCGACCACGCGCCGCCTACAAGTGGATCGACTTCGGCGGCCCGAGCCCACATCTTCCCCAGCGTCCCAGTACGAAGTCGCTGCTGCAGGTCGGTTCGCCTTTCGACCAACGCGTCGACCAGCTCGTCTGGCGAGACGTTCAGGACGTGTGCCATCCTCTCGATCTCCGGAGCCGGATCGGCGATCTCGCCCTCCCTTCTCCCGTCCCTGAGCCACGCGAGGTAGGGGTGCGTGCGGTTCTTCCGCTTCTCCGGGTAGCGGGCGAGATACTCGCGCATGGAGAAGTTGATGTCCGGGTTGTTGATGGCGTCGGCGCCGTTTCGCAGGTACATGTCGATGGGATCGTTCGGTGTGATCCTGCTTTTCGCCTGCGCCTGGAGGGCGTAGTTGAGGTGGTCGAAGTTCTCGCGAACGAGGTCGTAGTCCCGGTCGATGCCGGTCGGCTTCTGACGTCGCTTGAGCTCTGCGACGAGCTTGTCCATCTCGGGCCCGAGATTTGTCCGCTCCACGACGACCTCCGGCTTGGACGCCCCGTAGCGTCTTGAGAGCCTCCGCTCCCTTGCACGTCGTAGCGCCTGGCTCAGGCCCGGCGTCCTTCTCCCGATTGCTCGGCGCATCCTGGTGGCCATTCGGACGCTCACCCTAACGGTGAGGAGATGGTGATTCCGCACGCCCGTGCTCCTCCCAGGTACGGAGCCAGGCGTAGTCCTGGAACGGCGTGGGACGGGTCAAGCACTGGTTTGCGCTCGCGAGCCGGAACTGGGACCCGGCGCGGCTCCGCTTGAAGTGGATCGTGTCCGGGACGACCCGGTGGACGTAGCCGGCCCGGATTGTCTCGACGTTCCAGAGCCAGTCTTCGAACGCGTACCCCTCCGCGAGGGAGCGTGGATGGTACGGGTGGTCGAGATAGGCCTCGCGCGGCGCCAGGCAAAGGGCGTCCCACGCGTTGGTCACGCGCAGGGTCGCGGGGTCGAACTCCGGGTCGGTCTGGTCGGGTGGGAGGCTCAACGTGTGGCCTTCGCCAAAGACCCAGTCGGCGTATGGGTGGGCGATCGTCCGCGGCTCGCTTGCGCACAGTGCATGGGCTGCAACAAGCCAGTTCTCCGTCCATAGGTCGTCGCCGTCCAGGAACGCGATGAAGCGTCCCCGGGATTTACGGACCGTATCGTTTCGGACGGGTGCCTGGTCGCCGTGGGAGACCTCGAGGAGGCGCCCCCCTTGTGACTCGACCTCCGCGAGCATCTCCCGGGTGGCCTCGTCCGGCCTGTCTAGCGCTACGAGCATCTCGACGTCGAGATGCGCCTCCCTCGCCACGGACACGGCGGCAAGCATGCTCCGGAAGGAGACACCCACCGTGGTTCCCTCCGCGTGGGCGGTGAGGATGGCGCTGATGTCGGGCCCATTCTCAGCCATGGTCATGCCTCCTCGGCAGCGCAAAGACCCGCTCGACGGCCTGCTCCCCGAGCGGTACGAGTCGCTCCGCCAGGGCCGTCGGCAAGGCGTACCTGTCCGCCAGCCGCTCGGCCAGCGCCGGTGTTTCGACGAGCGCCCAGTCGAGGTGGGCGAAGGATCGCTGGAACTCGGCGGCCGTGGGGCTAGGTCCGGGCCGTCCGGGGTCGTTCTCAGTTGACGGTACGAATGCGCCGAGCGAGGCCTGGGCCGACAGCTGCCGGCCGTAGACCGTGAGCAACCTCCAGCCGAGCTCGCTGCCCACGACGATGACGCGCTTCGCGGTGAGCCCGCGCACCAGGTCGAGGAGCAGATCGACGCGGAAGTCAGGCTCCATGCCGTTCAGGAAGGGAAGCAGGTCTAGATAGTCGTTCTCCGGAACCCCGATTTCCCCCGCGGTTCCCCCGGTGTCCGTTGCGACGACGAGCCCTGTGTCGAGCTCCATGTGGGCGAGGACCAGCTCCGAGGCCGCCGCGACCCGGTTTGCGGCATCACCGGGCACAAGGACCACGGTGTCGGCATGCACGCGGCCGATCGCCCGGCGCAGTTCCTCGGCCTGCCGGTCCAGAAAAAGCCGTCGCCCACGGTACGGCGGAGCGCCGACGACCGGGTAGTCCCAGTGCGGCTGGAGGATCATCGGCTCGATCTCGCCGGCCTTGGCGACGAGTGCGGTCATATGCGCCGAATGCAGCGCGTCGTACTTCGTGCGCGCAACTCGCGCGCCTTCCTCGGCCCAGCTGGTCCGGCTCAGGTCGTAGTCGTCGGCCCGGTAGAGCATCTCGCGGAGCAGCAGCGGGGCCTGGATTTCGCTGGCCTGTGGATCCTCGCCGCCGGCATGGTGGCGGCCGCTGGGGCTGGCGAGCCGGTCCCCCTGGTAGCACCCCTTCATCAGGTAGTGGATGAAGCTCCAGGCGTAGGTTTGGGTCGCGCCGGGGTAGCGCTCCTCGTAGAAGCCCTGGTGAAACAAAGGGGTAGGCACGATCCGCTCGTCCCATCCCACCGACAGCCAGTGGAGGAACGGCACGGCCTCTGCTCCGATCCTGATCCCGGCGAGGTCCAGCTGCTCGAGATACCAGTCCGGGTTGAAGAGGGCGCAGAGCCGCTTGCCCTCGTCAGCCCCGTGTGCCAGGTAGTGGGACACCGCCCGCTCGACGTCGAACTCGCCGCCCAGCGCCTCCCGTTGAGCGGGGCTGAACTGGGCGCTGTAGAGGCGCGGGTGGGCGCACATTTTCAGGCGCTTCCAGACCTCGCCGATCTTGGTCAGATGCCCCCGGAGCGGCGGGACCAGCCGGATGAGGTCCCTCATCAGCGCTCCGGAGGCCCTGGCACGCAGCGCGGGCTTCCTCGCCGATCTAGACGTGCCGAGACTCGCGCGCCCCACGCTTCTCCCTCATCCTCGAGCCACAGGTCGGCTCTAAAACACTCGCCCGTTTTCCTATTCGATGCACGCGGGCATCGCCCGAGATGTTTCGAACCTGACGGCGAGGGGTGTCACAATAGCGAACGAACTGAAACACAGGTGCTCTCCGCGCGGGAACCCTGCTCGAATGCGGGCTTGCGGCGAGTTTTGCTACCATCGGGCGCTCCGCGCGAGCGCGGCGTTTCTTGATGTGTCCGAAAACGAAGAGAGGTTCGTGTGCGCGTTCTGATCCTGGGTGGTGATGGCTTCTGCGGTTGGCCGACGTCGCTGCATCTGTCGCAGCGGGACCATGAGGTCCTGATCGTCGACAACTTCGCGCGGCGCAACGCCGACACGGAGCTCGAGGCATCCTCGCTGACCCCGATCGCCCCGCTCGGTGTGAGGCTGAATGCGTGGCGCGAGCTGACGGGCCGCGAGATCGGCTTCGAGCGGCTGAACGTCGCTCAGGACTACCACCAGCTGCTGGGCCTCCTCCGCGAGTGGCGTCCGGACGCCGTCATCCACTTCGCGGAGCAGCGCGCGGCGCCGTACTCCATGAAGAGCTCCTGGCACAAGCGCTACACGGTCGACAACAACGTCAACGCGACGCACAACCTTCTGGCCGCGATCGTCGAAGCGGGGATTTCGAGCCACGTCGTCCACCTCGGGACGATGGGCGTATACGGGTACGGCCCTGCTCCGGGACTGAAGATCCCCGAGGGATACCTCGGCGTGAAGATCGAGGGTGCAGACGGGGAGGACATCGAGCAGGAGATCCTCTTCCCGGCCAATCCGGGCAGCGTTTACCACATGACGAAGACGCTGGACCAGCTTCTCTTCGCCTACTACAACAAGAACGACGAGGTCTCCGTCACCGACCTCCACCAGGGAATCGTCTGGGGGACGCAGACCGAGGACACCCGGCACGACGAGCGGCTCATCAACCGGTTCGACTACGACGGCGACTACGGCACCGTGCTGAACCGGTTCCTCATGCAGGCCGCGATCGGCTACCCGCTGACCGTCCACGGAACCGGCCGCCAGACGCGAGCGTTCATCCACATTCAGGACAGCGTGCGCTGCATCCAGCTGGCCGTCGAGAACCCTCCCGCGAGCGGCGAGCGGGTGCGCATCTTCAACCAGATGACCGAGACTCACAGGCTGATCGACCTGGCCGAGCTCGTCTCGCGCCTGACCGGCGCGGAGATCGACTTCGTCGACAATCCGCGCAACGAGGCGGCCGAGAACGACCTCTTCGTGGAGAACCGGCAGCTGCTCGATCTCGGACTCGTTCCGATCACACTGGAGGACGGGCTCATGAGCGAGGTGACCGAGATCGCGGAGCGCTACTCGCACCGGTGCGACTCCGAGAAGATCCCGTGCCGCTCGTACTGGCGCAAGGATCTCGAGCAGGCGCAGGCGGCGCATGAGCCTCTCGTCGGCGCAGACCGGCTCACCCCGTAGAGATTCCGGCTCGAGCCCTCGTCACCGGCGCGTGCGGCTTCATCGGGGCGAACCTCGTCCCCAAGCTGCTCAGCCGCGGCGTCGAGGTCCGCGCTCTCGACGACTTCTCGCGCGGTAGCGCCACGTATCTCGACGGCCTCGACGTCGAGCTCGTCGAGTCGGACGTACGGGAGGAGGACGCCATGGCCCGGGCCGTCGAGGGCGTGGACACCGTCGTTCACCTTGCCGCCTTCGGCTCGGTCGTCGAGTCGGTCCAGGATCCGGTCCCGAACTTCGACGTCAACGTGCGGGGAACCCTCGTCGTGCTTCGTGCGGCAGCTACCGCGGGCGTCGGAAAGGTCGTCTTCGCCTCGACGGGCGGGGCGATCATGGGCAACGCTCAGCCGCCGGTGGACGAGGGCACCCTGCCGTGGCCGATCTCGCCTTACGGGGCGAGCAAGCTCTGTGGCGAGGCCTACTGCCACGCCTTCGCGGGCTCCTTCGACCTTCCCGTCGTCGCGCTCCGTTTTGCCAACGTCTACGGGCCGATCTCAGCCCACAAGAAGGGCGTCATCACGAACTTCATCCGCCTCGCGCTCGCGAAGGAGCCGCTCGTCGTGTACGGCGACGGCGCCGCGACCCGCGATTTCCTCTACGTCGAGGACCTCTGCGATGGGATCTGCGCTGCCGTCTACGCCCCTTTGACCGACGAAGTCGTCCATCTCGCCTCGGGTCAGGAGACCTCGATCGGCGCGCTGGCGGAGCTCGTCCTCGAGCTGACGGGCGCGACGGGCCTCCCGATCCGCTACGAAGAGCGCCGGCGCGGCGAGGTCGAGAGGACGTTTGCCAGGCCGGATCGCGCCGTGGAGCTCCTCGGCTTTGCGCCCTCGCACACGCTTGCCGAGGGCATGCGGAAGACCGTCGAGTGGTTCGCGGAGCACGAGCCGGCCCCCTCTCCAGTCGGATAGGGAACCCAAAAGCATCGGGGAGGCCGTCGGTATCCTTCCGCGCGCATGGCGAACAGAGCTCTGGTCATCGGCTGGGACGGCGCGGACTGGGACGTCCTCGACCCGCTCATCGCAGCCGGCGACCTCCCCGCGCTGCAAGGGCTCGTGGAGCGCGGGCGGCGGGGCGTCTCGCGGTCCTGCATGCCATCTCATTCCTGGGCGGCCTGGCCGACTTTCCTCACCGGGCGCGATCCCGGGGGCCACGGCGTCTTCGACATCCTCGAGTACAGGCCGGGGGCTAGTCGCAGGCTGCCGGTCTCGTCGCGCTCGATCCTCGCCCCGACCTGGCCCGAGCGCTTCACGAGCGCCGGGAAAACATCCGTCGTGGTCAACGTTCCCCTCACCTTCCCTGCGCCTGAGATTTGCGGCGTGATGATCGCCGGTGGCCCCATTCCGCCGGGAGCGACCTACAGCCATCCTGAGGACGCCGGCCCGCGGCTCGACTGGCCGATCAACGGCGGCTCCTGGACGACGTTCCGAAACAAGCCGGTCGAGCTCGTGAAGGAGCTCGAGGACCTCACCCGGCGGAGAGGGAACGCCATGCGGACGCTCCTGGACGAGCAGCCGTGGGACGCCGCCTGTCTTGTCTTCGTGTCGCCGGACCGTGCCCAGCACTGCCTGCTCGAATACATCCATCCGGGCCACCCCTCGTACGCGCAGGCGTCTGCGACTCCGGTCGCCGAGCGTGTGCGCGACCTCTACAGACTTCTCGACAGAGAGCTCGCGTCGCTCCTCGAACGGGTGGACGACGACGATCTCGTCATCCTCATGTCCGACCACGGACACCAACCGGTCACCCGTTCCCTGTCGATGAACAAGATCCTCGAGCACGAGGGCTTCCTCCGCTTCGGCGCCGGGTCGAAGGTCGTGAACCTGCTGTCATGGGGCCGCGTGAGGGCGGTGGCGCGCGTGCTCTACGACAAGCTCGGCCTGCACGGGCGTGTGGCCGTGCCGACGCCGCCGCTCGACTGGGGGAAGACGAGGGCCTACACCAGCGTCGTCTCGACCGGGGAAGGCGTCTCGGTCAACCTCGTTGGCCGCGAGCCGAACGGGACGGTCGAGCGGGCTGACTACGAGCGTGTGCGGGACGAGGTCGCGGCCAGCCTGCTCGCGTTCGAAGACCCGGAGACCGGTGCGCACCCGATCGCCCACGTGGCGCGCAAGGAGGAGGTCCTCTCCGGGCCATATCTCGACCAGGCGCCCGACCTTCTCCTCCAGCCGGCCCCTCTGTACAGCCTGGCGCGCGCCCGGCACATGGTCGCGCCCGCCGACTGGCTCTCCGGAGACCACCGCCCCGAGGGCATCTACGTCTTCGCCGGAGAGGGGATCGCGGCGAACGAGGAAGGCGCGGAGATCTCGCTCGCGGACTTCGCCGAGCAGATCGCGCGCGCAATCGGCCTCGAGCCGGACGCGGAGTGGAGCCGCGCGCCCGTGACGGAGTCGGTAGGCGCGTACTCCGCGGAAGAGGAGCGCCAGGTGGAAGAGCGCCTGCGCGGCCTTGGCTACCTGGAATAGGCGCTCGCCCCGCGAACCGGGCGAGGGTGTGAGCGAAGAGCGGACGCTCCTGACCGGGACGGCCCTGAACGTCGTCGGCCTGGTCGCCGGCGTTCTCGCCGCGCTCGGCGTCCAGATCCTCCTCGGACACACTCTTCCGCCGGGCGGATTCGGCCTCGTCACGGTCGCGGTGCAGGTCGCCTTTGTCGCCTCTGCCGGCAGCCGTTTCGGGATGGATATGGCAGCGGTGAGACTCGTGGCCATCGGGCGTGGAACTCTCGACGTCGGCAACCTCCGCAGCCTGGTCGATCGCTGCGCCGGTATCGCGCTCGTCGTCAGCGTGCTGGTCGGCGCAGGCCTCGCCGCCACGGCTCCCATCTACGGCGACTACTCCCGCGTGATCGCCCTCGCCGCGGCCAGCGTTCCGCTCATCGCCGTCACCAACGTGTACCTCGGCGCGACTCGTGGGCTCGGGCAGATGAGCCAGACGCTCTACGTGTTCTGGATCGGTCAGCCCCTCGTCTGGATTGCCGTCACCGGGGCCGCGATCGCCGCGGGAGGCGCAACCGATGCGGCGGTAGGTGCGTGGGACGCCTCCTGGCTCCTGGCGGCCCTCGCCGCGCGCGTGCTCTGGCGTCGCGTGGCGGCGGGCTACGCCGACCGGCTGGCGAGCCGCGAGGAGGTCAAGGCAGCAGTGCGCTACGGGCTCCCCCGCGCCCCGGCCGCGCTCCTGGCCCAGGCGATGTTCTGGGCGGACCTCTGGGTGCTCGCGGCCTTCGAGAGCGGGACCGAGCTCGACGCGTATTCCGCCGCCGCGCGGATCTCGCAGGTCCTGCTCCTCTTCCTCACCTCCGTGAGCCTCGTCTTCTCCCCGTTCGCCGCCGACCTCCACGCGCGGGGAGAGCGGGACCGGCTCGACGAGCTGTTCAAGCGGAGCACCCGCTGGGCTCTCGCGGCCACGCTTCCGCTTCTCATTGTCCTGTTCGTGGCTGCGGGGGATGTCCTGCGCGCTTTCTCCCCGCGCTTCGAGGTGGGCGAAGAGGCGCTCAGGATCCTCCTCGTCGGCCAGGCGTTCAACGTCGCGACGGGGAGCGTCGGCTTCATCCTGATCATGACGGGCTTCACCGGGGTCGACCTTGTTGATAACGCGGTCGGTGTCGCAGTCCTCGTGGCTCTCGCCGCAGGGCTTACGGCCGCCTTCGGGCTCGAAGGCACCGCGGCCGCATCGGCGGTGAGCATCGCCGGCCTCAACGGCGTCCGTCTCCTCCAAGTGCGCCGCAGGGTCGGAATTCAGCCCTACGAGCGCTCCTACCTCGGGCTCGCCCTTCCTGGAGGCGCCGCTCTCCTCGCCGCGTTCGGGGCGCACGCCCTCATGGCCGATCACGCGTGGTGGCTGTCGCTGGGCGCGACGGCACTGGCCGGGCTCGTCGCCTACCTCGTGTTGCTACCTGTCGTCCTGCCCGCGGAGGAACGCGCCATCGTCCGCGAGCGCATTCGGTCGGCCTAGCGTACGGCGCTGGGGCCGAAACGTCCCTCGCGGAGGCCTTCGGCGATCCCGAGCAGCTCGTAGTCCTCGGCATACCACCGGGCGATGGCCTCACGTCCGCGCTCGCTCATCGCCGTGTCGCGCGGATAGGTCGTCCGATGTGCGCCTCGGTCGTCCTGGGGCAGCAGCACATTGCGCGGGATGTCGAGCAGCTCCTTCAGCCGCTCCCAGTCCTCGTCGAGCGTCTCCTGTCTCGCGACGTAGAGCACCTTGTCCAGGTTCTCCCGAAAGAACGCCGGCTCTCCGGCCCACCGCGTCATGGGGCGGCGCAGCTGCCGTATCGACCGCATGGCGAACTCGGCGCGCCTCCGCTGCCTCCAGCCGTCGCCGAGGGCATCGGCGAGCTCTTCCGGAGTCTGGAACCAGCCGAACGACTTGCGCTCGTCGTCGCTCCATTCGCGGAAGTGCCGCGGCTGGCCCTTCCGTAACCGGCTGTAGAACCCCGAGATGAAGCGGCTCACCGGGTCGCGAAACGCGAGGACGGCCTTGTCCCCGTCCGGGATGTCCGCGAGTGTGACCTTGTGACCGGGCTGCGCCGAGACCGGCCCCCACGGAGATTCGATCGGGCCCGTCTCTTCCTGCGCCTGCTTGACTGCGAAGCGCAGCGCCGTGCCGCCGCACTTACCGACGTGAATGAAGTGAACCGTCATGGGCGGCTGGCCGGTCCCACGTCCGCTCCCAGCCGAGCAGGGCGCCGAGGCGGGCGTTCGGCTCGGCGAAGCGCTCCTCGAGCTGCGCCCTCAGCTCGGGTTCGATCGGCGCGTACGACCCCCTGTTCCGTGCGACGAAGTCAGCCGGCTGCCACTCGCGCACGCCGAGGAACCGCAGCACGTCCGAGTAGATCTCCGACGGCCGGCTGAGGAAGTCCTCGGCTCGGATCACCATCAGCTGCTCGCGGGAAAAGTGCGCGTACCAGCGCTCGAGCTGGTCGGCATACAGGCCACGGGTGATGTACGCGCGGTGACGATGTTGCTGATGAGTCAAGGCGCCGCGCTTTGTCCTCACCCCCTCGCCTCCGATCACATCCTCGCGGGCGAGCCGTTTCTCCTCCGCGGCGACGGCGTCTTCGAACGACAGCTTCTCCCGGCCGGTTCGGAACATGAGCTGATAGTGCGAGTACGCGCGCTCGATCGGGTCGCGGAGGAGAGCGATCAGGCGAACGTCGGGAAGCGAAGCCGCGACGCGTTCTGGCACGAGTGGATGAAAGAGGTAGTACGGCGTTGCCTCGCCGGCGACGAGGCCCCGTCCGCGCATGTGAGCGATGCGCCGTTCGATCGCGAGCGGAAAGAACGTCCGGTACCAGTCGAGGCCGCGGTCGTAGCGCTCGTCGAAGAAATGCAGCTCTTTCGGCCAATAGACCGACCTGTCTCCACTCGACGGCCGGCGCACATCGGGGTGGCGGCGCAGGTAGTAGAAGAGGCTCGTCGTGCCGGCGCGCTGGGCCCCGATGATGATGAAGCCCGGCAGGATCCGCGCGCGGCGGGTCGCGATCCTGAATCTCCGTACGACGGGCCGAAGGCCGCCCTTGGCAGTCTCGGCGATCGCCGTCACCCGGGCCATGATAGTCGGGCGGTGTCGACTCGCTCAAACGTCCTCGTTGGTGACCTCGCTCTCGCCCACCTGGAGGTACTCCTTGTACGCGTCGATGACGGCGTCGGCGTCGTCGCGCATGGCGATGCGGCCTTCGTTCATCCAGATGGCCTCGTCGCAGAGCTCGCGGATCGAGCGGAGTCCGTGGCTGACGAGGACGATCGTCCTCGTCTCGCCGCAGAGCTCGCGCATCTTTGCGAACGACTTCTCCTTGAAGCGAGCGTCGCCTGTCGAAAGGGCCTCGTCGATCAGGAGAATGTCCGGATCCATGCTGGTCGCAACCGAGAACGCGAGGCGACCGTACATGCCCGAGGAGTAGGTGCGCATCGGCATGTCCATGAAGTCGCCGAGCTCGGCGAAATCCACGATCTCCTCGTACTTTGCCGCCATCTGCTCGCGGGAAAGGCCGGCCGCGAGACCGCCGAGGACGACGTTTTCCTGACCGGTGAGCTCGCTCTTGAAGCCGACTCCGAGAGAGAGCAGCGTACTCACGCGGCCGAAGACCTCTATGCGGCCGTCGGTTGGTGGCAAGATGCCGGCCATAGTGCGCAAGAGCGTGGACTTCCCCGCGCCGTTGACGCCGACGACGCCGAGTGCCGCGCCGCGGGGAACCTCGAAGGACACGTCGCGGACGGCGTTGATTTCCCGGATGATCCGCTCCCGGCGGCCGAGACGGATGAGCGTCTTCTTCAGGGTCGGCTTCTTCTCAACCGTCGTCCGATAAGTGACCGACAGGTTCTCGACCTTGATCGCGCACCCGGTCGCGTCGGGAAGCCCGCCACCCTCGACCGTCGCTGCCCGGTTGTCAGAGGCGGATCGCAAACTCTCGCTCCCGGGACATGAAGAAGACGGCGCCGACCATGATGGCTCCGAGGGCCCAGGCAAGGCTCGCCGCGACGAGGGGGAAGGGTGGGGTGCGCCCCTCGATGACGGCGTCGTTCAGCGACCCGAGCATCGGATACATGGGGTTGACATAGAGAATCGTCTGCAGCTTGGCCGGAACGTCTTCGGCGTAGAAGAGAATCGGCGAGGTATAGAGCCAGATCCGTGTGAAGTACCGGAGGAAGCTCGCCAGATCGCGGAAGTACACCTGCGCAGTAGCCGCGAACATCGCCGCCCCGGCGCCGAAGATCGTCATGAGCGCGATGATCGGGACGATCCAGAGGACGTCGGGCCCAATGGGTAGGCCGAGGATAGCGTGCACGACTGCGTACACGGCGACGGTCGGCAGGAAGCGCATGAACGACTCGAGCACCGCCTCGAGCGGGAGCAAAAGCCTTGGAAAGGCCGTGTTCAGGAGCAGCTTCCCTCCGCCCACGATCGACTGGGCCCCCCGTGAGATCGCCGTGCTCACCAGACGAAAGGCGAAGAGGCTCAACATGAGGTGGGCGAGGAACACCGGCCCTCGTCCGCCGTCGCGGATGATGTAGACAAGGGTGAAGTAGACGCCCGCCATCATCAGCGGATTGAGGATCAGCCACAGTTGCCCGAAGGTCGTGTTGTAGTGCTGTGCCCGTAGGTTCGTCCGCGCGAGCTCGAAAAGGAACTGCTTTCGCGCCCAAAGCGCGCGGAAGTAGGGCCCAAGGGGCGGCAGGCCGACCTTGTGCGGCTCGTAGACGTTGTACTCGCCGGTGAAGTCTTCGCCGGCGCGCGGCCGGGCGATCGCGTTCACAGCACCCTTCCTTGCTGCGTTCTCATCGCGTCCAGGTTAGTCGCTCGGCAGGCGCGTCCATTCACTTGAGTCGGCCGGAGGCGAGGATCGCGGCCAGGTGCCCGACGACGGCGACCCCCGCGGCGACGGCGAGGGCGACGACGAGAATCCGGCTTCCGGCGAGGCCGTCCGCCAGTGAGTCGACGACCGCCGCGGCGAAGGCGAGGAGCGACGCCTCGACGGCCTGGAAGGGGCGGATCGCCGGCAGGAGCCGCGGAGCGGCGGGCGCCGTGTCGGGGGAGGGCGAAGGCGCGGGCCGGTCGGACCGCCCGAGCGCGTATTGGACGAGGTGCGTCTCCGATTTGAGGAAGAGGATGAGCACCGACGCGAGGAGGCCGAGCGCCGTCCAGCCTCCGATCGAGCCCCAGCCGCCGTCTGCGCGCACGCCGATCGCAGCCGGGATGGCGGCCTCCGTCGAGTAGTGCGCGAGCTGGTCGAGGTAGACGCCGACCGGCGAGAACTGCGTCCGCCAGCGCGCGACCTCGCCGTCGGAGCAGTCGAGGAGGAGCTGCAGCTGGACGAGGAGCACTCCGAGTACCGCCGGCCAAATCCCGGCGAAGGTGAACGAGAGGGCGCCCAGCAGGCCGGCCGGGATCATCAGCGCGGTGACGCCGTTCGCGGTCAGCCGCGTTGGCAGGACGAGCCGGGTCAGATACGGCGAGAACCTCCGCATGTAGAGCCGCCCGGCCCAGTGCTCGGCCCCGGGGCGGGCGAGCAGCCAGTCCGGCTGCGTCTCGGCGCGGAGTTCAGCGATCGACGGCATCGACGTAGCGGCCGACCCGGTCGCGGATCTCGTCCTCGCCCAGGTCGAGGCGCTCGAGGATCGTGTACCGGTCAGGCCGTGTAGAAGGGGCGTGGGCGACGGCCGCGGCGAACTCCTCGTCCGCGAGCCCGAGGTCTTTGGGAAGCAGGGCGACGCCGTGCCGGCGCAGCGCCCGGCCGAGGACCTCGAAGAGGGCGTCCTCGCGCAGGAACGAGGCGAAGAGCGCGCCGACAGCGACCTGCTCGCCGTGGCTTGCGCGGTCGGGATAGAGCGCGTCGATCGCATGCGAGATCTCGTGGCACGCGCCGCTGCATGGGCGGCTCGAGCCGGCGACGGCCATCGCGAGCCCGCTGAGGACGAGCGCCTCGGCGAGGGTGCGCTGGAACGAGTCCGAGCCGAGCTCGTCCGTGCTCCGGACGAGCGACTCTGCCCCCGAGCGCGCGAACGTAACCGCGAGCCCGTCGATCGACTCGCCCCGGTCATCCGCGGCGACCTCCCAGTCGGCGAGCGCGCTCAGGTTGCTGAGGGCGTCTCCGATTCCGGACCGGACTTGCTCCTCGGGCGAGCGGCGCACGTAGTCGAGGTCGACGACGACCGCGATGGGGATGTGGACGCCGAAGGAGCCCTTCCGGCCCTCCTCGTCCTCGAGGGAGGCGACCGGCGAGGCGATGCCGTCGTGGGCGAGGTTCGTCGCGACGGAGACCATCGGCAGGCCCGCCTGGCTCGCCGCGTACTTCGCCACGTCGAGCGTGCGGCCGCCTCCGATCCCGACGACGGCGTCGTGAGAGCCCTCGCGGAGCTCTTCGACGAGGTCGAGCGCCGCCGCCACGCTTCCACCGCTTACGGAGTGGGCGACGCAGTTCTCGAGCGCCGGCTGCAGCTCGGCGAGGACCTCCTCGCCGAGTCCCGGGCCGACGACGACCGCCACGTGCCCGCCCGCGGAGATCCGCCCGTCGCTGAGGAGGCCGGGCAACGCTGCGACGGCGCCGTTCCGCACCTCGATCGCGAGTGGGCAGGCGACCATGCGGGCTAATACCGGCATGCGATCTCCCGTGCCCGCGCGAGGTCGGCGTCGTCGTCAACCTCGACCCAGTCCACGATCCCGATCGGCGCGGTCCGCACCGTCTCGCCCCTTGCGACCAGCTCCTGGAACCCGTCCTCGTAGTAGAGGGAGGGATCCCGCTGCCACGTGGCCTCGAGCGCGTCTGCGAGCGAAGCGGCGGCCGCTTGGCCGATGAGGGCGACGCCGATGTACTCGCCGTCGGCCTCTCCGAGCTCCTTGCTGATCCGCTCCACCGTGCCGTCCCCGCCGAAGGAGACCTTCATCGCCTCGCCGGTCGGCGGCTTTGAGCTATCCACGGCGATGACGAGCCCATCGCCCGCTTCAGCCAGCAAGGTCGTCTCGACGCTGGCCGGGTGCACCGTGTCGCCGTTGACGAGCAGTGCGCCATCAGCGAAGGCGTCCCGGGCAAGCCAGAGCGAGTGGGCGTTGTTCCACTCCTCGGCGCGGTCGTTGAAGACCGGGCGCAAGTTGAGGCCGTGGCGCTCCTCCAGCTTCGGGACGAGCTCTTCGACGCGGCCCGCCGCGAACCCGGTCACGACGGCGACCTCCTCGACGCCGACCGCGGCGAGGTTCGCGAGGACGAGGTCGAGGATCGTGCCGTCCTCGCCGAGTGGAAGAAGGGTCTTCGGAAGGTCACGGGTCAGTGGCCCGAGGCGCCTGCCGGGGCCAGCCGCGAGCACGACTGCCTTCACGTCACGTCCGGGCGCATGGGACGACGGTTCTATCATGGCGCCTCGTCCCATGAGCGCAGCGAAGGCCGAGAGAAAGCAGGCCGGCTCGTCCTTCGTCATCGCGACGAGGAACAGGCCGGACGTCCTCCGCGACGCGGTCGAGAGCCTCGTGGCGCAGACCGTCCTCCCGGAGGAGCTCTGCATCGTCGACTCGAGCGACGAGGCCCGGGCGCGCCAGGAGATCGAGGAGCTCTGCGCGTCGGCGGGGATCCGCCTCGACTACGTCCACCCGGCACCGCGCGGCCTCACGGTGCAGCGCAACGCCGGCATCGACCGTACGAGCGGTGACCCCGTCTTCCTGATCGACGACGACGTCTGGCTCGACCCGGACGTGCACGAGGAGATCCTCGCCGAGTACGAGCGCTGGGGGCCCGAACTCGGAGGCGTGCGCGGGTCGCCGGTCCACCCGCCGAACCCGGCAAAGACGACGATCCTCTGGCGCAAGCTCTTCGGCATGGGCGGCTGGTGGCCGGATGCGAGCGGGAGGATGCGTGGAGGGTTCTTCGTCGAGGGCGTCTCGGCGTCGAAGGACGTGCGGCGGCTCGAGTATATGAACGGCTGGTTCATGTCGTACCGGCGCGAGGTGTTCGACGAGGTCCGCTTCGACGAGGAGCTCTCCGGCTACGCGTGGAAGGAGGACATCGACTTCTCCTACCGCGTCGTGCAGGAGGGCTACGTCCTCGTCCAGACGCCGCGGGCGCGGATCGATCACCGAAAGAGCGACGTCGAGCGCTTCACGCCGTTCGACCACCAGCGCATGAAGCTCGCCAACCAGTTCTACCTCCACCGCAAGAACATGCCCCAGACCGCGAAGAACCGCGCCGCGCTCTGGTGGGCGCTCGTCGGCATGTTCGTCCTGAACGCGGGCAAGGCAGTGCACACGCGCGACCGCGGCTACATCACCGGACTGACCGTCGGAGCCTGGGAGCAGGCGCGCGGACGTGGGCTCATCGACCCCGCGTCCGAGCGGGCCGACTCGAGCTAAATGCCCTGCAAATCGGCACGGGTACGATCCGCTCCGCGGTGATCATCCTCGAGATCCTCTTCTGGGCCAGCCTCGGCGCGATTCTCTGGACCCATGTGGGCTACCCGCTCTTCGTTGCGGTGGTCGCGGCATTGCGCAGGAAGCGGGTGGCGGAGGAGGACATCGCGCCGAGTGTCGCCGTGGTGGTCGCCGCCCACAACGAAGAGGCGGTCATCGCCCGGCTCGTCGAGAGCCTCCTGGCGCAGGACTACCCGGGCGGGCTCGAGATCGTCGTTGCCTCCGACGCCTCCACCGACGGCACGGACGCGCTCGTCGAGCAGCTCGCTGAGCGAGACGGACGCGTGCGGCTCGTGCGCTGCCCGCGAGGGGGTAAGGTCGCCGCCCAGAACCAGGCGGTTCGCACCGTGGACGCCGAGGTCGTCGCGTTCGCCGATGCGGGCGCGCTCTGGGAGCCGGACGCCCTTCGGAGGCTCGTCCGCAGCCTCGCCGACCCGAAGGTCGGGTACGTCGCCGGCAAGGTCTCCTTCGGGGAGTCCGAGGGAACGAACCGCGAGGGCCTCTACTGGCGCTACGAGCTCTGGCTCCGCGCGCGAGAGTCGGCCGCCGGCTCGATCACGGGCGGGAATGGGGCCATCTACGGCGTGCGCCGCGCAGACTATGTCGAAGTCGACCCGCGCTTCGGGCACGACCTCACTTTCCCGTACGTGGCCGTCCAGAACGGCAAGCGCGCTGTGTACGACGCCGGGGCGCGCGCCTGGGACCGCCCGGCCCGCGACCTCGAGGACGAGTACGGGCGCAAGGTGCGCATGTTCGAGCACTGCTGGCTCATCCTCGTCCGGGGCGGGATGTTCCGCGGCGTCGGGCCGCTCTATGCCTTCGAGCTCTTCGCGCACCGGGTCCTCCGCTACGCGAGCGGGCTCCTGCATGTAGTCCTGCTCGTGACCAGCCTTGCCCTCGTAACGAGCGGGCTCGTCTACGAGCTTGTGCTCGCCGCCCAGGTCGCGCTGCTCGTGCTCGCCCTGGCGGGCCGGCTTCGAATTCCGATTCCAGGCGCGGCGATCGCCTACTACTACGTGCTCGTCACATGGGCCACGGTCGCGGCGCTCTTCCGCTACGCGCGCTTCGGCGTGCCGCCCGTCTGGGAGAAGGTCGAGGGCACGCGATGAAGCGGGCGGTCGACGTCCTCGGTGCGGGGATCGGGCTGGCGCTCGCGAGCCCGCTGTTGGGGATCGCCGCCCTCGCGATCAAGCTGGACGACGGCGGCCCGGTCTTCTATCGTCAGCGGCGGGTGGGGCGACAGGGCGAGGAGTTCGACCTCGTCAAGCTGCGGACGATGATCCCCGGCGCCGAGGCGCAGGGTGCAGGCTGGGCCGTGGATTACGCAGACCCTCGGATCACCCGCGCCGGCAGGGTCCTGCGCCGGCTCTCCGTCGACGAGCTTCCCCAGCTCTGGAATGTGCTCCACGGTGAGATGAGCCTCGTCGGCCCGCGCCCGACGCTCGCCTACCAGGTCGAGCAGTACACCCCGCGGCAGCGAAAGCGGCTCGACGTGAAGCCGGGCCTGACCGGCTGGGCACAGGTGAATGGGCGCGCAAAGCTCCTCTGGACGGACCGCATCGAGCTCGACCTCTGGTACGTGGAACACCGCTCGGCCTGGCTCGACCTCAAGATCATCGCCCGGACGCCGCGGGTCCTCTTCAGCGGCACCTATCGCGGCGACACCGGCGGCTGGCGGCAGACGTGACCGCGGTCCTCTTCACGTGCGCCGGCCAGCGCGTCGACATCGTCACTGCCTTCGGGCGCGCCGGTGCCGAGACGGTCGCGGCCGACCTGAACCCGCTCGCGCCGGCGCTCTACGCCGCCGACCGGTACTTCCTCGCGCCGCGCATCGACGACGCGGGCTACGTGCCCGCTCTTGCGGCAGCAGTCGCCGAGCACGGCGTCGAGCTGATCGTCCCCCTCACGGACCTCGACATGACGACCCTGGCGGACCACCGGACCGAGCTCGGCGCGCTCGTGCTCCTGCCCGACGCCGAGGTGGCCGAGCGGACGAACGACAAGTTCGTGACGCACCTCTTTCTGCAGGAGCGCGGGATCGGCTCGCCTGCGGCCTGGCTCCCGGACGAGCTGCCCTCCGACCTCCCCTTCCCGGTCCTCGTGAAGGCGCGACGCGGCTTCGGGTCGCGAAACATCTTCCGCGCGGAGAACCGAGAGGAGCTCGACTTCTTCCTCGCGCGCACAGCGGCGGAGTCGTTCGTGCAGGAGGTCTGCGCAGGCGTTGAGTTTTCCATGGATGTCTTCTGCGATCTCGAAGGCCGCTGCCTGAACGCGATTCCCCGGACCATGATCGAGTCGAAAGGCGGTGAATCGATCAAGGGGATGACGATCGCCGACGACGAGCTCATCGCACTCGGGCGCGATGTGAGCCAGGCCCTCGGCGTGGTCGGCCCCGCAACGGTGCAGTGCTTCCGCGTAGCGCCCGGCAACTGCCGGGTGACGGACGTGAACCTGCGCTTTGGCGGCGCCTTCCCGCTTCCGCTCGCGGCCCGGAGCGAGTACCCGGCCCTGGCGCTGGCGCTCGCACGCGGGGAGAGGCCCGAGCCGCGGGTGGGCGAGTTCCGTGAGGGCGTCGTCATGACCCGGTTCTTTTCCGAGACCTGCCTCGTGCGCGGCGAGGACGGCACGCTCTCGCGGTTGTCGCAGTAGGCCTTCGGGCGCCCCCGATACCCTTCCCTCCCGGGTCAAGGATGGTTATCTCCTCTTGCTTTCGTCTCGCCGCGGCGCCTGTGCTGCTGGCCTCGCTCGTCGTGGGCGCCTCGGCCTGCTACGGCGCGGACGATGAGCCCGTGGCCGCGGACACGGCGCGATATGCCATTACGGAGAGCGCGCCGCCCCCGCCTCCCGCCACTGCTATCCGCGTCGTGGACGGGGATACGGGCCAGCCGGTCCGGCGAGCTCGCGTCGTAGCCCGCGGCGACGCGGTGAGGGCGACACCGCAGGGCGTGGCGGCGCTCGGCGTCCCGCGCCACCGCTATGCGGTCCGCGTCTCCGCTCCCGGCTACTCCGCGCGCACCGTAAAACTCGATTTCCGGAGCCGGCTCGACCATCGGGTCGAGGTCTGGCGCCCCTCGCTCCAGTGGCCGCTCTACGGAGCGAATCCGGCCCGCACCCAGGCGCAGGGGGCAATCCAGGTACGTCCCCCGTTCCGAATTGCGTGGAGGCGGGACATCGGAGGGTTGATGGAGTTCCCCGCCACGACCTGGGAGGGAGTCGCGTACGTCCACACGATGGGAGGCATGCTGCGCGCGATCTCGATGCGCAACGGCCGCGTCCTTTGGAAGCGCGACGTCGGCTCGCTCGTGGCGTCGTCCCCGGCCATCGACCCCGAGCGCCACGTCCTCGTCTCGACCTCGATGCAGCCCGGCTACGTGACGGTCCGTTCGCTCGAGACCGGGAAGCTTCGCTGGCGCTATTACACCGGTCTGACGGAGCCCTCGCCGGTGATACGGGACGGCGTGGCCTACTTCGGCGCCACCAACGGGAACGTCTACGCGCTCGATCTCGACACGCACAAGCCGCGCTGGGTCTTCCACGGCGGCGTGAAGATCACGTCGAGCCCGGCGCTCGTCGGCAAGCGGCTCTTCTTCGGCGACTACGCGGGCCGCGTGTTCGCCCTCGACTCGCGGAACGGCCGTGTCATCTGGCGCGGAAGCGCGGGCGGCCGCGTCTACGGGACGGTCGCGGTCGCGGGCGGGCGCGTCTTCGCGCCTTCGGTCTTCACCGGGCTCTCGGCGCTCTCCGCGAAGAACGGCCGCCTTCTGTGGCGCATCTCGGCGGGCTCCTATGTCTACTCGTCGCCCGCCGCCTATGAGGGACGGGTCTACTTCGGTGCCTACAACGGGCTCGTCTACGCGGTGTCGGCCGGCTCAGGCCACATCCTCTGGACGCGCCCCGCCGGTGGCCGTGTCTCCGGGGCGGTGCAGGTCGTGGACGGTCTCGTCTACGCCGCGAGCCTCGAGGGCCGAACGACGGCCTGGAACTGGAAGACCGGCAACACGGCCTGGACCTTCCCGCACGGCAAGTACGTCCCGGTCTCGGGTAGCGGCGAGCGCCTCCTTCTGCACGGGGCGAATGAGCTCTTCGCGGTCGAGCACAAGCGCCGCCGATGACCAGACGGCGCTGGATCCTCGCGATCGTCGCGCTCGTCCTCGTGCTCGGCGCCGGAGTGGCCGTCGCCGGCTACGTCGTCTGGCAGAACCGGCATCCGGGGACGATCCGCGGCTCGAGCACCGTCGAGTTCGAGACCACGGAGGAGCCCGGCGCGACGACGAGGCCGGAGGAAGTCGTGCGCGAGGTTCCCTGGCCGACCTACGGGTACGACGAGCAGCGCACCCGCTACGCGCCCGGCTTCGACGTCCGCCCACCCTTCACCATGGAGTGGGAGAAGGGCACGGGGAGTCTGCTCGAGTTTCCACCAGTCGTCGCGTACGGACGCGCCTACGTCGGGACGAACAACGGCCGCTTCCTGGCCGTCGACACGGAGACGGGAAAGACCGTCTGGCAGAAGAGCTTTGACCGCTGCATCGCTGCCTCGCCGACAATCGGCGACGGAGTCATCTACCAGCCGCTCATGGATCCCTTCCCGTGCGGGGAACACAAGCAGGACGCCGCCGGTTACGTCGTCGCCCTCGACCCCGACACGGGTCGCGAGCTCTGGCGCTTCGAGGCGGGCGTCGTCGAGACCTCGCCGCTCGTCGTCGGCGACCTCCTCTACTTCGGCTCCTGGGACAAGAAGATGTACGCGGTAGACGTCAAGACCCACAAGGCGGTGTGGACGTTCCCGACCGGGGACCAGGTGAAGGCAGGCCCGGCCTATGCGCGCGGCACGCTCTACTTCGCGTCCTACGACAACAAGGTTTACGCGGTCGACGCACGGACAGGGAAGCTCCGCTGGTCGGCGAGCGGCACCGCGAACTTCTACGCGACGCCCACGATCGCCTACGGTCGCGTCTTCATCGGGAACACGGACGGGCGCGTGTACGCCTTCGGCCAGGACAGCGGGCATCTGCTCTGGGCGAAAGCCACGGGCGGCTACGTGTACTCCTCGGCGGCGGTCTGGCAGAAGACCGTGTACGTGGGCTCCTACAGCAAGCGCTTCTACGCCCTCGATGCGGGCTCCGGCGACGTGCGCTGGTCGTTCGAGGCGGGCGGGGCGATCTCGGGCGCTCCGACGGTGCTCGACGGCGTCGTGTACTTCTCGACACTCGAGCGAAAGACGTTCGGACTCGACGCGATGACCGGGAAGAAGCTCTGGGCGTTCGACGACGGCAAATACAGCCCGGTCGTGGCGGACAAGGAGCGCGTCTACCTCGCCGGCTACAAGCGCCTCTACGGGTTGCTGCCCGACGGGGGCTAGGATCGAGGCGATGGCCTCCAAGGCACTCGTCATCGGCCTCGACTGCGCCGCCCCGCAATGGGTTTTCGATCGGTGGCTGGACGAGCTGCCGACGATTCGCTCGCTGACCGAGCGCGGGACGTTCGGGATTCTGAGAAGTTGCGAGCCGCCGATCACGGTGCCGGCCTGGTCGGTGATGACCTCCTCGCGGACTCCGGGCTCGCTCGGCTTCTACGGCTTCCGGAACCGTCGCGACCACTCCTACGACGCGATGGCCTTTGCGGACTCGCGCGCCGTGCGCGTGCCGCGGGTCTGGGACCTCCTCTCGCAGGCAGATCGGCCGGTCGTCGTCCTCGGCGTCCCGCAGACCTATCCGGTGAGCAGCGTCAACGGCGTCATGGTGTCGTGCTTTCTCACCCCTGACACGGCGAAGAGCGAGTACACGTATCCGCCGGAGCTAAAGGACGAGATCGAAGGCCTCGTCGGCCGCTACATGGTCGACGTGGACAACTTTCGCACCGAGGAGAAAGGGCGTCTCCTGGAGCAAATCGAGGAGATGACCGCGACGCGCTTTCGAGTCGCCGAGCACCTGCTCGAGGTCAAGCCGTGGGACCTCTTCTTCATGGTCGAGATGGGCACTGACCGCATCCACCACGCGTTCTGGCGCTTCTTCGACCACGAGCACAGGCTCTACGAGACCGGGAACCCGTACGAGCAGGCCGTGCTCGACTACTACAAGGCGCTCGACGAGAAAATGGGCCGGCTCCTCCGCTTCGCCGACGATGACACGGCGGTCATGGTCGTCTCCGATCACGGTGCGAAGAAGATGGACGGCGGCATCTGCGTCAACGAATGGCTTCGGCGAGAGGGCTACCTGGCCCTGAAGGAGGAGCCCGCCGCGCCGGGGCCGCTCAAGCCCGAGATGATCGACTGGGAGCAGACAACCGCGTGGGGCGAGGGCGGCTACTACTGCCGGCTCTTCCTCAACGTCGCGGGCCGTGAGCCTCAGGGCGTCGTCGCGGGCGAGGACTACGAGCGCGTCCGCTCCGAGCTGAAGGAGAAGCTCGAGGCGCTCGGCGATCCGGAGGGCAACCCGATCGGCACGATCGCCCACCGCCCCGAGGATCTTTACTCGGTGCGCAACGGAGTCGTCCCCGACCTCCTGGTCTACTTCGGCGATCTCTCCTGGCGGAGCATTGGCCTCGTCGGCGGCGGCGCGGTGCACGTGTTCGAGAACGACACGGGCTCCGACGACGCGAACCACGCGCACGACGGCCTCTACATCATCGCGGGCGCCGGGATTCCGGCGGGCGAAGGCCCGCAGCAGCAGATCCAGGACGTCGCTCCCACCTTGCTGCAGCTGCTCGGCGAGCCGGTGCCGCCGGAGATGGAAGGCTCGGTCTTCGAGGCCGCAACCGCGGTTCCAGCATCGCCGCGCTAGGCGTTGAGCAGCGCGTAGCCGTCGTGCAGGAAGGGCGTGCGGTCGATCAGCGCCGCGATGTCCAGCGGAGGGAACTCGCCCTCCTCGGTGACGTAGAGGTCGATCTGCTTCGGCGAGGTGAGTTCGAAGCGCTCTTCGCCCGGGTGGCGCGGATCCTCGGGTGCCAGCTTGATCACTTCGCACGCCACGATCACCGGCACGCCTGCTTTCTTCGCCGCCGCGGCGAGCCCCGACGTGCCGACCTTGTTCACCAGGGAGCCGTCGTGGAAGACCGTGTCTGCGCCGAGCAGGAGGAGGTCGACGGTGCCGACCGCGTGCTCGGCGTCGGAGTCGTCGACGAGGTCGACCGCGAGCTCGTCGCCACGGAGGGCGTCCACGAGCTCCCGTCCTTCCTCACCCGGCTCCGAGACCGTGCAGATCATTCGATCCGGAGGTGTGTGCTCGACCGCCTCGCGCACCGTCGCCGAGTTCGAGTGCGTCATCACGGTGCCCTTGATGTGCGGCGAGAGGAGGACTGCGATGGCCTTGCTCGCCCGCTCGCGACCCTCGATGACCGCACGTGCCTCCTCGATGATCTGCTCGTCGCTTCGTCCGGAGACGAGGACGCGTCCCAGCGCCCCTGCGATCGCGCCCATCGCCGGCCGGGCGCGCACGATCCGTTGCGCGAGCGCGACCGGGTCCTCGCCCATCTGCACGGCCTCGCACACCGCCTCGACTGCCTCACGAGCGAGCCAGCTCGCCCCGTGTCGGTCGTCCTGTTCGATCAATTCGACCCGTTCCGCCAGCCTGGAGTCCATGGCCTCCCTTTGGGTTGTCCGAGATCGTGCTGATGGTAGCCTGCGCTGCGCGATGGCAGATACAGAGCTATATCCGCGCCCGCTACTTGATCTTACGGATGACGATCGCCCTGACGTCTCCCTCGTCGTGCCCATCTTCAACGAGGAGAGAACCATAGAGCAGGTTGTGTCCCAGGCCATCGAGGTCCTCGAGCGCGACTCGCGCACCTTCGAGGTGATCGTCGTGGACGACGGCTCGCGCGACGGCACCTGGGCGACTGTCGAGCGACTCCACGCGGGCGACGCGCGGGTCAAGGCGGTGCGCTTCAAGCGCAACTTCGGTCAGCATCCGGCGATGCACGCGGGCCTCGTCCGCGCACGCGGCGAGATCGTCGTCACCATGGACGGAGACCTGCAGAATCAGCCGTCTGACCTCCCGAAGCTGATCGGCGCCGTTGCAAACGGCGCGGACGTTGCATCCGGCCGGCGCAAGGGGCGCGAAGACTCCTGGGGGCGCACGCTTCCCTCGAAGCTCATCAACGGCATGCTGCGCCGCTTCACGGCGGCCGACATCTCCGATTTCGGCTGTGCCTACAACGCCTATTCACGCGATGCGCTCACTCCGGTCCTCGGCGTCATCGGCAAGCAGAAGTTCACGAAGGCGCTCGTCCTCGCGGCAGGCGCGCAGGCCGTCGAGGTCGACCTCGACCACCGCGCCCGCGAGGACAGCTCGCGCTACTCGCCGCTTCGCCTCACCAGGCTCGCCCTCCATGTGCTCGCCGGCTTCTGGCCGCAGCCGATCCAGTGGGCCGGAGTGCTCCTCGGAGTGCTCTGCGGGACGCTCTCGCTCGTCGTCGCCGTGTGGGCGACGGCGGTCTGGGTGCTGAACGGAGACTTCCCGGGGCAGCTCTACCTCGGCGGCCTCGTCCTCGGGGTCCTCGCGGTACAGGGATTCATACTCGCGCTCGTCGGGGAGTACCTTGGACGTATCCAGCGGGACGTAGAGGGACGCCCGCTCTACACCATCGAAAGGGAATTGCTTTGAGCAAGCGGGTCCTCGTCACCGGCGGGGCCGGGTTCATCTCTTCGAACCTCGTGCGCCACCTCCTCATGTCGACTTCGCACGAGGTGGTTTCCCTCGACGCCCTCACCTACGCCGGGAACATGGACAACCTCGCCGACGTGATGGGGCACGAGCGGCTGTCGTTCTTGCACGGGGACATCCGCGACCCGGAGCTCGTGGGCGAGATCGTCTCCGACGTCGACGTGATCGTGAACGCGGCCGCGGAGTCGCACGTCGAGAAGTCGATCGAGGAGGGCGCCTCCGAGTTCGTGACCACGAATGTCGAGGGCACGCAGATCCTGCTCGACGCGATCAGGCGCACGCCGGTGGAGCGCTTCATCCTCTTCTCCTCGAGCGAGGTCTACGGCACCGCCGAGTGCGCGCCCATGCACGAGGAGCACCCGCTCAACCCGCGTAGTCCCTACGCGGCGACGAAGGCCGGCGCCGACCGGCTCGCGTACTCCTACTTCGTCACCTACGACCTCCCGGTCACGATCGTGCGCCCGTTCAACAACTACGGGCCGCACCAGCATCCGGAGAAGGTCGTGCCGCGCTTCATCACACAGGCGCTGAAGGACGAGCCGCTGACCGTGCACGGCGACGGGCATGCGAGCCGGGACTGGGTCTTCGTGGAGGACGTCGCCGAGGCCGTCGATGCTGTGATCGAGGCGGACGTCGACGCGATCGGGGGCGAGGTCGTCAACATCGCCACCGGCCGGGACATCTCCGTCGAGGAGATCGCCGATCTCGTGCTCGAGCGGCTCGGGAAGCCCGCCTCGCTCAAGGTGCACATGCCCGAGCGCCCCGGCCAGGTGGACCGCCACATCGGCTCGACCGACAAGGCGCAGAAGCTGCTCGGCTGGCGAGCGCGCACCTCCTTCGAGGAGGGCCTGGAGCGCACCATCGGGTGGTATGACGAGAATCGGGCCTGGTGGGAGTCTCCGCTACGCAGCGACAGCGCCGTCTTCTCGTCCTAGGGGCGGGCCCGGCACAGCTCGGGCTCTTACGCGCAGCTCGCGAGCGCGAGCTCTTCGTCGTGGCCTGCGACCGGGACGCACAGGCGCCCGGCTTCGAGTACGCGGACAAGCGCGCGATCGTTTCGGCCGAGGACGAGCCCGCGATCGGAAAGCTCGCCGAGGCGGAAGGCATTGACGGCGTCATCGCCCCGGGAATCGACTGGCCCGTCGCGATCGCCGCGCGCGTGGCGGCGCGCTTCGGTTTTCCCCATCCGCTTTCTCCAGAGACCGCGTCGCTTGCGGTCTCCAAGCAACGGCAGCGCGAGCGGCTGAGCGAGGCAGGAGTTTCGCAGCCCGAGTGGCGGATCACGACCGAGGCGGCGGGGTTGCCCGTGCCGTGCGTCGTCAAGCCACCCGATCGCCAGGGTCAGAAGGGCCTCACACTCGTCCGTGACGCGTCCGAGCTCGAGGCGGCAGTCGAGCTTGCCGTGTCCGAGTCGCGCGCCGGCTGCGCGCTCGCCGAAGAGTTCGTCGACGGGCCCGAGGTGACGGTGAACGCATTTTCGGCCGACGGCGTCTTCCATCCGCTGACGGTGACCGACCGTCTCACGGCGGATCCCCCGGCCTTCGGCGTCGCTCTCGCGCATGCGTGGCCGAGCGCCCATGACGTGACCGAGGCCGTCGAGGTCGCCCGGGCAGCCGCGGACGCTCTCGGAATCGAGAACGGCCCCACCTATACGCAGGTGAGGCTTGCGGAGGGCGGGGCCACCGTGATGGAGCTCGCCGCGCGGCTCGGCGGAGGCCACGACGCCGAGGTCTGCCGCGAGGCGCTCGGCATCGATCCGAACGAGCTCGCGCTCGACGCCGCTCTCGGGCAGCCGGTTCGCGTGCCCATGTCGACGCCGTCGGCCGGTGCGTGCGTCCGCTTCCTGGTTCCTCCGGAGGGTGAGCTCGTCGCTCTCGGGGGGCTCGACGAGGCGCGCGCGGCTGAGGGAGTCGTCGACGCCCGCGTCTACCGCCGACCCGGGTTCGTCTTCGGCCCCTTCCTGCGCGGATCCGACCGCGCCGGCTTTGTCCTCGCGACGGGGTCGTCGCGTGACGATGCCCTCGCGAAGGCCGGCCGCGCGGCCGACTCAATACGCTTCGAGACCGAACATGCAGCTGTCCTCCAGCAAACGTAAGACATTTCTCTCCTTCCAGCCGCCGGCGATCGGGCCGGAGGAGATCGCCGCGGTCACGGAGACGCTCGAGAGCGGCTGGCTGACGAGCGGTCCGCGCGCAGAGGAGCTCGAGCGCCGGCTCGCCGAGCTGACGGGCGCACGGCACGCGCTCGCCGTCGCGTCGGGCACGGCCGCCATGCACCTTTCCCTCGTCGGCCTGGGGCTCGGGCCCGGCGACGAGGTGATCACGACGCCGATCACCTGGCCCGCGACGGCCAACGTCGTCGTTCACACGGGCGCGACCCCGGTCTTCGTCGACGTGCGCGACTCCGACCTGAACATCGACCCGGACCTGGCGGCCGCGGCCGTCACCGAGCGGACCAAGGCCATCCTTCCCGTCGACCTGGCCGGCCAGCCCGCCGACCTCGACCCACTTCTCGCCCTCGGGCTTCCGGTGGTCGAGGACGCCGCCCATGCCGTCGAGGCGCGCTACCGAGGCCGGCGGATCGGCTCCATCGCCCGCGCGACGTGCTTCTCCCTCTACGCGACCAAGAACGTGGCCGCGGGCGAAGGCGGGGCGATCACCACCGACGACGACGCGCTCGCCGACGAGGTGCGGGAGCTCCGCCTGATGCGGAGGAGCCACGGCTCGCTCTACGACGTTCGCACCGCTGGGTTTAAGGCGAACCTCTCCGACGTCCTCGCAGCGATCGCCCTCTGCCAGCTGGACAAGGTCGAGGCGCATGCCGAGATCCGCCGTCGCCACGTAGAGACGTACGACGCCGCAATGGCCGACCTGTCGGGCGTCACGCCGCTCGCCCGCGACCCGCGCGACCGGCACGCGCTCCACCTCTACGTCGTTCGCATCGATGCGGATGATGCGGGCGCTGACCGCGACGCCTACCAGTGTGCTCTTGCCGAGGAGAACATCGGCACGAGCATCCACTTCCTCCCGGTGCACACGCTGACGTACTACCGCGAGCGCTTCCCCGACCAGCCGCCGCTCCCCGTCGCGGAGCGGGCCGGGCGCGAGGTGCTCTCCCTGCCGCTCTCGCCGGCGCACTCGGACGAGGACATCGCGGACGCGGTGGACGCGCTGCGCCGTGTCCACGCCCGCTTCATCACCTGATGGCGTGAGGATCAGCCGGCCGGTTCGCATCGCTCTGCAGGTGGTCGTCAGCGCGGGCGTCCTCGCCTACCTGATCTGGCAGATCAATCTCGGCGCGACGATCGACCTGATCGGGTCGAGCAACGGCTGGTACCTGCTCGCCTCGTACGTGATCTTCCTCGTGACGACCGTGGGAATGGCCTGGCGCTGGAAGGCGCTCCTGGCCTCGAAGGGGATCCACGAGCCGCTCTCCTGGCTGACGAAGCTCTACTTCGTCGGGTACGCGGCCGGGCAGGTGCTCCCCACGTCTATCGGAGGGGACACCGTGCGCATCGCGGCCCACGCGCGCCGCAGGCCCGAGGCGAAGGGGGAGGTCGCGGGCGCCGTCCTCATGGAGCGCGTCGTCGGCTCGGTCGGGACGCTCGTACTCGTCGCGATCGGGCTGGTGCTGGCGGTCGGGCGCTACAACAACATCCAGGAGGTCCTGATCCTCGAGATCGCGCTGTCCGTGGCGCTCGCTCTCGCTCTCGCGCTCATGTTCTCGCGGCGGACGAACACCTGGCTGCAGGAGCGGGGTGGCACGCGGTCCCTTGCGCGCGGGTTCCGAAGCCTCTGGGAGGCGCTGCACGGTTACCGCGCGCAGCCACGAGCGCTCCTCACCGTTCTCGGCGCGACCGTCGTCTTCCAGTTCGTCCGCATCCTCTCGATCTGGCTCTGCGGCGAAGCGGTCGGCGTCGACGTCTCCCCGCTCGTCTACGTCATCATGGGCCCGCTCCTCTTCCTCGTCATGCTCATCCCGTTCACGATCAACGGGCTCGGCGTGCGCGAGGCGTTCTTCATCGCCTTTCTCGGGCGCTTCGGGGTGGATGCTGACGCGGCGTTCGCCACGGGCTTTCTCTTCTATGCGGTCACCGTCGCCGCCTCGATCCCGGGGGGCGCGATCATGATCTGGGACAGCGTGCGCCCCGCGCTCATGCGGCCACGCGAGGGGTAGCGCCCTAGAATCGGGCCGGTGGAGGGAAGAAGCGGCCGGGTAGCGTCCCTCAGGGCTCCGTTGGCGCTGCGGCCGCCAGGCCGTTTCATCGCATGGGTTGCCCTTGCTCCGGCGCTCCTGCTTGTCGCCCACCTACTGCCTGCGACGGGCTTTGGGCTCGCCCTTCGGCTCGCCGCTGCCGCCGCCTGCGTCTTGCTCGTACCCGGCGCGCTCGTCCTGCGAGCAGTCGGGTGGAGCGCCTCGCCTGCTACCGCCGTCGCAGGCGCATTCGTGGTCAGCCTGGCCGTCGTCGCCCTTGGCCTTGCGCTCGTCTTCGCGCTGGGCGCATCGATCGTCCTCGCGGAGCTGGTCCTCCTGACTGTGGCCCTGGCCGCACTCGTGCCCGCTGCCCGGCGCAAAGCAGAGGCGCGCAACTCTCGCACCGACTCGCGTGCGTTGGCGGCGGTTCTCGGCCTCTCTGTCGTCTACGCGGGGGTCGTGTGGTGGGGGGCCCGTCCGGCGCGTTCGGACGGGCTCTTCCATCTGGCCCGCGTTCGCAAATTAGCCGAGTTCGATTCCCTCGGCGCCTTGACCACCGTCGACGAGTTCAAGGACGGCGGCCTTCATCCCGGCTATGTCTTCCCTCTGTGGCATGGCATGGATGCGCTCATCTCTCGGCTCGCCGGCGTCGATTCGACCGAAGTCCTGCTTCACCTCCCGGCGATTCTGGTGCCTCTGGCCGTGGTGCTTGCTTACGCGGCCGGCTCAGAGGTCTTTCGCTCGCCTTTCGGCGGCCTCGCGTTCGTTCTTGCCCAGGTCGGCTACTTCGGCTTCTTGCGCCGCGATGGAGGAGCCGCGGCAACTGGGCGCTTCGAGACGCTCCCTCTGCCGCAGTCGGCGACGCTCATGCTTCTGGCAACAGCGGTGATCGCGCTCGCGTTCGCCTTCGCAAAAGAGGGCGGGCTACTGACATGGCTCTGCCTTGCCGCGGCGTCGTTTGCGCTCAGCGCGATCCATATCTCCTACACGCCGATGCTCATACTCGTGCTTGCCGGGTTCCTCGTAGCCCGAGCAATCCTCATTCGAGGATGGGAGCCTCTCCTGACGAAGACGGGTGTCGCGCTGGGAGCGCTCATCGCTCCGTTTGCGGTCCTATTTGCGCTGCTGCTCCCCGTGATCAGCGGGACGTCGGGCTTTACCCCGTCGGCTGCGCAGCGTAGCCACCACACAGATCGTTACGGCGACCTCGTCTCGCACTTCGGTCACTGGATCGCGATGAATCCGGGCGCCATTGCACAAGCGGGAACGCTGGTCGTCGCGGGTCTCCTGGTCATCTCCCTCGCCTTGCTGGCGAGCACTCGTCTTTGGGCAGCTCTCGTCGTGGGCGGGACGCTTGCGCTTTTGGGCACCTTAATGATCCCGCCCGCATTCACAGCGGCTGCGGATCTGCTCTCACTCTCTCAAGCGCGTCACCTTCCTGAGTTCCTTCCTATCCCATTCGCCGTTGTCGGGGGGTGCGCTCTCCTCGCCCCTCTTCGGGTTGTCGGCGTTCTCGTCGCTGGCGGGCTCGGTGCGGCTTTGTTGCTCCTGTTCCCGGGAACGTTCACGTACGTGTACTCCACTGGAGGCCCGGGCTGGGTCGTCTGGCTGGCCATCGGAGGGGGTGTAATAGTCTTGGTGGTCGGGGCATTCGTGCGCACGAGGGGCCCGGATTTCGGTCCCTGGACCGTGGGCACGACCGCAGCCTTCCTCGTTCCGCTCGTCGTGGCGGGATTCATGGCTCTTGGGAAGCCAGGCCCGGCTGGCTTGCCGCCGGGGATCGTTGCGGCGGTCCGAGACGACGTTAGCCCAGGCGACGTCGTCTTCTCCGACCCGGAGACCGCCTACGAGGTTGCCGCCTACGCGCCCGTGTACATCAACGACTCGGCAACCGGGCACGTCGCTGACACCGTCAAGAATCGGCTCCGGGCGCGCAGGCACGATACGCACCGATTCTTGCGGAGCAAGGATCTGGGCGCCTCGGCGCGGCTTGCGATTCTGGCCCGCTGGCAGGCGGACTGGCTGCTCATCGACAAGCGTCGCCCGGCGCCCGAGGACTTCGTTGCAGGCCTAAGGCCCATCTATGAGGACCGGAATTTCGCGCTCTACGACCTGCATTCGTGAACGACCGACGCTCGGGCTAGAGTCGGCGCCATGTACGAAGAAAAGAGCGTCGCCGTTGTCGTGCCCGCATACAACGAGGAGCCGCTCATCGCCTCTACGGTCTCGACGATCCCTGACTTCGTCGACCGGATCATCGTGGTCGATGATGCGTCCACCGACGCCACGGTCGAGAAGGCCAAGGCCGCAGATCCGCGCGTCGACCTGATCGAGCACGAACGAAACCAGGGCGTCGGCGCGGCGATCGTCACGGGCTACAAGCGCGCGATCGCCGAGGAGATCGACATCACCGCCGTCATGGCCGCCGACGGGCAGATGGATCCCGATGACCTGGAGGCACTCGTCGAGGGCATCGTCTCCGACCAGGTCGACTACGCCAAGGCAAACCGGCTCTTCACCGGCCAGGCGTGGGAGCTCATCCCGCGCACGCGCTACCTGGGGAACGCCGTGCTCTCCTTCCTGACGAAGATCGCGTCCGGCTACTGGCATGTCGCGGACTCGCAGTCGGGCTACACGGCCGTGAACCTCGGGACGCTCAAGCTGCTCGACCTCGACCGCATCTACAAGCGCTACGGCTTCCCCAACGACCTGCTCGTCCACCTGAATGTCTGGAACCGCCGCGTACGCGACTATCCCTCGCGCCCCATTTACGGCGTCGGCGAGCGGAGCGGCATCCGTCTGCGACACGTCGTCCCGAAGATCTCCTGGCTCCTGACGAAGGGCTTCTTCTGGCGGATGAAGGAGAAGTACATCATCCGCGACTTCCACCCCCTGGTCCTCTTCTACTCGCTGGGGATGCTGCTCTTCGGCGCTGGCTTTCTGCTCGGCTGCCTCGAGGTCGGGCTCCGTATCGCGGGCAACCCGATCACGAGCGCCTCGATCGTCCTCGTCGCCCTCCTCGTCATCTCGGGGCTGCAGCTGCTCCTCTTCGCCATGTGGTTCGACATGGAATCGAACAAAGACCTCCGCTGAGGCCGCTTCCGACGCGGCCTCGTGGGAGGCCGCTCAGGAAGCCAAGCCAGTACGTCCGAGGACACGACGGGACATGGCCGCTAGGTGCCATGGAATCCAATGAAGATCTTCGCTGACGTGGGAACAAATCGGCCGTCAGTACGGTCGTAGGCCACATGACCGTTCAGCGAACGACCCGTTTTCTCGCCCTGGCTCTGCTCGTCTTCCCACTCGCGCTCGTGGCCTGCGGAGGCAAGAGCACCGAGGCGAGCGGAGGAGGGGCCACAACCGAGGTGAGCGGAGGCGGAGCGTCGGCGAGCTGCGCGATGCTCGTCTCCTACGACGGACACACCTATCTCGGCACCGCTGTCGAGGCGGCCCCTGTGGCCGGAGATTCCATCGGCAACGGCACGATCCCTCCCTGCAACGACACGGGTGGGACCGGGACGACCATTCCCGCGGAGCAGGTCGAGGTCACGTCGGTACAGGGCGTGCCTCCTTCGGTGGCGATCATGCTCGCCGGCAGGAACGACGTCGTGCTCGTCCGCGACGACGTGAAGCCGCACGACCTGGAGGAGTACTTTCCGCGCTAGATCGTTCGGCGGCGCGCCGCGGCGAAACCGAGCGAGACAGCGGTCACCGCGAGGAGAGCGACGAAGAGGCCGACCATGCGGCCGTCGCTTCCGTCTGTGATCGCGCTGACGGCAGCGGAGACTCCTGCGGGCGAGCTGGCCGAGCTCTCCGGGAGCGAGCCGCCCGGGGTCGGCGCGCCGTAGCGCGGCGAGGTGGCGAGCTCACGAAGCGTCTTCGCGTCCTTGCCGCCGTCCTTGTTCAGGCTCGCCGGGAGGACGATGCTCCCGGTCGGACCGGGAGTCGACGGGCCGCCGGAACCGGGCCCGCCCGTCGTGCCACTGTGCTGCGAGCCGCCGGCGGTCGGGATCTGCTCCGTGTACTGGTCGTAGACGCCGCTGTCCTGGGGCGACCCGGCGGCGGCTGCCGCCGGCGCGAGGACGAGCAGGCATGCAGAAGCGAGAAGACCCATTCCCCCAATCAGCCGCAGAAAACGTCCTCGAACCACGAACTGCAAATGATACCGGCGTCGGCCCCGAGTGGCCACCGCCATGAAAGCACCACGTCCGCTGGTTCCGAGGCGGGGTTGAAAGCTTCTAGAAATTGGTTTAGAGTCATCTTTCCCACGGAGATGACCATCGAGACATAGGCTCGGGAGCCCTATGAAGGGTGCTTTCCGGAGGGAAGCACCACGGGACTGGCGTCGAAAGCAAGGGTAGGGGAGAGGAGCGGCATGAAGGTTGCGGCTGCCGCGGGCACGGCCGATTGGGAGCGGCCTGCTCGATGAGGCGAACGAGCATCGTCGTCGCCGACCCTGGACCGATCTTCAGGGCGGGCGTCAAGCATCTGCTTGGGCGCGAAAGCGACTTCGAGGTCTTCGAGGCGGCTACGCTCCCTGCGCTCTCGCAAACGCTCGAGGAGCAGCAGCCGGACATTGCGCTCATCGATCTCGAGCTTCCGCCCTCGGGTGGCGTCGCGGCGGTTGCGGGCCTCGCGCCGCTCTACGAGACGCGGATGATCGTCTGGGGCTTCGAGGCGTCGAGCGAGGCGGTGCTCGCCGCAGTCACGGCGGGCAGCAAGGGCTTCCTGCCGAAGGAGATCTCGCCGGCCGGGCTCATCCGTTCGCTCCGCGGCGTCGTCCGCGGTGAGGCGCCGCTCTCGCGCGGCCTTGCCACGCTCATGATCGACGCGGTGCACGGGCTCGAGGAGCGCGGCCGGGCCCGTGAGCGCGCCGTCACTCTCTCCACGCGCGAGCGTGAAGTCCTCGCCCTCGTCGCGAGGGGCGCGCGCAACCGGCAGATCGCGCAGGCCCTCTCGATCTCCGAGTTCACGGTCAAGCGTCACATGCAGAACATCCTGCACAAGCTCGACCTGCCTTCTCGCAGGGCGGCCGGGCTCTTCTACCGGTCGGCCTTCGAGCCAGCCGGGGTCTTCGACATGGAGCGGACGGCGTGAAGTCCGAGGCCCGCATGGCGGCTGAGCCAACGTTCCCGCTGGTGGCGGTCGTCTCCAGCTACCCGCTCCTCGCCGAAGCAGTCGAGGGAGCGCTCGAGGGAATCGCCGAAGTGCGCGCGTTTCCCGCAGGACAAGGGGATACGGCCGACTTCCTCCGTCTCTTGCAGCCGGCGGCGGTCGTGGTCGACAGTGCGGAGGAGGCCGAGGCGGCGGCCGAATTCGCCCGCGAGGCGCGCGCGACTCTCGTGCACGTGTCGCTTCGCGAGGATCGTCTTCGTTTGCTGCACGCGGGTCGCTGGCAGAACCTTTCTGACGGCTCGGCTTCACCGGAGCGGATCCGCAGCGCAGTTGCAGCCGGGATCTACCTGAGGGGGGTACGTACGTGAACGCTGACAGATCCGCCATTGCGGCGCCGCTCGTCCTCGACAAGGCCGAGGCGCTTACCGTCCCCGAGCTCCTGGAGGAGCCGGGGACCCACGGTGGGCGGCGGCGCGGATGGGTCGTCCGAAGGGCGCTTGCCGCCGCAGACATCGCCGGGCTCACCCTTGCCTTCGTTCTTGCAGAAGCTCTGATCGGCGCGGGCGTGAGCGCCGACCGAGTCCTCTTCTTCGCGGTGACGCTCCCGGGTTGGGTCGTCGTGGCGAAGCTCTACGGGCTCTACGACAACGACGAGGAGCGGGCCGACCATTCGACCGCCGACGAATTCGTGGGCGTCTTCCACCTGGTCACGATCGGCGCCTGGATCCTCTTCGCAGGAGCATGGCTCACGGGCATCTGGTCGCCGGAGCTCGCCGAGCTCGTCTTCTTATGGGGAGCCGGAGTTGCGTTCGTCACCGCAGGCCGCGCGACGGCTCGCGCGGTGTGCCGTCAGACGATCTCGTACCTACAGAACACAATCATCGTCGGGGCCGGAGACGTGGGCCAGCTGGTCGCCCGCAAGCTCCTGAAGCACCCGGAGTACGGCATCAACCTCGTCGGGTTCGTGGACGCCTCGCCGAAGGCGACGCGTGCGGACCTCGAGCACCTGACGCTTCTCGGCCCCGCCGATGAGCTCGCGGAGCTCGTCCAGGCCTACGACGTGGAGCGGGTCGTGATCGCGTTCTCAAACGAGTCGCACGAGGAGCTTCTACGCCTCATCCGCTCGCTCAAAGGCCTGCCTGTGCAGATCGACATCGTCCCGCGGCTCTTTGAGATCGTCGGTCCGGGCGTCGAGATCCACACGGTCGAAGGTTTGCCGATGATCAGCCTGCCCCAGGTGAAGCTCTCGCGCTCCTCCAGGCTCCTCAAGCGGACGCTCGACCTGGCCCTCTCGGCAGTCGCACTGCTCCTGCTCGCACCCGTCTTCGCGTTCATCGCGATCAAGATCAAGCGCGACTCGACGGGGCCGGTCTTCTTCCGCCAGCTGCGCATGGGATGCGGGGAAAGGCCCTTCCTGATGTTCAAGTTCCGGACGATGGTCGCCGACGCGGACACGCGGCGTGAGGAAGTCGCCCACCTCAACATGCATGTGACGAACGGCGATGCCCGGATGCTCAAGATCCCGAACGACCCGAGGGTCACCAGCTTCGGGAAGGCGCTGCGGCGGCTCTCGATCGACGAGCTTCCGCAGCTCCTGAACGTGCTCAAGGGGGACATGAGCCTCGTCGGCCCGCGGCCTCTGCCACTCGACGAGGACGAGCGCGTCGAGGACTGGGGCAGGCACCGGCTCACGCTCAAGCCCGGCATGACAGGGCTCTGGCAGGTGTCCGGACGCAGCAGCATCCCCTTCGGCGAGATGCTCAACCTCGACTATGTCTACGTCAGCGGCTGGTCTCTCTGGGGCGACCTGAGACTCATCGCCCGCACGATCCCTGCCGTGTTCAGGGGGCGGCAGGCCTACTAAGACGGCCGTGGCTGAAAAGACGGTCGGTCTGGTTGCGCCGCTCCCCCCGCAGGTCGGCGGCGTCGCCGGTTTCGCGGAATGGCTCCTGGCTCACGAGGAGGAGATCGGGTGCCGCTTCGATGCTTTCGACCTATGGCGGCCGGAGACCGGTGAGGTGGGCGGCCGCCTGTCCCTCGACGCGGTCGGGATCCAGGCACGCGTGCTGCCGCGCTTCCTGCGCTGGTCGCGGAGGGCGCCGCGGCTCGTCCACTACTCCGTCTCGCACACCGCCACGGGGCTCGCCCGTGACCTGCTCTTCCTTTCCGTCCTCAAGGCCGGCGGACATACAGTGCTCGGCCAAATCCACGTGATCCCGGAGGGCTCGCGCGGCCGCGCGCGCGCCTTGCGCTCACTCGACCGGTTCGTCGACCGCTGGGTCACGCTCTCGCCGACCTCGGTGCAGGCCCTTGCGCAAATCGGCATCGAGGCGGACTGGATCCCGAATCCGATCCGCATCCTCCCCAACGGCCACCTGCCGAACGTGGCGAGAGGGCCTCTCCGGCTCCTCTTCGTCGGCCGCTACGGGGAGCGCAAGGGCTGTTACGAGCTGATCGCCGCGCTCGCCCAGGCCCGCGCGGCGGGGACGGAGGCGACGCTTCGCTTCGTCGGCCGGGAGGAGTACGACGGCGAGGAGCGCGTTCTGCGCGACGACGTCGAGCAGTTCGGCGTCGCCGGAGCCGTCGAGTTCGCCGGCGTGAAAGACGGGCCCGAGCTCGCCGAGTGCTACGCCGAGGCCCAGGTGCTGTGCCTGCCGTCGCGGCGGGAGGGCGTCCCGCTCGTCCTCCTCGAGGCGATGTCCTTCGGGCTGCCGGTGATCGCGACTCCGGTCGGCGGGATCGCCGACTACGTGGCGCACGAGGACAATGGTCTCCTGGTACCCCCCGGGGACGTCGACGCACTGGCCGTTTCCATCGCGGTGCTGGCAGCGGACCCCGAGCTCCGCACTCGCCTCGGGGAGGCCGCGCGACGCCGGGTCGCCGAGCAGGCCGGTCCTGACGCGATCACCCGCCGCTGGCGGGAGACCTACTCCGAGCTCGGAGCTTCCTAGCGTGCGAGTCGCCTTCGTCTACCGAAACCTGAACCGTTCGGGGAGCCTCGAGCGCGACAGCGTCTTCGTCCTCGAGGGGCTCGCCGCGCGCGGCGTCGAGATCCACTGCTACTGCGACCCGGGGACGAGCGTCGACGTCGACGGTGTCGTCCGCCATGACGTGGTGCCGCTCACACGCTCCCGCTCGCGGAGCGGTTTCCCCCTTCTCCGCGGGAGCTTCGCCGCGCGGGCGACGAAGGCGCTTCGTAGAGACCGTGACCGGTACGACCTCGTCCACGTGCTCGGCGTCTCGGCCTGGGAGCACGACGTCGTCCACGTGCCCGCTGTGATGGCCGCCGAGCAGGCCCGGTGGCCGGAGCGCGCAGGGCAGGGCTACCGGGCAGCTGGTGCCCGCGCGAAGCTCGCCCCGCTCCTTCGCCCCGAGGTCGCGGCCGTGCGCACAATTGAACGCCTCCAGTTTCGGCCGGGCCGGTACCTGCGCGCCACTGTGGTCACCGAGCAGGTGCGCGACGATCTGATCAGGGTGCACGGCGTCCCCGCGAAGCGGATCGACGTGGTGCCGCCCGCGGTCGACGTCGCGCGCTTCGCCGAGGCGGCAGACGGACAGCTCCGCCGCGAGCTCGCCATCGAGCCCGATCGCAGCGTCCTCCTCTTCATCGGGCATTCCTTCGGGCGCAAGGGTCTCGCCGACGCTCTGGCCGCCCTCGCGCGCTCCCGAACGGACGCACATCTCGTCGTCGTCGGCAGCGGGGACACGGACGCCTACCGCCGCGAGGCCGAGGCTCTCGGCGTTTCGGCCCGGGTCCACTTCGCCGGACCGGTCGACAGCCCGGAGGACTACTACGCGGCCGCGGACCTGCTCGTCTTGCCGACCCGAAGCGACCCGTGGGGAATCCCGGTGATCGAGGCGATGGCGGCGGGAGTTCCCGTGGTCACGACCGCGGCCGCCGGCTCCGCGTCCGTCGCCGAGCGTGCCGGCGCCGCGCTCCTCGTACCGGCCCGCTCGCCCGAGCGGCTGGCCGAGGCGATCGGGGAGCTCCTGGGCGACCCGGCCCGGCGCCGCGAGATGGGCGAGCGCGGGAAGGCCGAGGCGGGGCGCTTCGACATCTCCTGTGTGGTCGACTCCACCCTAGGCGTCTACGAGCGCGCGCTTGCGGAGAAGGGCGCATGACCGAGCCGGGCTTCTCCATCGTCTGCGTGTCGCGCCAGGACTGGAACGCCGGGCTGCCGACGAACCGCCAGCAGATCATGACCCGGGCGGCCCAGCGAGGCCACCGCGTTCTCTTCGTCGAGAGCGGTGGGCACATCGGCCGGCACCTGTGGCGGCTCGTCGCGGGCCCGAACCGCGGCTCGGTCGCACGCAGGCTTTTCGGCGGCGAGCGGCCGGCCGAGGCGATCACCGTCGAGAAGGCGCTCACCATCGTCCCCTGGGGCCAGAAGTTCCCGCTCGCGAACCGGATCAACTCGCGCCTTACGGGCATGCGGGTCCGCCGCGCGGGCCGCGCGCTGGACGGCCCGAGGGTCCTTTGGCTCTACGACCCGACCGCGTTCGAGCTCGTCGGCCGGGCGGGCGAGGATCTCACCGTCTACGACGTCGTGGACGACTATGCCGAGCAGGTCGGCCCCGACGCGCGCCGCCGCCGTTTCGTGGCGGCCGCCGACGAGGCCGCCGCATCGCGCTCCCGGGTCGTCTTCGCGACCACAACCGGACTCTACGAGCGCCAGCTGCAGCGGAACCCGGAGACCCACCTCGTCCGGAACGGCGCCGACTTCGCACACTTCTCGCACACGAACGGGACGGCGCCCGAGGTGCGCTCCGTCGCCGCGCCGGTCGTCGGCTTCGCCGGGAATCTGACCGCGGAGAAGGTTGACTTCGACCTGCTCGAGGCCGTCGCACGCACTCGCCCGGATTGGAGTCTCGTTCTGGTCGGGCCTCCGGCGGAGGACGCGCGCGGGCGGCTCGACAGGCTCGGAGCTCTCGACAACGTGCACGTGCTCGGTTTCGTCCCCTACGACGAGCTTCCGGCCTATGTCTCCGGATTCTCGGTCGGCGTGATCCCGTACCGCGCAACCGCGTACACCCGAAACTGCTCGCCGCTCAAGGTCTTCGAGTACCTCGCCGCCGGCAAGGCCGTCGTGGCGAGCGGAGTCCCGGAGCTCGGCGGGATGGAGCCGGACGTGAACCTGGCTGAGGGGCCCGAGGCGTTCGTCGCTGCGATCGAGTCGGCCCTCGCCGCCACCTCGCCGGAGGCGGTCGCCCGCCGGCGCGCGATTGCGGAGAAGAACACGTGGGAGGCGAGGACGGAGCGGCTGCTCGGCCTCGTCGAAGGGAGGCTGGCCGGCTAGCCGTGCGCATCCTCGTCGCGATCGACCAGTGGTTCCCCGACCGACAGGCCGGATCAGCGCGCCTTGCCGCCGCTTCGGCGGCCGGACTTGCCGTGCGCGGCCACGACGTGACCGTCCTCGCACCGAAGAACGGATCAGTCGGCGAGTCGAAGGAAGCCGGAGTGGTCGTCCGCCGTGTCCTCGCCCGGAATGCCTTGCCGCAGACGCTGACCGATCCCGTCGAAACGTGGCGCCATGCGCGCGAGCTTCCTGAGGATGGCTTCGACGTCCTTCTCGCCCATGAGTCCACGACTGCCTTCGGCCTTAAAGATCGCGCGAAGCGGACGCCACTCGTCCTCATGTTCCACGCGTCGGCCGCACGCGAGCAGCGCTTCCTGCGCTCGCAGCTTCGGCTCGGCATCAGGAAGCTCTCGACGTACGCGCTCGCGCCGCCGCTCGGCCTGCTGGAGCGGCAGGCGGTGGCCGCAGCCGATCGCATTCTTGTCCTCAGCGACTTCAGCCGTGCCCTGCTCCTCGACGACCACGACCTGGACCGCGGCCGCATCAGTACCGTGCCCGGCCTCGTCGACACCGAGCGATTCACCCCTGGCGACGGGAAGGCAGCCGCGCGCGGCCGCCTCGGGCTCGAAGCCGACGGCCCCGTCCTGCTCACAGTGAGACGCCTCGAGCCGCGTATGGGAATCGACCGCCTCTTGCGCGCGCTACCGCTCCTTGGCCGGGCCACGCTGGTCGTGGTCGGCTCGGGCTCACTCGCGGGAGACCTCCCGCGCCTGGCCGCCGAACTCGGTGTCGCCGAACGCGTCCTCTTCGTGGGGCCGGTCTCCGACGACGCGCGCCTCGTCGACTGGTACCGGGCCGCTGACCTCTTTGTTCTGCCGACGACGGCCTACGAGGGCTTCGGCATGGCGACCGTGGAGTCACTCGCCTCGGGGACTCCCGTGGTCGGGACGGCGATCGGCGCGACTCCCGAGCTCCTCGCGCCGCTCGACCCGCGCCTCGTTGCGCCGACAGCGGATCCCGAGGCCCTGGCTTCCACGATCGCCGATGCCCTCGACTTCGCCACCACGGAGGACTTCGCCGCGCGCTGCCGTGCGCAGACCGAGGAGCGCTTCGGCCTAACGAATGCTCTTGCGGCCTGGGAAGACGCGCTCGAGGAGGCCCGCCGGTGAGCGACCTCGTCGTCGTCGCAGGGGCCCGCCCCAACTTCATGAAGGCCGCGCCCGTGCTCGAGGCCGCGGGCCGCGCCGGGCTCTCGTCCGCGCTCGTCCACACCGGCCAGCACTACGACGCCGAGCTCTCCGACGTCTTCTTCGCCGAGCTCGGCCTGCCGGAGCCCGATGCCCACCTCGGCGTCGGGTCCGGGTCGCACGCCGAGCAAACGGCGCGGATCATGACCGCCTTCGAGCCCGAGCTCCGGCGCTTCGACCCAGCGGTCGTGGTCGTGGTCGGCGACGTCAACTCGACTCTCGCGTGCTCTCTCGTCGCCGCGAAGGAGCACTACCCGATCGCCCACGTCGAAGCCGGCCTCCGCTGCCACGACTTCTTCATGGCCGAGGAGATCAACCGCCGCCTCTGCGACCACCTCTCCACGTACCTCTTCACGACGAGTCGCGACGCGCGCGACAACCTCGTTGCCGAGGGGATCGCGGACGAGCGCATCGAATTCGTCGGGAACACCATGATCGACACTCTCCTGCGCTCGGCCGACGCGGCGCGCGCGCGCGGCGCCGCCCAACGTCTCGGCGCCTCCGAGCCCTACGCCCTGCTCACGCTGCACCGCCCCGAGAACGTGGACGACGAGGAAATCTTCACCGGCCTCCTCGAGGCCGCGGAGGAGATCTCCGCCGAGATCCCGATCGTCTTCCCGCTCCATCCGCGCACGGACGCCCGGATCGACGCCTTCGGGCTGCGTGACCGGATCGACCGGTCGCGGATCCAGGTGCAGCCGTCGCTCGGCTACCTCGACTTCCTCGGCCTCCTCGCCGACTCCGCGTGCGTCCTAACCGACTCCGGTGGGGTGCAGGAGGAGGCGACCGTGCTCGGCATTCCCTGCGTCACCCTCAGGGAGTCGACCGAGCGTCCCGTCACCGTCGAGCAGGGGACGAACGTCGTCGCGGGTACGCGGCGCGAGGACGTGCTTGCGGCCGCGCACGCCGCTCTGCACCGCGAGGGCGGCCCCGGCCAAATTCCCGAGCTCTGGGACGGCCGCGCGGGCGAGCGGATCGCCGCGCGCCTGGCCGAGGAGATTCTCGACCTCGAAGAGACGGCGAGGGCGAGTGCCTAGCCCGCGCATCCACCTCCTCGGCGCTCCGCTCGACCCGGTGACGTTGGCGGATGCGCTCGCGCGCGTGGACGACGCGGTCGCGTCCCGCAGGCCGACGCTGAACGCGTCGCTGAACGCCGCCAAGCTCGTCCGCATTCAGACCGACAGCGAGCTGCGCGAGTCCATCGAGCTCTGCGACCTGGTCACCGCGGACGGCGTCCCCGTCGTCTGGGCCGCGCGCGCGCTCGGCCATCCGGTGCCCGGGCGTGTGAACGGAACCGACCTGATGGAGCGGCTCTTCGCACACGCGGCCGAGCGCGGCTATTCCGTCTACCTCCTCGGGAGCGAACCGGGGGTTCTCTCCCGCGCGCGCGCCGAGATCGAGCGCCGCCACCCGGCGATCCGGATCGCCGGCACCCAGCACGGGTTCTTCCCGCCGGGCGAGGAGCCCGCGGTCGTCGAGCGCATCGCGGCGGCGCAGCCGGACATCCTCTTCGTCGCCCTCGGCACGCCGCAGAAGGAGCTCTTCCAGGCCCGGCACCGTGACGAGCTCGGCGTGCCCTTCACCATGGGCGTGGGCGGCTCGTTCGAGGTGCTCGCCGGAGTGAAGCGGCGCGCGCCGGGCTGGGCGCAGCGCTCGGGGCTCGAGTGGGCCTTCCGGCTCGTCCAGGAGCCGCGGCGCCTCGCCGGCCGCTACGTCGTGGGGAACACACGCTTCGTCTTCCTCGTCGGCCGCGAGGTTCTGCGGACGCGACTGGGGACGCGCTCGTGATCCGCCGGCCGGGGAAAGCGCAGGACCTCGCCGAGGTCGTTGCGCAGGACGACGCTAAGCTGGACAGCCGCATCATGCGCGGCTCGGCCTGGGTGGCGGTGAGCTACGGCGGGCGCAACCTCGTCTCGCTCTTCACCACGCTCGCCCTCGTCAGGCTCCTCGAGCCGAAGGCGTTCGGTCTCGTCGCCCTCGCGTGGACGGTGCTCGTCGTCACGGACCAGGTGCAGAACGCGGGCGCCGCGGCTGCGCTCGTCTACCGCCGCCACGACGTCGAGCGCGCAGCGGCGTCGGCTTTCGTCTTCGTCCTCTGCTCGAGCACCGTTCTCTTCGCGCTGGCGATGGTGCTCTCGCCGGTCTTCGCGTCGCTCTTTCACACGCCGGATTTGACGAACGTTCTTCGCGCGATGTCGCTCCTGCTTATCACGCGGGCCTTCGGGACGATCCCGCTCGCGCTGCTCGAGCGCAACATCGACTTCCGCACGCGTTCGGTCTGTGAGCTGACGGGTGCGTTCTCGCAGGCGGCTGTCTCGCTAACGCTCGCCTTCACGGGCTTCGGTGTGTGGAGCATCGTCTTCGGCCAGGTCGCCGGCTCGGCCGTGCAGTCCGGTCTCGCCTGGGCGGTCGCGCCGCTCCATCCCAACCCTCGCAAGGCGGAGCTCCGCGTCGTCCGCGAGCTCATTCGCTACGGCCGCCACGTGAGCGCGACCAACATCCTGAACATCGTCAACAACACGGCCGACAACGTCGTCATCGGGCGGGTGCTCGGCGCGACGGCTCTCGGCTTCTATGCGGTCGCCTTCCGGCTGGCCGACTTCCCCAACACGGTCATCGCCCACATCGTCGGGCGCGTCATGTTCCCGGTCTACTCGCTGCTCCAGAACGAGCTCGCGCGCTTCCGCCGCGTGTTCATCCAGAACCTGCAGCGGATCGCCGTGCTCGCCCTGCCGGTCAGCGTCACGATCCTCGTCTGTGCCGAGCCGCTCGTCCTCGGGCTCTTCGGGCGGAAGTGGGAGGAGGCAATCGGCCCGCTCCGGATCCTCGCCGCCTACGGGCTCGTGAAGTCGTTCACGTCGCCGGGCGGAGAGGTGTTCAAAGGCGCGGGGCGTCCCGAGCTCGGAGTCGCGACCGGGACGCTGCAGATTGGCCTCGTGGTGCCGCTCTTGATCGTCCTCGTGCGTTCCAACGGGATCGAGGGCGCAGCGCTTGCGATGCTGATCGCCGTGAGCGTGTGCGGCGCGGTCAAGCTCTGGCTCGCGCTTCGGCTCCTCGAGGCGAGCGTGGTTGAGCTCGGCCGTGCCCTTGCCCCATCCATCCTCTGCTCGGCAGTCCTGTGTGCCGCCCTCTTGCTGCTCATGCCGGCGACTGACCATCTGGGCCCGGCCTACCGGCTCCTCGTCCTGATCTCCGCCGGCGTGGCGGTCTACGTGGCCGCGACACTCGCCTTCGCCCGCAGCGTCGTCATGCCGATGTGGATCGGCCTTCGAGGGGCGGACGCGACCAGATGACGAGCCTCGTCGCCATCGGCCGCCTCGTCACGGGGCAGAGAGCCACCCTCCGCGGCGTGGTCGTGAAGGTCCAGGCCGGGCTCTTCCTCGTTGCACTTCTTGCCCCGGTCACCGCCTGGCCGGGGTTTGACCGCCCACGGGCGGTCGGAGGAGTGTCGGTGTTTCCCTCCGACCTCATCGTCCTCGCTGCGATCGCCTCGTTCTTCGTCCTGCGCTACCTCTCGAGCGAGGACGAGCAGCCGCGGATGCTCGACACGCTCGTCCTGAAGTGGCCGCTGCTCCTCTTCGCAGTTCTCCTGTTGCCTGGGATCTGGCGCGGACACGAGCGGTACGGGGAGGGCCTGGTCACCCAGCCGCTCCGGCTGGTGTTCTATGCGGGCCTCGCGGCCGCGATGACAGAGCTCACCGCGCGCCAGGGTTTTCGGCTGGTCACAGTCGGCCTGTACGCGGTCGCAGTCTGGCAGGCGATTCTCGCCGCGTACCACATCGCCACCGGCACGTCGCAGACGCCGATCAGCATGCTCTCGACCGGAGGCACCCGCGTGCTCTCACTGACGACGGGGATGCTCCTCGGGGCCGCTCTCGTAATGGCGATCGTGAACATCGACCTCGAGACGAGCACGCGGCGGAGGGTCGTGCACGGCGTCTTCGGGGCGATCGCTGCGGTTGGAATCGTGCTCGCGTACGGACGCACGACCTTTCTCGCCCTCGCCGTCGTCTTCGTCTTCCTCGCCTGGATGCTCCCCAACACGCGCAGGATGGCTCTCCACAAGTGGCGCTGGTGGGTGCCTGCGTTGGGAGCGCTCGCCCTGGCGATCGCCGTGCTAGCCCCGACGACCGCGAGCCAGATGTTCGACCGGGTAAAGGCCAACCCGCTCACGGACCACAGCGTTCGATGGCGTCTGGCCGGTATTCACGCCGTGCTCGCCGGGATGAAGAACGGACAGTGGGATACCCGAAGCGGCCTGCTCACTGCCGACGCGACCGGCAATCATCTGATCAACGCGAGCTACGAGTACGGCATCACCGGCTGGCGCGTTCAGGGCGGCGGCATCTTCACAGTGCCGACGAACGTGCCCGGTTTCGGCGCACGCTCTCTCGAACTCCGCACGAACGGCGCGATTGCCGACCAGGGCTGGTACTCGGCCCCGGTCGTTGCGAAGGCCGGGCAGACGTGGGTTCACACCGTCTGGCTGGAGGGAGCCACGGGGGGCGAGCGCGTCGATGTCTCGATCTGGGAGTACAACGACCGCGAGCAGGCGATCTATCGGGCCGAGCTTCCGGTCGTCCTCACCGACGTGCCTCAGCAGTACGCCGTCAAGACCACCGTCACGGATCCCGACGTGACGCACATTCGCGTACTCGTGCGCACCACCGTTCCGGCGAAGGTCGACATCTACGGCGACCTCGCCACGCTCCGCCTGATCACTGCGCCCGAAGCACGCGAGACACGTGAGATCACCACCTACAACTCCGACGGCACCATCCTCTCGCCCACGATCCGCGGGGATGAACTTGTGTTCGGCGACAACCAGGCGAACTACGCGCTGAGCGGACCCAACCGTCTTCCGAATGGGAGCTTCGAAGAGGCGAGCCCGCTCGGTGGAGTCCAGAACGGCACCCTCTTCCAGGTGGACGGGTTCAGCCGCGCGCTCGGGGTGAAGAGCGCCCTCCTGACCACCGATGGAACCTCGAGCGACGAGGGGTACTTCTCGGGCCCGGTGCACGTGGAGCCCGGACAGACGTGGAGCTTCTCGGTCTGGCTCGACGGAGGCCGCGGCGGCGAGGAGATGCTCGTGGGCATGTGGCTCTACAAGCGCGCATCGCTCGAGAGCCCCGTCGGGAACCTCAACTTCCCGGTGACACTTTCTGACAGTCCTGCCGAATACGTGGTCACGGGGATCATCCCGCCCGGAGAGGCCCGTTACGTTCGCGGAGTCGTCCGCACGCGTCTCGACCCACAGAGGGTCAGCATCTCCATGGATGACGCGCAGCTGCGACCGCGCCCGGCCGGCCAATCCTCCATCTATGCCGTCGACGAGGCGGGCACCTCGTACCAGATCGACGAGCCGCTGCTCGGTCTCGGGTTCGGCCGCGAGACGCAATACGTCTGGCAAGGATTCTACTACCGGGTTAAGGGAGACCCGGACAACAGCTACGTCTTCCTCCTGGCGGGCGGCGGGATCCTCGCTCTCGGAGGCTTTCTTCTCCTGCTCGGTGGGTTCGTGCGGGACGCGTTCAAGCGGCTCCTCTCGGCGGTCGGAACCGACCGCGGGCTTGTGATCTGGGCGCTCTCGGCCTGGTTCATCCTGGCCGTCAACTTCGCGATGGCACCGTTCCTGCCCCGGCCGAAGATCGTCCTCAGCTTCTGGGCCGTCATGCTCGTGCCCGCTCTAGTGCGGAAGGTTCGCAAAGAACGCCCCGAGTAGGGATCCTCCTCACGCCATGCGGATCTGCATCGTCACAGTTGCGAGCTATGCCCATGGCATCGGAGGGATGCAGGCGCATTCCGCCGACCTCTGCAAGGGCCTCGTCGCGGCCGGCCACGAGGTCGAGGTCATCACCGCACGGCACCCCCAGGGCCTGACGAGCGCGGATCACCTCGGCGGCGCATGGCACTTCTACGACGCGACGTCGAAGAAGCCCGGCCGGCCCTTCCGGAACCGCGATTGGCTGACGACGTCGGCCGCCGCGTTCGACGAGCTTCATGCCGCCCGGCCCTTCGACACGGTGCACAGCGAGTCGACGAGCGCGCTCGGGCTCCTGCGGAGGGGTGTGCACCGACGAGTTCCACTCGTGGCCAAGTTCCACGGCAACTACCTTGGGCTCGCAGGGGCGACGGTCCGCCGCGCGCTCCGCGAATCCGGCTTGCGACCGCGCGTGCGGGAGGCCAAGCATCTGGCGTGGCTCACCGTCGGGCACGTGGTCCCACCCGACGTCGTCCGTTTCCGCGGCTGCGAGGCGATGGTCCCGTCGCACCAACAGGTGAAGGGCACCGCCCGCTCCTACTTCCTCGACCCTTCGCGCGTCCACGTCGTCCCGAACGGGATCGCCGTTGAGGAGTTCGCGTCCGGCTCGCGGGACGACGCTCGGGCCAAGCTCGGGCTCGGCCCCGAGCCCATGCTTCTCTGCGTCGGCCGTCTCGCGCGCGACAAGGGCTTCGCGACGGCGATCGAGGCGCTCGCGCATATCGCCAGCCCTGACGCCAGGCTCGTCATCCTCGGAGCCGGTCCCGAGCGCGGGCTGCTCGAGGAGACGGCGCGGAGGGCAGGCGTTTCCGACCGGGTCGACTTCCTCGGCTCCAAGCCGCGCGCCGAGGTGGTCGACCATCTGGTTGCCTCGGACGTCTTCCTGTTTCCGACCGAGCGCGACGAGGCGGCGCCGCTCGTCCCGCTCGAGGCGATGGCGGCGGGCCTTCCGGTCGTCGCTTCCGACATCGGGGGCGGGGCGGAACTGATCGAGAGCGGGCTAAACGGCCTCCTCGTCCCTCCGGCGGCGGTCGATTCGCTGGCAGGGGCGATCGATTCCCTGCTCGCCGGCGACGCGCTCCGGCGCAGGATGGGCGAAGCTGCGCGAGAACGGATCGTCGAGAGGTACACCATCGAGGCTATGACCCGCCAAACAGTCGCCGTCTACGAGCTCGCCGCTGAACGCCTGCAGAAGGATGGTTGAGGCGGCCGAGGCCAGGGCTGCCGCGGACTCTCTCTCGGCCGTGCTCGAGCGAAGCGACTTCGTCGGGTGGGATCCGTACGACGCTCTGGCGTCCCCTGGGATCCGTGCCGTCGCGCGGACGCCAATGCTCCGCCAGGCGGCGATCCAGGGACTGAAGATCTTGCCGTTCAACCCCAGGCGTGTCCTGGGAGTTCCGGCGAAGGAGAACTCCAAGGCGCTTGCGCTCTTCGTCTCGGCGTACGCCCGCCTCGCGCGGCTCGACCCCGACGGTCGTTTCGCCGGCCTCGCGCTCGCGCTCGCCGAGCGGCTCGAGGGACGCGCCATTCCGTCGGGGGACGGCGTAGGCTGGGGCTATCCCTTCGACGTGCAGACGCGTTGGGGCTACTACCCGAGCACGCAGCCGAACGCTGTCGCCACGTCGTTTGCAGCGCACGCGCTCATGGACGTCGAGGAGCTCGCGCCGCCCGGCCGCTTTTCGCCTGCAGTCGACGCGGCTCTCGCGTGCGCTCGCTCGCGCCTTCTCGTTGAGGAGGGAGAGGAGGCGTTCTTCGCCTACTACCACGACTCCCGCGTCCCAATCCACAATGCAAACCTGCTCGTCGCGAGCGTGTTTGCCCGGCGGGGGCACGAGGACGACGCACGCCCGGCGCTCCGCTACACGCTGTCGCGTCAGCGGCCGGACGGATCCTGGCCATATGGAGAGCGGCCCGAGCTCGAATGGGTCGACGGGTACCACACGGCCTTCGTCCTTTGGAGCCTCGGGCGCATGATCGACAAGGAGGCGCTGACTGCGGGGCTGGACTTCTTCCTCGCCCGGCTGGTCGACCCGGACGGTGCCGTCCGCGCCTCGCCGGAGTCCCGCTTCCCGATCGACATCCACTCCTGCGCGTCCTCCGTGTGGGCACTCTCCGGTCTCCAAGCGCGCGACCCGAAAGCGCTCGAGACCGCCGGTCGCATCCTCGACTGGACGCTTGCGAACATGCGCCGCGCCGACGGGCGCTTCGCCTTTCAGCAGCGGCGCCTCTTCCGAACCTCTGTGCCATACGCCCGCTGGAGCGATGGCCACATGCTGCTCGCACTGTCCGAGTACCTGGCCGCGACGACCGATGGCTGAGACGCCGATCGAGCGCGCTCTCCGCGAAGAGCGCGCCTTCCACGACGAGCGCTATGCACGGCACGCGCCTCTCCGGCCGGACACGCGCCGGACCTTCCGGGACTCGATCACCCCGCCGCACCTTCCCGGCGGCTCGCCGCGCGGGGTCACCCAGCTCCGCGCCTACGAGCTGCTCCTTCGGGAGGGAGTCGAGGGCAAGCAGGTGCTCGACTACGCGTGCGGGCTCGGCAAGTGGAGCGTGCACCTTGCGCAGCTCGGTGGCCGGGTCTCGGGCTTCGACCTTTCGAGCGTCGCCATCGCACACGCGAAGGAGCGGGCCGCCTACAACGGGCTCGAGATTAGGTTCGACGAGGCCGACGCCGCTGCGCTTCCCTACGGCGACGAGCAGTTCGACATCGCCGTCGGAGTTGCGGCTCTCCACCACGTGATCAAGTACCCGGGCACCGCCGATGAGCTCCTGCGCGTCATGCGGCCCGGTGGAGTCGTGATCTTTACCGAGAACTTCGGCCACAACCCGCTCCTCGAGCTCGCCCGCCGGTTGAGCATGCGCGAGCTCGAGGGTGCCGGCGACGTCACCCTCACCGAAGCCGAGATCGGAGGCTGGGCCGCCGCCTTCTCGAGCGTCGAGATCGAGCCCTATTCGCTCCTCCTCATGGCCAAGCGGGCCTTCTCGCGTCGCTACACGCTCCTCTCGGCGCTGCACGCGCTCGACCAGGAGCTCCTCAGGCTCGTGCCCGCGCTGCGCCGCTACTGCGGGGAGTGCGTGATCGTGCTCAGCCGCTAGCTAGACGCCCGAGGGAACGAGCTGGGCGAGCAGCGCCTGGAAGCCGGAGTCGGCGCCGAATGCCGGGGCGAGATCCTGAACCGACGCCGCGCGGCTGAAGCCGTCCTGGTAGAGGACGTTCACGCGGGTCGCGTCGTCGTTTCGGTAGAAGCCGGTCTTCAGGTAGTTGTTGGACGAAACGCCCGCCTGCACCTGCATGGTCGGGATCCCGACTGCGTCGACCTTCTTGTCGAACGGGTTGGAGCCCGTCCGATGCCAGATCTCGAGCGACCCGTTCGTCCCCGACCAGACGATGTGGACGACGAAGTCGTTCCAGACGCCCCGCTCGAGAGCGTCGGTGATCGGATAGACGGGCTTGAAGCTTGCGCCCCCGCTGTCCACCGAGCCCGTGTTCAGGTTCACCTGAATTCGCTCGCCCTTCATGTTGAAGGAGATGGGCGGCGAAACGGGGTAGTACGAGTGCCACTGCGTGAAGATCGACCAGCCGGTCGGCGTCGACCAGTCGGATGGGAAGAGCGTCGACCACGCGTACCAGACGTCGTCGCCTTCGTGCTCGTCCGCGCCCGTGTACAGGACCTCGGAGCGCTCGCCGGAAGTCGTGGTGAACTTGTCTCCGGGGCGGACCGTGAACTTCGCCGCGAACCCGCCCTGGCGGACCGGGTCGGTGACGATCTCGAACTGGTCGCTGAGCGGGGCGGTGCGGTTCCAGTGGTTGCCACTCCATTGGCTCGCGTCGGCGGTCTCCCAGTCTCCGGAGAAGACGCGCGCGTCGCCCGGCAGGGCGGGCTGGACGTTTGTGGCGAGAAAGTGCGACCTGTGCTGCTTCAAGACCTTGTAGCCGGGGTCCTGGATCAGCTTCCTGGTGTTCGCCCCGCGCCAGCCGCGGCCGTTCTTGACCTTGACCTCGACCTTCCTGAACGCGTACTGGAATTTGTTGCAAGACGGCGCGCCGCCGTCCCAGGACTCGGCCGTGGCAGCGGCGCGGAGCCATTTGAATCCCGTGCCGAGCTTCATGGCCGGCCCGACGGTGTTCCGGTCGATCAAGACGAGCCAGCGCTTGGCGTTCTTGCGCGAGCGAACGACCTTGACGAAATGCCGCTCTCCCGGCTGAACGACGGGGCCGAGGTGCCGGTTCCAGTCGCCGCTCCGGCGGATCTCGTAGTAGAGCTGCATCGTGCCGCCCGCCTGGCCTAGGAGCCCGACGCGCAGGACGCCGCGCTTCCCGTTGACCCCGACGCGTCCGACGCCGATCCAACCGCTCACGTCGCCGCTCTCGACCTGAGGGGCCACCGGAGCCGTGATGACCGCGCGCACGCCGGCCGTGCGCTTGGGCGTCACGACGCCGGCATAGGAGTACCCGGTGCCGCACGTCTCCGCGAGAGCGGGAGCGGCAAAAATGCATGCTGTGGCCAGCGCTCCTACGAGCGCTCCTGTCCAGCGAGCGGCCGGCAAGGGAACCTCCGGGTTGGTGGCGACGGGGTCGAAAACCCGCGCGACCAATCATCGTCCGGCCTTAGAGGCCCCCTGATCCCTCGAACTTGTTATTGAGCGGCTCTGTGCGCGTATCGCCACATCGAGGGACATGGCGATCTCGCTCCGCTCAGCACATCAGGGCCGGAAGCGCTGCGTTCCGTCGTGGATGATCGTCGTCGTCTTCGAGGATCCACCGCGATAGAAGCCCTGCTTCAGGTAGACGCCCATGCCGCGGTAGAGCGTCGCCGTGCGCTTCTGCACGCGCACCTTCCCGTTGACGCTGACGCGCACGAACCCATGCGATTTGCGCGGCGACCACTTGAACTTGACGACGAATTTGAACCAGTGGTTTCGCCGCAGCTGGCCGAGGTACCAGCTGTGCTTGTACTGCGGCTCGCAGGTGTTCGTGTTCAAGCGCCCGCCCCAGACGTCGAGGCGCAGTCTCGGTGGCGTCACGTACTTGTCGACCAAGAAGCGCACCGGCGGCGAGCACTGGTCCCCGGTCTGGTGCCACTGCGTGAAGATGTTCCACGCGCCCGGGTTGGGATGGAAGCTTGTGGGGAAGTAGGTCGACCAGCGCCACCAAGACGTCTTGCCGGCGCGCTCCTGGCTCCAGTACATGAGCTCGGCGCGCTCACCGCCCGAGACGTTGTCCCCCGGCTTGACGGTGAAGCGCGAGGAGAAGTAACCCTGCCTCACCGGGCTCGGGATGATGTCGATCCGGCCCGGTTCCGCCTGCTTGCTCGTCCACTGTCCGAAGCCGCCGGTCTCGAAGTCGAGCTTCTTGACTACCTGGGCGGAAGCAGTTGGCGCGGCCGCAGCGAGACTCACTCCCATGAATGCGAACAGGGCGAATGCTCGTCTGCCGAAGCGGCCTCGGATGAGAGGGGGGGTCCTCACGAGGTCCGCCCACAGAGTGGCAGCCCCACCTGATCGTTCGGTTCGGGCTTTGTGAGGATTCGGTAACCGGATCGAACTGCCATGCCGGGTTCTTCGGCAGGGTCGCTCGTCGGGTTTAGAACGGCGGCCGGAACCTATGCGTGCGTTCGATACCTGCAGCACAACCTTCTTGACGGCCCTCGCGGCGGCGCTCGGACGGGGGTACGAATGGCCGCAGCGCGAGGAAGTGGAGGTTTGCTCACACGCGAAAATTTCCAAACTTTGGTAGTCCGGAGCTCTTGGTTACTGCTGATTCAGCCCGTAAAGAGCTGCGACTGCGGGTTCAGCTCGCGCGCCTTTGCGAGACTCTGCCGCGCCGCGGCGATGTCGCCCGCCTTCGTCTGGATGCGGGCAGCGACGAGCCATAGCCGCCAGTCGGACTGGTCGTTCTCGAGCGCATGGTCGATGGACACGTGCGCCTCGTCGATCTGCCCGCCGAGCTCCTGGACGAGCGCAAGCTGGAGGTACGGCGTCGCCGCCCACGGCTGAATGCTTCGCGCCGACTCGGCGTGGTCGAGCGCTTGCACGAGCTTTCCGGAGTCGACCGACTCCTGGCTCTTCCGCACCTCCATGTTGGCGAACAGCGGGATCGTCTCTGCGACGATGAGGCCGAAGGCGACGGCGGCGACCGCGATGCGGAGCACCGGGCTCACTCTTCGCCGCGTCTCGACCGCCTGCAGCCCGACGAAGGTGGACTCGGTGGCCGGGCCCGTCAGGAGGCCCAGCGCGAACATCGCCACCGCCGACACCGCGGTGAGCTCCCACATCCAGTCGATCCCCGCTTCGAAGAGGAACGCGGCAATGAGAGCCAGGAGCGCCGCGACCACGGCGCGTTCCTCTTCGCTCCGGCCGCCGAGGCGCCGCACCCCGGCGACGATGCACGACACGAGGAAGGCGGCGAGGAGCGCCAGCCCCACGAGGCCGAGCTCGCCGAGCGTCTCGAGGTAGAGCGAGTGCGCGTCGCGGACGAAGGCGGGGATGGAGGCGTGCTCGGCCCACCAGGCCTCGTAGGAGCCGGCGCCCCGGCCGACGGCCGGCTTCGTCTCCCACTCGTCGGCGGCTGCGCTCCACCATTGCCAGCGCCCGTTGCCACTCGTCGAAAAGAGGTGCTCCTGTACCGAAGCGCCGGTGAGCTCAGGGGGGATCTCCTTGAAGTGCTCGTAGCGCCTCACCGGATGAACCGCGACGATCGCGGCGAGACAGACGAGGACGAGGAAGGCCGCGAACGCCGTCGAAGCGGCCCGGCTCGCGCGTGGAGGGGCGGGGACGACGCTTGCAAGCAGGCCGTACGCCGCTCCGGCGACGGCACAGAGAAGCGCGATGAGAAGGGCAGCGCTCCGGCCCTGGCTCTCCGCGGCGGCCGAGGTCAGCGGGGAATCGACGAGCTCGTCCCGGGCGAGCAGGACGGCGACCGCACCGGCCGAGGCTGCGCCTCCGATGAGAAGCGCTCCCGCCGTCGCCCAGCGTCGCGACGTCAGCGCCATGAGGACGACGATCGCGATCGCCGCGGCGACCCAGCCGCCTCGAGACGAGGTGAGGTAGAGCGTCGCGACCAGCGCGGGGAGCGGCGCGACGGCCAGACCGCGCACGACCGCGCGCGACTCCGCCGCAAAGTAGAGGAGGCAGGGGATTGCGAAAGCGACGAGGGTCGCGAGGCCATTCCAGTAGTCGACCGGGAAGCTCAGCCGCTTGCTCGCGGTCGGGAAGACCTGCGCGAGCTGGGCGGTGTCGCCGAACGAGTGCGGGAAAAGCCGGCTGATGAGCGCGATGGCCCCGACGGAGGTCAGCCCGAGCGCGAGCCCGGCGAGCCAGCGGCGCGCGCTTCCGCGTGGGGCGGCGACCACGGCCAGGGCGAAGACCGCCAGGAAGAGAAAGAGCCGGTCGAACTCGTTGAACGCCTTCTCCGGGCTCGCCGCCCAGAGCGCAGAGAGGCCCGTCCAGAGCGCGAACGCGCCGAGGAGGGATCCCGAGACGAGGGCGGCGCGTGGCACCAGGGCCGTGGGCCAGAGACCGGCCGCCGACGCGAGGACGATCGCCCACAGAACGACCACCGCGACCGAGTTACGGCTCGTGAGCCCGTACGTGCCCTCGTCCCAGGCAAGCCAGAAGACCCCTGCTGCGAGCAGAGGGGCCCACACGTAGGCGGCGAATTGTCGTCCGGTGGGCATGTAAATGTCTCGTTTGGTTTCTAGGGAACCTTGGTATTCGAGGAGCAGAATCCTCTAGGCTGGCGAACCTTCCGGAGCTGCCCAGCGGGATCCCCTTGGCCCCCACCCTCTCCGGTCAAACGTTGAGGATTTGTAAACAAACGCGAATAGCCGTTGGTGTTTGCTGCGTCCTTTTCGCCCTGGCCGGCGCCTCCGCCTCCGCCGCGAGCCATCCGCTCGGCACGGCGATCGAGCAGCCCGATGCGTCGGCCACCGACCTGCGGGGCGCGTACTCGCGCATCCGGCACGCGGGCGCGAAGTACGCTCGCATCATTCTCTACTGGGACATCGTGCAGCCCACGCGCACGAGCTACACCTGGACCGAGCCCGACAAGCAGATCAACGAGGCGATCGCTGCCGGGCTGACGCCGCTCGTCACCGTCTGGCGCGCTCCCCGTTGGGCCGAGCGCTCGAGCAATGGCGAAGCCGGAACGAGGGATCCCGATCCCGTCGCGTTCGGCGCTTTCGCCAAGCAGCTCGCGCTCCGCTATCGGAACGTCCACCACTGGGAAGCCTGGAACGAGCCCAACCTCGACCACTTCCTCAGCCCGCAGATTCGGGACGGGCGGCGCTATTCGCCGAGACTCTACCGCCGGCTCCTCGACGAGTTCTGGGTCGGCGTCCACTCCGTCGATTCGGGCGCGCACGTGGCGGCCGGGGGTCTCGCCAGGCGGTTCAAGATTCCGCCGCTCCAGTTCATTCGCGACGTCTTCTGCCTCAACAGCAAACTGAAGCGGGTTTCGTCCTGCCCGGTTCATCTCGACGCATGGTCGCATCATCCGTATACGAACGGCGGGCCGTTCACGAAGCAGGGGGACCCCGACGGCGTATCGATGGGCGACCTTCCGAAGATGCGCGAGACCCTTACCGCGGCTGCCGCGTCCGGGAACGCGCTGCCCGCGAGGAGTTCGATTCCGTTCTGGATCTCCGAGTTCAGCTGGGACACCGACGGGCCCGATCCTGACGCCGTCCCGATGGCACGCCACGCCCGCTGGGTCTCCGAGGCGCTCTACCAGGCGTGGCGCTCCGGGGTCACGCTCTTCGTCTGGCACCAGCTGCGCGACCGCCCCTTCCCTGCGACGCAGTACCAGTCCGGCCTGTATTTCTGCGGGGCGCGCTCGACGAGGGACGACGTCCACAGCCGCTGCGCCCAGAGCGGCTACTACACCCACGACCGGCGCAAGACCGGCTCGGTCCTCTCGTTCCGCTTCCCTTTCGTCGCCTACGCGAAGAACGGGCGCATCAAGGTCTGGGGCCGCACGGCCGACAGCAGGCCGCATCGAGTCGTCATCGAGCGCAAGGTCAACGGCAAGTGGCGAACCGTGAAGACGCTGACCGCGGACGGGTACGGGATCCTCTCCGCGAAGTGGCGCTCGTCGGATCGCACGCACGTCTACCGGGCCCGAGTGCCCCGGGGCGCGCACTCGAACGGGTTCTCCCTGAAGAAGCCCCGCGGCATCTCCCTTCCCAACACCTGGGGCTGCGGCGGCCCGATTCGCTGCCGCTAGCCTTAACCGTTTCTTGATGCGGCATGGATTGTGGGCTTGCGGTTCGCCCACTATCGTGTGAGGTGACGGGAGAGGGCCCGACGGGACTCGGGGCGGGGAGGACGACTGTGGACTGCGGAAAGCTGAGGAGGATCACGCGCTGCACCCTTGCCTTCGGCGTGCTTGTGCTTGCGGTCGGCGCCTCGACGGCATCGGCGGCCAAGCTTGACACAGGTTTCCTCGACCCGAGCGCTCTGTCCCGCAACGACGAGTTCGAGATCGCGGACCCGAACGTGACGATGGAGGGCGTGGAGCGCGCGGGAGGAAGCATGATCCGCCTCTACCTCTACTGGCGTGGCGCCTCGCCGACGAGGCCCACGAACATCGAGAATCCCAACGATCCCGCGTACCACTGGGACAGCGACTTGCAAGCGGACATCACTGAGGCGCGGTCCAGAAACATGGATGTCATGCTGACGATTCGTTCCGCGCCCGACTGGGCGCAGCGCGGCGGCCACGACAGCCGGGGCACGCACAATCCCGACCCGGCTCTGCTGAAGAAGTTCGCTGTCGCCGCGACGGCGTACTACAACGACGTGCACATCTGGGGTGTCTGGAACGAGCCGAACTACAAGAGCTTCCTCAGCCCGCAGTACAAGGACGGGAAGCTCGTTTCGCCGGCCATGTACAGGAGCCTTCTGAACGCCGCGGCCTTCTCCATCCACGCGAACCCGTTGAACAAGGTCGTCGCCGGGGAGACCGCGCCCTTCTCGCACTGGAACAGAAAAGGCAAGCCGACCGCGCCGGGCCCGCTGCTCTTCCTCCGCAAGCTCCTATGCATCGACTCCTCAGGGCACTCGACGTGCAAGACGAATGTGCACGCGGACATCTTTGCCACGCATCCGTACACGTCAGGAAACGCCTTCCACCACGCGGTCAACGCGAACGACGTCTCCTTCGGAGACCTCCCCCAGTGGAAGTCGCTGATCAACGCGGCTTCGAAGGCGAGGCACATCACGAATCGAAGCGGCGGCCATGGCGCCGGCCTCTGGATCACCGAGTTCAGCTGGGACTCGAAGCCGATCGATCCGCGTGCCGTGCCGAAGGCTCTCCACGCCCGTTGGACGTCCGAGGCGCTCTACCGCACCTGGCAGCTCGGCATTCCCGTGCTCCTCTGGGGCCAGCTCCGCGACTATCGGATCAGCACGGATCCCACCTTCGGTCAGTACCAGTCGGGGCTCTTCTACTGCGACGACACGCCGACGATCGACGATTCCTGTTCGACCGTCATGCCTCCGACCCAGGGTTCCGCGAAGCCTGCGCTCAGGGCCTTCCGCTTCCCGTTCGTCGCCTACGCCTCGAATGGGCACATCCGGGTCTGGGGCCGCACCCCGGACAGCACACCGCAGCAGGTCACGATCGAGAAGAAGACATCGTCTGGCTGGCAGCAATGGAAGTCGTTCACCGCCGGCTCGGGCGGCATCTTCTCCAAGACCTATGCGTCATCCATGAAGAAGGGCCAGCTCCGCGCGACCGTCGGCCTTCCCTCCGACGACAAGTCGGTCGGCTTCTCGCTCGTCCGCCCGAAGGACATGCGTGTGAATCCCTTCGGCTGCGGCGGCGTCACTCCCTGCTAGCCCTCTCTCCGCGCGACGGCGAAGAGCCCTGCGCCGAGGCGCGTGTCGTAGAACGGGCGCTGCGCGTAGCGGAACGGCGCCGAAAGCGCCTGCGTCGCCAGCCCCGCGCGGCCTGAAGGCTGAAAGCGCCGGCCGCTTGCGCCGGTTCGCTCCTCCCGGCTCTCGTCCGGCTTCGCCACGCGGGCGAGCAGGTTCCGCGACTTCTCCAGCACGTGCCCGAGCGGGAAGCCGAAGGTCTGGAGGCGCACGTCGGCGTAGCCGGTCTCGCGCAGGAGCTCCCCGAGCGGCTCGGGGTCATAGCGGCGGAAGTGCCCGACGAAGCGGTCGGCCGCCGCGTAGCGGCGCTGGTAGAGCGGGACACTCATGAGGAGGCGGCCGTCGGGCCGCAGGCGCTCGCGCCAGGAGCGCAGGGCGGCCTCGTCGTCCTCGATGTGCTCGAGCACCTCGAAGGCGCACACCGCGTCGAAGGCGGCTTCCTCCGGGAGCGCGGAGACGTCTCCGCAGACCATCTCCCCCGAGCCGAGCCGGCCGAGCACGTCCTTAGCCGCCTCGCAGGAGATCTCGTCGGGCTCGACGCCGACGTAGCGGTAGCGCGTCGCCAGCCGGGCGCCGAGCGCGCCGCGGCCCGCGCCTATCTCGAGGATGGACTCGATCCCGTCGAGCCCGGCGAGCGTGCGCTCGATCAGGTCGTAGCGGAGCCAGGCGTTGAGGGTGAAAGGCGGTGCGTCCACGCCGTGATCCTAGAATCGCCGCGGTGCGTATCGTCGCCTTCGGCACTTACCGTCTCTGGGAGCAGCCGCGCGTGCAGGTGCTCTTCGAAGGCCTGCGCGAGCACGGGCACGAGCTCGTCGAGTGCAACGTGCCGCTCGCCGTCGACACCGTTGACCGCGTGAAGGCGGCGCGGCAGCCCTTGCGCGCCCCGCTGGTGGCGGCGCGCGTCGCGCGCGCCTGGCGCGATCTCTGGCGCAAGGCGAAGGAGGGGCCGGAGCCCGACGTCGTCCTCGTCCCCTACATGGGCCACTTCGACGTCCATCTCGCCCGGCGCCGGTTCAAGTCGAAGCCGATCGTGCTCGACCACTACCTCTTCTTCAAGGACACGGCGATCGACCGCGGGACGACCTTCAAGCCGGAACTCGCCGCGCTCGACCGCATCGACAAGTCGGCAGTGCGCGCTGCCGACCTCGTCTTCGTCGACTCCGAGGGGCACCGCGAGCTCCTGCCCGAGCCGATCCGCTCCGAGGCGTTCACCGTGTACATCGGCACGCCAAAGGAGTGGTTCCACGCGCCCGAGCCCCGCACAGAGGGCCCGCTTCGGGTCGTCTTCTTCGGAATCTACACGCCGCTTCAGGGAGCGCCCGTGATCGGCCACGCGATTCGCCTCCTCGACCCCGACCCGGCGGAGGTGCGCTTCACGATGGCCGGCCGTGGCCAGGATCTCGCGCGGACGAAGGAGCTCGCCGGCGACTCGCCCGCCGTGGAATGGATCGACTGGGTCGAGCGCGACGAGCTCCCCGCGCTGGTCTTCGAGCACGACATCTGCCTGGGGATCTTCAGCCCCGGCGCGAAGGGGATGCGCGTGATCCCGAACAAGGTCTTCCAGGGCGCCGCGGCGGGCTGCGCCATCGTCACCTCGGACTCCGTTTCCCAGCGGGAAGCGCTCGGGGACGCGGCCCGCTTCGTCGAGCCGGGCGACCCCCAGGCGCTCGCCGACGCGCTGCGCTGGCTGATCGCCGGCCGCGACCGCGTCTGGACTCTGCGCCAGGCCGCCTACCGCCGTGCCGTCGAGGCGTTCGCGCCCGCCGCGGTGGTCGAGCCGCTGCACGCCCGCCTTCAGGCGGGGGTCCGGAAGCGCCGATAGCGTTCGCGGAATGCGCATCCTCATCACCGGAGGAGCCGGGTTCATCGGCTCGCATCTCGCCGACCGGCTCCTCGCCGAGGGACACGAGGTGCGCGCGCTGGACGACCTCGACCCGCAGGTGCACGAGGGCGGGGAGCGCCCGGACTATCTCGACCCCGCGGTCGAGCTCGTCGTCGCGGATGTCCGCGACCATGACGCGCTCGGCAAGGCGATGGACGACGCCGACGCCGTCGTCCACTTCGCGGCCGCGGTGGGAGTGGGGCAATCCATGTACGAGATCGAGCGCTACACCGCGATCAACTCCCTCGGCTGCGC
>DATHAA010000093.1:0-46077 GCA_035296905.1 Gaiellaceae bacterium
CATCTGGCAGAGACGCCGCGAGATAGAGGACGACTCCGGCCAGGCGGCGCTTCTGTGAGCGCGCCCACCTTGACCTTGGCGGACGCTGCGAGGATGATGCGCGACGCCTTGAGGGATCGCTCCTACCGAGCGACTCCACTCGGCCTCGAAGTCGCGCGCTACTACCGCTGGAAGAAGAACGAGTGGGGCGCAACCGCCGAAACCCTGCGCGACTACGAGGCGATTCTCGCCAAGTTGGCGCTCGACCACGCTGACCTCGAGCTGGTCGACCTCGAGCCCCCGCTGGGTACCGAACGCCTGCGCGAGTTCATCGACAATCGCTGGGGCGCGGCGGCACCACGGACGCGGGGCAAGGTCATCAGCGTCCTGCGTGACTTCTTCGCCTACCAGGTGCGCGAGCAGCGTCTGGGGGCAAACCCCGCGCTCCCCATCTCCCGGCCACGGCGACGCGACTCGACGCGCGGCACCTTCTCCGAGAGCGACGTCGCCAAGCTCCTAAGCGCCTGTACGCGCTTGCGCGACCGCGTAGCCGTTCTCCTCCTCTTTCGCCTCGGGCTGCGCAAAGTCGAGCTTGCCCGCCTGCAGTTCCGCCACTACGACGGGCGCAACCTGACCGTGCAGGGCAAGGGCGGGAAGGTGCGGCTCATCCCCATCGTCGACGACGACCTACGCCTCGAGCTCGAGCGCCACATCCTCGACCGCGCCCCGAGCCCGGACGAGTTCCTCCTCTACCCCGAGAAGCTCGGCCCCGAGTTCTACGGCGGCCCCGTGGGCGTCATCTGGGAGGACACGACGAGCGGACTCTCTGCGACCGCCATGCACCGCTGGTGGGCGAAGCGCCTCAAGGAGGCGGGCATCCCCCACCGCCCCATGCACGAGGCGCGCCACACCGCGATCACGCAGTTCCTGCGCGACACGGGGAACCTCAAGCTCGCGCAGATGCTCGCCGGCCACGCGGACATCTCGACCACCGCCAACATCTACGCGCACCTCGATACGAGCGACCTCGAGACCGCCCTGCGGTCGAGGAACCGCCGATGAAAACAGTCCGACCGGAAATCCCCATTTGCAGGGAGAGTGGAGGCGGCGGGAATCGAACCCGCGTCCGCGGACGCACCGGAAAGAGCCTCTACAAGCTTGTCCTGCGGTTTGGTTTCACCCGCCGGCCGGTTGCAGGCCACCTACCGACGGGCTAGCCATCCTTTGTAAGTCCCGCTCCGGGCGATTGGCTCTCCCTCGGCGGCAAAGCCCGTTGTTGGCGCCGGATTCCGTCCCACGGGCCGAAGACGGAGCGACGTCGCTACCTAACTAGGTTAGGCAGCGAGTGCGAGATCGTTCTTCGCACTTGCTTTGTTCCCGGTTGTTTTACGAGGCCGACCGGGGACCTCGGCTTGCAGCTCTTCCGGAGAACCGACCACGTCGAAACCAGGTCGCCCCCAGACCGTGAATTATAGCCGCCGCTCCTTCATCGCCCTTTCGACCTGGCGTTTCGCATCCCGGTCGGCGATGTCCCGGCGCTTGTCGCGCTGCTCCTTGCCGCGGGCGAGCGCCACCTCCACCTTCACCTTCCCGTCCTTGAAGTAGATGCGCGTGGGCACAAGCGTGAGGCCGCGCTCGCGCGTCTTGCCGAGCAGGGAGTCGATCTCGCGGCGGTGGAGGAGGAGCTTGCGGTCGCGGTCGGGCTCGTGGTTCGCGACGTTCCCCTGCGCGTACTCGTCGATGTGCGCCCCCATGAGCCAGACCTCGCCACCGCGGACGTCCGCGAACGCGCGCGCGAGGTCGGCGCGGCCGGCGCGGAGCGACTTCACCTCGGTGCCGGTGAGGGCGATGCCCGCCTCGTAGCGCTCGAGCAGGTGGTAGTCGTGCCGCGCGCGCCTGTTTTCCGCGATGAGCTTGGTCCCGCCGGCCATATGCCTGGATTGGACCAAAAAACTCGCCGAGCCGGGTGTCGCTTTCGTCCACCTCTCCGACGAACCTTCGGCTTCCGCCTAGAGCCTACCGGTGAGGCTTCGGTCTACTCGCGCCCCGTGCTCGGCGCAAGGAGGACGTTAAAGGGCGCGGTCCCTTCGGTTCAAGGGGCCGCGGAAACGCTTTCTCGCAAAGAGCGAGGTTTTTCTTACTGGGCCAAAGGCGTCCCCGGTCGCACGGTTATCTCATTCGATACCCGCACTCCCTGCGTCCTTGCCTCGCGGTCGCCCAGCCCTTCCGTCGACGAGCCCTCATCCTGAAACGATCTCGAGAGCGACCCGTCCGCTGGGCTTTTCGATCCTCTCGACGCGGACCCGGATCCCGTCGCCGAGCCGGTAGGAGAAGCCGCTCCGGCGGCCGACGAGCGCGGTCGCGAGGGGGTTGAGCTCGAAGTAGTCGCCGGGAAGCCTCCGCGCCGGGACGTAGCCCTCGAAGACGGCGTCGAAGCGCACAAAGATGCCAGAGCCGATCGCGCCGACGATCTCCCCGTCGAACCCCGCCTCCCATCCCTCCTCGAAGAGTCGGTGCTCGAGGAGCCAGGCGAGGCAGATCTCGTCCGCCTTGTACTCGACCCACGAAAGCTCGCGCTCGCGAACGGACGTCCGCTCGGCGAGGTCCTCGAGATCTTCCGGGAGCGGCTCGTCGGAGACCCCGAGTTCGCGGAGAAGCGCGCGGTGGACGACAAGGTCCGGGTAGCGGCGGATCGGAGAGGTGAAGTGGCAGTACGCCTTGCTCGCAAGCCCGGAGTGGCCGAGGTTCCGGGGGTCGTAGCGGGCCTGCTTGAGCGCGCGGAGGACGAGCGAAGGGAACGCCTGCCGGCCGCGGCCCGACTGCTCGGTGTACTCCGCGATCCGCTCGCTCACGCGAGCCGCGAGCTTCGCCGCCTCGCCCGGGGTGAGGTGCTCCGGCACCGGCGGTGTCGGCACCTCGAGGCCGGCGAGCTTCGCGAGAAGGAGCTCGACCGACTGCGGTTCCGGCCGCTCGTGCACCCGATAGAGCGCCTCGCGCTTGCGTCCGCCGAGAAGGCCGGCCACCGCCTCATTAGCGAGGATCATCAGCTCCTCGACGAGAGAGTGCGCGAGCGGCTCGGCCTCGATCCAGGCCCGCGCGACTCCCCCCTCGCCGTCGAACTCGAAGGCCGTCTCCCCCGCCTCGATCCTGAGCGCGCCCCGCGCGTAGCGATTGCGCCGGAGCTCCATGGCGACGAGCTCGGCGAGGCGAAGAGCCTCGGTCGTCTCGTCGGGCGCACGCTCGGCATCCGCCAGAATCGCTTGAGCGCGCGAGTAGGTGAGCCGCTCTCGGCTCCTGATCACGCTGCGGTAGAAGAGCGGCTCGCCGGCTGAAAGATCACCGTCGAAGAGCACCTCGACGGTCACGCAGCGGCGATCCTGGTGCGGGCGCAGGCTGCAGAGGTCGGCCGAGAGCAGCTCCGGCAGCATCGGCTCGACCCGGCCGGGGACATACGACGAGAAGGCGCGCTCGGCCGCGTCCCGGTCGAGGGGTGAGCCCGCCGGGACATAGGCGCTCACGTCGGCGATGTGGACCCAAGCGCGAATGCCATCCCCTTCGCGGCGGAAGCTCAGGGCGTCGTCGAAGTCCTTGGCCTCGTCGGGATCGATCGTGAACGCGAAGAGGTCGCGCAGATCGGTGCGGTCCGGCTCGATCTCCTCGGGTGGAGGCGGGACGGAGGCGTGCGCGCGTCGCACCCCCTCGTGCCAGAGCAGTCCCTCGAGCACCGCGCCGACGTCGGCCGGGCGGCCGAGGACGGCCTCGACCTTCGCCCGTCCACGGCCGAGGCGCAGGACGACGAGGTCGCCGGCTGATGCGTCGCCGCTTCCCTTGCGGTCGACCGTGACAGGGACGCCGCCCTCGAAGAACGGCTCGCCCACCAGGAGCTTCCCGCGCCTGGCGAGCTCGGCTACCAGGGTTTCCACAGGCTACGCGGCGAACAGTTCGGCGAGCACGCGCTCGGCCGCGCGGATCATCTCGTCACGCTCGGTCAGCGGATCGTTGTCCACCTTGACGGACGGCCGGATGCCGTGACCGGCGAGATCCGCTCCCGACGGCGTGAGATACGTGGCCGTGGTCAGCTTGAGGGCGCGGCCTGTGGCGAGCGGGCGAATCGACTGCACCGAGGCCTTGCCGTACGTGCGCTGCCCGACGACGACCGCACGCTCGTTGTCCGCAAGCGCCGCGGCGACGATCTCGGCGGCGCTCGCGCTCCCTCCGTTGACGAGGACGGTCACCGGCAGCCGCGGGAACTCCGCACCGCCGTTGACCTCGTACACCGTCTCCTCCTGATGGAGGCCCGCGACCGTGCAGACGACGCCCTGGTCGAGGAAGACCGACGTGGTGCGCACCGCTTCGGTGAGAAGGCCGCCCGGGTTGTCGCGGAGGTCGAGGATGATGCCCTTCGCCCCGCGCCGGACGAGTACCTCGGTCGCGTCGTTCACGCGCTGGGCACTCGAAGCCGGGAACGACTGGAGCCTCACGTAGCCGATCTTCGTGCCGGCGAACCTGACGAGTCGCGCAGTGAGCGATGGCACCGCGACGTCGGAGCGGACCACGGTGAAGTTGAGCCGGCGCCCGTTCTCGCGCCTGACGGTCAGGTGGACGACCGTGCCCGTTTCCCCCTTGATCAGGTTCACTGACTGGTCGAAAGTCAGCCGCCCCGCGGGCCGCCCCTCGATGCGGACGATCGTATCGCCCGGCCGAACTCCCGCCTGGCGCGCCGGCCCCCGCAGCGCCGAGGTGACGACAAGACCCGCGCGGGACGGCTCGACGGTGAGGCCGACGCCCGAGTAGCTCCTTGAGGTCCGGTTCTTCAGCGACGTGTACTCGGCGGCCGACAGATACTCCGTGTTCGGGTCGCCGAGCGCCTCGAGGAGCTCGGGAATGGTCTGTCGGGAGAGCACCTTCGGCCCCAGCTCGCGGTAGTAGTTCTCGGCCAGCTGTTCGCGAACTTCGGCGACCGGATCGGCCTGCGTCGGACGCGCGACCGATTTGGTCGAGTTCCCGGCGAGGCCGCCCGAGCGCGTCAGAAAGAGCCCGAGCCCGAAGGCAACCCCGAGCAGGAGGAGGATCAGGGCAAATCCACCCGCACGTCTCATTGGCCGCGACGTGATTATACGCGCGGGCCAGTCAGACCCGGAGGAAGCGCCGCAGCGTGATTCCGGAGCCGGCGGCACCGACTGCGAGGGCGACGCCAATGAGGATGAGCGCGGTCAGCGGGAAGCTCAGGGCGTGGACGTCTTCCTCGCTGAAAGTCGAGCTGTGCCCCTCGATGACGGGGAGCGCGACCTCCTTCGCGAGGACAAGCAAGATGATCGCGGCTATTGCCCCGATCAGCCCGCAGATCATTCCCTCGAGCATGAACGGCCCGCGCACGAACCAGTTCGACGCTCCGACGAGCTTCATCACCTCGACCTCTCGCCGCCTGGAGAAGATCGAGAGGCGGATGGTGTTGGCTATCAGGATCGTCGAGGCGATCATCAAGATCACCGACCCGAGCAGGAAGACGTACTTGATGACGTTCGTGACGGAGAGGATCCGCTCCGTTTTCTTCTGCGCGTAGTCGACCTTCTCCACCCCCGGTGGCAGCGGGTCGAGCCGGTTCGCGAGGGTCGACACCTGGTTGGCGTCGGTGGGCGTCACCTCGAAGGCGTCCGGCAGCGGGTTCCCGACGAGGCCGTCGGTCAACGCCGGGTACTTCGTCTGCATGATCTTGAGCGCCTCCTCCTTCGAGACGAAGTTCACGGTCTTCGTCTCCGGAAACGCATTGATCTTCGCTCCGACGGCGTTGATCTGCGCTTCCGTAGCTTCGGGCGACTGCTCGAAGTAGACCTTGACGACCACGTCCTTGCGGACGTGGTCGGTCCACGAGTTCACCCAGGAGAAGAGGGCGATGAACAGGCCGAGGAGGAACATCCCGATCAGGACGGTCATCGTCGCCGCGACGGTCGTCGAGAGGTTCGCCCCGATGGAGCGGAACGCCTCGCTGAAGAAGAGCTTGACCCTCGGCATCGCTATTCCGTCGTGTACTGGCCGCGGCGCTCGTCGCGGATCACGTCGCCGTTGTCCAGCGCGATCACGCGCTTGCGCATCTTGTCGACCATCTCGCGGTCGTGGGTCGCCATGACGACCGTGGTGCCCGTGCGGTTGATGCGGTAGAGGAGCTGCATGATCCCGACCGACGTGTCAGGGTCGAGGTTCCCCGTCGGCTCGTCGCAGATAAGGAGCGGCGGGTGGTTCACGAACGCGCGCGCGATCGAGACGCGCTGCTGCTCGCCACCGGAGAGCTCGTCGGGGAGCTGGTTCGACTTCCCGGAAAGGCCGACGAGCGCGAGCACCTCGGGGACCTTCTGGCGGATGGCGCGGTTCGATTCGCCCTGCACCTTGAGGGCGTAGGCGATGTTCTCGGCCGCCGAACGGTTGTGGAGAAGCTTGAAGTCCTGGAAGACGCAGCCGATGTTCCGGCGCAGCATCGGCACCTTCGAGTTCTTCAGGCGCCCCAGCTCACGTCCCCCCACGATGATCCGGCCGGAGGTCGGCTCGAGCTCCTTCAGAAGGAGCCTCATGATCGTCGACTTCCCCGAGCCGGACGGGCCAACGAGGAACACGAACTCGCCCTTCTCGATGACGAACGAGGCGTCCCGGAGCGCGACGATGCGCGGCTCGTAGACCTTGCGCACCTCCTCGAAGACGATCATCGGTGCGCCCCCCGGCGTGGGCGCCGGCGCGTCGCCGTTCACGGGGGCCGTCGCAGGGGCCTCTGGGCCTTCGGAGACGCGTTCTGAAAGGTCGATTTTCTGCACCGGAATGGGCTGGGGCGCCCTGGGCCTAGGCGCGCCGGTCCTGGATTGCCAGCGCCGCAGTTTAGCGCAAAGGTCGGGCCCCCTCGACCGTCACCCCCCGTTCTGCGCTGCCGTTTGCAGCAAATACGCCTGGATGAACGGATCGATCTTCCCGTCGAGGACGCCCTGCGTATTGCCCTCCTCGACGTCGGTCCGGTGATCCTTGACGAGTTGATACGGGTGAAGCACATAGCTGCGGATCTGGCTTCCGAAGCCGGTGGTCATGACCTCGCCGCGCTCGCGCGCGAGCTCCTGCTCGCGCTGCTCCTGCTCGACCTCGGCGAGGCGGCTGCGGAGGATCTTGAGCGCGGTGTTCTTGTTGGAGAGCTGGGAGCGCTCGTTCTGGACGCTGACGACGATCCCGGTCGGTAAGTGCGTGATGCGAACGGCGGAGTCCGTCTTGTTCACGTGCTGGCCTCCGGCCCCACTCGCCCGGTACGTGTCGATGCGCAGATCGGACTCGTCGATGTCGATTGCCGAGTCGTCTGAGAGGAGCGGGCTGACGATCACCTGGGCGAAGGATGTATGCCGGCGGTGCGCCTGGTCGAAGGGCGAGAGACGGACGAGGCGGTGCACACCGCGTTCGGCCTTGAGCACGCCGTACGCGTTTTCTCCCGAAACGGTGAACGTGGTCGACTTGAGGCCGGCCTCCTCCCCCGGAGAGGCTTCGAGGAGCTCCGTCTTGAACCCCCGCCCCTCTGCCCAGCGGAGATACATGCGGAGCAGCATCTCGGCCCAGTCTTGCGCGTCGGTCCCCCCTTCACCCGCGTGGATCGAGACGACCGCATCGCCCGGGTCGTACTCGCCGGAGAAGAGCGCCTCCTCCTGCAGCCGGTCGAGCTCCAGCTTGAGGCCGGCGACGCTCTCGGCCACCTCGTCCAGCTCGCCGTCATCCGAGGCGAGCGCGATGAGCTCGTTCAGGTCGGCGGATTCCTGCGTGAGGCTCTCGTAGCGATCGCGGCGGCGCGTGAGGCGCGCGTGCTCGGAGGAGATCTTCGCCGCGCCTTGCTGGTCGTCCCAGAAGCCGGGCGCAGCCATCGCCTCCTCGAGCTCGCCGAGGCGGATGCTCAGGGCATCCGGGTCAAAGGTAATCACGGACCCAGCCCAGCTGGGCCCTGATCTCCTCCAGTTCTCGCTCGGCGGCGGCGCGATCAGCCATGACTACGCACCATGACATTTTTTGAACTTTTTCCCGCTTCCGCACCAGCAGGGGTCGTTGCGGCCCACTTTCTGGTGCTCGGAGACCGTGCGCTGGCCCGTGGCGACCGAGGTCGCGCCCGCGCCGACCGCGCCTGCCGTAAACGCCGCTCCGCCGCCGTTTCCCGAGGCGTTCCCGCCCGCGGCGGCAATCGCGTCGGCGCCCGCGAGCGCCTCGTGCTCGTACGAGAGCCGCTCTGAATCGGGGGAGGCCGCCGGCTGCAAGTGCTCGGCCTCCTCCGGCTGCACCTCGACGTGGAAGAGGTGGCGGACGACTTCGTCGCGGATGATCGCGCCGAGCTCCTCGAACATGGCGTGGCCCTCGGAGCGGTACTCGACGAGCGGATCCTTCTGCGCCATCGCGCGGAGGTGGATGCCGTCGCGCAGGTACTCCATCGAGTCGAGGTGCTCGCGCCAGCGGAGATCTACGACCTGGAGGATGAGGAAGCGCTCGACCTCGCGCATGAGCTCGGCGCCGAGCTCCTCCTCCTTGTCTTCGTAAACGCTGCGCGCGTCATCCTGGAACTCGCCGACGAGATCCCTCTGAGAGGTGCCTCCGTCGATGTGGAACTCGCCGGGGTCGAGCTCGGGGTCGTAGAGCGCCTGCATCTCCGCGAAGAGCACGTCGAGGTCCCACTCCTCCTGGTATTCGGACTGGGTGTGGTTGAGGACGGTCGTCTCGATGACGTCGTCGATCCATTCCTGGATCTCCTCCGAGAGGTCCTCTCCCTCGAGCACGGCGCGGCGCTGCTCGTAGATGACCATGCGCTGCACGTTCATGACGTCGTCGTACTTGAGGACGTTCTTCCGCGAGACGAAGTTCTGCTCTTCGACCTTCTTCTGCGCGTTCTCGATCTGGTTCGAGAGGATTTTCCGCTCCATCGGTTCTTCGTCCGGCAGGTTGAAGCGCTCCATGATCTTGTAGATCCGGTCGCCGGCGAAGAGGCGCACGAGGTCGTCCTGCGCGGAAAGGTAGAAGCGCGACTCCCCCGGGTCGCCCTGGCGGCCCGAACGCCCACGGAGCTGGTTGTCGATCCGGCGCGCCTCGTGGCGCTCGGTGCCGAGCACGTAGAGGCCGCCGAGCTCACGCACGCCTTCGCCCAGCTTGATGTCGACGCCGCGGCCCGCCATGTTCGTCGCGATCGTGACCGCGCCGCGCTCGCCCGCGTCCATAATGATCTGCGCCTCTTGCTCGTGCTGTTTCGCGTTCAGGACGTTGTGCGGGATGCCCTGGCGCTCGAGCAGCTTCGAGAGGTGCTCGGACACCTCGACCGAGATCGAGCCGACGAGGACGGGCTGGCCCGCCTCATGGCGCTCCTTGATGTCGTCGATCGCGGCGTTGTACTTCGCTTCCTTCGTCTTGTAGATGAGGTCGTCGCGATCGTCGCGCTCGACGTCGACGTTGGTCGGGATCTCGACGACCGAGAGGTCGTAGATCTCCTGGAACTCCTTCTCCTCCGTCTTCGCTGTACCGGTCATGCCGGCGAGCTTGTCGTAGAGGCGGAAGTAGTTCTGGAGGGTGATCGTGGCGAGGGTGACGTGTTCCTCCTTGATGGCCACGCCCTCCTTGGCCTCGACCGCCTGGTGCAGCCCCTCCGACCAGCGGCGCCCTTCCATGATCCGGCCGGTGAACTCATCCACGATCTTCACCTCGCCGTCCTGGACGACGTAGTCGACGTCTCGCTGGTAGAGCGACTCGGCCTTCAGCGACTGGATCAGGTGGTTGACAAGCTGCGCGTTCTGGGCGTGGTAGAGGTTCTCGATCCCGAGCGCGCGCTCGACCTTCTCGATCGCACGCTCGCGCGGCGCGACGGTCTTGAACTTCTCGTCGAACTCGAAGTCGGCGCCGTCTTCCTCGACGGGCATGCCCTTGGGGACAAACTTCGCCGGCACGCCTTCGAGCTGTTTGGCGAGGCGCGCAAAGTCGTAGTAGGTCTTGGCGGCGGTCTCGGGCTCCCCAGAGATGATGAGCGGCGTCCGCGCCTCGTCGATGAGGATTGAGTCGACCTCGTCCACGATGGCGTAGGAATGGCCGCGCTGGACGGTGGCCTCGAGGGACGTGGCCATGTTGTCGCGCAGGTAGTCGAAGCCGAACTCGGAGTTCGTGCCGTAGGTGATGTCGGCTTCGTAGGCGAATTTGCGCTCGTCGAAGGGCATCATGTTGCGGATGTAGCCGGCACGCATGCCTAGCGCCTCGTAGACCGGGCTCATCCACTCCGTGTCGCGCTTGGCGAGGTAGTCGTTCACCGTCACGAGGTGGACGTTTGCGCCCGTGAGCGCGTTTAGGTAGAGCGGCATCGTGGCGACGAGCGTCTTTCCTTCACCGGTCTTCATCTCGGAGATGTCGCCTTCGTGGAGGACCATCGCGCCCATGAGCTGGACGTCGAAGGGGCGCAAGCCGAGCGTTCGCTTCGCAGCTTCGCGGACGGCCGCGAAGGCCTCGAAGACGAGGTCGTCGAGCTCCTCCCCGTTTTCGAGCCGCTCTTTGAACTCGGCGGTCTTCCCCATGAGCTCTTCGTCCGAGAGCGCCTCGAAATCCGGCTCGAGCGAGGTCACGTAGTCCGCCTGCTTGCCGAGCTGCTTGAGCCGCCGGCCCTCGCCGACGCGCAGGAATTTTTCGAGTGCTCCGTAGCTCTGGGACATCAGCTATCCAGGGTAGCGAAGGTCACAGAGGGTCTATGCCGATCTCCCAGAGCTGCCTGTCGAGACGCGTCGCCCGCGCGACGTAGGCGTCGAAGCGGCCGCCGACGGCCTCTTCCAGCGCCGGAATCGACTCTGCGGTCGGGCGCCCGTCGATCTCGAGCGCGCGCTCTCCCTCCTGGGTCACGGTCAGCATCAGCTCGTCTCCCTCCGTATCGGCAGGAAGCTCCGCGACCTCGATCCGAACCGCTCCGACCGCCCAGGTCGACCCTTCGTGCCGGATGCCGACGGCGCGGTACGGCGGTGCGAGGCCATCACCGAGCGCTTCTGCGAGACAGCTGACCGGCCCGGAGTCGGCTCCGATGTGGATGGGGTCGCGCCCGGGTACGACGACGAAGACGCAGGTGTCCCCTCCCGAGCCGCAGTCGGCGGTGGTGACCGCATCCCACTCCCGCGTGCGAGGAATTCCGGAGATCCCCGCCTCGACCCAGCGGAAGGCGCGGGGATCTGTGAAGTCGCCGCTCAGGAGAGCTGGGGCTCGATGAGCCCGTAGTTGCTGTCGCGGCGCCGGTAGACGACGTTCACCTCGAGCGTCTCGGCATTCTGGAAGACGAAGAAGTCATGGCCGACGAGCTCGAGCTGGAGCACCGCCTCCTCGGGGCTCATCGGCTTCACGGGGAACTGCTTCGTCTTCACGATCAAAGGAGAATCCTCGTCGGGGACCACGGGAATTCCTTCGACCGGGTGGTGCGTGTTTCTGCCGGGCCCGCGGCGGCGCTTGTCCCGATAGCGGCGGGCCTGGCGCTCGAGCTTGTCGACGAGCTGGTCGATCGACGCCTTCATGTCCGTGGAGCTCTCGCGGGCGCGCAGGATGGGCCCCTTCGTCCACACCGTCGCCTCCGCCACCTGGTTGTCGGAAATGGATGGGTTCTTCTCGACCTGGAGCTCGAGCTCGAGCCTGGCGGCGTCGTTCAGATGCTTGTCGAGCTTGCCAAGCTTCTGTGCCGCGTAGTCCTTCAGGGAATCCGAGACCTCGACGTTCTTGCCCTTCACCTGAAGTCGCACCAAAGCCTCCTCAGCCGGTTGACCTGAATCTACCGCATGACCGCCAGTGCGAATCAGCGGCGCACTGTCCGGGCGAAGGTGACGACGTGGACGGAACGCGCGCCCGCGCGGCGGAGCTCGGTCGCCGCGGCTCCCACGGTCGCTCCCGTCGTGTAGACGTCGTCGACGAGACCGACGTGTGTAGGCGGCGGGGCGGCAACCGCGAACGAGCGGCGCACATTGCGCCGCCGCTCCTCGCGGGAGAGACCACGCTGCGGTCGTGTCGCGTCGCGGCGGCGGAGGAGCCTCTCGACAGGGAGCTCCCAGCGCACGGCAAGCTCGCGAGCGAGCGCTTCGGCAGCGTTTTGCTCGCGCTTGAGGCTCCGATCCGGATCACCGGGGACGAAGGCGAGCCCTTCGACGGGCGGGCGCGACACGACTTCGGCGACGAGCGAGGCGAACTCGCGGGCAAGCGGCCGCAGGCCGCGCTCCTTCCAGCCGGCGACGAGCGGACGGGCTGGGCCTTCGTAGGCGACCGCAGCGCGGGCCGAGGCGAACGAGAGCCGCCGCCCCACGCACTCGCGGCACCGGGCGACGGGCCAGACGGTCGGTGCACCGCAACGCGCACAGAGCGTGCCGTCGAGACGGCGGAGCGCTTCGCGGCAATCGCCGCAGACGAGCTCCTCCCCGCTTCCGCACGCGACGCAACGACGCGGCAGGACGAGGTCGAGCAGGCGCAGCGCACGGAGGTCGAACGCGAGCCCGAGAAACGAGTCGATGCCAATTCCCACCCTGGGGGTGGGATAGCAATCGCCGCCGCGCGCGTGGCGACGCGGATCGTGCCGAAAGTGTGTCTTCGAGGACTAAGCGCCCGCGGGATAGCGGAGCAGCGCGTCGGCGAGCTTCGACGCGTCGCCGAAGATCCCCGCGATCGCGAGTCCCTCGTCCGGCACCGCAGTCCCCGGGAAAAGCGCGGCGCTGCGGATGGCGGCGCCCTTGCCGACGACGCACTCCGCCCCGATCGCGGCCGGCCCGCGCACCTGCGCGTCCTTCTCGATCACGACGTTGGGGCCGAGGACGATCGGGCCGTCGAGCTGGGCCGATTCGTCGATGCGGCAGCCTGACTCCGCCCAGCACCCCGGCGCGACCTCCTCGCCCGGGACGTCGATGCGCACGTGACCCAGCACCGCGTCCAGAATCGTGTTGCGAAGCTCGTCGAGATCCCCGACGTCGTTCCAGTAGGCCATGGTCGTATAGGCGTAAATCTCCTCGTTGGCGGCCACGAGGCTCGGCCAGATGTCGGTCCCGAAGTCCACGAACGTGTCGGCGGGGATGCGCTCGAGGAGCTCGGGCTCGATCACGTAGACGCCGCAGTTGGCAAGGTCGGAGCGCGCCTCGTCGCGCGTGGGCTTCTCCTGGAAGCCCCGCACCCGCGTGTCGCGGTCGAGGATGACGACGCCGTAGGAGCTCGGGTCGGTGACCGGCTTCACCGTCAGAGTGGCGAGCGCGCCCGTGCGCCGGTGGTGGCCGAGAAGCGCGGTCACGTCGACGTCGTGCAGGCCGTCGCCCGAGGTGACGAGGATGGTCTCGTCCCCCCAGAAGTCCTGCAGCTTCCTCGTCCCGCCTGCCGTGCCGAGGAGCTCCGGCTCGTGCGACCAGAGGATCGACATCTCGAGCGACGAGCCGTCGCCGAAGTACTTCTCGATCATCTCCGGGAACGCGTGAACGTTGATCCCGACCTCGCGCACATCGTGGCGATGGAGCAGGTTCAGCAGGTGGTGGAGGACCGGCCGGTTCGCCACCGGCATCATCGGCTTCGGGAGGAAGTCCGTCAGCGGACGCAGCCGCGTGCCCAGGCCCGCAGCCATCACCATGGCCTTCACGGCAATGACTCCTCGTAGGGAGCGCGATGCACGCCCTCCTCGGTCACAATTGCGGAGATCAGGGCTGCAGGCGTGATGTCAAAGGCGGGGTTCCGGGCCTCGAAGCGCTCGCTCACCTCGGCCGGGTCGCGCTCCTCGATCGGGATGTCCGCGCCGGTGGCGGCACCGGGATCGAGAGTCGAGGTCGGCGCGACGACGTAGAACGGAATGTCGTGATGGGAGGCGAGCACGGCGAGAGCGTACGTGCCAATCTTGTTCGCCGTGTCGCCGTTCCTGGCGATCCGGTCGGCGCCGGTGACCACGTGGGTGATTTCTCCCCGCGCCATGAGCGACGCCGCGGCGGAGTCCGCGATCACGCTGGCCGGAATCCCGGCGCGCTCGAGCTCCCAGGCCGTCAGTCGCCCTCCCTGAAGGAGCGGCCTCGTCTCGTCGACGAAGACATGCTCCACGAGCCCGCGCTCGTAACCCGCCTTGACGGCGCCGAGCGCGGAGCCGTAGCCGCCGGTGGCGAGCCCGCCTGCGTTGCAATGCGTCAACGGCGTCGAGCCCTCGCGGAGGAGTCCGGCCGCGTGCTCGCCCATCCGCCGGCAGCGCTCCACCTCGGCACGGTGGAGATCGCGCGCCCGCTCGGCGAGATCGCCGTCGCCCTGACGCATCTGCGCGACTGCCCACGGGAGGTTCACCGCGGTCGGCCGCGCCGAGACCAGCACCTCCGCCGCCTTGTCGAGATCCTCTCCGTTCGCGGCGGCCAGCGCGTAGCCGTACGCAGCCGCGACGCCGATCGCGGGGGCGCCGCGGACGACCATCGTCCGGATCGCATCCGCGACCTCCTCCGCAGAGCCGCACTCCACCTCGACCTCCTCGTCGGGAAGGCGGCGCTGATCGAGCAGGACGACGCGATCGTCCTCCAGGCGCACGATCTCCTCCGGGCTGAGGTCGACCGCCCCGCCCGCGAACCGCGGTCTCATCGTGCGGAGACTGAGTGCCCCATCCAGGAATACACGCCTGCTTCTCGCCCGCGATCACACGGCGCGCTGATGCGTCCTCGGTCGCCCCGGCAATCGCCATTACCGGGACTCCCTGCGTCCTTACAGCGCTTGGTGCTCGCAACCGAGAAGCGGGGCAGCATTACTGGAAGGAGCACTAAGTGCCCTCGTCCCAAGAAGCCAGGTACTTCGCCTGCTCCTCGGTGAGCGTGTCGATCTCGACCCCTTCCGCCTCCAGCTTGAGACGGGCGATCTCCCGATCGATCTCCTCGGGCACGTTGTACACCTTCGGCTCGAGCTCGTCCGCATGCTCGACCACGAACTCGGCCGAGAGGGCCTGGTTCGCAAAGCTCATGTCCATCACGGACGCTGGATGGCCCTCGGCCGCGCCGAGGTTCACCAGGCGGCCGTCCGCGACGAGGTAGATGCGCCGCCCGTCTCCGAGCATGAACTCCTCCACGAACGGGCGCGCGACGCGCGTCTCCGTCGCCATATCCTGCAGCGCCGGGATCTCGATCTCGACGTTGAAGTGGCCGGTGTTCGCGAGGATTGCGCCGTCCTTCATGCGCTCGAAATGGCGCCTGGCGAGGACGTGCTTGTCGCCGGTCGCGGTGCAGAAGATGTCGCCAACCTCGGCCGCCTTGTCGGTGGAGAGCACCTCGAACCCGTCCATCAACGCCTCGAGCGCATGCAGCGGATCCACCTCCGTGACGATCACATGCGCCCCCATGCCGCGGGCGCGCATCGCGACACCGCGGCCGACCCAGCCGTAGCCGCAGACCACGAAACGCCGGCCGGCGAGGAGGATGTTGGTGGCGCGCACGATCCCGTCGATGGTGGACTGACCGGTTCCGTAGCGGTTGTCGAAGAGGTGCTTCGTCTTCGCCTCGTTCACCGCCACGATGGGGAAGCCGAGCTTGCCGTCGGCCTCCAGCGCGCGCAGGCGGATGACGCCGGTGGTCGTCTCTTCGGTGCCGCCGATGATCTCGCCGAGCTGCTCGGGGCGCTTCGAGTGGAGGACACCGATGACGTCGGCGCCGTCGTCCATCGTCATGTGCGGGTGGTGGTCGACGGCAGCCGTGATGTGCGAGTAGTAAGTGTCGTCGTCTTCACCCTTGATCGCGAACACGGGGACGCCGAACTCGGCGACGAGCGCCGCGGCCACATCGTCCTGGGTCGAGAGCGGGTTCGAGGCGCAGACGAGGACGTCGGCGCCGCCGGCCTTGAGCGTGCGCGCGAGGTTGGCGGTCTCGGTCGTGACGTGCAGGCACGCCGAGATGCGGTGGCCCTCGAGGGGCTTATCGCGCTCGAAGCGCTCGCGGATCGAGGCGAGGACCGGCATCTGCCGATTGGCCCATTCGATCCTCGTCACACCGCCAGGCGCAAGCGTGATATCGCGGACGTCGTGCTTCGGAGCGGTGGCCGTCATACCGCGAACTACTCTAGTGAAGCCCTAGCCGTCGGCGCGGCCGTAGCGATCTTCGAGCCGGACCACGTCCTCGGCCTCCGACGTGGAGACCTCAAGCAGGACCGTGTCCTCGAGGGCGTGGACCCGGTGCACCGTTCCCGCCTGGAGATGGAAGGCTCGACCGGGCGCGACCACCTCGATGTCCAGCGGACCGCCCGGGTCCCCAATCTCGAACTCGGCGCGACCGGACTGGACGTAGATCGTCTCGTCCTTCACGCGGTGGAACTGGAGCGAGAGCTGCTCGCCGGCGCGCACGAAGATGATCTTCCCGCAGTACCGGTCTGTGGCGGCGAAGACGAGCTCGTAGCCCCAGGGCTTGTCGATCTTCTTCACCTCGACGGCGAAGCGGTCGAGGTCGAGGAAATTGGGAGACATCTCACTCACGTCCACGGTTACTAACCCAGCCTCCCAACGAGAGTCAAGGCCGCCTCCGAAGATATGGCCTCCTCCGCCTGCCTCAGGTCCTTCGGCGTGTTCACCGTCAGCCAGAGGCCCGCGTTGCGAAATGCGCGGACGCGCCCTTCGCGCGCGAGCTCCGGGAAGGTCGTGTCTTCGTGGTCGCCCCGCTCGGGCAGGCGCTCGACGGCCTCCTCCCCGAGGACGTAGACGCCGCAGCTGACCCAGTTCGGGAGCTCGGGCGCCTCGCAGAATCCCGCGACGACGTCGTCCTCACCGAGGTCGACCACCCCGAACGGAGACCTGAGCGGTGCCACTGCGATCGTCGCCGCGGCGCCCGTTTCTCGGTGGCGGGCGAGCATGGCACCGAGGTCGAGATCGACGAGCTCGTCGCCGTTCAGCGCGAAGACCTCTCCTACCTCCTTCCGAAGCTTGGCCGCGAAGCGAAGCCCTCCTCCGCGGCCGAGCGGCTCAGGCTCGGGAGCCGTGACGATCTCGGCGCCCAGCCCTCCGAGCTCCGAGGTGAAGAGATCCTCCGTCCCGGCCGAGCAGCTCACGATGACGCGGTCGACGCCTGCCGAGACGAGAAGCGCCACCTGGTACGCGGCGAGCGGCCGGCCCGCGATCCGCACGAGCGCCTTCGGGCGCCCTTCGGCCGCCGCGCCCAGACGCTCGGCCTTGCCGCCCGCGAGGATGATCGCCTCCATCACTACTGGTGGAGCTTCGTCTCGGGTTCTTCCGTCTCTGGAATTGCATCGAGATCGTGGGCCGCACGCCCGATCGACTCGTAGACGAAGCCGATCTCGCGCGCCTCGCCCGGGTCGAGCAGGTTGCGGCCGTCGACGATGAGCGGTGTCCGCATCACGTCACGGAGCTCGGACGTGAGCAGGCCGGTGAGCTCGTCCCATTCCGTGACGATCACGGCCGCGTCGGCATCCGTCAGCGCCTCGAGCAGCGTCTCCTTGAGCTCGACGCCGCGGAGCGCCTGCCTCGCCTCTTCGAGCGCGACAGGATCCCAGCCGCGCACGACTGCGCCCTCGGCAAGGAGCCGCGGCGCGAGAACGAGGCTCGGCGCGTCGCGCATGTCGTTCGTGTTCGGCTTGAAGGCGAGGCCGAGCAGCGCGATCGTCTTTCCCCGGAGCGAGCCGAGGTGCTTGGCGAGCTTCCCGACCACGCGACGCTTCTGGAGCTCGTTCACCTCGATGACCGCGGTGAGCAGCTGGAAGTGATAGCCCGAGTTGCCGGCGAGCTGCTTGAGGGCGGTCACGTCCTTCGGCAGGCACGAGCCCGAATAGCCGATGCCCGGCCGGAGGAAGAGGGAGCCGATGCGGCGGTCGAGACCCATCCCCTCGGCGACCAGCGAGACGTCGGCTTCGGTCTCCTCGCAGACGTTGGCGATCTCGTTGATGAAAGAGATCTTCGTCGCGAGGAAGGCGTTCGACGCGAGCTTCACCATCTCCGCCGAGGCCACGTCCGCGCGCACGACCGGCGCGTCGATGGACTCGTAGAGCGCGGCGACGGCATCGCCGTCGGCATCGTCGAAGGCGCCGACGACGATCCGGTCGGGGCTCGTGAAGTCGCGGAGCGCCGTGCTCTCGGCGAGGAACTCCGGGTTCGAGACGTAGCCGACGTGCGCGAGGCCGCGCGCGTCGAGCTCGTGCCGCACCTTCTCGCCGGTCCCGACGGGAACCGTGCTCTTCATGACGATGATCGTGCGCTCCTCGAGCTCGGGCAGCTCGTCGAGCACGCGCCAGACCGCCGAGAGGTCTGCGTCGCCGGAATGCGTCGGCGGGGTCGGAACGGAGACGAAGGCGAAGCGGGCGGCGTCGAAGACGTCCGCCATGTCGAGCGTGTAGCGAATGCGCTCGCGATTCGCGGCCAGGAGCTCGGAAAGCCCCGGCTCGAAGATCGGGACGCGCCCGGCCTCCAGTTCGGCAATCCTCTCCGGCACGACGTCGCGAACGACGACCTCGTGGCCGAGGTCCGCGAAGCAGGCTGCGGTCACGAGGCCGACCCAGCCAGCGCCGATGACGCCGAGTGGTTCCTTCATGGTCAGACCTTAGTTCGAGCCGAGGGGCTTCAAGCCCTTCGCGATCGCCAGCATCGTCTCGTTGGACATGCGGTTGAGCAGAGTGTTGGTCACGTAGTAGGAGTTGCCGTTCTCGCGGAACGCGACCATGTGCAGCTTCGGCCCGTCGAAATAGAGCCCGTAGTCGCGACCCTTGATGCGGCGCTGCACGCTGGCTCCGTCGAGGATCGGCGGCTCGTCCCAGGCCATCTCCTGGATTCCCCAGTACTCGGCGCCCCCGGTTTCGTAGACGAGACGCACCGCGTTGTGGTCGCCGACCCTGTACTCGCGCACCGGCTCCAGCGTGGAGAGGACCGAGGACGCCTCGCGCACGGTTGGCGTGTAGAGCTGGAAGCCCGCCTTCTTCCTGACGCTCCTCAGCTCACCGGCAGCCACCGAGTCCGTGGTGATCGCAGGGGGCTCGTGGGTCGGCGTATTGTCGGCCGGCCCCGCCGTCAGGTCGCCGTGGAAGGTCTGGCCAACGATGACCCGCAGCATCGTGTCGAGCTGCTGCCCCGGCTGCACCGCCTCCGCCTCGCCGTCGCCAAAGAGGTCGGCCATGTGCGTGGCCCCCGCCTCTGCGCCCGCGACGGCGGGGTCGTACACGATCTTCGTCTTGAAATAGGTGAACTTGTCCGCGTTGCCCCCGTTCGTGACGGGATAGCCGCGGTCGCCGAGCGCGACTGCAGCCTGATCGGCGGCACCCGTGACGCCGTTGCCGTTCAGGACCTCGACGCTGACCTGGGAGGGCCGTGGCCCGGTGTCCTGCTGCTGCTTCGGCGTCTCACCGAGCGCGGCCGTGGCAGCCTTCTCGGGAGCCGACACGTCCGGGTTCATGAAGTTGTTGACCGCGTCGTCGATCGACGTCTGCGACGCGGACAGCTCGTTGTAGCCGCTGATGTTCTCGATCTGGACCTGCTGGAAGTTCCCCGACGGCAGGCCGTAGGCGAGGTTCGCGTACTCGATGAGCGTCCCCGGGTCGAGCGTCTTCCCGCCGCCGACGCCGACCTCGACGTTCTTCGTGATCGTCCCGATGATCTTCGGGATCCGCGTCAGCGACCAGTTGGCCGCGATCTGCTGCTTCATCGCCTTGACAAAGCTCTGCTGGCGGACGACGCGGTAGAGGTCGGAGTCGGTGTGGCGGAAGCGGGCATAGTCGAGTGCCTGCTTCCCGGTCAGGTGCTGGTACCCGGAGTGGAGGTCGATCGTCGCGTAGTTCTCGCCGTTCGAGTTGTCGTTGAAGTAGCGGTGGTCGACGTCGATGTAGACCCCGCCGAGGTCGTCGACGATGTCTCGGAAGCCGATGAAGTTGACCGTGATGATGTAGTTGATCGGGATTCCGGTCAGGTCCTTGACGGTCTTCAACGTTCCGCGCGGCCCGCAGTAGGTGTAGGCCTCGTTGATCCGCCCGGTGAAGGGCAGCTGGCCCGCACAGCCGGGAATGGGAACGACGAGGTCGCGGGGGAACGACATCATGGAGATGACCTTCTTCTGCGGGTCCGCGCGCAGAAGCATGACCGTGTCGGAGCGCGAGCCGAGCGAGCTCTCGGGGCCGAGCCGCTTGTCGTAGCCGATCAGGAGCGCAACCGTCGGCTGGTCCGGTGTGGCAACGGCGGCGAGATCCGGCTGGGCGTCGATCAGACCCTGGTCTGTCGCCCGCACTGCGGCCACGCTCTGGTTGATGTACAGCCAGGCTCCCCCGGCGAGAGCCCCGGCCGCCACGAGCACGATCATCACGAGCCAGAGGAAAAACTTGCCGATGAGTCGCAGAGGGCCCCGGCGCTTGGTGCGATACCGGGTGGCGCCGGTAAGCGGAGAAATCGGAATCCCGCCGTGGCCGTTTCCGGCGACATGGCCGGCTGTTCCACGCTTGAGGGTCGTTCGCATATGAAAAGTCGCCGGAGGGGCGACTACGGGAGGATAGCCGAGCGCACGGCGGTCAAACAGGTCGAACCGTCTCGCTCGCGAGCCGCTCGGCGACGGCGAGCAGGCTCCCGCTCTCCTCGTAGATCGCAACTTGCTCATCGGCCCCGGTGCCGCGCTCGAGCACCGCCTCGACGAGGTCGAGCTCGGCCGCACAGCCCAGCTCCTCCGCAGCGGGCCGGCTCCGCTCGACGAGCTCGCGGATCGCCTCCGGAGCGGGACGCTCAGTGTCGTTTGCGAAGTCGATCAGCTTGGCTCCGAGCCCGTCCCGCGCGGCGCGCCATTTGTTCTCGGCGATGAGCGTGATCTGCTCGGTCGCCGGCGGCTCGCCCTCGTCGAAGGCCGCGGCGAGCGTCGCGACGAGGGCCTGGGTGAGCGCCACGATCGCCGCGACGGAATCCATCCGCGTCTGCGCGTCGCAAATCCGCAGCTCGATCGTCCCGAGGCGCGGGTGTGGCCGCAGGTCCCACCAGATGTAGGTGTAGTCGTCGAAAGAGTTCGTCTTGATGCCCCGGTCGACGAGGAGCTCGAACTCCTCGTACGAGGCGAAGGCCGGCGGAAGGCCGGCGCGCGGAAACGGCTCGAAGATCTTCACGCGCGTGGAGGCGAGGCCGGTCGGTCTTCCTTGCCAGAAGGGTGAGTTGGCCGAGAGCGCGAGGAGCTCCGGCAAGTGGGTGCGCAGGCCGTTCGCGCATGCGATCGCCTTCTCCGGCGAATCCAGCCCCACGTGGACGTGCAGGCCGAAGATGAGCTCGCGCTCGGCCACCCAGCGCATGGACTGGATCAGATCCTGGTAGCGCGGCTCCTCGGTCACCTCCTGGTGCTCGTACCGCGAGAACGGATGCGTACCGGCCGATGCGATGAGCGCGCCCGACTCCGCCGCGACGTCTCGCAGGCGGCGGCGCAGACGGCGCAGATCCTCCATCGCCTCCCCAACGGTGGCCGCGACGTCGGTCGCGACCTCGACCACGGACTGGAGGAGCTCCGCCTTGATCCGTTTCTCCTCGCGGTCGCCCTCGAGGGCAGGCAGGATCTCGTCGATCCGCGAGACGAGCTCGTAGCTCTCGGAGTTGAGGATCTGGAACTCCTCCTCGACCCCGAGGCTGAACGGAGAGCTCTTGCCGAAGTTCTGCTCCACCGGAGGGGTGACAATAGCGGCCGTGGGAGTCGGCGACGTCGAAATACAGGGAACGCGAGTGCGCGTGCAGACCTGGGGCGACCGGACTGGCAGACCGCTGTTCTACTGGCATGGAGGCGGTGGAGGAAGCGGGGAGACGCCCGTGCTTGCACCGCCGCTCGTGGCCGCGGGGTACACGCTCTTCGCCGTCGACGCCCCCGGCTACGGAGTCTCGCCCGCACTCGAGCCCGACGGGTATGCGGCCGCGAACATCGCCGAGCTTGCGGCCGGGCTACTCGAAAAGCTGGAGATCGCGCCGGCGGTGTGGATCGGGTTTTCCTGGGGCGCGAGCATGGGCCTGCACACCGCGGCGTGCTTTCCCTCGGCCGTGCGAGCACTCGGCCTTCTCGACGGCGGATACCTCGTGGCCGAGGACGACCCCGACTACGACCCCGAAACCGACTACGAGGACGAGATCGAGGAGCTCCGCCGCCGCACGGACGAAGGCGAGACGTGGGACGCGCCTGCCGAGGTCATTGGGGCCGCCATGGTCGCTTCACGGCTGGCTCCGTGCCCTCCGCTATACCCGGCGGTTCGGGAGAGCGGGATTCCAGTCCTGCTGGTACACGCGACGGAGCCGCCGGAATTGCGGCCGATCCGCGAACGGGCACTCGGCCGTGTCCGCACGGGGCTCCCCGAGGCGCGGATCGTGCCGATCCCGAACGCCACGCACGGCGTCCTTCAGGACAACCCGTCAGAGGTGACGCGCATCCTGCTCGACTGGCTGTCCGAGCTGGGCTAGCTCAGGGCGTCCTCGGCGAGACGCGTGCCCTGCACCATGTTCGCGAGCTTCTCGTAGACGACCTCCCAGCTCCGCGTGCGGAGGCCGCAGTCGGGGTTCACCTGGATGCGCTCCGGGTCGCCGAGGACCTCGATGGCATAGAGGATGCGGTCGCGAACGAGCTCGGCCGGCTCCACGAAATCGGAGTGGATGTCCAGGACGCCGAGGCCGACTCCTGGGTAGCCGTGCTCCTTGAAGAGCGCAAGCGTGTCCGCATAGCCGGGCCGGTCCTCGTCCTTGGTCCCGAGCTCGCGCGAGTCGCGGTTGGCGAACTCGAGCTGGAGCTCGAGGCAGTCCTCTAGGTCCATGACGGCCGGCCAGAGGGCGCTGTAGTCGGAGAAGCAAATATGCATGCTCTTCTTCGCCTGGATCCCGCGGGTCGCCTCGTTGAAGCCTTCGACCACGAGCGGGACCTCGTCCGGCTTGGTCGTCGCCGCCGGCTCGTCGATCTGGATCCACTCGGCCCCGGCGGCGACGAGCCCTTCCACGTTCGGACGGATGACGTTCACGGCCACGTCGTGGACGAAGCGGCGCCGCGCGTCGAAGCGGTGCTCGGCCGACGCGCCCAGGCCGCCTTCGTGCCCGTAGTGCTCGTCGTAGGACCAGTCCTCCATCGTGTAGGCGCCGGTCAGCGGCACTTTCACGACCCGGTCGGTGTGCGCGCGCACGAACTCGAACTCCTCAACGTCCTGCGGGCCCGGAACGGACGGCGCCTCCACGACGGCCGCCTTTGCGTAGTACTTGTTGTCGAACGAGCGCACGGTGCCGCGCGGCTCGAAGCCAGGGGCGAAGGCGGCAACGTGGTCGTACATCTCCGTCCGCTTCTGCTCGCCGTCGTAGACGACGTCGAGTCCGACACGTTCCAGCAGGCGAATTGCATAGAAGGCGGCCCAGTCGTCTATTTCCGGCAGGCCCAGGCTTCCGGCGCGCAAGCCCTCGACGAGCGTTTCGTGGCCGTCGACCTCAAGCCTGCGGCCCCACTCTTCGGCCGCGGCGAAGTCGCTCTCCTCGAGCGGTCGCCCCGCGAACGCCTTCACGCGCCAGGGCGGCTTGGCGAGGCTGCCGATCTCGCGGGTGACGAAATGGACGCTCACGCGACCTCCGCGAGCCTGGCGCTCGCCTGTCCAAGTCGCGCGAGCTTTTCCCTCGCGATGGGCTCCGGGACGAACTGCAGGTCGCCGTTCGGGCCGAGGTACACCGCGGCCGGCTCGCGGCTCGACAGCTCATCGACGAAGCGGGCGATCTCGTCGGGGCTCTCGAGCGCCGAGCTCCGCGCGTCGACCACTCCCGCGAGGATCTCCTTCGGGAACCCCGAGGGTAGCGCGCCGAGACTAGTGGCGTAGAAGTCGATCCCGATCACGGAGACGCGGGCCTCGGCGAGCGCGGGCAAGATCGACTCCGCGTCTCCGAAGGGGAGCTGGAGCGCGAGAGGCGCAGCCGGGAGCTCGTCGAGGGCGCGCAGCAGCTCGTCTGCGCTTCCTTCACGGGCGGCAAACGGCTCGCTGAGGACGATGAGTGCGGCGCCGGCATCCACCCAGGCCTGGATTTGAGGCGCGAGAACGTTCGCCGCGAGTGCCTCCGCGGACACCTCGTCGCGGGCAGCGCGGGCGAACGCGAGCGGCGACGGCAGCGTGCCAACCCATTCTCCGGCCGGAAGGTCCGGCGCTGGCAACGGGTTTCTGAGACGCGGCTCACCGTCCACCAGAACGGCGCGGTAGAAGGTGTTCGTGTCGAGGAAGCGGGTCAACGGGCGGGCGTCGAGACCCTCGGTAGCGTCGGCAAGTGGGCGGAAGAGGTCCTGCCACTGAAGCATTCCGTCGCTCAGGAAAGTGAGCCCGGCAGCCCGCTGGACCGAGACGAGCTCTCGGAGGTCGTCCTCGGCCTGCTCGGCGGCCGCCTCCGGCGCGGTGCGCCCCCGCTCGAGATCCCGGGTCGCCTGGACGAGCGCCGCGGAGCGCGGATAGATCCCCGGGGCGAACGCCCTCATCGCCCGGCGACGGCGATCTTGTTCTCGGCGTGCCGGAGGCGCTGCTCCATGTGCCAGCGGTCGATTTCGTCATCGCCGGCATCCGCACGCTCGAGCGCCGCGCGGGCCTCGTCGGCTTCGCGGCGCGCCTCGTCGATGTCGATCTGCTCGGCGCGCACGGCATCGTCCACGAGCGCAATCGCGCGGTCCTGCTGCACCTTGAAGTAGCCCGGTCCGGCCGCGAAGGACTGCCAGTCGTTCCCCGCCTTCACGCGGATCTCGCCCGCCTTCAGCATGGCGACGAGCGGCGCGTGACGGGCCAGCACGCCGATCTCGCCGGCCGCCCCCGGGACGATCACCATCTCGGCCTCGCCCTCGAACGCTGCGCCGTCGGGCGTGACGACCGAGAGGTCGAACGTGCGGACGCCGCCTTCGGCGGCCATCTACGCAGCCACGGGCTCGGGTTCGGGCTCAGGCTCCTGCTCGGTCTCCGACTCGGATTCCTCCTTGGATGCCTGCGGCTCGTCCTCGCCGGCCAGCTCCTTGCCCTTCTCGATCGCCTCGTCGATCGTCCCGACCATGTAGAAGGCACCCTCCGGAAGGTCGTCGTGCTTGCCGACAATGATCTCCATGAAGCCGCGGATGGTGTCCTCGAGCTTCACGTACGTCCCGGGAGTGCCCGTGAAGGCCTCGGCGACGAAGAAGGGCTGGGAGAGGAAGCGCTGCACCTTGCGGGCGCGCTGGACGACGAGCTTGTCCTCGTCGGAGAGCTCGTCCATGCCCAGGATGGCGATGATGTCCTGCAGCTCGCGGTAGCGCTGCAGAAGCTCCTGCACGCGCGTCGCGGTCTCGTAATGCTCCTCACCGACGACGTCCGGCTGCAACGCGCGCGAGAACGAGTCGAGCGGGTCGACCGCCGGATAGATCCCCTGCTCCGTGAGGGCGCGCGAGAGGACGGTGGTCGAGTCGAGGTGCGCGAACGTGTTAGCGGGCGCCGGGTCGGTGAGGTCGTCGGCGGGCACGTAGATCGCCTGCACCGACGTGACCGAACCCTTGCGCGTCGAGGTGATGCGCTCCTGCAGCTGCCCCATCTCGGTGGCGAGCGTCGGCTGGTAGCCGACGGCGCTCGGCATGCGCCCGAGGAGAGCGGACACCTCCGAGCCTGCCTGCACGAATCGGAAGATGTTGTCGATGAAGAGGAGGACGTCCTGGCCCTGCTCGCGGAAGTACTCCGCCATGGTCAGGCCCGAGAGGCCAACACGCAAGCGGGCTCCCGGCGGCTCGTTCATCTGCCCGAAGACGAGCGCGGTCTTCTTGATCACGCCCGACTCCTTCATCTCGAGCCAGAGGTCGTTGCCCTCGCGCGAGCGCTCGCCCACGCCGGCGAAGACCGACAGGCCCTCGTGCTCCTCCGCGATGTTCCGGATGAGCTCTTGGATGAGGACGGTCTTGCCGACTCCGGCACCGCCGAAGAGGCCGACCTTGCCGCCCTTCACGTACGGCGCGAGCAGGTCGATGACCTTAATGCCGGTCTCGAAGACCTCCGTGGTCGGCTGCAGCTCCTCGAAGGTCGGCGCGTCGCGGTGGATCGGCCAGCGCTCGTCGGCCTTGACCTCGTCGCCCTCGTCGATGACCTCGCCGAGAACGTTGAAGATCCGGCCGAGGGTCGCGTCGCCCACCGGCACGCTGATCGGCGCGCCCGTGTCCTCGACGTCCATCCCGCGGGCGAGCCCGTCGGTGGTGTCCATGGCGACCGCGCGGACGCGATCGTTACCGAGGTGCTGCTGGACCTCTGCGATCAGGTCGAAGGCCTCCCGGCGCTCCTGCTTCGGCATCTTGATGCGGAGCGCGTTGTTGATGGAGGGAAGGCCTCCATGGAAGACGGCGTCGATGACGACGCCCTTGATTTCGACGATCTTGCCCGTGATCTTGTCAGCCATGAATCCCCCGGTCGCTTGCCGGGATCAGTCTATCCAAGCCCTCAGGCCGGGACCCCGCGAACGACTAGACGAAGCCTTCGGGAGGCTGGCCGGGTACGCGGTTCGGCGCCGGGACCGGCTGCTTCGTCTGGTGCGGCAGCTGGCGCAGAAGGTTCTGGTCGGTGCGAAAGCTGAGCTGGGGGCCTCGGCTGGGTGCCGGGGCGATCGCCGGCTTCTGCAGCGAGGAGCCCACGAACGCGCCGAGCGCAGCCGCCGCTGCAACCGCGACGATCGCCACCCGCCTGCCGACCGGAAGCCGGATGACTGGACGCTCGAAGCGCGGGTAGGAGATCTCGGGCTGCTCGAGCGGCACAGCGCGCACGGCCTGGGTGGTCGCGGCCAGCCGGACTGCGAAGGCACTGCAGCTCGCGCACCCTTCCAGGTGCTTCTCGAGCAGCGCGTCTTCGAGCTCGGAGAGCTCGCCGTCGGCGCGGAGCGATGCCCACTGGCGGGCGCGCTCGCAACGACCATTGCGCAAGGGGGCTTCGCCGGCCATATCCACTCTGACGATAGCCGAGCGGGGAGGTTAGACAACGTCCGGCCGGCGGACCGGCCGGGCCCTAGACGACCGGGCCGGTCTCCGAGCGGGGGTCGGAGATGTCCGGGGCTGCGTCGGGGAGCCCTGATTCGGCCGTCTGGGCGGCGAGGCGGCGGTTCTCCTGGCGCAGAAGGGCCCGCTCGGCCTTCCGCTCCCGCTGCCGGTGCGGGTCCGGGACGGGCACCGCGGCGAACAGCGCCTTCGTGTACTCGTCCTTCGGCTCGTGGTAGACCTGGTCAGCCGTACCGACCTCCACGAGCTTCCCCTGGTTCATGACCGCGATCCGGTCGCTCATCGTCCTCACCACCGCGAGATCGTGGGAGATGAAGAGGTACGTGAGGCCGAAGTCCCGCTGCAGGTCCTTCAGCAGGTTGAGGATCTGCGCCTGGATCGAGACGTCCAGGGCCGAGACCGGCTCGTCGCACACGATCAGCTTCGGGTTGAGCGCCAGAGCACGCGCGACCCCGATGCGCTGCCGCTGGCCGCCCGAGAATTCGTGCGGATAGCGGTTGGTGAAGTTCGGGTTGAAGCCGACGATGTCGAGGAGCTTGCGAACCTGCTCCCCTCGGCTGCGCCGCGTGCCGATCCCGTGCACCTCAAGTGGCTCCGCCACGATGCCACCGACGGTCATCCGGGGATCCAGCGACGCGTAGGGGTCCTGGAAGACGATCTGCATCTCGCGCCGCATCCTGCGGAGCTCCTCGCGGGGGAGCTTGGTGAGCTCCTTCCCCATGAACTTGATCGAGCCCGAGGTCGGCTTGACGAGCTGGAGGATGCAGTAGCCTGTCGTCGACTTGCCCGAGCCGGACTCGCCAACGAGCCCGAGCGTCTCGCCCTCCGCGACCTCGAAGGTAACGCCGTCGACGGCCTTCACCGCGCCGACGGTCTTCTCCCAGAGGATTCCCCGGCGAATCGGGAAGTGCTTCTCGAGGTTGTCGACCGCGAGAAGCGCGCCGTTCGACGAGTAGGTCTCGGAGCTCACGCGTTCACCGTCTGGCGCTCGCCCGAGCGCTCACTCGCCGGATGCGCGGTGCGGACCCAGTGGCCCGGACGGACCTCGCGGAGCTGCGGCTCGACCGTCGCGCATGTATCGCCAGAATCGCGGTACGGACAGCGGGCGGCGAAGCGGCAGGCTTCCGGCGGGTTGACGAGATCGGGCGGCCGGCCCGGGATCGCAGTCAGGCGACCCTCACGGATCTCGCGCTCGTCGCCCTCGAGTTGAGGCAGGGCGCCGAGGAGGGCCTCGGTGTACGGATGCTCCGGGTGGTCGAAGAGCTCGAAGCCCGAGGCTTGCTCGACGATCTGGCCCGCGTACATGATCATCACGTCGTCCGCGGTCTCGGCCACGACGCCCATGTCGTGCGTGATCAGGATCATGGCCATGTCGTGCTGCTGCCGGAGCGCGTCGAGGAGGTCGAGGATCTGGGCCTGGATCGTCACGTCGAGCGCGGTCGTCGGCTCGTCCGCGATCAGAAGACGTGGGCCGCACGAAAGCGCGATCGCGATCATCACGCGCTGCCTCATGCCGCCGGAAAAGCGATGCGGATAGTCGTCCAATCGCTCGGCCGCGCGCGGGATCCCGACCTCCTTGAGGAGATCCACGGCGCGCTTCCGGGCCTCCTGTTTCGAGACGTCCCGGTGCGCGAGGATGGTCTCCGTGATCTGCGTCCCGATCTTCAGGGTCGGGTTCAGCGAGGTCATCGGGTCCTGGAAGATCATCGCGACCTCGTTGCCGCGGATGTGCTGCATCTCACCTTCGGAAAGCTTCGTCAGGTCCTTGCCGTCGAAGAGAACCTCGCCGCTCACGATCTTCGCCGGCGGCTTCGGGATGAGGCCCATGATCGAGAGCGCAGTGACCGACTTCCCACAACCGGACTCGCCGACTATGCCGAGTGTCTTCCCCTTCTCCAGCGAGAAGCTGATGCCGTCGACCGCCTGCACGACGCCCTCACGCGTGAAGAAGTGGGTCTTGAGGTCGTTGACCTCGAGAACAGCCACGGAGTGCCTACCCGGTCTCTCGCGTTCGCGGATCGAGTGCGTCGCGGAGGCCGTCGGCGATGAAGTTCGCGCACAGAACGAGGGTGGCAATCGCGAGGCACGGGATGAAGAGCACCTCCGGATGGAGCCGGTACGCCTCGCGACCGTCCTGGGCGATCGACCCCCAGGAAGCGGTCGGCGGGTTGATGCCGAGGCCGATGAAGGAGAGGAACGCCTCGCCGAGGACGACGCCCGGGAGCTCGAGGAAGATCGCGATCACGAGGATGCCGAGCGTGTTGGGCAGAAGGTGCCGCGCAAGCACCCGGTACCACCGCGCGCCAACCGCCTTGGCAGCACGTACGTAGTCGTTCTCCTTCAGCGTGATCACCTGGCCGCGGACGACGCGCGCGGCGGTGAACCAGCTCGCGATCGTGAGTGCGACGACCATCGTCCACACGCTTACCGAGCCCGAGGGGCTCAGGATCTGCGTCGTGATGATCGCGAACGGGAGGTACGGAAGCCCGTAGAGCGCGTCGAGGAAGCGCATCATCCCGTTGTCGAGCCTGCCCCCCACGAAGCCCGAGATCGAGCCGTAGAGGACGCCGATGACGAGGATCATGAAGGTGGCCGCAAAGCCGATCGCGATCGAGATCTGCCCGCCCTGAGCAACTCGGGCGAAGAGGTCGCGGCCGAACTTGTCGGTCGAGAACGGGTGGTCGAGGCTGAAGCCGGCATAGGACTGGGTGAAGTCGACCCCGTTCGGGTCGTAGTCCTTGAGCGACGTCCAGATCCCCGGAATCTTCCAGAAGCCAGGGATGAGGAGGCAGTAGAGGCAGATGATGACGAAGACGATGGCGGAGACGACAGCACCCTTGTTCTGGATGAAGCGCCGCCAGGCGTCCTGCCATAGGCTGGACTGCCGGATCGCCGCGCCCGCTGCGTGCTCGGTGGTGGGCGCCGGAGGTGCGGCGACCGGGAGCGCGGCCTCGCGCCGGTCGACTGCCATTAGCGGACCTCCCTCGTCCTCGGGTCGAGGATGCCGTACATGATGTCCACGAAGAGGTTCGCGATGATGATGATCAGCGACGTCAGCACGGTGATTCCCATCACGACCGAGAAGTCTCGGTTGAAGACCGAGTTGATGAAGTAGCGGCCGATGCCCGGGATCGAGAAGATGATCTCGATGATGAACGTGCCCGTGATGATTAGGCCGAGGAGCGGCGCCGTCGCCGTCACGGCGGGGATCAGCGAGTTCCGCAGCACGTGGAGCCCGATGACGCGCTTATACGGCAACCCTTTCGCCCTCGCCGTGCGCACGTAGTCTTGCTGCATGGTCTCGAGCATCGATCCGCGGACCAGGCGGGCAAAATAGGCCATCGGGAAGAGGCCGAGCGCGAAGGACGGCAGGATGACGCGGTCGTCGTACTGGAAGAAGCCCGACGGCCAGCCGTTGGTCGGCACAAGGTTCGCTTTCAGCGCAACGTAGTAGATGAGCAGCGTGGCGACGAAGAAGCTCGGTAACGCGAAGCCAATGGTCGAGAAGAACATCGCGAAGTAGTCGAAGATCGAGTTCGGCCTGAGCGCGGCCAGGACGCCTAACGGAATACCGAGGACGACCGCCCAGAGGAACGCGAGGATCCCGAGCTTCAAAGACTTGGGGAACCCGTCCTTGATGATGTCGTTCACCGTTCGCGTGCGCTGCGACATCGAAGGCCCGAGGTCGAAGGTGGCGACGTTCTTCACGTAGTAGACGTACTGCATGTACCAGGGCTCGTCGAGGTTGAACTTCCGCTCGAGGTTGCGCTGGATCGCCACCGGCACGTTTCGCTCGGTCTTGCGGAACGGATTGCCGCCGATCTGCCTCATCATCACGAAGGTCATGAAGATGACGAGGAGGATGACCGGGATCGTCCAGATTATTCGCCGGATGATGAACGTGGCCATCTGATTGGAATGTTTACCCGATTGCCGTCAGTTCGCAACGAGAAACTTATATCGGCCGGGCGGGGCGCCGTAACGCCCCGCCCGTCCGCGTATCTTCTTTCGCTCTACGAGCCCTTGACCACGACCTGGGTCAGGTCGAACTGGTCGAGCGGGCTGATGTTGAACGTGTCCTTCACCGAGAGGTTCTCGAGGTTCGGGAAGGTGTACCAGTAGATCGGGAGGATAGGCAGCTCGCCGTCCTGGCCAAACAGCATGTCCTCCATCTGCGCGTAGAGGTCGAACCGAGCTGTGTCGTCCGGCGTCTCACGAGCCTTCTCAACGAGGGCGTCGAAGTCCTTGTTGCAGTAGTTCGTGTTGTTGTTGCCGGAATCGCAGGTCCAGAGCTCGAGGCCGTTGATCGCATCCGGGAAGTCGTAGATCCACCCGAGGCGATACACGTCGACCGCCTGGTTCGGCGGCGGGCCGAGGAACTCCAGGTACTGGGCCCACTCCTGCTGCTTCAGCGTGGTGCTGATACCCAGCTCCTGCCACTGCGCCTGAATGGCGGTGGCGATCTCCTTGTGTCCAGGAGCGTCGTTGAAGAACAGATTGATGTCCGTCTTCGGGCTCGCAGCCTGCGACAGCTCGTCCTTCGCCTGGTCGAGATCGCCCTCGGCGGGCGTCCAAGGCGAAGCCGGGTTGATCGTGTCGAAGCCAGAGATGCCCTGCGGTGACATACCCGTTGCCGGGATCTGGTCCGCCTGGGCGATCTGGTCGATGATCTCCTGCCGGTTCACCGCGAGCGACAGAGCACGCCGCTCATGGATGTCGGAGATGTTCTTGATGTTGAAGCCGTAGTAGTACGTCCCGAGCGAAGGATAGGCCTCGTACTCAGGCGTCTCCTTCAGGCGGGCGATTTCGTCCGGCGGAATGCCCGCGCCGTCGAAGACGTCGACCTCGCCGGACTCGAACGCCTGAACGCGCGTCGTGCCGTCGACGATGATCTTCCCCGGCACGCTCGTGAGGGTCACGTCGGCTGCGTCACGCCAGTCGTCGTTCTTCACGAGGTCGAGCTCGGCATCGTGCTCCCACTTGGCGACCTTGAACGGGCCGTTGGTGACGATGTTCTCCGCGTCCGTCCACTTGTCGCCGAACTGCTCCACGGCCGACTGGTTCACGGCCAGGAACGAATGGTGCGCCGACTGCTGAATGAACCACGGCTGCGGCGAGGTCAGATGGACGACCAGCGTGTAGTCGTCCGGCGCCTCGACGCCGACCTTGTCCGCGAGCGCGTCGCAGTTCTTCGAGCAGCCGTTGTAGTCGATTGCACCCTCGATGCCGTACAGCTGGTACGCGTAATCGGCGGCCAGCTCGGGCGACAGCGTCCGCTTCCACGAATACACGAAGTCATTCGCGGTCACTGGATCGCCGTTCGTCCACTTGCCGTCCTGTCTCAGGTGGTACGTCACCGTCTTGCCGTCCTCACTGACGTCCCAGCTTTCGGCGAGCGAGGGCACTGCCTCGTTCGTCTTCGGATCCAGCCGCACGATCGGATCCATGATGTTCAGAAGAACGTTCGACGACGTCGTGTCGGTCGCGAGGCCCGGATCCAGCGAAGGCGGCTCCGCTCCCCACGCGATCGTCATCGTCTGATTGGCGGCCGTCCCTGTTTCGCCGCCGACGCTACTCGTGCCACCACTCGACTCTTCGTTACCTCCACCGCAACCAGCGGCGGCAAGCGCGAATGCGCCGAGCAAAGCGACGACGAGCAGAAGCAATCTCTTTCCTGTCACGTCTGCCCTCCTCTTGGGTACGTACCCGGCCGCACGGGCTCACGCCGAGCGGCCAACCAGATGCTTAGACGCACCTGCGCGGCGGAAAGTTAGCGGATTGCGATATTCCTCGCTTCAACGACCTGAGAGTCGTGCAATTCGGTCGTGCAGCCGCCAACGGTGTAGAGCGTTCCGTCGATCGCAAAGGCCTTGAGGCCGTGCCTGGGGACGAGAGGCTCGGGCCCTTGACTCCACTCACCGGTCTCGGCGTCGTAGACCTGGTAGGTGTGCTCCCAGACGGTATGGATCTCGGATCCATAGGCCGCGGTCCCGTTCAACTCCATGGGCTTCGGCATCTCCGGGCCGGCCTTCCACTCCCCCGTGGCCGGGTCGAAGATCCACACGTCGCGGAGCGTCTTCTCGCCGCGCCGCCCGCCGAAGGTCCAGATCCCGCCCTGGAATTCGACGGCCCCGAACGTGTGGTTCGGGATCGGCATCGGCGTCGAGGCGGACCAGGAGTCCGACGCGGGGTCGTAGACATAGACGGTCCGCAGCTCCTTGCCGCCGCTGAAGCCGCCGAGGACGTAGATCTTCCCGTCCATCGCCACAGCGGCCTCGTTGAAGAGCGGCCGCGGAAGCGGCGCACGGTCTTCCCACTCGCCGCTTTCGACGTCGAAGGCGAGGACGCGGCTCGTGACGCCGCCGGCCGTCTGGCCGCCGAAGACGTACACCTTCCCGTCGAGCGCTGCTCCCGCAGCGGCGCGGGTCGGCTCCGGGAGCGGCTGAAGCGTCACCCAGTCGTCCTGGGCCGGGTCGAAGCGCTGAAAGACGGAGAGGAAGCGCCCCGTTTCCCCGACCATTCCGCCCGCCGCGAACATGTGCCCGTCGAGCTCGGCCGCGGCGATGTAGCTCCGACGCTGCGACATCGAGGCCGCGAAGGTCCACGGCGCCTCGGCTGCGCGGGCTTCGGAGGTGTCTCCGGGCCCCCGGGCGCCGAAGACCGCCGCGACCGTGACTACGGCCACGACGACGACCACGACGACGAGCGTCGTCCTCATCTCGTGTTCTAGGACGCCGGAGCCGCTACTGCGTTAGCGCGTCGGCGCCGGCGACGACCTCCAGGATCTCCTGGGTGATCTCGGCCTGCCGGGCCCGGTTCATGTCGAGCGTGAGCCGGTCGATCAGCTCGCCCGCGTTCTTCGACGCGTTCCGCATTGCGGTCATGCGGGCCCCGTGCTCGGAGGCTGCGGACTCGAGCAAGGCGCGGTAGATGCTCGTCTCGAGGTAGGTCGGGAGAAGCCTCTTCAGGATCTCCTCCGGCTCCGGCTCGTAGATGAAGTCGCCCTCGAGCGCGATCTCGTACGCCGTCTTCTCCTCCTCGTCCTCGAGCGCAGTGCGGGGAATCGGAAGCACGTCCTCGACGACGACCCGCTGCGTCAGCGCGGACTCGTAGTGGTTGTAGACGATCACGACGCGGTCGACCTCGCGCTCGGTATAGAGGTCGGCGAGCTTGTGGGCGATGGCTACGGCGTCGGAGTACTCGGGGCGGTCGGTGAAGTCGACCCAGGCCTGGTCCACCTCGTAGCGGCGGAAACGAAGGGACGAACGCCCCTTCTTGCCCACCACCACCCAGCGCGCCTTCTGGCCCTCGCCGCGCGCCTCGCGCTCGAGGGCGAAAGCTCTGCGAAGGATTTGCGCGTTGAAGGCGCCGGCGAGGCCGCGGTCGCCGGTGATCGGGAGCACCGCGACGGTCTGTACCTCCCGCTCCTCGAGGAGCGGGAACTGCCGGGATGGGGTCGCCCGCGCGGTCCCGATCATCAGCTCGCGCATGCGGTCGGCGTACGGGCGCAGCGCCTGGATGCGCGCTTCCGCCCGCCGGAGCTTCGCCGCGGCGACGAGCTCCATCGCCTTCGTGATCTTCCGCGTGTTGCGGACGGAGCGAAGGCGCCGCTTGATGTCCTGAACGGTGGCCAAGGCTTATTCGGCCGCGGCCCCGACCAGGCCGGCGTCCTCCTTGACGGCGAAGCTCGACTTGAAATTCTCGATCTCGGAGGTGAGCTTCTCCTGGAGGTCGTCGGAAAGGTCCTTCTCCTCGCGGAGCTCGCCGTAGACCGAGCCCTGCGTTCTCAGGTACTCGCGCAGCTCGTCCTGGAAGCGAGAGACCTGCGCCGTCGGGATGTCGTCGAGGTAGCCATTGATGCCCGCGAAGATCGCGACCACCTGCTCCTCGACGGGCCAGGGCTGGTATTGCGGCTGGTTCAGCGTCGCGACCATGCGCTCCCCCCGGGCGAGCGTCCTCTGCGTCGCAGGGTCGAGCTCCGAGCCGAACTGCGCGAAGGCCTCTAGCTCGCGGTACTGGGCGAGGTCCAGCTTTAGGCGCCCCGCCACCTTCCGCATCGCGCGCACCTGGGCGTTGCCGCCCACGCGGGAGACCGAGATGCCGACGTTGATCGCGGGCCTCACGCCCGAGTAGAAGAGGTCGGACTCGAGGAAGATCTGCCCGTCGGTGATGGAGATGACGTTCGTCGGGATGTAGGCGGAGACGTCCCCGGCCTGCGTCTCGATGACGGGCAGCGCGGTCAGCGAGCCCCCGCCCTGGTCGTCCGAGAGCTTGCACGCCCGCTCGAGGAGCCGCGAGTGCAGGTAGAAGACGTCACCGGGAAAGGCTTCGCGGCCGGGCGGGCGGCGAAGCAGGAGCGACATCTGCCGGTACGCATCGGCGTGCTTGGAGAGGTCGTCGTACATGCAGAGCGCGTGGCGCCCGTTGTAGAGGAAGTACTCGCCCATGGCGCAGCCTGCGTACGGGGCCATCCACTTGATCGGCGCAGCCTCGGTCGCCGAGGCGGTGACGATGATCGTGTAGTCCATCGCCCCTGCGTCCCGGAGGCGTTCGTAGACCTGCGCGACCGTCGAGGCCTTCTGGCCGATGGCCACGTACACGCAGATCACGTCCTGCCCCTTCTGGTTCAGGATCGTGTCGACGAGGATGGCGGTCTTGCCGGTGGAGCGGTCGCCGATGACCAGCTCACGCTGACCGCGGCCGATCGGGATCATCGAGTCGATCGCCTTGACGCCCGTCTGCAAGGGCTCGGTCACGGGCTGGCGGTGGACGACGCCAGGCGCCTTGAACTCGAGCGGCCGCTGCTCGGATGCCTTGATCGGCTCGCCGCCGTCCACGGCGACCCCGAGCGGGTTCACGATCCGGCCCACGAGCTCGTCGCCGACGGGCACACTGATGACGGCGCCGGTGCGTTTGACCGCGTCGCCCTCGCCGATCTTCTCCCACTCGCCGAACAGCGCGACGCCGACGTTGTCTTCCTCGAGGTTGAGCGCCACCCCGGTGACATCGGCGCCGAGGTCGAGCATCTCGCCGGCAACGCAGTTCTCGAGCCCGTACACGCGGGCGATGCCGTCGCCGATCTCGAGGACGGTGCCGACCTCGGCTAGGTCGGTCTCGACGTCGGCCTCGGCGATCCGCTGCTTCAGAATCGACGTGATCTCTTCAGGGCGTAGCTTCAAGTTCTCTCCTTAGCGGTTGATCAGTTCTTCGCGGAGCTGGTCGAGGCGGCCGCGCACGCTCGCGTCGGCGCGCCGGGAGCCGGCCTGGACGACGATGCCCCCGATGATGTCTGGATCGACTGTCCGAGTGGCGACGACGCTCCGGCCGGAGGCTTCCTCGATCTGCTTGACGACCTTGGCGGCCTCCTTGTCGGAGAGCTCGACCGCGGTGGTGAGCTCCAGCTCGAGGACGTGTTCTTCGCGCGCAAGCAGCCGGCCGAACTCCTCGTGGACGGCTTCGGCCTCGGCGATGCGGCCCTTCTCGGCGAGAAGGTGGACGAAGTTGAGGAAGGTCTTGTCCGCGCCAGTGAGGAGGTCGTCGAGCGCCGAGAGCTTCGTCTCGGTCTCCACTTGCGGGTTGCGGAGAAAGCCGCGCAGATCGTCGGACTCGGCGAGCGCGGCCGCGAACGCGTCGAACTCCTCACGCACCTGCGCGATCGAGTCCTTGTCCCTGGAGGCCTCGAGAAGGGCCTCGGCATACACGCGCTGGACAACTGCCATCAGTTCTCCGAGACCAGCCTCTTCACGTCGACTTCCTCGATCGTCTCGTCGATCAGGCGCCGCTGGTCGTCCGCGTCGAGCGACTTGCCGGTGACCTTCTCGGCGGCGAGGAGCGTGAGCTCGACGACGTCGCGGCGGATCTGCTCCGCCATGCGGCGGTTCTCTGCCTCGATCTCCCGCCTGTTCTCCTCGAGGCGGCGCTTGAGGTCCTCGTCCGCCTGCGCCCGTGCCTGCTCGAACTGGGCCTGCCCCTGGCGGCGGCTGTCGTCGAGGATGCGCTCGCGCTCGGCCTTCGCCTCCTCGCGCTCCTTCTTCGTCAGCTCGCGGAGCTCTCGGGCCTCCTGCCGGGCCTTGTCGGCCTCGTCCAGGGCTTCGCGGATCCGGTCTCGCCGCTCTTCGATGACTCCCTGGATGCGCGCGAAGGCGAATTTGCGGAGAACGAAGAACGTGATTCCGAACGCGATGATCGTCCAGACCATGAGGCCTGGGACGACGGAGATGAGGTCGGCGAAGAGCATCCGCGTCTAGACCAGGACGTACGCGAGCAGGCCGCCGAGGAGGGCGTAGAACACGACCGCCTCGGTGAGGGCGAAGCCCAGCCACTGGATACCGGTGAGCTCGCCGCGGAGCTCGGGCTGGCGGGCGACGGCCTGGATCATCGAGCCGAAGATGTTGCCGATGCCGATGCCAGCGCCGACCGCGCCGAGACCCACGCCGACGCCGAAGGCGATGGCCTTCCCCATGTCGGCGACGTTGCCGTCGAGAGCTGCAAGAACTGTGGTCAAGGTGGAGCCTCCTAGTGCTCGGGTTCGATGGCGCCGCCGATGTAGATGGCGGACAAGAGTGCGAAGACGAAGGCCTGGATCGTGACCACGATCAGGACCTCGAAGAGATACACGACCGTTGCTGCGGGCACGGCGATGACGATCAACGCGTACGACTCGAAGATGAAGATCAGGCCGATCATCACGAGAATCAGCATGTGGCCCGCGAGCATGTTGGCGAAGAGTCGCACGGAGAGCGAGATCAGACGCATGAGCTGCGAGATGACCTCGAGCGGGACGATGAGGAGGAGGAGCGGCCCAGGTGCCCCCTGGGGCACCCAGCTCTTGAAGTAGCGGATTGGCCCGTTGAAGCGGATGCCCTCGAAGTGCGTCGCGACGAACGTGAGCAGCGCGAGAGCGAGCGTCACCGAGAGGTTCGCGGTCGCCGCGTAGATCCCCCAGGTCGGCAGCTCGACCCCGGCGACGTGGACGTGCTCGTCGGAAATCGGTAACGGGATGAACCCGATCACATTGAGGATCCAGATGAAGAGGAAGAGCGCGGCCACATACGGGAACCACGTCCGGATCCCCTTCGTCGGCAGGCTCGACTCCGCGATCTGGCCGTAGATGAGGTCGTAGAGCGATTCGCCGATCGTCTGCCTCCGGTTGGGACGGAGGGAGAGCCCGAAGCGCATGATCCAGATGCCGAGGATGCAGGTGACGGCGGCGCCGACGAACAGGTAGACGACCGCCTTGTTGATGGACATGTCGAGAGGCCCGATGTGGATCGAGACCCATGCGGGGAGCTCAAACTCATCCTGCGGCTGGAAGTCCTCCGAGGCCGCGAGGACGAGGTTCATGGCGCCGAACAGAGCGTTCACCGCTTCGCCTCTCCCGAGAAGTAGATCGTGAGGCTGAGCCCGAGCTCGACCGAGTAGGCGATCGCGTAGACGAGCGCGCCCGCGAGCGCGAGCGTCGGATTGGTGGCGGCCACAGCCACGGCGACGATCATGAGCAGGATCCCGCGCGCCATCATCCCGAACGCGACCACCCCCGAGCCCCGCAGGTTGGGCTCGCCGATCCCGACTCGGTTGAAGAGGAGCCCGAGCAGCTGGCTCGCGGCCCAGAGGACGGCGCCGAGGGCCCAACCCCGAACCGGCCAGCCGGCGACGAGGAAGATGGGCAGCGCCAGGGCGACCACCGCTCCGCCCGCGATCACGGGCAGGCGCCGCTCGGGCATCGGTCGGGGCGTGAGGGTGGTGGTCGGCATCGGTTGGATCAGAAGGAGTCCTTGTAGCGGGCGTAGACGGAGACGATCGCGGCCGGGATCCCGATCACGGCTCCGATCGCAATCCCGACTCCGACGGATCCGATCGCGAGGCCGAGGAGGGCGCCGAGCCCCACGCAGGCGAAGAGCACGCCCGCGAGAAGCGCTCCCGCGCCCAGCGGATCCATCGAAGTGCGTCCAGCCGCCACGCTCGCCAGCATCTTATTCGGCCCAAGCGTATCAGCACCGGGGCACTTCGTGACGCCGAAAACGGCCTAACTAAGCGGAAATCGCCTTACTTTGTTCATCCTTGGCCTCGCGCCTTCGGCCCGCCCAGGCACGCACGCGCGTCAGCTTGAGGATCTCGAGGACCATCACGATGTAGAAGGTCGCCCCGACGGCGATCGCGCCGACGAACGCGACCGCGATCGTCGGCCAGAGGTGCCACTCGCCCGACTCGCGGAAGGGCACGAACCGCGTCGCGAGGGCCGCGCCTCCGAGGATCGCGCACCACGCGTAGAGGTAGAGGACGGCGCGCCGCTGCGTGAAGCCGCGGCGGAGGAAGCGGTGGTGGAGGTGCGCCTGGTCCGGAAGGTAGAGCGGCTCGCGGTGCTTGAGCCGGCGAAGCAGGACGAACGAGGTGTCGAAGATCGGGACGGCGAGCGCCATGAGCGGGAAGAAGAGGGCGACGGTGGCCGCCGTCTTCACGAGACCCTGGATCGAGACCGTGGCGAGCAGGAAGCCCATGAGGAGCGCCCCCGAGTCGCCCATGAAGATCCGGGCCGGATAGAAGTTGTGGCGAAGGAATCCGAGGCAGGCGCCTGCGATGATCGCGGAGAGCACGGCTGCCTCCGGCTTCCCCAGGGAGAGCGCGATGACGGCGAACGTCACGCCCGAGATCCCACAGATCCCTGCGGCGAGCCCGTCGAGCCCATCGAGGAAGTTGACCATGTTCATGATCGCGACGATCCAGACGAGGGTGAAGGCGACGCTCGCCCAGAACGGCAGCTCATGGATGCCGACGATCGGGAACGTGAAGCGATCGATCCGCACGCCGAAGTCGATCGCGATCGCGGCCGCACCGGTCTGGCCGCCGAGCTTCACCCACCACGGAAGGCCGCGGAAGTCGTCCGCCATGCCCACCGTGGTCGCCAGCGCGGCGCCGAGGAGGATGCCGCGGTAGGGGCCGGAGAGGTCGAGGAACGCGAGCGCGGGGACGAACACCCCGAAGAAGAGCGCGAGGCCACCGAGGCGCGGAACCGCTTGCAGGTGGATGCGGCGTCGCTCCAGCGGCTCGTCCACGATCCCGAGCACGCGCGCCACGCGGCCGACCGCGGGCGTCAGGACGAGGACGACCGCGAGGGCGACGAGAAAGCCCCACACGACGTCCAGGTGGTCCCTCAACGTGTCGAACATCTATTTCGTCCCGAACAGCCGGTCGCCTGCGTCGCCGAGGCCCGGGACGATGTAGCCCTTCTCGTTCAGGCCCCGGTCTACGGCCGCGACGACGACGTTGACGTCGGGGTGTTCGGACTGGAGGCGCTCGATCCCCTCCGGCGCGGCGATGATGGCGATGAGACGCACAGAGGTCGCCCCGGCGTCCTTCACCCTCGTCACCGCGGCCGCGGTCGAGTTGCCCGTGGCGAGCATCGGGTCGAGGAGGATGACGTCGCGCTCGGCGACATCGGCCGGGAGCTTCACGTAGTACTCGACCGGCTGAAGCGTCTCCTCGTTCCGGTACAGGCCGATGAACCCGACGCGCGCTCCGGAGATGAGGCTGAGCACGCCGTCCAGCATCCCGAGACCCGCGCGGAGGATCGGGCAGACCGCCACCTTCTTGCCGGAGATCCGCTGCACGGTCGTGCGCTCGAGCGGCGTCTCGATCTCGATCTCCTCGGTGGCGAGGCCCTTAGTCGCCTCGTACGTGAGGAGGAGCGTGACCTCGTCGACGAGCTGGCGGAAGAGATGCGTCGGCGTCGAGTCGTCGCGCAGCATTCCCAGCTTGTGCTGGACCAGGGGGTGGTCGACGACCACGAGCTTTTCCGTCGCCACGCTCATGCCTGGTAAGTCGTGTATCCCCTGAACCCCGGGTAGAGCGGGCGTTTCTCGCACAGCGCGTCGCTGCGTTCGCAGAGGGCGCCCAGGTCAGCATCCGAGGCGAGCGCACCGGCGATGATCTCGCCCACCTCGCGCAGGTCGCCCTCGTCGAACCCGCGCATCGTCACCGCGGGAGTGCCGAGGCGCACGCCCGAGGCCTCCATCGGCGGGCGCTCGTCGAAGGGAACGGTGTTTCGGTTGGCCGTGATCTTCACCTCGTGAAGCCGCTCCTCCGCGGCCTTGCCCGACCAGTCGCCGGCGCGAAGATCCATCTGCAGGAGGTGCGTGTCGGTTCCGCCGGTGAGGACGTCGAGCCCGTTCGCCATGAGCGTCTCGGCGAGCGCGTCCGCATTCACTCGGATCTGCGACTGATAATCGCGGAAGGCGCCCGAGCCCGCGATCTTGAAGCACGCCGCCTTGCCGGCGATGACATGGAGCAGCGGGCCGCCCTGCATCCCCGGGAAGACCGCCTTGTCGAGAGCCTGTGCGTGCTCCTCGCTGCAAAGGACGAAGCCCGAGCGCGGCCCCGCGAGCGTCTTGTGCGTCGCCGAGGTGACGAAGTCGCAGTGCGGCGTCGGGTTCGGGTGGATGCCGGCCGCGACGAGCCCGGCGAAATGAGCCATGTCGCAGAGAAGGAGCGCGCCGACCTCGTCCGCGATCTCCCGGAAGCGGTCCGCCTCGATCGTCCTCGGGTAGGCGGAGCCGCCGCAGACGATCAGCTTGGGCCGGCACTCCTTCGCGGCCGTGAGGACCTCGTCGAAGTCCACGAGCGACGTCTCGCGGTCGACGCCGTAGCCGACGAAGTTGTAGAGCTTGCCCGAGAAGTTGACCTTGAGGCCGTGCGTGAGGTGGCCGCCGTGGTCGAGCCGCATGGCGAGGACCGTGTCCCCCGGCTCGAGGCAGCTGAAGTACACCGCCATGTTCGTCTGTGCGCCCGCGTGCGGCTGGACATTCGCGTGTTCGGCGCCGAAGAGCTCCTTCGCCCGGTCGATGGCCAGCTGCTCGATCTCGTCGACGACCTCGCAGCCGCCGTAGTAGCGGCGCCCGGGGTAGCCCTCCGCATATTTGTTCGTGGGCACGCTCCCCATGGCCTCGAGGACACTCGGCCAGGTGAAGTTCTCGGAGGCGATCAGCTCGATCTGACCACGCTGGCGCTCGAGCTCGCGCTCGATGAGGGCAGCGGTGTCGGGATCGATCTCGGCCAACCCGGCCCGCTGGAGCTCCTGCAGCGTCTCCTGCGCGATCGCCACGGGTCCACCATACCGCGTCACCCGGCCGCGCAGGCCGGGCCTCTCAGCCGGTGGTCGCGCGACCGATCTTGGCCAGAGCCTCGGGCGCGGGAACCGCTCCCTCGCGGAGAACCTCGGGCTCTGATCCGGTGAGGTCGATCACCGTCGAGGGGGTGCCCGGAAGCTTGCCCGCGTCGACGACAGCAGCCGCCGCGCGGAGGATCCCGTCGGGGATGTCCTCCACCCGTGCCGGGTCAGGGCCGCCGTGGACGTTCGCGCTCGTCATCGCGACGGCACCGAAGCCGTCGAGCACCGTCTTCGCCCCGGCCTGGAGGTCCGGCACGCGCACGCCGATCGTGTCCGGCCGAGTGCCGGTCAACCAGCGGTAGCGGCGCGCAGGGTTCGGGAGGACGAGCGTGTACGGCCCGGGTAGAACGGCTCGGGCCATGACGGCCGCGCGTCCACGCAGTTCGGGCACGGCGTCGAGGATCACCTCGAGATCCGAGGCGACGAGGGCAACAGGGATTTCCGGCGGGCGCTTCTTCTGGCGGAGGAGCCGCCGGATCGGCGCCTCGTGGTAGGCGTCGACGCAGAGGCCGTAGACCGTATCGGTCGGAAGGATCACCGTCTGGCCCCCGCGGAGAGCGGCGATTGCCGTGTCAACGGACTGCGTCGCGATCACGATCCGTTCCAGGTTCCTTCGACTACCCGGTCGCGGCCTGCGAGGTCCTTCGTCTCCACGACCTCGGCGTAACCGAGGCAGCGGAGGGCCTCCGCGAGCACGGCCGCCTGCCCGTCCCCGCACTCGAGGACGAGGCGGCCGCCCGGCCGCAGGAGCGCACGCGCCTCGGCGGCGACCTGCGTGCCGACACCGACGCCGACCACGGCCTCGTGGGGCTCGTAGAGGCGGATCTCGGGCTGAAGCGTTTCGTACTCCTCGGGCGTGACGTACGGCGGGTTCGAGACGACGAGGTCGAAGGGCCCGTCGACCTCGGTGAGCAGGTCTCCCTGGACGAGCCGGACGCGGCCGTTCACCCCGGCACGGGCCTGGTTCTCCCGGGCGAGAGACAAGGCCTGCTCGGAGCTGTCGACGGCGACTACATGCGCTCCTTCGTGCTCGTCGGCGATTGCGAGCGCGATCGCGCCCGAGCCGACGCCGACGTCGAGAACGCGCGGCTCTGCGCGCTCGCCCAGGAAGGCGAGGCACCGCTCGACGACGACCTCCGTCTCGGGCCTCGGGATGAGCGCCCGATCGTCCACCTTCAATAGGAGCCAACGGAAACCCCACTCGCCGAGGATGTAGGCGAGCGGCTCGCGCCGCAGGCGCCGCCCGACGAGCTCGTCCAGCTGCTCCGTCTCGAAGGCGCTCACCGAGCGCCCGGACGAGTAGAGCTCGGAGCGCGCGAGCCCGAGCACGTCAGCGACGAGGATCTCGGCATCGACGCGCGGGGAAGGGACGCCGGCGGCGCGCAGGCGGCCTTCGACCCCGTGGACGGTCTCCAGTGGCATGACAACCTGTTCGCTGCAGAGAGTCACGTGGTTCTTACGCCGCCGCTCTCTCGAGAGCCTGCCGCCGCTCCTCGGCGGCGAGCGCTTCGGTGAACTCGTCCAGGTCCCCCTCGACGATTCGGTCGAGGCGCTTGATCGTCAGGTTGACCCGGTGGTCCGTGACCCGGTTGTCCGGATAGTTGTAGGTGCGGATCTTCTCGGCCCGCTCGCCGCGGCCGATCTGCGAGCGGCGCGCCTCGGAGAGCTCTTCCTCCTGGCGCTCGCGCTCGAGCTCGAGCAGGCGCGCGCGGAGGACGCGCAGCGCCTTCGTCTTGTTCTGGAGCTGGGACTTCTCGTCCTGCATCGCGACGACGAGGCCGGTCGGAAGGTGCGTGATCCGCACGGCCGAGTCGGTCGTGTTGACGCTCTGGCCACCCGGCCCGGTCGAGCGGTAGACGTCGATCTTCAGGTCGTTGGGGTCGATCTCGACCTCGACCTCCTCGGCCTCGGGCATGACGGCCACGGTCGACGTCGACGTGTGGATGCGTCCCTGGGATTCGGTCACCGGCACGCGTTGTACCCGGTGCGTGCCTCCCTCCCACTTGAAGATCGAGTACGCGCCCTCCCCCTTGATCGCGAACGTGATGTCGTTGTAGCCGCCGCTCTCGCTCGGGTTGGAGCCGAGCACCTCCCACTTGAAGCCGCGGGACTCGGCGTAGCGCGTGAGCATGCGGAAGAGGTCGCCCGCCCAGATGGCCGCCTCGTCTCCGCCGGTGCCCTTGCGGATCTCGACGATGACGTCCTTCTCGTCGTTGGGATCGCGTTGGACGAGCGCGAGCTTGAGCTCGTCCTCGAGCTCCTCGAGCCGGCGCTCGAGCTCGGGGACGAGCCCCCGAAGCTCCACATCCTCGCGCGCGGCCTTCAGATCGTCACGCGTCGAGCGCCATTCCTGCGCGAGCTTGTACGGGCCTTCGAGCTCCTTGAGCCGACGGCCCGCATCCGCCGCCTGATGATGATCGGCGAAGATCGCAGGGTCGCTCATCCGCTCCTGCGCGTCGGCGTGGGAGCGCTCCAGTTCCTCGATCAGGCTGTCTATCTGGCTCACGGCGATCAGCATAGACTCAGGCCGTGGTGGAACCGCTGCCGGGAAGCTGCCTCTGCGGAGGCGTTCGGTTCGAGCTCACGGAGCCGTTTCTCAACGCGAACCACTGCCACTGCTCCCGGTGCCGCAAGCACTCGGGGACGTTCGGGGAGACCCAGGGCCGCGTCCCGCGCGAAGGCTTCCGGCTCATCTCGGGCGAGGAGCTGATCCGCGTCTACCGGCCTGCCGACGACGCCGGGGTCAAGGCGTTCTGCTCGCAGTGCGGATCGAGCCTCTTTGGGAGGACGTGGCCCGAAGGACCCGAGATCTCGGTCCGCCTCGGAGCGCTCGACGCCGACCCCGGCATCCGGCCGGAGTTCCACACCTACGTCGACTCGAAGGCGCCGTGGGACGAGCTTCCGGACGACGGCCTGCCGCGCTACCCGGACGAACCGCCGAGCGGCTAGGCCATTACCTCGACTTTGCGCTCCTCCGGAGTAATCCGTCCTTCGAGACGGAGAACTTCTCTGAGAGCACGGATCGAGACCTCGATCTGGTCGAGGGAGGGCTCGCGCGTCGTGAGTCGCTGAAGCCAGAGGCCGGGGGCAAGCACCGCGTGCAGGACGGGGTTTTGCGCGTGCCTGCCGGCGAAGCGGATGATCTCGTAGGCGATCCCGGCGATCACCGGCAGGAGCAGGATCCGCGAGACGATCAGCCAGTACCAGTCCGGGCGCCCGACGAAGGCGAAGACGAAGATCGCGACCACCATGACGTAGAGCAGGAATGCGGTCCCACAGCGAACGTGCAGGAGGCTGTAGCGCTGCACGTTCTCGGGAGTGAGCTCCTCGTCGGCCTCGTAGGCGTTGATCGCCTTGTGCTCGGCGGCGTGATACTGGAAGACGCGCTTGAGATCGGGCAGCATCGAGATGATCAGCAGGTAGAGGATGAAGATCGTCACGCGCACGAGGCCCTCGATCACCACGAAGGCGCCGGTCGACTCGATCGGCAGCCAGTTCGTGATCAGTGCCGGGGAGACCTTGAAGAGGAGGAGCGCGAAGCCGATCGCGATGCCGAAGGCGAAGAGGATCTGGCCGCGCGTGAGCTCGGTCTCGACCTCACCGTCTTCCCCCTCCTCCTGGGCCGCGTAGTTCGCCGAGATAGCGAGCGCACGAAAGCCGATCGAGAGCGACTCCCCGAGCGCGATGATGCCCCGGACGATTGGGACGCGCATCCAGCGATGCCTGAGCAGCATCGAGGTAATCGGGCGGTTGACCTCGGCGATGTTGCCGTCGGGCTTTCGCACCGCTACCGACCAGGCGGACGGGCCACGCATCATCACGCCCTCAAGGACGGCTTGGCCTCCGATGTGGGCGCTCATGTGGCTCTTTTCGCTGTTAGGCCCTGCCGGCCTTCTCGAGACGCCGCTGGAAGCGCTCGACGCGACCGCCGGTGTCCATGAGCTTCTGCTTGCCGGTGTAGAACGGATGGCACTCGGAGCAGATCTCCACGTGCAGCTCCGGCTTGGTCGACCGGGTCTGAAACTCGTTCCCGCA
>DATHAA010000094.1:0-26426 GCA_035296905.1 Gaiellaceae bacterium
CGTCAAGGGAGTCGAGGCTCACCGTGATCCGCGTGAGGCCGGCGTCCGCGAGCGCGCGCGCCTTCGCCGCGAGCAACGCTCCGTTCGTGGTGAGCGTCAAGTCCGCGTCCATCCCGGCGAGCTTGGCGACCAGCACTTCGAGGTCGCGCCGTACGAGGGGCTCACCGCCGGTGATCCGCAGCTTGCGCACGCCGAGCTCGACGAACACGCGCGCGACGCGCTCGATCTCCTCGAAGGTGAGCAGCTCGCGCCGGCCCAGGAACGCGTAGTCGTGCCCGTAGACCTCCTTCGGCATGCAGTAGACGCAGCGAAAGTTGCAGCGGTCAGTGATCGAGACTCGGAGGTCCCGAAGCGGCCGGTGGAGAGTGTCCTCGAGCGCCACGGACATACCCTAGCCTTCAATCCCGGGCGATCAGCGCGCGTAATGGATTCCCCCCGGAATCCGACTTGAGCTGATCGCCCCGCGCGGGCATCCTCGGGTCATGGCGGCGACGTATCGGCCGAGGGTCTGGCTCGCCTTGGCGACGATTTACGTCGTATGGGGTTCGACGTTCATGGCGGTGACGATCGCGGTTCGCGATGTGCCGCCGCTCCTCGCGATGGGCATCCGCCACGTCATTGCGGGGACGCTCCTCCTTGCCTGGGCGCTTCCGCGCGGCGACCGGGAGGGCGACCGCATCGGCCGGACGCAGATCCGCGCCGGCTTCATCTTCGGCGGCGCGCTCTTCGTGGTCGGCCACGGCGGCCTTGCGTGGGCGCAGCAGACGGTGCCTTCGGGGGTGGCCGCCCTCCTGATCGGCAGCATCCCGCTCTGGATGGCGCTGCTCGACCGTCTCTTCTTCGGCAAGCGCCTGCACCCGAGCGCGACACTCGGCCTCGTCGTCGGCTTCGCCGGCCTCGCCTTTCTCTTCGACCCGTTCGGGGAGGGCAGCTTCGACCGCCTCGGCGCCGTCGTCTGCGTCCTCGCGGCCCTCGCCTGGGCCGCCGGGTCCTTGTACTCACGCGGAGCGCCGCTTCCGAAGCGGCCGCTCGTCTCCGCCGGGCTTGCCGCCCTCTGTGGCGGTGTGCTCCTCCTCGTCGCCGGCGCGGCGCGCGGTGAGCTCGGCGACCTGCATCCCGCCGCCGACGCCCTTGGGGCGATCGCCTACCTCGTGGTCGTCGGGACACTCGTCGGCTTCGTCGCCTACGTCTGGCTTCTCCGCAACGCGCCGACATCGCTCGTCGCCACCTACGCGTACGTGAACCCCCTGATCGCGGTCGCGCTCGGCGCCCTCCTCCTGGACGAGGAGATCACGGGGCAGATGCTCGCCGCCGGCGCGGTCATCCTGGCCTCTGTTGCGCTCATCGTCGCGAGAAGCGGCGAGGTGCTCGAGCCCGGACGCGGCCTGCGGCGTCGGCCGGTCCCCGTTTTGGAAGGAGATTTGCAGGGGAAATAGATCTGACTCCACAACCAAGGAGGGGTCTTATGTCTGGTGAGATGGACAAGGTCGAAGGCGAGCTGAAGGAACAGGAAGGCAAGCTCACCGACGACGAGATGCGTGAGAAGCAGGGCCAGGCCCAGCAGAAGTGGGGCGAGGCCAAGGACAAGGCCGACGAGGCCAAGGACGAGGTCAGCGACCGCACGTAGCCGCGGCCTCAGGAATGCCCACCGAAGGCGCCCAATTGGGCGCCTTCGCGCGTTTGGGGACGGTATTCTCGGCTCGGTCGGGCCTATATGTACGACCATCACTGGCACTGGCGCTCGAGGCTCCCGGAAAGGAAGGGCCGGGCCTGTCGCGTGGTCGCACGCTCTCGCCGCCTCGGGTCTGTGCTCGTCGAGTTCGAGGACGGCTTTCGAGTCGTCACCTCGCGCTACGCGGTTCGTCGCGCCCCCATCTCCGGATCTGGCTAGAATGTGCTATGAAAAGACTTAGATTTTCTTAGCTGTCCAGTAACGGAGGAACTTCACCCATGGCAAAGACAATCGGAATCGACCTCGGCACGACCAACTCTGCGATGGCCGTGCTCGAGGGCGGCGAGCCGACCGTCATCCCGAACGCCGAGGGCGGGCGCACGACTCCGTCAGTCGTCGCGTTCACGCGTGACGGCCAGCGGCTCGTCGGGGCGCCCGCAAAGCGCCAGCAGGTCACGAACCCGCAGAACACGGTCTTCTCCATCAAGCGCTTCATGGGCCGCAAGTTCGACGAGGTCTCGGAGGAGATGAAGATCGTCCCGTACGAGGTCGACAAGACCCCGAACGGCGACGTGCGCGTGAAGGCGGGCGACAAGGAGTACGCGCCGCCGGAGATCAGCGCGATGATCCTGCAGAAGCTCCGGACGGACGCCGAGGCATTCCTCGGCGAGCCCGTCACGGACGCGGTGATCACGGTGCCCGCGTACTTCGCCGACGCACAGATCGAGGCGACGCGGGACGCCGGCAAGATCGCCGGCCTCAACGTGCTTCGCATCATCAGCGAGCCGACCGCGGCCTCGCTCGCTTACGGGCTCGAGAAGGAGTCCGACCAGACCATCCTCGTCTTCGACCTCGGGGGCGGGACGTTCGACGTCTCGATCCTCGACCTCGGCGAGGGCGTCTTCGAGGTGAAAGCCGTGAACGGCGACAACCACCTCGGCGGCGACAACTTCGACAAGGCGATCGTCGACTGGATGGTCGGCGAGTTCAAGCGCGACCAGGGCATCGACCTCGTCGGCGACCGCATGGCGCTTCAGCGTCTCTACGAGGCCGCCGAGAAGGCGAAGATCGAGCTCTCGTCGACGATGTCGACGCAGATCAACCTGCCGTACATCACGGCGACTCCGGAGGGGCCGAAGCACCTCGACCTCCAGCTCACGCGGGCGAAGCTCACCGAGCTGACCGCCGAGCTCCTCGACCGCATCGTCGGCCCGACGAAGCAGGCCCTCTCCGACGCCGAGCTCACGCCCGACCAGATCGACCACGTGATCCTCGTCGGCGGCATGACGCGTATGCCGGCCGTCCAGGATAAGGTCAAGGAGATCATCGGCAAGGAGCCGCACAAGGGCGTCAACCCAGACGAGGTCGTCGCCGTCGGCGCGGCCATCCAGGCCGGCGTCCTCAAGGGCGAGGTGAAGGACGTCCTGCTTCTGGACGTGACCCCGCTCTCCCTCGGCATCGAGACCAAGGGCGGCGTCTTCACGAAGCTGATCGACCGCAACACGACCATCCCGACGAAAAAGTCGGACACGTTCTCGACGGCCGAGGACAACCAGCCCTCGGTCGAGATCCACGTCCTTCAGGGCGAGTCGGAGATGGCATCCTTCAACAAGACGCTCGGCAAGTTCCAGCTCGTCGGCATCCCGCCGGCGCCGCGCGGCATGCCGCAGATCGAGGTCACCTTCGACATCGACGCGAACCGCATCATCAACGTGTCGGCGAAGGACCTCGGCACCGGCAACGAGCAGGACATTCGCATCGAGAGCGGCTCCGGCCTCTCCGAGGACGAGGTCGAGCGGATGGTCCGCGAGGCCGAGTCCCACGCGGACGAGGCCCACAAGATGCGCGAGGCCGCAGAGGCCCGAAACCAGGCAGAGAACCTGCTCTACTCGACCGAGAAGAGTCTCAAGGACCACCGCGACGCACTCGACGAGGAGACGATCTCCACGATCGAGTCGCGGACGGAGGAGCTCCGCTCGGCGCTCGACGGCAGCGACGCTGCCGAGATCCGGGCGAAGTCCGACTCCCTCATGGAGGCCTCGCACAAGCTGGCGCAGGCCGTCTACGAGAAGGTGCAGTCCGAGCAGGCTGCGTCTGCGTCCTCCGCCAACGGTGAATCGACCAGCGACGACGAGGTCGTCGAGGAGGCCGACTACGAGGTCATCGACGAGGAGGCCAAGTCCTCGTAATGGCTGACGAGGCTTCGACTCCGACCAACGACGCTGAGCTGGAGGAGCGGCTCGCCGAGGTCGAACGCGAGCGCGACGAGTATCTGAACGATCTCAAGCGCGTCGCGGCCGACTTCGAGAACTACCGCAAGCGGGTTGCGCGCGACCGGGAGGGCCTGGTCGCGCGTGCCCACGAGCGCCTGGTCAAGGAGCTCCTGCCCGTGCTCGACGACCTCGAGCGCGCGCTTGAGGCAGCCGCACAGCACGAGGAGGCAAAGCTGGAGGAGGGCGTCCGGCTCGTCCACCGCGAGCTCGTGGAGGCGCTCTCCCGCGAGGGCCTCGTCGAGGTGGAGACGGACGGGCAGTTCGACCCGCACGTCCACGAGGCGCTCCTCTCGCAGCCCTCCGAGCAGGAGGACGGCTCCGTCATGGGGGTCCTGCAGAAGGGCTACCGCCTCGGTGACCGCGTCCTCCGGCCGGCCCGAGTAGTGGTGTCGCAGGGCGAATGAAGGACCTGTACGAAGTCCTCGGGGTGAAGAAGGGCGCCTCGGCGGACGAGATCAAGAAGGCCTATCGGAAGCTCGCGCGCCAGCACCATCCGGACAAGAACCCGGGCGACAAGGCGGCCGAGGAGCGCTTCAAGGAGATCCAGAGCGCGTACGACGTCCTCTCGGATCCCGAGAAGCGCAAGCAGTACGACCAGGTCGGGCCGCGGATCTTCAGCGGCGCGGGCGGAGGGCCCGGGGGCGGCGGCAACTTCAACTGGTCCGGGAACTTCTCCGATCTGGGTGACATCGGCGATCTGTTCGGGAACATCTTCGGAAGCGCGGGCGCAGCGCGCGGGTCCTCGCAGCCTCGCCAGCGCGGCGAGCGTGGGCGCGATGTCGAGGTGGCGATCAACGTCTCCTTCGAGGATTCGCTGAGAGGCCTGACGACGAAAATCCCGGTCGACCTCGAGGTCAACTGCTCTGCATGCCACGGCACCGGCGCCGAGCCCGGCACGGCCCCGCAGATCTGCCCGGAGTGCCGCGGCCGCGGTGTTGTGTCCGAGGACGAAGGCTTCTTTGCGTTCTCGCGTCCGTGCCCTCGTTGTCACGGCAACGGCACGGTCATCGAGCGGCCGTGCCGGAACTGCCACGGCGCAGGCCGCGAGCGCCGCACGAAGCGCTACACGGTGAAGATCCCGGCCGGGGTCAAGGACGGCACGCAGATCCGCCTCAAGGGCAAGGGCGAGGCGGGCACGAACGGCGGCCCACCCGGGGATCTCATCGTGGTCACGCGTGTGGCCGCATCGCCGCTCTACGAACGGCGCGGCGCCGATCTCCTGCTCGAGGTCCCGGTCACGTATGCCGAGGCCGCGCTCGGGGCGACCGTCGAGATCCCCACGCCGGAAGGCCGAGTCGCGCTCAAGGTCCCCGCCGGCTCGCAGGACGGAAAGATGCTGAAGGTCAAGGGCCGCGGCGCGCCCAAGCTGAACGGGGGCGGGAAAGGCGATCTGCTCGCGCGCCTCCGGGTCTCCATCCCCACGAAGCTCTCGAAGGCCGAGCGCGAAGCAATCGAGAATCTGCAGAAGGTCTCGCACGACGATCCCAGAGAGCAGGTGTTCTCGTGACGCGCCGCCGGCTCCGGATCTACGCGATGGTGGCGCTCCTCGTCGCCCTCGGTCTTTTTCTGACGACAGTCACGGCGCTGCAGTGGATCGCCATTTTCCTCGTGGTCGCAAGCACCCTGGTCCTGATGTGGACGCTCTGGACCGGCGGTAGGGAGGCAGAGCGCGAATGACCGAGCAGGAGCGGCCCCGCTACATGATTTCGGTCGCGGCGGAGCTCGTCGGCATGCACCCGCAGACGCTTCGCATCTACGAGTCGAAGGGCCTCGTGCGCCCCAGGCGCACCCCGGGGAACACACGCCTCTACTCCGAGGCCGACCTCGAGCGGCTCCGGCTCATCCAGCGCCTGACCACCGAGCTCGGCCTGAACCTCGCCGGCGTGGAGACGGTCATCCGGCTCGAGGATGAGCTCGCCAAGGCGCGCGCGCGGCTCGACCGGCTCGAGCGCGAGCTGCGCCGCGAGATTCGCAACGTGCACAAGCAGTACAAGCGCGAGGTCGTGCTCTACCGCCGCGACGACCTCCCCGAAAGGACGAGATGGACTTCAACAGGCTGACGATCAAGTCGGGAGAAGCGGTCGCCGCCGCGCAGGAGCTTGCGCGCCGCCGCGGCAACCCCGAGGTCTACCCCGATCACCTCTGCATCGCGCTCCTCGACCAGGAGCTGCCGCGCACGCTCGTGGAGCGCGCCGGCGAGTCGGTGGACTCACTTCGCGCCGAGTGCGAGGCCAAGCTCGCGCAGAAGCCGGCGGTGCAGGGCTCATCGCAGCTGCCGCAGGCCTCGACCGAGTTCGCGCAAGTGCTCGACCGGGGCGAGGAGGAGATGCGCAAGCTCGAGGACGAGTACGTCTCGACGGAGCACCTCCTGCTCGCGCTCGATGTCGCGCCGCGCGACAAGCTCCTCTCCGCGTTGAAGGAGGTGCGCGGCTCGCAGCGCGTGACGTCGCAGGATCCCGAGGGCTCCTACCAGGCGCTCGAGAAGTTCGGCCGCGACCTCACGGAGCTCGCCGAGTCCGGCAAGCTCGACCCCGTCGTCGGTCGCGACGAGGAGATCCGTCGCGTCATCCAGGTGCTGTCGCGCCGGACGAAGAACAATCCCGTCCTCATCGGCGATCCCGGAGTCGGAAAGACCGCGATCGTGGAAGGGCTCGCGCAGCGCATCGTCGCGGGCGACGTGCCCGACGGGCTCGAGGGCCGACGGGTCTGGGCGCTCGACATCGGCTCGCTCCTCGCCGGCTCGAAGTACCGCGGTGAGTTCGAGGAGCGGCTGAAGGCCGTCCTCGAGAACATCAAGGAGGCCGAGGGCCAGATCATCCTCTTCATTGACGAGCTGCATACGATCGTCGGCGCGGGCGCCGCCGAGGGCGCCGTCGACGCGGCCAACATGCTGAAGCCGATGCTCGCCCGCGGCGAGCTCCGCTGCATCGGCGCGACCACGCTCGACGAGTACCGCAAGCACATCGAGAAGGACGCCGCGCTCGAGCGCCGGTTCCAGCCGGTCTTCGTCGGCGAGCCGTCCGTCGCGGACTCGATCGCCATCCTCCGCGGCCTGAAGGAGCGCTACGAGGCGCACCACGGCGTTCGCATCCGCGATGCCGCGCTCGTCGCGGCGGCGGTTCTCTCCGACCGCTACATCTCCGACCGCCAGCTCCCGGACAAGGCCATCGACCTGGTGGACGAATCCGCCTCGCGCCTCCGCATGGAGATCGACTCGTCGCCGCTCGAGCTCGACGAGGCCGAGCGCCGCTTGCGCCAGCTCGAGATCGAGCTCGCCGCGATGGGCAAGGAGTCGAAGGACGTGCGCGAGCCGGTCGAGCGCGAGCTTGCCGACGCGAAGGCGCAGCGCGACGAGCTCGCTGCGCGGTGGGCGAAGGAGAAGGAAGCGCTCGACCGTGTCAAGGAGGTCACCCAGAAGATCGACGACCTTCGCAAGGAGGCCGAGCGCGCCGAGCGCCAGGGCGACTTGCAGCGGGTGGCCGAGATCCGCTACGGGGAGCTGCCGGCGCTCGAGACCGAGCTCGCTGAGCGCGAGCAAGCCGAGTTCGAGCCGATGGTCAAGGAGGAAGTCGACGAGGACGACGTCGCTGCGGTGATCGCGCGCTGGACGGGCATCCCCGTCTCGCGTCTCCTCGAGGGCGAGACCGAGAAGCTCATCCACATGGAGGAGCGGCTACACCGGCGCGTCGTCGGCCAGGACGAGGCGGTGGAGGCGGTGGCCAACGCGCTTCGTCGCGCCCGCACGGGGCTTCAGGATCCGAACCGGCCGATCGGCTCCTTCATCTTCCTCGGACCGACCGGCGTGGGGAAGACCGAGCTCGCCCGCGCGCTCGCCGAGTTCATGTTCGACGACGACAGGGCGCTCGTCCGCCTCGACATGTCGGAGTACCAGGAGCGGCACACGGTCTCGCGACTCGTCGGCGCTCCGCCGGGCTACGTCGGTTACGACGAGGGCGGCCAGCTGACCGAGGCGGTGCGTCGACGGCCGTACTCAGTCGTCCTCCTCGACGAGATCGAGAAGGCGCACGCGGAGGTCTTCGACGTGCTCCTCCAGATCCTCGACGACGGCCGCCTGACCGACGGCCAGGGCCGCACGGTCGACTTCCGCAACACCGTGATCATCATGACCTCCAACATCCGCTCGGCCGAGGCGCTCTCCGAGTACTTCCGGCCGGAGTTCCTGAATCGGGTGGACGAGGTCGTCGAGTTCGAGCCGCTCACCCGCGAGCAGCTCGCGGAGATCGTCGAGCTCCAGCTCGAACGGCTGCACGCTCGGCTCGCGGACCGCGGCATCCACCTGGAACTGACTGAGAGCGCCAAGGAGACGCTCGCCGACGCAGGCTGGGACCCGACCTACGGCGCGCGGCCGCTCAAACGCGCGCTCCAGCGGATGGTCGAGAATCCGCTCGCGATGCGACTCCTCGAAGGCGTCTTTGCCGACGGCGACCGCATTCGCGTGGACGTGCAGAACGGCGAACTCGTCTTCGAGAAGGTCGGCGCGGCCGAGCCGGCGCGCGCATGAAGGAGCTGCTCGCGTTTCTGGGAGTCTCGGCGCTCGTGATCGTCACGCCTGGCCAGGACACGGCGCTCACTATCCGCAGCACTTTGCTGGGCGGCCGGCGTGCCGGCGTGCTCACCGCGCTTGGCGTCTCGACCGGGCAAGCCGTGTGGACGCTCGCCGCGAGCGCGGGCATCACGGCGATCCTGCTCGCTTCCGAGCCGGCCTTCCTCGCAGTCAAGCTGGCTGGGGCGATCTACCTCGTCTTCCTCGGCGGGCAGATGCTCGTCCACGCGCTGCGTCGCTCGAGAGCCCAGATCGACATGGCCAGGCCCACGGGTTGGCTCCCGCTCGCCAAGGCGTACCGTCAGGGCGTCGTCTCGAACCTCGGCAACCCGAAGATGGCCGTCTTCTTCACGAGCCTCCTGCCGCAGTTCGCGCCCGAGTCGGGGCCGCGCTTCGTCACTTTCATGGCTTTTGGCCTCTGCTTCGGTGCAATGACCGCCGGATGGCTCACCGCATACGCTTTCGCGGTTGCCCGTGCGAAGACCGCCTTCGAGAGGCCGCGCATTCGCCGTGTGATGGACGGGCTGACAGGCGCGGTGTTGGTCGCCCTCGGCCTGCGGCTCGCGTCAGAGCAGCGCTAGAGCAGCTTCTCGAGCAGACGCTCAGCTCGTCGTCCACGTACGGGCCGTAGCGCGGGATCTCCTCGAACCCAGAGGAGCGGTAGAGCCCGAGCGCTTCGTGCTGGTGGACGCCGGTCTCGAGCCGCACACGGCGATATCCCAAGGAGCGGGCCTCGTCCTCGAGCGCGCCGAGCATCCGGCGCGAGAAGCCTGCGCCTCGCAGCTCCGGCATGACGTACATGCGCCTGATCTCGGCCGTCTCTTTGTCGAAGCGGCACACGCCGCCGCAGGACACGTCCTGGCCGTCCACAGAGCCGATGAGGAATGCGCCGTCCGGCAATTCGAAGTCCGACGCGGGCGGCTTGCTTCCGGATCCGGGACGGCCGTTTGCTCCAAGAGCTCTGCCGCGAGCGGGTCGGTCAGCACCTTCGCTGTCGCTGCCGTAGGTCTCGCGCCGGATCTCGATCCGGCGAGGGTACCGTTCCGCCTTCCATGACCGTCGATCGCCCGCTCAAGCTCGGAGAGCTCCTCGCAGAGACCGTCCGTCTCTACGGGGCGCGGCTTTGGGCGGCGGCAGGCATCGGCGCTTTCCTGGGCGGGGCCGTCCTCGCGGCCGGCATCCTCGGCGAGCTCGTCCTCGTCATCGCGGTGATCGCGCCCGCGTTCACCGTGTGCTACGCAGTCGCCGCCCGCATTGCGCTCGGTGACCCAGCCGCCGAGGCCTGGGCCCAGGTCGGCCTGCGGGCTCCGGTCCTCGCCCCGCTCATGATCATCGTCTCGCTCCCGTTCGTGCTCGGGATCGTGGATGCTCTCATCCTCTTCTTCTCGGTGGCGTGGCTCGCGTTCGTCGGCCTCGCGATTCCGGTGGCGATGATCGAGCGTGCTCCCGAGGGCACGTCCTGGTTCGGCCAGATCGGCTTCGCGCTCACGCGCGCGACCGACCTTGCCCGGCCGGAGTTCCTGCACGTGCTCGGCGTCAGCGCAGCGCTCACTGTTATCTACGCGCTCTTCGGCCCGTTCCTGGGGATCCTCCTGACGGGCTTCGCGGACAACGGGAGCCTCGCGGCGCGTGTGATGGCGAACGGCGTCCTCGGCCCCTTCTTCTTCCTCGGGCTCAGCCTGCTGTACTTCGAGCAGAGGTCGCGGGCGTTATCCTCGCCGCAGCCGAAGACCTAGGAGGACGGATGCCGAAGTACCTGATGCTGTCGCAGCTCAGTGAGCAGGGCCTGCAGACGCTGCGTGCCAACCCGGAGCGGGTGCGCGAGGTGAACAAGGACGTCGAGGAGCTCGGGGTCAAGGTGCTCCACCAGTGGTTCGTCCTCGGGCCGCACGACTTCGTGAGCATCGTCGAGGCGCCCGACGCCTCCGTGATCGCAAAGGTCTCCGTCGCGCTCGGCGCGCGGGGCAGCGTGCACACCCAGTCCTACGAGATGCTCGAGGTCGACGACCTGCTGAACCTCCTCGCGGAGTAGTGGCCGACCCGCCGCGGCTGCCCGACTGGCTCGTCGCTGAGGTGGCCGGCTGGCCGCAGGACGCCTTCGGCGCCCATCAGACTAGGCTCCTTCTCCGTGACGGCACGGTCATCGCGCCGGTGGCGATCCTCCCGAGCGGCGACATCGTCGGCTGGGGCCAGGCCGGCGAGGCGCAGTTCGACTCCGACGACATCGTCGCCATCGAACGAATCGACGAGTAGCTCCTTGGCCGCTAGATCAGCTTCGAGTAGGCGGCCGCTACCTCGGCCGCCAGCGCAGCGTTCTCGACGATCAGCTTCTTGTTCACCTCGATCGTGCGGCCGTCGCTCTTCTCGTGGAGGTACGAGAGGACGAACGGTGTCACCGCCTGCCCGCGGATCCCGCGCGCGGCGGCTTCCTGGATCCCCTCTTCGATGAGCGGCTCCACGTCGAGGCTCTCGTCCGGCGGCCGGGCGAGCACGATCCCGGAATGGCGGCCGAGGCGCCAGTGGAACTGCGCCACCTGAGCAGCCTCGTCGACGCTCTGCACCCGCTGGGAGACGGGCGGGCCGCCCTCGGACTTGTAGAAGAGCGGCATCTCGTCTGTGCGCCAGCCGAGCACGGGCACGCCGAGGGTCTCGAGCACCTCGGCCGTCGCATCAACGTCGAGGATCGACTTGGCGCCCGACGCGACGACGAGCGCCTCGGTCCGCCCCAGCTCGCCGAGGTCGGCGGAGATGTCCAGCGAGTGCTCCCAGCCGCGGTGGACTCCGCCGATCCCGCCGGTGCCCATGAAACCGATGCCCGCCGCGCGGCAGACGGCAAGGGTGGCCCCGACCGTGGTCGCCCCGAGCTCCTTCGCCATCGCGCAGGCGGCTAGGTCTCGCGGGCCGACCTTGCGCGCCTCCGGCGAGGTGGCGAAACGCTCCAGCTCCCCGGCTTCGAGGCCGACGCAGATCCGCCCGTCGACGACACCGATCGTCGCCGGCACCGCCCAGGCCATGCGCACGCGCCGCTCCGCCTCCGCGGCTACCTCGGCTCCGACTCCGCCCGGGAAGCCGTGCGCGACGAGCGTCGTCTCGAGCGCGACGACGGGCCGCCGCGACTCGAGGGCCGCGCGCACTTCGGGATGCGTGCGGAGGAGGTCGGTCACTGGGGAAACGCCCCCATGGTTGCCACACAGCGCGCCGCCGCGTCGAGCCCCAGGTCCGGGCCGCCCAGGAGGAAGCCCGCGGCGAGCGCGTCTCCGGCTCCTGTCGTATCCACGACGTCGGCCGGCCTCGCCTCGTGCTCGGCGCCTGCGACGACGATGCCGCGCGCGCCCCGCTTCACCACCAGCGTCTCCGTTTCGATCTCGCCGACGAGCTCGACCTCCTCCTCGTTTGCGAAGACGATCTCGGGGCGGATGTGCCCGAGAAGCTCTCGGAAGTCGTCGACGCCGGCCGCCTCGATCGCGGCGCTCGAGGAGAGGTCGACGCTCACGCGCGGCGCGAGCGCGGCCGCGGCCAGAGAGGCCTCTCTGATCGGCGGGCGCGCGAGGCAGTAGCCGGCGATGTGGAGCCATTCGCAGCCTTCGAGCCAGGACGGGTCGAGCTCGTCGGGCGCGAAGCTTGGCGCGATTCCACGGTCGGTCAGCATCGTCCGCTTTCCGTCCGGTGTAGCCATGGAGACCACGGTGCCGGTGCCCGCCTCCTCGACCGGGCCTGCGAGCTCCACGCCGCGCCGCCGGAGATCCTCCGCGAGCATGACTCCAGCCGGGTCTTCGGCTCGCTTGCAGATGAAGCGGGCCCGTCCTCCGAGGGCAGCCGTCCACGCGGCGACGTTCGCGGCCTGGCCACCGGGGCCCACCCGTGTGCGGCCGTAGGTGTCCGTGTCCTCGGCGATCGGCCCGTCCAGGCGGACGACGACGTCGAGGAGCAGGTCACCGAGCGTGCAGATCATGGGGGGCGAGGGAGCCTACAATCGCTCACATGGAGAGCGAGCGCGCGAAAAGGATCCGCTCCTTCGTGATTGGAGGGATCGTCGGCAGCGCGGCCGGCCTCGTCGCCGCGGGCCGGATGCGCGTCCCTCGCCGTCCTGAGGAACGCCACACGCCGGCCGGTCTCGCCGCCTTCGAGCAGGCTCCCTGCTACGCCGAGACGCTTGAGCGCGAGGCCCGCGAGGAAGTCGCCCGCTAGCGGTTCTCGAATCTGCTGAGCGCGGCGACCGCGGTCTGCAGGTTGATGCTTGCGTCCCCGACGCCGAGGATCCGGCCGTCGAGCTCGACCGCCGCGGTGTCGCGGAAGAAGTCCTCTGCGTCCCCCACCGGCTCCTTCGTCCGGATGACGAGGAACGGGCCCCACGCTCGGGACTCGAAGATCGGCCCGGGAACGGTCTCGGGAATGGTGAGCGAGACGCGGCTCCGGTCGCTCTGGTCGGATGCGTCGAAGACCCACACGCCACGGCCGAGCGGCTTGGACGCCTCGTCGAGGCTCTCGACCGCGAGCCGCGGATCCGCCCGCTGGACGATCACGGAGCCGAACGGCGCTCCCGCCTCGCGCGCGTCGAGGTACAGCGGCTCGTAGCCGAAGAGGATGTCGTCCGGCCGGCTCGTGGCGGCGAGCCACGCGGCGGCATCCTCCCGTGCCTGCTCGCGGGCGGCGGGCTCGCCCGAGTACATGTACGGCGTCTTGTGCCAGCCCCAGGCGAACTCCACGCCGAGAAGCGCGGTGAGGCCGACCAGGACGGCGGCCGCCTCGGCCCGGCCGGCCAGGCCCGCCAGCTTCAAAAGCCCGGCGGCGACGAGCATCTGGAAGAAAGGCAGGGCGAAAATCAGGTGGCGGCTCTCGAGGAAGACGCTCGACTGCGAGCGGGTAGCCATGAGCGCGAGGGTCGGGACGATCAGGACCGTGGCCGTCAGCAGCACCGCGCCGGGGCGTCGGCGGAAGAGGACGACGCCGCCGAGCACCGCGAGCGCGGCGAAGACGGCCGTCGCCGCGGTCCAGCCGGCGCCGAAGTCTCCGATGGTGTGCCAGACGTACTCGAGAACGTCGACCGGCGAACCGAGCTTCGAGTCGCTCTCGCCGGTCAGGCCGATGCCGAAGCGCGATGCGAGCACGCGGTAGATGAGCCAGAGCGGCGCGACGAGCGCGACCACGATCCCGAAAGAAATCGCCGCCGGTCGAAGCGGGAACTCGCGCCGCCGCCTGCGTGCCAGGACGTACACGGCCTGTGCGGCGAGCACGAACGTCCCGTAGGGCTGAGTCGCGATGGTGAGCACCATCGCCGCGATCCACGCGGCCCAGCGCTTCGGGTCGCGCGTGCCGACCGCCCGGAGCAGCGTGAGGAACGAGAGCGCGCTGAGGAACAGGAGGAGGCTGTACATCCGCGCGTAGATGCCGTGGTAGATCGTGATCCAGCTCGCGGCGGCGAGCGCAGTCGCGACGAGCGCGGTGCGCTTGTCCGTGAGCCGCGCGACGAGCGCTGCGATCACCGGCATGCTCGCGACCGCGAAGATCACCGACACGAGCCGAAGTGCGGTCAGGCTGGGGGAGATCGAGCCCGCGAGGTAGGCCAGCAGCCAGTGGAGGGGGGCGCCGCCCCGCTCGGCGAAGACCGTGGAGAAGACATCGCCGATCGGCTGCTGCGTCACGAAGAAGACGAGAGTCTCGTCCTCGTGCGGCGGCCACACCGTCATCTGAAAGAGGAGGAAGGTGGCGAGCCCCGCCGAGATAACGCCGACTCCGAGCCGGTACGGGTCCTCGCGCGCGCGGACAACCGCGCGCGCGAGCCCGGATTGACGCGGCGGCCGCTCGGCGCGCACGCCGGGGGCGGCCGTCCCCCCTGGTAGCATTTCCTCCCGCAAACCGGGCCTTTCTTTCGATGCCGATCTACGAATATAGGTGCCCAAAGGGGCACACCTTCGAGCTGTTCCAGCGGATGACTGATCCGCCTCCGTCAGAGTGCCAGATCTGCGGTGAAAGCCCGCTCGAGAAGGTGCTCTACCCCGCTGCGCTCCACTTCAAGGGTTCGGGCTTCTACAAGACCGACTACGGCCGCGGCTCTCGCACCGGCGACGGCGACAAGCCCGACAAGTCGGACTCGGGAGAGAAGAAGGAGAAGACCGACTGGAAGCCCGAGAAGAAGTCCGAGTCGAAGAGCGAAAAGAAAGCCGCCGAAGCCTAGGACTCGGGCAGGAGCGCCCGCGCCGTTTCAAGATCAGCCTCGTGGACGAGGATCTCGCGCGGGCCCGAGCCGATGAAATCCTCGAGCGTGGAATCGATCGCGTCGGTGTCCCGATAGCCGCACTCGATGCCGTTCGCCCGGAGCAACCCGCAGAGGACCTCGGCCTCGGTCTCCCCGGGGACAACGGTCAGGACGATGGGCTGGTCTTCCACGGGCGGGACGCTACCCGCTACCCGCCGACGATGCAGCCGGGCCCGTAGGGGCCGGATGCGGGCTTGGGAGGCTGCGGCGCGCTCTTTCCGGTCACCATGGCGATCACCGAGACGTTCTCCTCGGTCCCGACGATGTAGTCGACCCCGCCGATGTTCGACGCAAGTCCGCCGAGCCGGCACTTCAGCTTCCCGTTCGACGGTGTGCGGAACTTGATCCAGGACAGCTCGAGGATCTGCACGGCGGAGAGGTCGGTCGCGAGCGGCTTCGTGATGTCGTCGCCGTTGAAGGGCGCCTTGAGGTACTCGGTGAAGCTGACGATCTTGTCGGCCATCGCGGAGACGACCGCCTGCTGGCGCTCACCGCGCGTGATGTCGGATTCCTTCGGGTCGAGCTGGTTCTCGCGGATCCGTGCGTAGATCAATGCGCGCTTGCCGCTCATGGTCTGGTCGCCCTTCGCGAACCGCCAGCCCTTCCAGCGGTCGCAGCGAGCCTCCGTTCCGAACGGGCAGTCGAACTTGTTGGAGAGAATCGGCTTGGGGACGTCGATCGAGACCCCGCCGAGCGCATCGATCACCTCGTCGAAGGTGCCGAAATCGACGACGACGACGTGGTTGATGGGGAGCCCGGTCACGCTCTGCACGGTCTTGATCGCGAGGGTCGGGCCACCGTAGGCAAAGGCCGCGTTGATCTTGTCCTCGCCGTGGCCCGGGATGTCCACGCGCAGGTCGCGCGGGATGGAGAGGAGCGCGATCCTGTGCTTGTCGGGATCCGTGTGCACGACCATGATCGAGTCCGAGCGCGCGACGGATTCCTGTCTCGACTTGGAGCCGTTGTCGGCGCCGAGCACGAGGATGTTGCTCGGGTTGGAGAGCATGATCCCGTCCTGCGGCGCGAGCGCCCGCTCCGCGCGCGGGTCAAGCTTCTTGTTCGCCTCCTTGACGCCGCTCCGGAAGGCAAGGAAGCCCAGCACTCCCCACACCAACGCCAGTACGAGCAGGCCGACGAGGGTCCACGCGACAGGGCGGACCCAGCGCCGCCTTGTTCTGGCGGGCTTCGGGCCGCGGTATTCACGGGGTTCGGGCCCGTTCGCCTTGTCCTTGTCCGCCTTGCGGCCGGACTTCGGCGACTCGGGCCGGATCGGGCCCTTTACTCTCCCCCCGCGATAGATGCGGTACGGCTTGTCCTTGGGCGCCACGCGACCGAGTATCGTAGCCTGAGCCCGTGGCTTCCCCCCGTGTGATCGCACTCGACTTGGGGGGCACAAAGCTGCTCTCGGGAGTCGTCGACGACGAAGGCGTCGTCGAGAAGCGCGTCGTCAGCGCGACGGACACGAGCAGCGAGGACGCCGTTCTCGTCCAGGTCGAGGACGCGGTCGAGGGCCTCATGAAGCACGACATCGGCGCGATCGGGATCGGCATTCCTTCGACGATCGACCAGCGCCGGGGCGAGGCGATCGACTCCGTCAACATTCCGCTTTCGGACGTACCGCTTCGCGACCGGCTCGCCAACCGGTTCGGCGTGCCTGTCGCGATTGAGAACGACGCGAACGCAGCGGCGCTCGCCGAGCACCGCTACGGTGCCGGCCGCGACTCCCACCACATGATCATGCTCACCCTCGGGACGGGGGTGGGGGGCGGCCTGATCCTCGACGGCAACCTCTACCGCGGCGCGATCGGTGCCGCAGCGGAGCTCGGCCACATGACGCTGGACCTCCACGGCCCTCCCTGCCAGGGCCGGTGTCCCGGACGCGGCCACCTCGAGGCGCTGGCATCGGGCACGGCCACGGACGGCTACGCCCGCGAGGCCGCCGAGCAGAATCCCGAAGGGGATCTCGGGCGCGCGGCCGCCGAGGGCAAGATCGTGGACGCGCGCCTCGCCGTCGAGCTCGCCGGACACGGCCCGGGCGATGCGCGCGACGTGCTCGCCCACGTCGGCTTCCACCTCGGCGTGGGCATCGCGAGCTTCGTCAACATCTTCAACCCGGAGCTCGTCGTGATCGGCGGCGGTTTCTCGCGCGCCGGCGACCTCCTCTTCGAGCCGGCCCGGAGGGTCGTGGCGGAGCGGGCGCTCTCGCCGGCGCGGGACGAGGTCAAGATCGTCCCGGTGCTGCTCGGGGTGGAGGCGGGCCTCATCGGCGCGGGGCTCGTCGGCTTTGAGGCGCTCGACCGGGAGACCTAGTGCCCCTCGTCGTCTGTGCGACGCCGATCGGCAACCTCGAGGACGTCACGCTGCGGGTTCTGCGGGAGCTCGGCGAGGCGGACGTTGTCCTCTGCGAGGACACGCGCCGGACGGGCACGCTCCTCGACCGTCACGGAATCCGGGCGAAGCTCGTCAGCTACCACCAGCACAACGAGGCAAAGCGGGTCGACGAGCTGGTCCCGCGGCTCGACGCGGGAGAGAAGATCGCGCTGGCGAGCGACGCCGGCCTCCCGGGCGTCAACGATCCGGGCGCGCGACTCATCTCGGCGGCGATCGAGCGCGGCCTCGAGGTCACGGTGCTTCCGGGTCCGTCGGCGGTCGAGACAGCCCTCGTCGCCAGCGGCCTCGTCGGCGAGCGCTATGCATTCGTGGGGTATCTGCCGCGGAGGCGGGAGGCGCTCGACCGGTTGTGGGAGGAGACGGCGTCCTGGGGCGGTCCGGTCGTGGCGTTCGAATCGCCCGGGCGGCTCTCCGCGTCGTTGCGCTCGCTCGCGGAGGCCGATCCCGAGCGCCGGGTGGCCGTCTGCCGCGAGCTGACGAAGCGCTTCGAAGAGGTCGTTCGCGGTCCGGCGCGCCAGGTGGCCGCGCGGTTCACGGAGGCGCCGAAAGGGGAGATCACGCTCGTCCTGGGGCCTGCGGCGGATGCCACGCCGGTTCCCGAGGCGGACGCCCTCGCCGCCGTCGTGGAGCTCGTCGACGCGGGCATTCCGCGCCGCCGCGCCGCAGATCTCGTCTCGCGACTCACCGGCATCGCGCGCAACAAGCTTTACAAAGAGTCACTCTAACTCGACGAAGACAGCTGTAGCCTTCATTGACAACGAGGCGGCCGCCCTGCTACGCTCGTTCTCGTTTACAAATCTGACAACGAGGAGGAGTGGCGATGAAAGGCTTCGCCTTGCTGCTTCCGGTCCTCGTCGCGCTCCAGGTCGGCGTGCAGCCCGCGCTCGCCTGGGCCTGGCCCGTCGACGGGCCGGTGCTTCGACCCTTCGTGCTTGGTGACGACCCCTACGCCGGTGGCCAGCACCGTGGCGTCGACATCGGCGCTCCAGCCGGGACGCCGGTGCGTACTCCGGCAGCCGGCACGGTCAGCTTCGCCGGGACCGTGCCGACGGGCGGGAAGACGATCACGATCCGCACCGCCGACGGTTACGCAGTCACGCTGCAGCGCCTCGGGTCCGTCTCCGTCGCGCGTGGGTCCACGGTAGAGGAGGGGGACGTCGCGGGGTCGGTCGGAGAAAGCGCGGAACCGTTCGTCTACCTGGGCGTCCGCAAGGCCGACGAGCCGGATGGATACGTCGATCCGCTCGGGCTCCTGCCGCCGTTGGCGCCGACTCCGGCGCCCGACGAGCCCGCGCCGGTCGAGCCGGATCCCGCACCGGCACCCGCCCACGGCTCCGGCTCGAAGCACCACGGCCACGCCGCGCCGACGCCGGTGGCCGTGGAGCAGCCGAGCGTCGAGCCGGCTCGGGAGAACCAGACGCCACGGGCGCGAACCGGTGGCGCGGCCGTCGGGGCTACGACACCCGCGCACGGAAGGCGCGGTCGAGCCGGCGGCCAGGGGCGCCGAACGCCTGCCGGGCGCTTTGCACAGCCCCGGTCCACTCGCCGCACCGAGCGTGCACCGCGCGGCGACCCTAGATGAGGAAACCGTGAACGCGGTGCCAATTCCGGCCCCCGCGGCTGGGCGGCGGCGGATGGATTGGCGGTGCTGCTCGGGCTCGGGGCGCTCGGCGCTGGGCTAGCCCGTGGCCGATGCGAGCTCGGTGACGCAGTTGCGGCAGACGGAACGGCCACGGTGTTCCTGCAGGGAGTTGCGACGCCCACAGAAGACGCAGACCGTCTGCGGCTTGGACAGGAGGATGACGTCGTCCTTCACCGAGATCTCGAGCGGATCCTTCTCGCCGAGCGCAAAGCGCTTTCGGATCTCGATGGGGATGACGATCCGGCCCAGGTCGTCGATATGGCGGATGATCCCCGTCTTCGTTGCCCCCCTTGTGGAGCGCTCCTTCAGCGGACGCTCTGCCATTCCGTTCGACCCCAACGTATCTCTGTCTTTCGTTTGCGGCGGACTCCACGAATCAGGTCCCCGCGCTTTGCCATTTCTAACCATCATTTGCGGGTGCGAGGCCGCGCGGAGTCCTTCGTATGATTGCCGTGCGTGAGCTTCTACATCACGACTCCCATTTATTACGTCAACGCGACGCCGCACGTCGGGCATGCGTACACGACGATCGCGGCGGACATCCTCGCGCGCCACCGGCGCCAGCGCGGAGAGGAGACCTTCTTCCTAACGGGCACCGACGAGCATGGCTCGAACATCGCGCGGGTCGCGGAGGAGGCCGGCCTCGAACCGAAAGAGTTCGTCGACCGGAACGCAGCCGCGTTCATGGAGATGACGCGCCGGATCAACGTCTCCAACGACTTCTTCATCCGCACGACCGACGAACGCCACGAGGCTCTCGTGCAGGAGTTCCTGCAGCGGATCTACGACGCCGGCGAGATCTACGAAGGCGTCTACGCCGGGCTCTACTGCAGCCGCTGCGAGTCCTTCTACACCGAAGCGGAGCTCGTGGACGGCAACTGTCCCCAGCACGGGATCCCACCGGAGTGGGTCGAGGAGAAGAACTACTTCTTCCGTCTTTCCGCGTATCAGGACAAGCTGCTCGCCCTGTACGACGAGAATGCGGAAGTCGTCCTGCCCAGGTTCCGGGCGAACGAGGCGCGGAGCTTCATCGAGCAGGGTCTCGACGACATCAGCGTGAGCCGCGCCACGCAGCGCTGGGGTGTGTCCGTTCCCTGGGATCCCGACCAGGTCGTCTACGTCTGGGTCGACGCGCTCATCAACTACTGGAGCGCGCTTGCCTTCGCGCGCGAGGACGAGGACCTCCGCGACCGACTCTGGCCGGAAGTCCACCATCTCCTGGCGAAAGACATCCTCAAGTTCCACTGCGTGATCTGGCCGGCGCTCCTGATGGGCGCGGGGATCAGCGTGCCGAAGCAGCTCTTCGTGCACGGCTACCTGCTCATGGACGACCGCAAGATGTCCAAGTCGGTCGGGAACGTGATCGACTCGCTCGAGCTGATCGACGTCTACGGGGTCGACGCGGTGCGCTACTACCTCTTCCGCGCGGCGTCGTTCGGGCAGGACGGGAACATCTCCGTCGACGGGCTGCACGAGCGCTACGAGCGCGAGCTCGGGAACGACCTCGGCAACCTCCTGTCGCGGACGACGGCGATGGTTGCGCGCTACCGGGAGGGGAAACTCGCGGTCGTCCAGGGCTCCGCAGCGCTGGCAGCCGAGCTCGACGGCTTGGCGGCCAAGGTCGCTGCGCGTCTGGATGCCTACGACCTGACGGGCGGGCTCGACGAGATCTGGGAAGTCGTTCGCGCGCTCAACCGACATGTGGAGCAAAACGCGCCGTGGGAGCTGGCGAAGGACCAGGCAAACGCGGAGGCACTCGACCGCGTCCTCTACGACCTCGCGGACGGCCTGCGTGTGCTCGCAATCGTGCTCGCGCCGTATCTCCCCGAGACGGCGCCCCGCATCCTCGAGGCCTTGGGGCAGGACGGAGCCCTGGACTGGGAGGGAGCGCGCCCGGGGCAGACCCCCGCAGCGGACGGGATCGCGCCTGCCGAGCCGCTCTTCCCGCGGGTGGATGCGCCCGCGACAGTCTGAATCCGCGTGATCGACACGCACGCGCACCTAGACGCTCTCGACGACGCGCCCGAGGCGCTCGCGCGAGCGCGCGAAGCGGGGGTCGATCGGGTCGTCACGATCGGAACGACGCCCGACTCGTGCCGCATGGCGCTCGAGCTCGCTGATCGGGAGGACGGCGTCTTCGTCTCGCTCGGGCTCCATCCGCACGAGGCGGGGACAGCGGGCCAGGCCGAAGTCGATGAGCTTGCGGGCCTGCTCGAACACCCGAAGGCGGTCGCCGTCGGCGAGACGGGGCTCGACCACTTCCGCGACTACGCGCCCCATGACCGACAGCTCGAGCTCTTCCGCGCTCAGGCAGAACTGGCCGTGGCAACGGGCAAGCCGCTGATCGTCCACACACGCGCGGCGGATGACGACACTCTGGCCGTGCTGACAGCGCTCCCGGAGGATGCGCGCGTCGTGCTGCATTGCTTCTCGTCGCTCCGCCTGCTCGGCCCCGCGCTCGAGCGCCGCTGGTTCGTCTCGTTCGCAGGGAACGTGACCTACCCCAAGGCGGCCGAGCTCCGAGCCGCCGCGGCCCGCGTTCCCACGGACCGGATCCTGGCCGAAACGGACAGCCCTTACCTCTCTCCTCAGCCGGTGCGCGGACGCCGGAACGAGCCGGCCCACGTCGTCCACACCCTCGCCACCCTGGCCGAAGCGCGCGGCGAAGAACGGGACGAGCTCGAGCGCGCGATCGACGCCAACGCGACCGCCGCCTTCGGCCTCCCGTGAAGCTTCCCGTCGCGCCTAACCGCGATCTCGGCCAGCACTTCCTGGTCGACGACAACATCCTCGGCGTCGCGGGCCGCCTCGCAGAGCTCGGGCCCGAAGACGTCGTGCTCGAGGTCGGCGCCGGTCTCGGCGTCCTGACCGCGTATCTCGCCGAGCGCGTGCGCCTCGTCCACGCCGTCGAGCTCGACCGGGGCCTCGAGCCGCACCTGCGGGACGCAGTGGCGGTCCATGACAACGTCGAGCTCGTCCTCGGAGACGCCCTCACGCTCCCCCTCGAGGCGCTCGACCCGTCGCCGGGGAAGCTCGTCGCCAACCTGCCGTACCAGATCGCCACCCCGCTGGTCGCGGAAAGCCTGGACGGGCTGCCGGCCGTCGAGCTCTGGTGCGTGATGGTGCAGCGGGAGGTTGCGGACCGCTTTTTCGCCGTGCCGGGGACGAAGAGCTACGGCGCGGTCTCCGTGCTCCTCCAGCTGACCGCCGAGCGCACGGGCTTCCATCCCGTCGCCCGCACGGTCTTCCGCCCGCGGCCAAATGTGGACTCCGCGCTCGTCGCCTTCAGGCGTACCCGTTCCTGGGGCCCCGAGTTTCTGCGCCTGAAGGAGATCGTCCAGAGCGCGTTCGCCCACCGGCGCAAGACGCTGCTCAACTCGCTCGAGTTCTCCCGCGGCGGCAGGGCGGGGGCCGAGGCAGCGCTGGAGAAGCTTGGGCTGTCCGTGGACATCCGAGCCGAGGCGCTCGCCCCACAGCAGTTCCTCGAGCTGGCGGAGCTCCTGCCGTGAAGCGGCTCCCGGCCGCCGCGAAGATCAATCTCGCGCTCATCGTCGGGCCGCTCCGCGGGGATGGGCTGCACGAGATCGTCACTGTCATGCAGCGGGTCGACATCTGCGACACGGTCGAGGTTGCGCCCGCAGAAAGCCTCGCCGTCCACGGCTTCCGCAAGGACACCATCGTAGGCGCGGCGCTGGAGAGGCTCGCGGGCGCGGCCGGGGTCGAGCCGCACTGGCGCGCCAAGATCCGGAAGCGAATCCCGCTGGCGGCAGGACTGGGGGGAGGCAGCGCCGACGCCGCTGCCGCGCTCGTCCTCGCCAACCCTCTTCTCGACCAGCCGCTTCCCCCCGACCGCCTCGCGGAGCTCGCGGCAGGGATCGGCGCCGACGTTCCCTTCTTTCTCGAGCCCGGGCCGAAGCGCGCCGAGGGCGCGGGCGAGCGACTCACCGCGCTCGAGTTGCCGCAGGACTTCTGGGTGGTCGTCGCGCTCCCTCGGCGCGCGAGCAAGACGTCTACCGCCGACGTCTACGCGCGCTTCGACGCGGCGAACGGCACCGCGGGATTCGACGAGCGGGGCGCGGCGCTGACAGAGGCGCTTGCCTCGGTGCGCCGCCCGCGCGACTTCGCGGCCTTTCCGCCGAACGATCTCGCCGGGGCGGCGGGCAGGCCCAGGATCGTCGACGACCTCCTGGGCGGGAGCGCCTTCCGCGCCGACGTCAGCGGCGCCGGCCCCGCCGTCTACGGGCTCTTCCACCACCTCGCGGACGCGAAGCGTGCCGCCCGCGGGTTGCGCTTCCAGGCCCGGACCTGGGTGGTCGCTCCGGTCTGGTAGCGTCGCGCCGCCATGGAGGAACAGCAGGTCGTCGAGCACCGGCAGAGCTCTTCCGCTCTCTGGCTGCGCGAGCGCCGTCTGCGCCTGGCTCTCCTGATCGCATTCGTCGAGAGCCTGCTCGTTCTCTTCAGCGCCCACGGCTGGCGCTACGTGATCATCGCCGTGATCCTCGCGCTCGCGGCCTACTGGTTCCTCGGGCGACGGTGGCCGGGCGTCGTCTACGAGATCACGTGGGTCGCGGCGGTCTCGCAACTCCTCGCGGTGCTCGTTCCCGTCCTCTGGGTGCTCGTCAAGACGCTTGCGCTCATCGTCCTGATCGCCCTGGCGGTCTTCCTGCTGGCGGCGCTCCTCCTTGACCGAAAGTAGAGTGACTCGCAATCCGGTGGGGCGTAGCCAAGCGGTAAGGCAGCGGGTTTTGGTCCCGTGACCGGAGGTTCGAATCCTCCCGCCCCAGCCATAGCCTCGAACCCATGACCCCCTCGCTCGCCGCGGTCGTGATGGCTGCAGGCCTCGGAACGCGTATGCGCTCCGAGCGCCCGAAGCACCTGCACCCCCTCCTCGGGCGGCGGCTGCTCGACTGGTCGATCGCGCCGGTCCTGCCGCTCGGCCCTGACCCGCTCGTCGTCGTCTGCTCGCCGACGACGAAAGACGAGCTCGACGGCACGCTTCCTCCGGGCGCAACCCTCGCCGTCCAGGAGGAGCCCAAGGGGACGGGGGACGCGGTCGCCGCGTCGCGCGCGGCCCTGGCCGGGTTCGAGGGCGATGTCTTCGTGCTCGACGGCGCGGCACCCCTCCTCACCACGGAGCTACTCGAAGCGCTCCTCGACGAGCACCGCCGAAGCGCCGCCGCCGTAACCGTCCTCTCGATCGAGCCGGACGAGCCGCTCCCCTACGGACGCATCCTGCGCGACGAGAGCGGGGCCCTGCGGGCCATCGTCGAGGAGAAGGATGCGTCGCCGACGGAGCGCGCCGTCCGCGAGCTGAACACCTCCATCTACGTCTTCCGCGTCTCCGATCTCTGGCCCGTGCTCGAGGCGCTCGATCCTGCCAACGCCCAGGGCGAGCTCTACCTCACCGATGCTGTTCGGAACCTCGTCGAGGCCAGGCGCGGCGCCGCCGTCTATTGTGCCCCTGTGGCCGAAATGGGTCTCGGCGTCAACACGAGGGCCGAGCTGGCGGAGGCCGCCTCCGAGCTTCGCCGGCGCATCGTCGAGGAGCACATGGCCGCCGGGGTCGCGGTCGTCGACCCCGCGACGACGTGGATCGGCCCGGATGTCGTCATCGAGCCCGAGGCCGTCATCCAGCCGTTCACGATCCTGCAGGGGAAGACCATCGTCCGCGCGGGCGCCGAGGTCGGCCCGCATGCTGTCCTGGTCGACTCCGAGGTGGGGCCGGGAGAGGTCGTGCCGCCCTTCACCAACCTCCGTCCGGGCGGCGCGGGGACGTGACCGCGGGGTACGTCCAGCGCTGCAGGAACAATGTTCCAGTTGCGCGGGTGCAGGTTGACCGCGATGCTTTGAGTACCGTCGCAGGGTGGAGCGACCAGGAAGGCAACGGTGGAAAGCGGAACGACTGAGCTGACCAGGCTGCCGGGCCTCGAAGTGCCGGAAGTGCCGGTTCCACAGGCAAGCGGTGAGCGTGGCCGCTGGATCGAGCGCGGTCCGTCCGGGAAGCTCATGCTCTTCTCGGGCCGGTCGAACCCCGAGCTCTCGGAGCGCATCGCCGAGCTCCTCAACATCTCGCTCGGCGAAGTGGAGCTCGAGACGTTCGCCAACGGCGAGACGTACTGCCGCTACTGCGAGTCCATCCGCGGCGCGGACGTGTTCCTCATCCAGTCGTGCCACGGCCTGCATTCGAACGACCACCTGATGGAGCTCATGATCATGATCCAGGCCGCCAAGCTTGCCTCGGCGAACCGGATCACCGCAGTCATGCCGTGGTACCCGTACTCGCGGCAGGACAAAAAGTCGGCGCCGCGCGAGCCGATCACCGCCAAGCTCGTCGCGGACATGCTGCTCGCCGCGGGCGTGGACCGCATCCTGACGATGGATCTTCACGCCGGCCAGATCCAGGGCTTCGTCTCGATCCCGGTCGACCACATGACCGCGCTCCCGCTCTTCGCGCAGTACTACCGCGACAAGGGCCTCCACGGCGACGACGTCGTCGCGGTCTCGCCGGATCCGGGCCGCGCGAAGATGGCGCGCAAGTTCGGGGAGATGCTCGAGGCCGACCTCGCGATCATGAACAAGACGCGTCCGGCGCGCGATTCGGCCGCGGTCACCGAGGTGATCGGCCGCGTCAAGGGCAAGGTCGCGATCATGACCGACGACATAATCGTCACGGGTGGCACGCTCATCGCCGGCGCACAGGCGCTCAAGGACGCGGGCGCGACCGAGGTCTACGCCTGTGCCACGCACGCGCTCATCCCGGAGAACGCATTCGAAAAGCTCGGCCAGAGCCAGCTCAAGGAGATCGTGGTCACGGACACCGTTCCGATCAACCCGCTGCTTCGGCCCGACAACTTCCCGGAGCCGCTCACGGTCTCGATCCTCCTCGCGGACACGATCAAAAACGTCTTCTCGGACGAGTCCGTCTCGGCGATCTTCGCCGGCGAGAACCAGCTCTTCTAGCGTAGGTGCGCAACCATGCGGCGTTGCGCACCGGATGCTCACGAAGCGCTCACGGGAAACAGAGCGAGACGCCCTGGGAACAGCGAAGCGCTTCGGACTCGCGCAAATCTGGGTTAAGGCTGACGGCCACATAACCCGGGGCACCGTAAAGGTCACACGTACTACAACAGGGCCAAGGACGACACTCCTGCCTGGCGGGCTTCGACGATGTGTCAGGAGATCGGGCACATCTGGGGCCTCGGCCACCAGGACGAGTCGGGCGCAGACTTCCACACGTGCATGGACTACGCCACGAATCCAGACGCAGACAACATGCATCCGAATCGCCCGGGGAGATTTGAAACGCTTCACAGTGCTCGCCGCCGCTAAGAGAGGTAACGGCCGCCCGCCCAAGGTTTCCGGCAACCTCAATGGGGAGGGACGTGTTGCAGAGGACCCCTCAACGCCTGCCTGGAATGCCGACTAACGCGGTTGGCGAATCCCCGACGGCCCTGTCAATAATGTCGTCGGCGACCGATGGAATTCACGAGCCGCGAGACGTGGACACTGATCCATGGCCTGATCCTCGGAACGTTTTTCCTGCTCGCGTTTGCCGGCGGCCTGGCGGGGCTGTGGAGTTTGCGGACAGAGTACGTAACCGAGGCCGGCATCATCGAGCGGTTGCGAAG
>DATHAA010000095.1:0-10430 GCA_035296905.1 Gaiellaceae bacterium
ACTCGCGTCGGTCACCTGCTGCGGCGCCGGCGACATCCACGAGGCCGAGCCCGATTACTACCTCCACCTGAACGCGCGCATCCTCGCCTACGCCGAGGCCACGGGCGCGGACACGCTGATGACCATCTGCAACGTCTGCACGCTCAACCTGAGGCAGGCGAACTTCCAGCTCGTAAACGACGATGCGCTCCGCGAGCGGGTGAGCGACAACCTCGAGACCGTCGGCGCGCCGCGCTATTCGGGCGGCGTCGAGGTCAAGCATCTCCTCTGGCTGATCGCCGACGGCGACGGCTATGAGAAGCTCAAGGAAGTCGCGCACAAGGGGCTCAAGGGACTCAAGGTCGCTCCTTTCTACGGCTGCCAGATCCTGCGTCCTTCGAAGCTGATGGGCTTCGAGGACCCCGACCGCCCATGGTCGCTCGAGGCGATCATCGAGGCCTGCGGGGGCGAGCCAATCGACTATCCCGCGAAGATCAAATGCTGTGGCTTCCCGATCATCCAGGCTCGTGAGGAGGTTGCGCTCGGCGAGTTGATCCAGCCGATCGAGCAGTCAATCGAGGCCGGCGCCGACGCGATGGTGACGCCGTGCCCGCTCTGCCATCTCTCGCTGGACGCCTGGCAGCAGAAGCTCGAGGCGCAAACTGGCAAGAGCTACCAGATGCCAATCCTCCACCTCTCGCAGCTGATCGGCGTGGCGGCCGGACTCGACGACTCGGAGCTCAAGTTCCGGCGGCACGTCGTGCCCGTCGACTCCGTTCTCGAGAAGCTGGAAGCACCCTAGACCGTGCCCGCGCTGGTCGGCCGTCCGGCGCCGCCCGGCTCCACGATCGGTGTCGTCACTCCGGGCAGCCCGCCCGAGACGCGGGCTGAGGTCGAGCGCGGCATCGCCTGGTGGGAATCGCAGGGCTACCGCGTCAAGCTCATGCCGGGGGCGCTCGAGCGCGACGACTGGCACGGAGGAAGCCCCGAGGTCCGCGCCGCCGACCTGCAGGCCGCCTTCGCGGACCCGGAGGTCGACGCCGTCCAGACCATGCGCGGCGGCTACGGCTCGGCGCAGACGATTCCGCTGCTCGACTTCGAGGCGATCAAGCAGACCCCGAAAGCGTTCTTCGGCCTCTCCGACATCACGGCCCTCCATGCCGCGCTCCTGGCCCGCGCCGGGCTCTCGACCTTCTATGGACCGAGCCTCTCGATGCTCGGGCAACCGTCGCCTGCGAGCTTCACCAGCGAGCGCTTCTTGCAGGTGCTTCGCGGCGAGACCACCGGCCCCGTGCCGGAGGATTCTGAGCGGCTCACGGTTGTCTCGATCGCGGCCGGCAAGGCCAGCGGACGGTTGGTCGGCGGCTGCCTCCTCGACTTCATCTTCACTATCGGGCTTCGTGGGAGCCCGACCTCGACGGCGCGATCTTCTTCTTCGAGGACTCGGGCAGCGCGCCGATCCAGATCGACCGCCCGCTGCTCTACCTCGACCAGCTGACAAGTTCGACAAGGTGCGCGGAATCGTCGTCGGCGAGCTCGCCGGTTGCGAGTGGGACAACTTCGACCGCGCCGCGCTCAAAGACCCTGGAGGAAGTCCTCACGGGGCGGCTGGGCGACCTCGGCGTGCCCGTGCTCTACAACCTGCCGCTCGGCCACGGTGCATCGCTGGCGACGCTGCCGCTCGGAGTGCAAGCGACTCTCGACGCGGATTCGAAGACGCTCACGATCGACGAGCCCGCGCTCTCCGACTAAGTAACAGACTGTTACTTGGGACAGGAGTCGCGCAAGTTTTCGGCCGTCGAGTGACTCTTCTAACCGGAGGGGCATTTCCGGCCTGGTTCCTCAAACCCGCTCGAGGACCAGGCCGGAGCTCTAATTTCTTAGAATCGCCCCGATGGTTCGCAGGTTCCTCCTCCTCGTTGCGGCTGTGGCGGCTCTCGCCGCCGCCGCCGCGGCCGTGTTCGGGTACCTGCGCCACCGAGGTGGGCCGGAGACGAACGGCGGCCGCCAGCGCACCGAGGAGCTTCGGCGCGAGATCGAGGCCGCGCGGGCCCGGCTTCGCGAGAGCATCCGCTCGCGGGAGGGATAGCCCGTGGTCCGGCGTGCCGCGGCCGTCGCGGGCGCAGCCGCGGTGGGCGTTCTCGGCTGGTCGCTCTTCGAGTCCCAGTGGGTCGAGTTCCGCGACCTTGAGGTCCGGCTCCCGAGCCTGCCGCCGGAGCTCGACGGGCTCACGGTCGTCCACCTCTCGGACTTCCACCTCGGGACGATCTCCTTCAACGGCCGCGCGCTCGAGCGGGCGGTTCGCTGGGCGTCGGAGAAACCATGCGACATTGTCGCGATCACCGGCGACCTCCTGTCGCGGCGGCGCGGAGAGCCGCAGCTCGAGGCAGCGGTCGCGGCGCTCGAGCCGCGTCTCGGTGTTTTCGCCGTACTCGGAAACCACGACGTCGAGGTGACGCGCGACCCGTTCTCGCAGCCGACGGACGCGTCGGTCGTCGAAAACGCGGGCGCCGTGCTTCTCGAGAACGACTCGGTCCTGCTTACGGTGAGCGAAAGGTCCGTGCAGATCGTCGGTGGCGACCAGAGTCTCGGCCCCTGCTGGAGCAGCCTTGCGAACCTGGCCGACCCGGAGGCCGACGTCCGCATCCTGCTCTTCCATTTCCCGGACGTCGTCCGCTACCTGCCGCCGGGCGCGTTTCATCTCGTCCTTGCCGGCCACCTGCACGGCGGCCAGATCTGCATCCCGACGCCGCGCGGCAAGCTGCGGCTCGAGCATCTGCGCGCTGAGCACTGGGAAGGGCTGCACGAGACTCCGGCCGCAGCCCTGCACGTCTCGCGCGGCCTCGGGACGAGCTTCGTGCCGTTTCGCTTCGTCGCGCGCCCCGAGGCGACCCGCCTCGTGCTAAGAAGTGCCGCTCACTAGATGCCGACTCGGCTTCATCCCGTCACCGCAGCTTCGATCGCGCACGCACCGCCACCGTGCGTGGGGTGCGTCTTCTGGCAGTCGCGCGGGGACCGTGCGGCCGCGAAGGGGCGCTGGGCGGAGAGGATCGAGGACGACTGGGGCCCGTGGGGCACGCTCTACTTCGAAGAGGAGGATCGGCTCCTCGGTTTCATCCAGTACGGGCCGGCGGGGCACTTCCCGCGTGCGGACGACCTCCCGGCGGGGCCGCCCTCGGACGACGCGGTTCTCATCACGTGCGCGTACCTGATGGACCCGGCCGCGCCCTGGGCGATCCAGAGCCTCTTCCTCTCGATCATCGGCGAGGCGCGCGACCGCAAGGCGAAGGCGATCGAGACGTTCGCGTACCGCTACCCGGAGGGCGAGACCCCCTACGAGCGCTTCCTCGTGCACCGGACGATCTTCCCGTCGGACTTCCTCGCCGACCTCGGCTTTTACCCCGTCCGCTGGGCGGGTGACGTCGCGCTTGCGCGGCTCGATCTCGGCGGGTTGCAGCCGGTGGCAGAGGGGTCGACCGCGCTTCTCTGGCGAAGAGTCAAGGAAGTCTTGATCCCGGCGCCGGTGCCGCAGCGGCCCTAAGCAGAGATCAGGTTGCGCTCGAGGAGCGCTTCTGCGATCTGCACTGCGTTCAGGGCCGCGCCCTTGCGCAGGTTGTCGTTCACGCTCCACAGGGCGAGGCCCGAGCCGTTCGCGGTGTCGGGCCGGATGCGCCCGACGAGAACGTCGTCGCGGCCGGTTGCGTCCTTCGGCGTCGCGAAGTCCTCCAGCGCGACATGCGGCGCCGAGCCGAGGACGTCGCGCGCGTCGTTGGCCGAGAGTGGCTCGGCCGTCTCGACCCAGATCGCCTGCGCGTGGCCGACGAGGACAGGCACGCGCACGCACTGGGCCTGAAGAGGTAGATCGGGGAGGTCGAGGATCTTGCGCGTCTCCGCGCGGAGCTTGGACTCCTCCGAGAACTCCTCGCCCTCGAGATCCCAGTCCATCGCCAGGTCGCCGTCGCCCGGCTCGGTGGCGCGAAGCCGCTCGATGCCCGCGTCGCCGATCCCGGACATGGACTGATACGTAGCGAGGCGCACCGACGCGAGGCCGGCCGCTTCGTGCAGCGGCTTGAGGACGCAAGAGAGCTGAATCGCGGAGCAGTTCGGGTTGGCAACGACTTCGTCGTCTTGACGAAGCGCCGCGTCGTTCACGCCTGCGACGACGAGCGGCACGCCATCGGCCAGGCGGAAGGCGTCCGACTTGTCGATGCAGACGGTGCCATCCGCGGCGGCATAGGGGACGAGCTCGCGGCTCGCATCGGTTCCGACCGAGAAGAAACAGAGGTCCAGCTCGCCGGCGCTGAGGTTCTCCGGCGTGGCCTCTTCGACGAGAAGCTCGCGGTCGCCGTACCGAACGTGCTTGCCGGCCGAGCGCGACGAAGCGAAGGCTCGCACGTTCTCGAACCCGCGCTCGGCGAGGAGGCCGAGCGTGACCGAGCCGACCGCGCCGGTGGCCCCGACGACTCCGACCCTAGTCATGAGCCCGCTCCGCACCGACAGAGGACAGCTCGAAGGCCTCGTGCAGGGCGACGACGGTGCGCTCGACATCTTCCTGCGGGACGTAGAAGGCTATCTTGATCGGCGAGGTGGCCACGAGGTCAGGCTCCACCCCCAGGTCGCGCAGCGTCTGGAACGTGCGCGCGGCGATCCCCGGATGGCTCTTCATTCCAGCGCCGATGACGCTCACCTTCCCGAGGTGGGCGCGCTCCTCCCAGTTTGCGTCGAGCCCGCCAAGTGCGGCCTCGGTTGCGGCGCGGTCTTCCACCGGCGCGGAGAAGACGATGTCGTCGCCCGTCTGAATGATCGTGTCCACGCTCACGGAGGCGTCGGCGAGCGCGTCGAAGAGGTCGGCGCGATCGGTTCCGGACACGCGGTACACGGCCTCCTCGAGTGTGTGCGTGACGCCTGAGATCATCGCCTTCTCGAGCATCCGCTCGTCCTCCTCCGTGATCCACGTGCCCTCCTCGCCGGTGAAGGTGGAGCGCACATGAAGCTTGACGCTGTGGTTCCGCGCGAACTCGACCGAGCGTAGCGCAAGCACCTTCGCGCCCGAGGCCGCCATCTCGAGCATCTCCTCGTAGCTGACGGCGTGGAGCTTCCGCGCGCCGGGGACGAGCCGCGGGTCGGCGGTGAAGACGCCGTCCACGTCCGTGTAGATCTCACACGCGTCCGCGCCGAGGGCCGCGGCGAGCGCAACCGCGGTCGTGTCGGAGCCGCCGCGCCCGAGCGTCGTGATGTCGAAATCCGTGGAGACTCCCTGGAAGCCGGCGACGAGGACAATGCGGTCGAAGTCGAGTGCCTCGTGGATTCGGTGCGCCCGCACCTCGACGATCTTCGCCTTTCCGTGGACGGTGTCGGTCACGATCCCCGCCTGTGAGCCGGTGAGCGAGATCGCGTCGAGCCCGAGGTCGGCGATCGCCATCGCAACGAGCGCGCAAGAGATGCGCTCGCCGACCGAGATGAGCATGTCCATCTCCCGCGGCTTCGGCTGCGGTGAGACCTCGTGGGCGAGGGAGACGAGCTCGTCCGTGTGCTGACCCATCGCCGAGACCACGGCGACGACACGGTTTCCGGCCCGCTTGGCCTCGACGAGGCGCGAGGCGACGCGACGGATTTTCTCGGGGTCGGCTACCGAAGTGCCGCCAAACTTCATCACGAGGGTGCCCGCGGCCGCTGGCGGCTCGGCCGGCTCGACGACGGGGACGGGCTCGAAGGTCGTCTCGCTCATCGTCTTGTTTTACATCTCCCGGCGACCCGACAATGCGCGCCCGAGTGTGACCTCGTCCGCGTACTCGAGGTCGCCGCCCACGGGCAGGCCGCTCGCGAGCCGCGTCACGCGCACCCGGTCGCGCAGCCGGTCGGCCAGGTAGGCCGCGGTCGCCTCGCCGGTCATGTTCGGGTTCGTGGCGAGCACGACCTCCTCGACGCCGTTTCGCTCCACGCGGCGGAGAAGCTCGTCGATGCGGAGATGGGCGGGCTCGACACCGTCGAGCGGCGAGAGCGCGCCGCCGAGCACGTGGTAGACGCCGCGGTATTCGTGGGTTCGCTCGACCGAGAGGAGGTCGGCCGGTTGCTCGACGACGCAGATGATCGAGCGGTCGCGCCGTGCGTCGGCGCAGATCGTGCAGAGCTCCTCCTCGGTCAGGTTCCCGCACTCGCGGCAGAAGCCGATGCGCTCCTTGACCTCTCGGATCGCGTCGGCGAGGGCGAAGGCCTCCTCCTTTGGGACACGGAGGATGTGGAATGCGAGGCGCTGCGCCGTGCGCGTGCCCACACCCGGCAGGCGCGAGAGCTGTGCGATCAGGTTGTCGACGAGGGGCGAAAACACGGCCCCACATTGTGCCTACAGGCCCGGCAGGCCTAGTCCCTTGAGGTCGCCCATGGCACCCCCGAGCTTCGACTGCATCAGGTCCTGGGCGTTCTTGAGCGCCTGGTTCACGCCCGCGAGGACGAGATCGGCCAGGCCCTCGGGGTCGTTCGGGTCGATGACCTCGGGCGAGATTGTGATCTCGACGATCTCGCCGGCCCCGCTCGCCTTCACCTTGACCATCCCGCCGCCGACCGAAGCTTCGACGACCTCCTTGGCGAGCTCGTCTTGCGCCTTCGCCATCTCCTCCTGCATCTGCTGCACCTGCTGGAGCATCTTGTTCATGTCCATCTTGGTCACTCGTCGACCTCCCGGGCATCGAACGTCGTCTTCATGAGAGAAATGATGTCTTCCTCGTTTGCGGGGCCCTCGGCCTCGGCTTCTCCTGCTTCTGGGTCGCCCTCGCCGACCGCGAAGGCGAGTGCAAGCTTGTGGCCCGTGACCTCGTAAAGGACCTCGGCGAGAAGGGTCGCGTTCTTGGGCTCCTCCGCAAGGTTGCGGTGGAAGGAGGCTGCCGGCGGAAACTCGATCACGAGCCGGTTGCCGGAGAGCTCGATCGGCTTCGCCTCGCCGAGGACGGAGGCCGTGGGGATCGAGCGCTCGCCGATCGCGGGCAGGACCGCTTGGCTCCAGACCTGCTGCACCTGCTCGATGTCGAGGTCGGGAAGCGGCTCTGCGGGAGCCGCGGAAGGGGCGGCCGGCTCTGCGTTGGCGCGCGGCTCCGCGGCCGGAGCGTGATGCGGCTCGCCGCGCACTCTCCCTTCCAGCTGCTCGATCCGGAAGGAGAGCGACTGGCGCGAGAGGTCGGCGCCCGGGCGCGTGACCTTGACGAGGGCGAGCTCGAGAGGCAGGCGCGGATCGCCCCCCTGGCGAACGTCGTCCACCGCGACCGCGAGGAGGTCGACGAGGCGAATGACGTCCGGCTCGCCGATCTGGTTCGCCTGCGCGTGCAGGCGCTCGCGGGTCTCGGGCGTGACCGGCAGCGAGTCGGGCACCTCGCCCATGTGCTGGACGAGCAAGAGGCAGCGCAGGTGCTCGAGCAGATCGGTGACGAGGCGCGAGAGATCCTGGCCTTGCTCTGCGAGCTCCTCCACGAAGGACAGGAGCCCGGCGGTATCGCGGTCGACGATCAGGTCGCAGACCCGGAAGAGCGCCTCCTCCTCGACCGCGCCGAGCAGCTGGAGCACGGCCTGCACGGTGATCTTCCCGTCCGTCGCGGCTGCGAGCTGGTCGAGGGTCGAGACCGCGTCGCGGAAGCTGCCGCGCGCACTGCGCGCGATAAGCGAGAGCGCGGCGTCGGGCGCATCGATCTCCTCTCCGTCCGCAATTCGGCGCAAAAGCTTCGTGAGCTCGGCGAGGCGCGGCCGCGAGAAGAGGAAGGTCTGACAGCGCGAACGCACTGTCGGCAAGACCTTCGAGAGCTCGGTCGTGCAGAAGACGAAGACGAGGTGAGGCGGCGGCTCCTCGATCAGCTTGAGGAGCGCGTTCCACGCGGCGTCCGTGAGCTGGTGCGCCTCGTCGAGGATGTAGACCTTGAAGCGGCCCTCGACCGGCTGCAGGACCACGTGCTCGCGAATCTCGCGGATGTCGTCGATCCCGCGCTGGCTCGCCGCGTCCATCTCGACGACGTCGAGAGAGGTGCCCGCGGCGATCGTGCGGCACGAGTTGCAGGTCTTGTCGGGCGTGACCGTCGGGCCCTGCTCGCAGTTCAGCCCCTTGGCGAGGATGCGGGCGAGGGAGGTCTTCCCGGTGCCGCGCGGGCCGGCGAAGAGATACGCCTGCCGAACCTTGTCGCCCGAGATCGCGTTGCGGAGAGTCCGCACGACGGCTTCTTGGCCCACGACCTCGTCAAAGTCCTGCGGGCGGTATTTGCGGTAGAGAGCCGTCACGCGCCCAACTAGTTTAACGCCCGGTCGCGCACCCTCCGTCGAGGGCGCTTTCGATGCGGTGCCGACACTGCTCACTCGGGCCAGGCTGATCCGCGGCACCTGAGAGAAACTGCTTAGCGCTGCTTCCTCCCGGACCTGACGCGGTTCGCAGGCTCCCAGTGCGCGGAACCTGGCCGTCAACGCTTGCAAGCGCAAGCCCTACTTCGAACGCAACCTCCTAGGGAAGGAGTTCGGCCCCGCTGGAGCGGATTGCGGGTTCAGGGAACCGCTAGCTCCCCGCTTAGCGCGACCGGGCTCGCCAATGCTAGCAACCGAGACTGCGCCGTCTTCACCTCCGGGCGGTCAGACTGCGCGCGTGCGGGTCGGCGTCATGGTTCCCATGTCTTTCTCCGATGGACCCGGCCGAATGCCGTTGTGGCCGGACATCCGCGCGTTCGCCGAACATGCAGAGACCGTCGGCCTCGACTCCGTTTGGGTCTGCGATCACTTCTTCGGCAGCATGCCCGGCGCGCCTCTCGAAGGGGTTCACGAAGCGTGGACGCTGGCCACCGCGCTCGCCACGGCGACGACACGCGTCGAGGTCGGCCAGCTGGTCACGTGCGCCACGTATCGGAATCCCGGACTGCTCGCGAAGATGGCGGTCACGGCTGACGCGATCAGCGGCGGCGGCCGGCTCGTTCTCGGTCTGGGCGCAGGGTGGCACGACACCGAGTATGAGGCGTTCGGCTACGCGACCGACCACCGCGTCGGCCGCCTGGAGGAAGCTCTCGAGATCGTCGTTCCGCTGCTGCGCGGCGAAACGGTCTCCTTCCGCGGTCGCTACCACCGAGTCGCTGACGCCGTCCTTCTTCCTTCGCCGGACCGCCGCATCCCGCTGCTCGTCGCCGGCAACGGCCCGCGTCTGCTCCGGCTTACGGCTCGCCATGCGGAGGCGTGGAACACGGCCTGGTTCGCGCGCCCGGACGATCGTCTTCGAGACCGGCTCGCCGCCCTCGAGACGGCGCTCGAGGAGGAAGGCCGCGACCCGTCCACGCTTCGGCGAACCATCGGGATGTACGTCGCCGACCCGGCGGTGGCACCCGACCAGAGCGACGCGTTCACCGGCTCGGTAGATGAGCTCGCAGAGACGCTCACGAGGTTCGGTGAGCTCGGCTTCGTAGACGTCATCGCCGTCCTCGAGCCCGCCAACGAGCGGTCGCTCGACCGGCTCGCCCAGGCGCGCAGTCTCATGGCTTGAAATCGCGCTGCCGAGTGCTTGAATTCGGCGCGTGCTGAGGGTGAGGTGATTGCGGTGGTGGCGGCGCTCGCCGCTGCGCACGCGGCGACGGCGGCGGTCGAGGTCCGGCAGATGACGGACGACACGATCACGCCTGACAACACCCTCAACTGCAGCGCCAATCCCTTGCCCAACCCCACCGTCGAGCAGAGCTACTGCCGCCGCTTCCACCTGCCCGACTACGGAGTCACCGTGCCCTTCACCGTCACCGGCGTCACGTTCGGAATCCAGCGGGCCAACGACGGAGCCGGCGCTGGGCAGCCGATGACCGTTCGCCTCGAGAAGATCCCGCCGGGTCGCCGCTGCTTCTCGCCAATCTGACGCTCAGCGACTTCGAAGATCTCACCATCGCCGACAGCGAAACGGGCACGATCAAGACCGCGGTCTTCTCGCGCACGATCGCCCACCCGAACACGACCGATCTCGTCCTCGAGCTCTTCGAGCCCGACGGCGTCCCTCAGAACAACGTCCTCGTCTTCGCCAGTAACCAGTCCGCAGAGACAAGAACGGCCTATTGCGAGCCGCCGAGCTATTCCCACAACGAGCCGAGGCCGCTCGACTCACCCGAGTTCGACGACTTTTTCCCCGGGCACATGGTTCTGTTCGCGACAGGCGACGAGGCCGCTGACGTCGATCCGCCCAACCTCGGCGTCAAGATCCCCGGCGGGCAGACGCTCGCGGGCGCGTTCGACAAGGGCGTCGAAGCGCGGCTCAGCTCAGGCGGGCCGTGCGGGCTCGATGTCTCGCTCCTCATTTCGAAGAAGCTCGCGCACAGCCTCGACATCCCGAGAGTCGTCGGTACGGCTCACTCCACGCTTGCGAAGGCGGGGGCCAAGACCGTTGCGACCGACTTCACGCGCAAGGCCAAGCACGCCCTCCACGGCCGGCATTCGCTCTCGCTGACCGTGCGGGCGAAGGC
>DATHAA010000096.1:0-33432 GCA_035296905.1 Gaiellaceae bacterium
GGGGCCGCCGAGATCGTGCGCGCGGTCGTCGCCGCGCGCTCGGCCGCTTCGGTGGAGATCGGAGGCTCGACGCTCTGCACCTGGACATCGAAGGAAGGCAGGCCTGCGAGCGCGGTGGCCCGGAGCGAAGCAAGGACGGCCTCGTCGTCGATGGCCGTGCCCTCACGGCCCGGGACGACGACCGCCTCTTTCCCATCCATGGACACGCGCGCCGAAACGGCGTGCTTCGTTAGCGTTGCCAGCTCGCCCGCGAGCGCAGCGCGGCCCGACTCGTGGACACGGAGAACAGGCTGCACGTCCCGGTGCACCGCGAAGGGAACCGCGAGCGCGCCCAGGCGCGCGGAGACGGATTCACGTGCAGAGTCGTACGCCGCCTGCTCGCTCGCCGCGCCGTCCACCTGGAAAATAGTGGAAGGAGTCACGTAGATCGACTTGCCTCCGACCACGATCTCGACCGGCTGGTCCAGACGCTTGCCGACCTGGGCATCGATGCGCGCCCGTGCGTCGGCCGGGGCGAGGCCGCCGACGTCGACCCCCGCCACCGTGACACCAGGGAGAACCGAGTCCCGCAGCGTGTACGCCCGCGCGAGGAGCGCGACTCCGGCAACCGCCACAACGACCGCCACCACCACGAACATCGTGCTCGGCCTCCCGAGACGCTGAATGGGGCGCGCAAGGCGTGCGGCGATCTCGGTCATGGGCCTCGGAGACTAGCGGCAAACGCCGCGTATCATCACGCGAAATGCAGCAAGAGAATCCTTTACGGGCGCTGCCCTCCGTAAACGAGCTTCTACAGGACGAGCGCCTCGTCGCAGTCGAGGTCGAGTACGGCCACGAACTGGTCCTCGACGCCGCGCGCAGAGCGATCGACGCGGCCCGCGAGCGGGTCGCCGCGGGCGAGCAGCCCGAGGACATAGTCGCCGACGCCCTCGACTTTCTCGAAGGTACCGCTGCGCCGAGGCTACGCCGCGTCCTGAACGCCACCGGCGTCATCGTCCACACGAACCTCGGTCGAGCGCCGCTCGCGGCCCGCGCGCTCGAGCGGATCCAGCAGGTCGCGGGCGGCTATTCCAATCTCGAGTACGACCTCGAGGGAGGCACGCGCGGCTCACGCCAGGACCACGTCGCGCCTCTGCTCCGCGACCTCACAGGGGCCGAGGCCGCGCTGGTCGTCAACAACAACGCCGCCGCCGTTCTCCTCGCCGTCGCCGCACTCGCGGAAGGGCGCGACGTCGTCGTCTCGCGAGGTGAGCTCGTCGAGATAGGCGACGGCTTCCGAATCCCCGATGTGCTCGCGCGCTCGGGCGCCCGCCTCGTCGAGGTCGGCACGACGAACCGCACGCGGCTTGAGGACTACGCGCGCGCCATCGGCGACCGCACGGCCGTCCTGCTGCGCGTCCACCAGTCGAATTTCCGCGTGGTGGGGTTCACGGAGAGCCCCAAGCTTGAGGAGCTCGCCGGACTCGCTGAGGATCGCGGCGTCGTCCTCGTCGACGACCTCGGCTCCGGCGTCCTGCCGGACATCGGCGACGAGCCCACCGTCCCAGAGAGCCTCGCGGCCGGCGCCCACGTCGTCACCTTCTCCGGAGACAAGCTCTTCGGCGGACCGCAGGCCGGGGTCGTCGTCGGCCGCGCAGACCTAGTCGATCGGCTTCGACGCCACCCCCTGCAACGGGCCCTGCGCGCCGACAAGCTGACTCTTGCCGCACTCGAGGGAACGCTCGCCCTCTACCGCTCAGGCAGGGCCGGGCCTCCGGTCCTCAACATGCTGACCGAGCGGGCGGAGGCCATCCGCGCCCGGGCCGAGCGCCTCGCCGAGCTGACGGGGGGCTCGGTCGAGGCCACTGTCGCGCGCGCAGGAGGCGGCTCACTTCCGACCACAGATTTCGAGAGCTTCGCATGCGCGCTCGAGGAGAGCCTCGCCGAGCCGCTGCGCCGGACCGACCCGCCGGTGATCGGCATCGTGCGCGACGGAGCGCTCCTGCTCGACTGCCGCACGCTCACTGACGAGGAGGTCGAGGAGGCGGCGGGGGCGGTGAACGAATGCCGCTCACAGTAGGGACCGCAGGTCACGTCGACCATGGCAAGACCTGGCTCGTCGGGGCGCTGACGGGCAAGGACACGGACCGGCTTCCCGAGGAGCAGGCGCGCGGGATTTCCATCGATCTCGGCTACGCGCCGCTCGAGCTCCCCGACGGGCGGCGGCTATCGCTCATCGACGTGCCCGGCCACGAGCGCTTCGTGCGCAACATGGTGGCCGGTGCGAGCGGGATCGACCTGTTCCTCCTGGTCATCGACGCGGGCGAGGGAGCGCGGCCGCAGACCCGTGAGCATCTGGCGATCGTCCGGCTTCTCGGGATCGAGCACGGCGTCGTCGCGATTACGAAGGCCGACGCAGTCGACGCCGAGCTCGTGGAGCTCGTCGCCGAGGAGGCACGAGAGCTTGTGCCAGACGCCGAGGTGGTCGTTACGAGCGCGAAGACCGGCCAGGGGCTGGACGATCTCCGTGAGGCTCTCGGGGAGGCGGCCGACCGCGTGGCCGAGGAGCGCGCCGAGGGCTCGACGAGGCTCTTCGTCGACCGCGTCTTCACCCTGCGCGGGATCGGGACGGTGGCGACCGGGACGCTCTGGTCGGGATCGATCGGCGAGGGAGACGTCCTCCGCGCCGAGCCGGCGGGGCTCGACGTTCGCGTTCGCAGCGTTCAGGTGCACGACCGGCCGGTGGAACGCGCCGAAGCCGGGCAGCGCGTCGCGGTCGCGCTCCCCGGCGTCGAGCGCAAGGATCTTCGCCGCGGCGATGCGCTCGTAGCCCCCGGGGCCTACCCGACCTCCTACCGCCTGGATGTCGCGCTCGACGAGCTCGACGGGATCCCGGACGGCATGCGCCTCCACGTGCACCACGGGACGGCCGAGCACCACGCCCGGGTCGTCCGCGCGGGAGAGCGGTGGGCGCAGCTCCGCCTCGCCTCGCCGGCCATCGCCGCGCGCGGCGACCGCGTCGTCCTCCGCGACCGCACGACCGTGGGCGGCGGGCTCGTCCTCGACCCGGCTCCTCCCCGGCACGCGAGCGAGGCCCGCTTTGAGCTCCTCGAACGGGGCGACCTCGCAGCGCTCGTCCACGAGCCGGTCAGGGCGGACGCGCTGGCCCACCTCGGGAGTGAGGCAAACGATCTCGAGCACGCAGGCGAGTGGGTCTTCTCCGCCGACTGGCTCGGGGAGCTCTCTGCCGACCTGCGCGCCCGGATCGAGGCCGCCGACCCGCTCGACCCTGGGATCCCGGTCCCCGCAGAGCCCTGGGCCAAGGACGTGCTCCCGCTCGCCGGCCTCGAGCGGCGAGGTGCGCGGCTCTACCTCCCGGGGGCAGTGGCGAGCCTCGGAGACCGCTCGGCCGCGGCCGAGGAGCTCGAGGCCGAGCTCGCCGCGACAGGCTTCACGCCGATCCCCATGGATGACCGCGAGCTGGCCTCCTTCCTCGAACGCGAGGGAATGCTGGTGCGCGTCGGCGACGGCCTCGCGCTCGGCGCAGCGGCCTACGAGGAGGCCAAGCGCCTCATGGTCGAGGAGTGCGAGACCGCGGGCTCGATCACCCTTGCGCGCTTCCGCGACCTGCTCGGGACGGGCCGCAAGCCGGCCCAGCTCCTCCTCGAGCGCTTCGATGCGGACGGCCTCACGAGGCGGGTCGGCGACGAGCGCGTGCTGCGCCGCCGGGCCAAGACCGCCTGAGCTACGTTAGCCGCGGAGCGGCATGGGCCTGGTGGCCCAGCCGGTCTTCAAAACCGGTGAGGCGTGGCAGCCCCACGCTGGGTAGGTTCGACTCCTGCGCCGCTCCGTTCGGAATGCCCGTGCGAGCTGGCTATGCCGTCTGGAACTGGCGGGCGCGTGCGCGCCGCTTCTCCGCCTCGGCCTCTCGGTCCTTGGGCGGCGCGTTCGTCACGAGCTCATGGATGAGCCGGTGTGAGGCGTCGGCGACGGCGTCCACTGCACGGGCGAAGGCCTCCTCGTTGGCGTGCGACGGCTTCGTGAAGCCGCTGATCTTGCGCACGTACTGGAGGGCTGCCGAGCGGATCTCGTCATCGCTCGCCTCGGGCTCGAAGTTGTAGAGCGTCTGGATGTTTCGGCACATGCCGTCACCTTAGCGGCTCGTTACAACTTCCCAACCTCCGCGTTCGGTATAAGAAACAACATGACGTTGGACAACCGCAGGCGCTGGATCGCACTGATCGTTCTCTGTCTCGGAGACCTGATGATCGTGCTCGACGCGACGATCGTGAACGTCGCGCTGCCGTCCATCCGTGAGGATCTCGGCTTCTCGCAGACGTCGCTCGCGTGGGTTGTGAACGCCTACCTGCTGACGTTCGGAGGCTTCCTGCTGCTGGCAGGACGCCTTGGCGACCTCTACGGGCATCGGAAGATGTTCCTCACGGGTATCGCGCTCTTCACGGTCGCCTCGCTCGCATGCGGGCTCTCCACCACGCAGGGCCTGCTCGTCGCCGCGCGCGCGATTCAGGGCTTCGGCGGCGCGATCGTCGCGGCAGTCGCGCTCTCTCTGATCATGACGCTCTTCACCGAAGCCGGAGACCGCGCGAAGGCGATGGGCGTATTCGGCTTCGTCGCGGCCGGCGGAGGGACCGTCGGCGTGCTCCTCGGCGGGATCCTCACGGACCTCCTGACCTGGCACTGGATCTTCCTCGTCAACATCCCGGTCGGGATCGCCGTCTTCGCCCTCTGCGTCGTCCTTCTCCCCGCCTCCCGCGGCCCGGGGAGCGAGGCGCGGCTCGACATCGGGGGCGCGATCACGGTCACCGGCGCGCTCATGCTCGCCGTCTACGCGATCGTGAACGGGAACAGCAACGGCGGGACCTCCGCGGAGACGCTCGGCCTGCTCGGCGCGGCGATCGTCCTCTTCGGGATCTTCCTGGCCCTCGAAGCACGTGTCGCCGCCCCGCTGATGCCACTCGGTCTCTTCAAGCACCGCAATCTCTCGATCGCGAACGTGACGGCCATGCTTTCGGCCGCCTCGATGTTCGCGATGTTCTTTTTCTCCGCGCTCTACATGCAGCTCGTTCTCGGCTACTCGCCGCTCGAGGTCGGCCTCGCGTACGTGCCGAACTCGGTGCTGATGGCGGCCCTCTCGCTCGGGATCTCCGCCAAGATCGTGATGCGGTTCGGGGTCAAGCCGCCGATCGTGGTCGGAATGCTGTTCTCGGCGACCTCGCTCCTGCTCTTCGCCCGGGCGCCGGTGGACGGCAGCTACGCCGTCGACCTCCTGCCGCCGCTCATGCTGCTCGCGCTCGGGGCCGGCATCGCCTTCAACCCGATGCTGCTCGCGGCCATGGGCGACGTCGAGCAGAGCGAGGCGGGGCTCGCGTCCGGAGTGGTGAACACGTCCTTCATGATGGGCGGCGCGCTCGGGCTCGCAATCCTCGCCAGTATCGCCACGTCGAGGACGGACAATCTCCTTTCTTCCGGAGAGGAACAGCTCGTCGCGTTGAACTCCGGGTACCACGTCGCCTTCCTCGTCGGTGCGATCTTCGCCGTCGCGGCGTCGACGATCGCCGGGGCGCTGCTCCGGCCCCTGCCGCAAGGCGCCCAGGCACACGAAGGCCACGAGGCGATCGGCCCGCCCGCGACGGCAGACGCCGACTAGGGAACCATGGGTAGGGTCGTCGCCGACATCACCATGTCCCTGGACGGGTTCGTCGCAGGCCCGAACCCGACCCTGGAGGAGCCGCTCGGGAAGAACGGCGAGGAACTTCACGAATGGGCACTGCAGACCGCGGCGTGGCGTGAGCAACACGGGCTCGAGGGCGGCGAGGTGAACGTGGACTCCGAGCTGATGGAAGAACGCGTCGCGTCCGTCGGTGCCCATGTCATGGGCAGGAAGATGTTCAGCGGCGGATCCGGGCCCTGGGAGGAGGACCCGAGGTCAATGGGATGGTGGGGCGAGGAGCCGCCCTTTCACGTCCCCGTCTTCGTCCTCACCCATCACTCCCGGGAGCCGGAGGAGATGAAGGGCGGGACGACGTTCCTTTTCGTCACGGAGGGAATCGAGGCAGCCGTCGAGCAGGCGCGCGCCGCGGCCGGTGACCAAGACGTCGCGATCGCGGGCGGTGGCACGGCGATTCAACAGGCGCTGGCTGCGGGGCTCGTCGACGAGCTGCAAGTGCACGTGGCCCCGATCCTGCTCGGCGGCGGCACCCGCCTCTTCGGCGAGGGCGCGGATCCGGTCAGGCTCGAGGCCACGCGCGTTCTTGCGTCGCCGAGGGCGACGCACCTGAAATTCGCCGTCGGCTCCTGATCAGGCTCCCGTCACGATCGCGAACGTGACCGTCAGCGAGGCGGAGACCTGCTGCGTCCCCGGCTCGACCGGAGCCATCTCGGCGCCGGCTGCGGCCGCGCGGTCGTAGGCCATCATGGGCCCGGGCACGTATCCGCCGCCCTCGACGATGGCGGTCGGCGCGCCGAGCGAGACGCCGGCCTTGGCGGCGATCGCCTCGGCATGTGCCCTGGCGTCGTCGAATGCCTTGTCCACTGCCTCGCGGTACTGCGCGTCCGTGTCCGACGGATGGAGGTTGGGCCTGTAGACGTCGTTCGCGCCGGCGCGAACCGCTGCGTCGACGACCTTCCCCGCGTCCCCGAGCTTTCTGACGGTCGCCGTGACCGTGCTCGAAGCGGAATAGCCGGTGACGGTGCGGCCGTCGTCCGCGGTCTCGGGATAGAGCGAGACCTGGGTCGTCTGCAAGTCCTCCTTGGAGACGCCCGCGCTCTTGAGCGAGTCGATGACCGCCTTCATCGCCGACGCGTTCGCCGAGAGCGCATCGGAGGCCGTCGCGGCCTGCGAGCTGACCCCGAAGCTCCAGTCGGCGACATCGGGGATGACGTCGGTGGTCCCGGTGCCGACGACGGTGATCCCGCTGCCCGTCGTGACCGTGCCCGGCTGCACAGGCGCCGCCGAGATTGCCATGTCGCCCGAGCCCGAGTTCGAGCCCGAATGCCCTGAGAGAGCGATCTCCGATCCCCCCTTCCCTCCACCGCAGCCTGCCGCCGCCAGAGAGGCGGCTGCGACTGTTGCCAGCACGACGAGCTTCATGGTTCCTCCGATCGTGATTGCAGGGCTTTGACCGGAGCAGGCTCGAAAAGGTTCCCGTTCCGAGGACTATCCCGGGCCACCCTGGGGATAGGGAAGGCGATGCGGCCTGCTGCTCTCGCTTCGCTGGCCGTCGTGCTGGCTCTCTCCGGCTGCGGCGGCGCGACCCCGAAGCAGACCGAGTCGGCGAAGTCGGCGGCGATCCCTCGTTCCGTGGCCGACCGGCTCGCCGCGCAGAGCGAGTCGATCGCGGCGGCCTGGGAGGCCGGAGACGAGTGCGGCGCCGCCAAGCAGGCGGACCATCTCAGGCACGCGGCCGACGGCGCGGTCGCCTCGGGAGACGTCCCAGCGGCCTACCAAGACGAGCTCGAGTCGGCAGTCGTGAACCTCCAGAACACGGCGAACTGTGTGGAGGAGGACGACCACGAGGACGACGGCAAAGGCAAGGACGAGGGCAAAGACAAGGGTCACGACAAGCACGCCGACACCGCGACGATCACGACCGACACCACCCTGGGCACGACGACGGAGGACAGCGACTGAGCACGCAGACGCTTGCGAGCGGACGCTACCGCGTCGCCGACGTGCTCGGCCGCGGCGGCATGGCCGTCGTCTACCTCGCCCGTGACGACGAGCTCGACCGGCCGGTGGCGATCAAGGTGCTCGCCGGCCATCTCGCCGACGACCCCGCCTTCCGCGCCCGCTTCGTCCGCGAGGCGCGCCTCGCCGCGGGGCTCTCCCACCTCAACGTAGTGCAGATCTACGATGCGGGGGAGGACGACGGCAACCCGTACATCGTCATGGAGTACGTGGAAGGCCGCTCGCTCGCATACGAGCTCGACCTCGAGAAGCGGCTCGACCCCCCGCGCGTCGTCGACCTCGGCATCCAGGTCTGCGCCGGCCTCGAGCACGCGCACGCGACCGGGCTCGTGCACCGCGACATCAAGCCCGGAAACCTCCTCCTCGGAGGAGGCACGGTCAAGATCGCCGATTTCGGGATCGCCCGAGCCGCCGAGACCACACGCCTGACGCAGATGGGCAGCGTGCTCGGCACGGCCGCCTACCTCTCTCCCGAGCAGGCCCTGGGCGAGGAGGTGACCGCCGCGGCGGACATCTATTCCTTCGGCTGCGTTCTCTACGAGTGCTTGACCGGCCAGACTCCCTACGTCTTCGAGACACTCGCGGAGCTCGCCGTCAAGCACCGGGAGGAGCCGATCAGGCCGGTGCGCGAGCTGCGGCCCGAGATTTCGGAGGATCTCGAGGCGGTCGTCATGCGCAGCCTCGCGGGGAATCCGGAGTACCGCCCGCACTCGGCCGCGGCGCTCGGCCAAGAACTGGCGGGCTCGGCTCCCGTCACGCGGCCTCTTCCGCAGGCGAGCGGCGTGCGGGCCCCGGACGTGCGGACGGAGCCGCTCCGCCGCCCCGAGCGGCGCAACACCGGCGGCCGTGCGCTCGATCGACGGATCGTGGTCGGCGCCCTCATCGTGCTCGTGCTCGCGGCGATCGTCATCGCCGTCGTGGGGCGCGGGAGCGACAACAGCTCGACGAATCGGAGACCGGCGCCCGCAGAGGTCGAGCCGGTCCAGCAGACCGGCAACCCGGCCGACGACGGGCAGAGCCTCGCCGACTGGCTGCGGGCGAACTCGGGCTAGCCGCTCGGGGAGTAGAACTCGGGCTCGGTCGCCGCGGACGAGGCGATCTCGCGGTCGTTCACGAACACGAAGGTCGCGACGACTGATGCGACACCGAGAGCGGCGAGGAACCAGAATGCCCACGCAAAGCCGGACGTGAGGGCCTCGGGCGGCGCGGTACCCTCCGTCCTCAGCGTCGTGAAGTGGCTGGTCGCGATCGTCGAGGCGACGGCCACGCCGATCGCTCCTCCGATCTGCTGCGAGGTGTTGATGAGCCCGGAGCCGAGGCCGGCTTCGTGCTCTGCGACCCCTGCGAGAGCAGCGATCGTCACGGGCACGAACGAAAACGCGATCCCGACTCCGACCGCCAGGTAACCGACGAGCAGGTCGTCCACGTACGAGCCGCCGACCGAGATCTGCGTGTACCAGAGCATCCCCACGGTCATCAGAGCGAGCCCGATGGCGAGAATCGGCTTCACGCCGACACGCGTCACAAGGGCCTGCGCGACCCCGGCCGAGATCACGGCAGTTCCCGCGGTCGTCAGGAACGTCAGCCCTGCCTTGAGGGCGGAGTAGCCGAGCACCTGCTGCACGTAGAGCGTCAGGAGGAAGAAGTTCGCGAAGACGATGGCTCCGAGGATGAGGCCGACGATGTTCGCCCCAGCCACCGTGCGGACGTTGAAGATCCGGAGCGGCATGAGCGGCTGCTCGACGCGCATCTCGATGACGATGAAGAGAACGAGGAGCGCGGTGGACAGGATGAGGAGCCCGATCGTGCGCGCCGAGCCCCAGCCCACGTCTGGCGCCTTCGAGATCGTGTACACGAGCAGGGCAAGCCCCGCGGTGACGGAGAGCGCGCCCGCGAGGTCGTAGCGGCGCTTCGCGGCCGAGATCCGGCTCTCGTTAACGAGCGAGAGCGTGAGCGCGAGGACGCCCAGCCCGACCGGGACGTTGACGAAGAAGATCCACTCCCAGCCGAGGTACTTCGTGAGAACGCCCCCCATCAGGACGCCGACCGCAGCGCCGCTCCCGCCGACGGCTCCCCAAATGCCGAGCGCCTTGTTCCGCTCGGCGCCCTCGCGGAAGCACGTCATCACGATCGCGAGGGCGGCAGGCGAGACGATTGCCGCCCCGAGGCCCTGAACTGCACGCGAAGCGATGAGAACACCTTCGGAGTTGGCCAGGCCACAGACGAGGGAGGCGGCCGTGAAGACCGCGACACCGACCATGAACACGCGCCGGCGCCCGAGGAGGTCGGCCGCCCGCCCCGCGAGGAGGAGGAAGCCGCCGAAGGTGATCGCGTACGCGCTGATCACCCACTGCAGGTTCTCCTGCGAGAAGTCGAGCGCCTCGCCGATCGAAGGGAGCGCAACGTTGACGATCGAGACATCGAGGACCGTCATGAAAAAGGCGACGCATACGAGCGCGAGAGCCTTCCACCGGCGGGGGTCTGGAGCCGAGGCGACGATGGCTTCTGAAACGTACCTTGTCGCCGGGCTATTCCGAAGGCCGGACGACCTCCAGCTGAAGAACTCGCTCGAGGTAGTCGAGCGCGATGCGCTCATGTGCAGCGTCTACGCTCGCCGAAGCGTCGCCGCGGACGGCCACGTCGAACTCCGCGCGCTGCGCGTCCAGAGCAGTCTGGAAGACGCACATCTCGGTTGCCGCACCCGCCAGGAGCACCTTCTGGATGCCGAGGCCCGTGAGCAAGCTCGAGAGCTCGGTGCCCTCGAAGCCCGAGTAGGCATCCTTGAGCACGATGGGCTCGCCCTCCGCCGGCGCCACCTCGGCGACGAGCTCACCTGCCTTCCCCTCCTCGATCGCCTCGCGGACGACCTCGCCGGGAGTGGTGTGCTCGCCGCGGTCGTTGGCGTAGACGACAGGCGCGCCGCGAGCCCGGGCGTCCTGCAAGAGGGAGACGAGCGCGGTGTGCCTGCGCCTGTAGCTCTCGAGCAGTGCGTCGCCGTCCTCGTGACGGAAATCCTTGAGCACGTCGACCAGCAAAAGGGCCTCGGTCACGCCGTGTTCATTCCCACTCCGAGCCGCGCTTGCAACCCCAGGGCATTCTTGACCGCGTATCCCTCCCAGTCGTTGTTGAAATAGGCGAAGACCTCGACGCGCCGCCGCCAGCCGTCGATCCGCTCCGCCCACTCGTCGAGCTCGCGCTCCGAGTAGTTGCCGTTGCGCCCGCGACGGCCGTAGTGGAAGCGGAGGAACGCCCAGTCTGCGGTGAGCTCGTGCGCCTGCCACGAGCGCTCTGGGTGGTCGCCGATGACGAGCGCGACGCCGCGCTCGCGCAGGCGTGCGTACGTCTCCGGCACGAACCAGCTCTCGTGGCGGAACTCGAAGCAATGCCTTCCAGCCGGGAGGCTGGCGAGGGCGCCGACGAGCCGCTCGTCGTCACGGCGAAACGTGGGCGGCAGCTGCCAGAGCACGGGCCCCATCTTCGGCGACGCCACGAGCGGCTCGATCCGCTCGTAGAAGCGCGCGACGCCCTGGTCCATGTTGCGAAGCCGCTTCACGTGAGTGAGGTAGCGGCTCGCCTTGACGCTGATCAGAAACCCCGGCGGGGATCCCGCGACCCAGGACGCGACGGCCTCCCGCCGTGGGAGCCGGTAGAAGGTGGTGTTCACCTCGACGGTGTCGAAGATCGCTGCGTAGTGCTCGAGCCAGCCGCGCTGGGGCAGGCCTTTGGGATAGACGCGCTCGCGCCAGTGGGCGTAGTTCCACCCGGAGCAGCCGATGCGGACTTCTCGCACCGGTCCGTTCTTTCCGCCCGGCGCGACTCTATGCGCGTGCGGTCTAGCCGGCGTGCTCGGCGGCCTCGAGCACGAAATCGGTCGCGAACCCGAGGAACAGCCCGAGGAGCAGCATCCACGTGACGAGCACCGGAAGCCCGAACTTCCGGTTGACGTTCATGAGCTCCTGGACGACATAAAGGATCGAGCCCGCGGCGACGGCGAAGAAGGCGATCGAGATGGCCTCATTCACCCACGCGCTGCCGACGATCGTCCCCAGGAAGGTCGGGCCGCCGCCGATCAGGCCGAGAAGCCCGAGGAAGCCCCAGCTCGGCCGCTCGCTCTCACCTGACATGGGGCCGACGATGCCGAAGCCTTCCGTGGCGTTGTGCAGGCCGAAGCCGATGATGAGCGCGAGTGCCAGGCTGATCTCGCCCGCCGCACCGGCCTGGCCGATGGCGAGCCCCTCGCCGAAGTTGTGCAGGCCGATTCCAACCGCGATCAGGAGTGCCAGCTGGCGCCCGGTAGAAAGGCGGTCGATCCACGGGCGTGATGCGAACTCGTCGATGGCCGCGGCACCGGGTCCGACGAGCGTCGAACTGCGCTTCTGCTTCATCCAACGGTCGTAGTAGACGAGGCTCATCAGGCCCGCGATGAGGCCACCGGCGAGAAGCGCGGCGTAACCGATGAACTCTCCCCATGACCCTTCGCCCTCGACGGCTCCTTCCAGGGCCTCCTCGACGGGCGCGACGCCGTGCACGAGCACGTCCCAGAGCAGGAAGAGCAGGACGCCGCAGGCGAGAGCAGAGAGACCGGCCTGCAATCGAACGTCAGCGCTGCGGAAACGGGCCAGGGGGAGCCCGAGGAAGATTGTGAATCCGGCTACAGCGCCGAGTGCGAGGGTCTGGGCCGTCGACATGCGGGTGGTCGTCCTTTCGTCGTCGGTGTAAGGGTGACCTTACAGGCGGGTGGGAGCATAGGGGTGTCCGTCCGAGGCTGTCAAACTGGAACCGATGAGGGTCTTCTTTCTCAGCGTGCTCGCGTTGCTCGCGACCGCGGCGCCGGCGCAAGCCGCTCCGCCCGTGATCTGCGTCGACCCGGGCCACGAACGCACGCCGGACCTCTCGACCGAGCGGATCGGCCCGGGCTCGGACACCTACAAGATCAAGGACGGGGGCGGCACCGCGGGCGAGGCCACCGCCGTCCTCCAGATCGGCAAGAAGCTCCGCAAGATCCTCGTCCGCCGCGGCTACGAGGTCGTCATGACGAGGACGACGATGGAGTTCGACTACGGAAACGGCGGCAACATCGCCCGAGCCAGGTTCTGCAATCGCCAAGACGCGGCGCTCATGGTGCGGATCCACGCCGACGGCTCGACCGACCGCTCGCGCCACGGAGCCTCGACCCTCTATCCGGCCTGGCACAAGGGCTGGACGAGCGACATCCTCCCCGAGAGCCGCGAGGCGGCCGCGGGCATGCAAAAGGCCTTCGTCGCGAAGACGGGCGCCGCGGACCTCGGGCTCGTTCGCCGCGCCGACCTGACCGGGTTCAACTGGGCCAACGTGCCGGCGATCCTCGTCGAGACCGGCTTCATGACGAACCCGACCGAGGGCAAGAGGCTGAAGACCGACCGCTACCAGTGGAAGGTCGCGCACGGCCTCGCCAACGGCACCTCCGCCTTCGTCCCGAAGCCCTAGCGCTCGGACTCGACGATCCGCTTGAGCTCGGCCAGGTCGGACTCGAGCCGCTGCTGGGCGTGACGTGTGACCACCCCGGCCATCATCCGCAGGAGGCGCTTCGTGTACTCGGTCTCGATCACCGCCGTGAGGCGCGTGCCGTCGCCGATCGCCTCGAGCATCTGACTGCTCGTCGCCTCGACGCCGTCCCCGCGCAAACTCACTTCGAGATAGCCGGGCGGCTCATAGCGGACGACTTCCGCCTCGAGCTCGATTCGCTGACCGTGGTCCACGAAGACGTCGCGGTAGCGCGTGCCGACGCCGGGCTCGCCGTCGGTGAGCGGCTCGGAGTCCTGGAGCGCTCCCATCCACTCCAGGCGCCTCGCGCTTTCGACCACGTGCGGGAACACGCGGTCGGGCGGGGCCGCGATCTCGATCGTGTGCTCGTTCCGGTGCAGGGGTGAAGCTTAGGAGCCTTCCTCCGGCTCGCGGCGCATCTCTTCGGCCGCGGCTTTGCCCTCCTCGTGGATGCGGCGCCGCATCGCCTCGAACTCGTCCGCAGGCGGAGGGCCCGGCGGCGAAGAAGGAGGAGGCTCGGGCGCCCTCGTCGGCTCGGCGGTTGCGGGCGGCGGCTCGGCGGCCGGCGCGGGCGCTTCCGCCTGCTGGGCTCCGGCGAGCTTCTCGCGCAGCTCGCGCTGGCGCTCCACCGGCGCCCGCGCAGCCGGCGCGGTCCGAGGACGCGACCTGCGGTCCCAGACGACGGCGGCCGCAGCCCCGAGGAGCGCGCCGACTCCGAATGCAGCGTTTCGGTTCACAGTGGAGACTCTTCCACGACGAAGAGGCGCGGGGCAAGCGAGCGCGCTCGCTATACTCGGACGACTTCCTGCCTCGTCCGGCGCCGCCCCTTCCCGAGCGGCGCTCACGAGCGAGGCCGCTTCAGACCGTGGGAAGGAGGAATCGGGAACTGTGAACGCATACGAGATCATGCTCATTCTCGACCCGGAGCTGGCCGAAGAGCGCCAGAACGAGATCGTCGCGCGCATGCGCGAGCTCATCGAGACGCGCGGCGGGTCGTGGGTGGGGCAGGAGCCGTGGGGCCGCCGAAAGCTCGCGTACGAGATCGACAAGAAGGGCGAGGGGACGTACCACCTCCTCCACTTCGACGCCGACGCCGAGACGCTCGCCGAGGTCACCCGCGTGCTGAAGATCACGGACGGCGCCGTGCGGCACATGGCCGTCCGCCGATCCGCGACCCCCACTGCGGCGCACTGAAGCCGTCCAATCGGCCGGCTAGAATACGAACAAATGTTCGACTAGGTTAGGAGACTGAAATGGCTGGCGACATCAACCGTGTGACACTCGTGGGGCGCCTGACGCGCGACCCGGAGCTCCGCCACCTTCCATCGGGGTCGCCGGTCCTCCAGCTCGGCGTCGCCTGCAACGGCCGCCAGAAGGACGAGGCCGGCAACTGGACCGACAAGCCGAACTTCTTCGACGTGAAGGTGTTCGGAAACCAGGCCGAGATGCTTTCCCAGCACCTCGCCAAGGGCCGGCGCATCGGCATCGACGGGCGGCTCGACTGGTCGTCCTGGGAGGCGCAGGACGGGTCGAAGCGCTCGAAGGTCGAGATCGTCGCCTTCCAGGTGCAATTCCTTGACAGCCGCGGTGACAGCGGCGAGGGCGGCCAGTCCTACATCCCCCAGTCCGACGTCAATGCGGACCGCACGGACTTCGCCCCCGCCGGGGCTGCGGCCTCAACCGACGACGACATCCCCTTCTAAGACCAGGAGCTACGAGAACCCGCATGGCACAAAGAGAGAAACAGGGCGGGGCGCGAAGGCGCCCGTCCCAGTCCACCGGCCCTCTCCGGCGGAAGAGCTGTTACTTCTGCAAGGAGAAGATCGAAGAGGTCGACTACAAGAACTACAACCAGCTGCGCCGCTACGTGTCCGAGAAGGGCAAGATCCGCTCGCGGCGCATCACGGGAGCGTGCAGGCGCCACCAGGAGCAGATCGCAGTCGCCGTCAAGCGCGCGCGTGAGATGGCGCTCCTGCCCTACGTCTCCGGCTAGCCACATGGAAGTCATCCTCATGCAAGACGTGGAGAAGGTCGGGCTGCGCGGCGAGGTCGTCTCGGTCTCGCGCGGCTACATGCGCAACTACCTCGGCCCGAGGAAGCTCGCCCAGGAGGCGACGCCCGCGCGCGTTGCCGAGCTCGAGAAAGTGGACGCCCATCGCGCGCGGCACGAGGCACAGAGCTTCGAGGACGCGCAGAAGATCGCCGAGGCGCTCGGCAAGGCCGAGCTCCGCTTCGATGTCAACGCGGGGCCGCAGGGCACGCTCTTCGGCTCGGTGACGGCGACCGACCTCGCCGACGAGATCTGGGAGAAGCTGAAGATCCGCGTCGACCGGCGGAAGATCGACCTGGCCGACCCCATCAAGCGCATCGGCCGCTACTCGATCCCGATCGAAGTCTTCACCGATGTGACCGCCGAGGTGCGGACGCTCGTCGTCCCGGAAGGCGGCGAGCTTCCCCCCGAGGAGGAGCTCGAAGCGATGGAGGCTGCCGAGAAGGCCGCCGAGGAAGCGGAGGTCGAGGCGACCGCCGAGCAGCAGGCTGTCGTCGAGGCCGAGATCGAGCAGTTCGTGGCCGAGGAAGAGACCGTGGAGCCCGAGGAGGAAGCGCCCGAAGCCGAGGAGGCCGAGGCGGAGGCCGCGGGAGCCGAGTCGGAGGAGCAGGTCGTCGACCCCGACGCCGAGCCTTCCTAGCTCTCCACAGCCGCCTTCCACAGCCATCTGGACAACTGCCCAAACTTTCCGCTCCGAGCGGGATTTTTCGTGGGAAGACCTCGGCCATTTCTGGGGATGTCGTCCGGCCCTGATGCGAACATCTGTTCGTTATGCCTGCAAAACGGCGCCCTTCGCTTGTGGAACCAGGAAACACCACTCGTCCAATACGGTCGGGTCCAATGGCGACGAACGGAAATCCAGGGGCCGTGCTCGAGGACGCCCTCGTCCCGCCCCAGAACCTCGACGCTGAGGAATCCGTACTCGGCGCCATGATGCTCTCGCCGGGCGCGATCGCGTCGGTGAGCGAGATCCTCACGAGCGACGGCCGCGAGTTCTACCGCGAGAGTCACGCAAAGATCTATCGCGCGGCGCTCGGCCTCTACGCGAAGGGCGAGCCCGTCGACGCGATCACCCTGGCCGACGAGCTCGACGAGCGCAGCGAGCTCGAGAACGTCGGCGGCAAGTTCCGAATCCACGAGCTGGCCTCGCTCGCCCCGGCGACCGCGAACGCCCACCACTACGCGCAGATCGTCCGCGAGACGGCAACGCTTCGCGGGCTGATCCGGGCCGGCGGCGACATCGCCCAGCTTGGTTGGGACCGCCCGGGCGAGACGACGGAGCTCGTCGACAAGGCGGAGCAGATCGTCTTCGACCTCTCGCAGCAACGCGCCCGCGGCGAGTTCAGCCACATCGAGGAGCTCCTCAAGGAGAGCTTCGAGCGCATCACCGCGCTCTACGAGTCGGGCGCCGACGTCACCGGCGTCCCTTCGGGCTTCCGCGACATCGACCGCATCACGTCGGGCTTCCAGGACGGGAACCTCATCATCGTCGCCGCGCGGCCGAGCATGGGGAAGTCCGCGCTCGGACTCTGCATGGCCGCGAACCTCGGGGTTCGCAAGGGCGTGCCTGTCGCGCTCTTCACACTCGAGATGTCGAAGTCGGAGGTGACGCAGCGCCTCATGTGCAGCGAAGCGAAGGTGGAGTCGCAGCGCCTCCGCACCGGCAAGCTCGCGGCCGACGATTGGCCGCGGCTGACAGCGGCCTGCGACAAGCTCGCGAAGGCGCCCATCTACGTGGACGACACGGGCTCGATCACGATGATGGAGATCCGCTCGAAGGCGCGGCGCCTGAAGCAGAAGCATCCCGACCTCGGGCTCATCATCGTCGACTACCTGCAGCTCATGACCTCAGGAGTGAACGCGGAGAACCGCGTACAGGAGGTGTCGCAGATCTCGCGCTCGCTCAAGGTGCTCGCGCGCGACCTCAACGTCCCGATCATCGCTCTCTCGCAGCTCTCGCGCGCGGTCGAGCAGCGCCACGACAAGCGGCCGATCCTCTCCGACCTGCGGGAGTCCGGCTCGCTCGAGCAGGACGCCGACATCGTTTGCTTCATCTACCGCGACGAGTACTACACCGACGAGTCCGACCAGCAGGGGCTCGCCGAGGTCATCGTCGCCAAGCACCGGAACGGTCCGACCGACACGGTGAAGCTCTCCTTCCTCCGGCGCTACGCGAAGTTCTCCGACCTGGCGGCCGCCTAAGTGCCCCACCGCACAGTCCAAGCCATGCTTCCGGCGGCTGCAAAGCAGCCCCGAACTGCGTCCTCAGTCGCCCCCGTAATCGCCATTACGAGGGCTCCTTGCGTCCTGGTTCGGCGCCTTTTTCGCGCGCCGGCACCGTGGCTCGACTGCACGGAGGGGCACTAGTCATGGCCAGCTGGACCATCCCGGCCGAGCCGACCAGCCGTTCGCTTTGGTCGCGCCTGCGAGCGCTTCTGCGCCCGTCAGCCTGAAGCAGGTCTAAGCTCTCAGCCGTGCCCGCCACCGTGATCGTCGGGGCGCAGTGGGGCGACGAAGGCAAGGGCAAGATCGTCGACCTGCTCGCCCAGAGCTCGGAGTTCGTCTGCCGCTATCAGGGCGGCCCGAACGCGGGCCACACCATCGTCTCGGACGGCGAGACGTTCAAGCTCCACCACGTCCCTTCCGGGATCCTCTACGAGGGCAAGATCTCCGTCATCGGCGCAGGGTGCGTCGTCGACCCGCAGCTCCTCGTCGAAGAGATCGACGCGCTCGAGGCGCGCGGCATCTCGACCGAAGGCCTCCGTCTCTCCGGCAACGCGCACCTGATCATGCCTTGGCACGTCGCCATCGACTCGGCCAGTGAGCGGCGTCTCGGCCGGCTGCAGATCGGAACGACGCGGCGCGGGATCGGGCCCGCCTACGCGGACAAGGCTGCACGGCTCGGCATCCGCGTCCAGGACGTCCTCGACCCGAAGATCCTGCGACAGAAGTTCGAGACGGCGCTCGCGGAGAGGAACCGGCTCCTCGACGAGCCGCTCGAGGCGGGCGACCTCGCCGACCGGATGGAGGAGTGCGCCGCGCGGCTACGGCCATACGTGGCCGACACGTCGCTCCTCGTCGAGCGGGCCCTGAAAGTGGGCCAGAAGGTGTTGCTCGAGGGCGCCCAGGGGACCCTCCTCGACCTCGACCACGGCACGTATCCCTTCGTGACATCGTCGAACCCGGTCGCCGGCGCGGCCGCGACGGGAATCGGCATCGGCCCGACGAGGATCGAGAGCGTCATCGGCGTCGCCAAGGCCTACGTCACGCGCGTGGGCGAGGGGCCTTTCCCGACCGAGATCGAAGGCCCGGACCAGGCGCGCGTCCGCGAGCTCGGCGAGGAGTACGGAACGACGACCGGGCGCGAGCGCCGCTGCGGGTGGCTCGACCTCGTCGGCCTGCGTTTCGCGGCCCGGGTCAACGGGATGACCTCGCTCGTGCTCACGAAGCTGGACGTTCTCTCGACCTTCGCGGAGATCCCTGTCTGCGTCCGCTACAGGCTCCCCGACGGCACCGAGACCGACGAGTTCCCGGCGCACCAGAGCGACTTCCACCACGCCCAGCCGGTCTATGAGACGCTGCAGGGCTGGCAGGAGCCGCTCGACGGCTCCCTCCCGCCCGCCGCGCAGCGCTACGTCGAGTTCGTCGAGGGCGCGCTCGATCTCGACGTGATCATGGTCGGGACGGGCGCCGACCGCGAAAGCGTGATCACGCGAGGTCAGCCGGCGTATTCACGTTCCTGAGCTCGTCTTCCTCGGTCTCCACGACACGCACCGATAGCTCTTCGAGCGCGCGATAGAGCGCGAGCTCGCCGGCGGCGACCCGTGCCTCCAGCATGGGCAGTGCGGATTGCCTGTACGCGCCGGGAAGCGGCCCGGTCGGCGGCACGGCCGCGTCGTGACCCTCGACCTCGTCGGCAAGGCGGCGGAGGAGCTCGACGGAGACGAGCGGCATGTCGGTGGGCAGGACGACGCAGACATCCGTCCCGGCGTGGCGCAGCGCGGCGACCAGCCCGACGATGGGCGCCCGCACCTCGCTCCCGTCGTCGACCACGTCGAACGGGAGACTGAGGTCGTCGCTCGCCTTTCCGACGACGAGAACGCGGCCGAATGCTTCCTCGAGCAAGCGGTGCGCGCGCTCGCCGAGGACCTCGCCCTGAAAGCGGGCGAGGGCTTTCGGCGATCCGAACCGGCGGCTCGCGCCGCCGACGAGCAGAACGCCGGTTACCTCCGCCCGACCGCGTACCACGCCCGGGCCTGGAGCTCGAAGGGCCCCTCGGGAGAGCCGAGCCGGCGCCGGTACTCCTCACGCATGGCGGGCTGCGTGTCAACCCCGAGCGAGACCGCGAAGTCGCCGGCCGGACCCACTCCCGCGAGGAACGGTTCCCAGAGGTCGTCGAAGTTCTGGTACGCCGCGCTGACGACGATCTCGCCGCCCTCGACGTCGCGAAGGCCCGCGCCATCCCAGAGCTCCACGAGCTCGTTCAGCTCGCCGAAGCGCATGCGCGTACGCTCGTCGCGGGCCGCAGCGCCGCGCTCGTCGATCACCCCCGCTGCTTCCCAGAACGTCGTCAGCATCGTCATCTCGCCCCGGTAGTCCCATACCGCGGCGGCCACCGTGCCTCCTCCGCGCGCGACCCGTGCCATCTCCGCGGCACCCCGCTCGGGATCGGTGAGGAAGTTGATAACGAGCTGCGCGAACACGGCGTCGAAGGAGGCGTTTAAGAAGGGCAGCTGCTCGGCGGTGCCATGTCGCACGTCCACCGCCGGGAACCGCTCCGCGAGAGCGGCCACGAAGGGCTCGGACGGGTCGACCGCGGCGACGTTTTCCTCGCCGAGGATCTCGGCCAGCACCCCGACGAGCTTCCCGGTGCCCGCGCCCACGTCGAGAGCCTGCATCCCGGAACCGACTCCGGCCTTCTCCGCGAGCGCGCGTCCGAGCGCGTCGCTGTAGCGCCCGACGAACCGGTCGTACATCTCGGCTGCGACGGCGAAGGTCATCCGATCCTCTGCGCCTCCGAGTAGACGTTGACCCGACCGCCGCGCACAAAGCCGCAGAGTGTCACGCCGCGGTCGCGGGCGAGATCGACGGCGAGCGTGCTCGGCGCGCCCACCGCGACGACCACCGGGCAGCCGGCCACCACGGCCTTCTGCACCAATTCGAACGAGAGGCGGCCGCTCACGCAGAGCATCTTGTCCGTAAGCGGCAGGAGCCCTTGGTCGAACGCCCAGCCGACGACCTTGTCCATGGCGTTGTGCCGGCCCACGTCCTCGCGCACGACGAGAAGGTCGCCGCCCGAGTCGAAGAGCCCGGTCGCATGCAGCCCGCCCGTGGCCGCGAACGTCGGCTGCGCGTCCCGCAGCCGGTCGGGCAGCACGGCGACGAGCACGGCCGGGACGATGAGCTCGCTTTCGACGGGGGGCGCTTCCACGGCGACGGCCTCGAGGGCGCCCTTGCCGCAGACACCACAGGAGGATGAGGTGTAGAAGTTCCGGCTCAGGCGCTCGAAGTCGACGCCGTCCTCGACCTCCACGTCGATCACGTTGGCGGCGAAATCGGCGGTCGGGCCCGCAGACACGGCCGCGATTCCCTCGGAGCGAAGGAATCCGATAGCCAGCTCCTCGTCGTGCCCGGGGGTGCGCATGGTCACCGCGATCGGACGCCCTTCGACCCGGATCTCCAGCGGCTCCTCGACCGCGATCTCGTCAGGCTCGGTCTCCCCCTGGGGAAGCCGCACGACCTCGACCGAGGATGCGGAGTACGGGGGAACCTCGTTCACTATGATCGCAAACCATAGACGTCCTCCGGCTCACCGAGGTTCTTCCCCAGCTGCTGAAGGAGCGGACGCGGCTGCTGGACAACCTCGGGCGCATCCGCCGCGAGGTCGGCCCGGTCACCCCTGAGGTCTCGGACGCACTCGCCGACCACATGAACATTCGCCGCGGCGAGGTGCATGAGGTCGTGTCCTTCTACTCGTTCCTCGAGGTTCCCGTGGATGCCGTGCGCGTCTGCATCGGGCCGGTTTGCGACTGCCTCGGCGCCGGGGACCTCCTCGCCCGCGAGCAGGAGCCGGCGAACGGCGTCCCCGTCCTCGGCGTCGAGTGCCTGGGCCACTGCGACATCGCGCCGGTGCTCATGCGCGGCGACGTCGTCGAGCCCGAGGTCACGCGGCGAACGAACACCGGCTCCTCGCTCGGGCTCGAGCAGGCCGACCAGACCCTCGCCGACCACGAGGCCCGCGGCGGGCTCTCGGTGCTTCGCAACCTGCCGTCCAAGGAGAAGATCATCGAGGAGCTCAAGGCCTCCGGCCTCTCAGGTTACGGGGGCGCGGGCTTCCCGACGGGGCTCAAGTGGGAGGCGGTCGCGAAGGAGCCGGCTCCGCGCTACGTCGTCGTCAACGCGGACGAAGGCGAGCCGGGGACGATCAAGGACCGCTACGTGATGGAGCTGCGCCCGCACCTCATGCTCGAGGGCACGCTCATCGCGATGGATTTCGCGGACGCGACCGAGGGCTTCATCTATCTGCGGGAGGAGTACGCGACCGCCCGGGTCCGCCTGGAGCAGGCGCTCGACGAGTTTCGCGCGGTGGGAGCCCTCGACGGCCGCACGCTCGAACTAGTCATCGGCGCGGGCGCCTACATCTGCGGCGAGGAGACCGCGATGCTGGAGTCGATGGAGGGCAGGCGCGGAATGCCGCGCCTGAAGCCGCCCTTCCCGAGCCAGGTCGGCTACCTCGGCCGTCCGACGCTGATCAACAACGTCGAGACCCTGGCGCACATCCCCGCGATCCTCGCGGGCGGTGGCGAGGCGTGGCCCGAGGTCCGCCTCTGGTCGGTGACCGGCGCGGTGCAGGCGCCCGGCTGCTACGAAGCGCCGCTCGACGTCACGCCCAGACAGCTCATCGACGAGTACGCGGGTGGCGCCACCGAGGAGATCGGCGCGATCGTCCCCGGCGGCGCGGCGAGCGGGATCCTGCCACCGGCGGCGCTCGACGTGCCGCTCACGCGCGACAGTCTGCGGCAGTGGAACGCGGGCCCGGGCTCCGCCGCCCTGCAGGTCTTCCCGTCGAGCTACTCGCCCCTGCGCCTCCTTGGCGAGACGATGCGGTTCTTTGCCGAGGAGTCCTGCCAGAAGTGCACGCCGTGCCGCATCGGCAACCGCGGCATGCACCATCTGGTCGAAGAGCTCGCCAAGGGCGAGGCGGTGATGACGCGCGAGCAGGCCGAGGAGTGGCTCGACGCGATGGCCGCCACCTCGATCTGCGGGCTCGGCCAGGGAGCGCCCTTCCCCATGCGGAACGCGTTCACACACTGGCCCGACCTCTTCGAGCCTCTGGGAGAGCCGGCAATAAGATGAGCTCGATGGTGCGCTTCACACTCGACGGCCGCGAGGCTAGCGCCCCCGAGGGCGAGCTCCTCGTCCACGCGGCGGCGCGCCACGGCGTCTTCATCCCCACCCTCTGCCACGACGACAAGCTCGACCCGTACGGCGGCTGCCGCATGTGCGTCGTCGGCGTCGAGGGCTCGCCCCGGCCGCTGCCCGCGTGCGCGACGCGCGTCACCGAGGGCATGGCCGTCTCGACGAACTCCTCCGTCCCGGCGTACAGGAAGACGCTGACCGAGATGCTCCTCGCCGAGCACCTCGACCCGAATCCGGGTGGGCGCCCGAACGAGCTCACCGACCTCGCGAGCGAGCTCGACGCCGAGGCGCCGTTCGTTCTTCCGGACGCCAAACGCGAGGACTACGAGGACCGGAACAGGCTCATGGGTTACACACCCGACGCCTGCATCCTCTGCAACCGCTGCGTGCGTTACACGCAGGAAGTCATGCAGTGCTCGGCGCTCTCGCTGGAGGGCCGCGGGCCTCACGCGCGCATCGTCCCGACGTGGGAGCGCTCGTGGCTCGATACCGAGTGCGAGCTCTGCGGCGGCTGTCTCTCCGTGTGCCCGACCGGCGCGATCTTCGAGAAGTTCCTCGAAGGGACCGACCAGCCCGAGCACGAGCTCGTGAAGACGAAGACGACGTGCACGTTCTGCGGGGTCGGCTGCCAGCTCGACCTGAACGTCGATCCCAAGACGAACACGATCGTGAAGGTGACCTCCGAGCCGCATTACGTCTCGAACGAGGGCAACCTCTGCGTGAAGGGACGGTTCGCCTTCAACTTCGTGCACCACCCGGACAGGCTGACGAAGCCGATGGTGCGCGGCGAGGACGGCGAGCTGCACGAGACGAGCTGGGAGGATGCGCTCAAAGCCGCCGCCGACGGCCTCAACCGGGTCAAGGCCGAGCACGGCCCGCAGGCGATCGGCTTCCTCGCCTCCGCGCGCCTGACCATGGAGGAGAACTTCCTCATCCAGAAACTCGCGCGCTCGGTGGTCGGGACGAACTCGATCCACAGCTGCGAAGCCACCTGACACGCTCCGACTCTTTACGGCCTGGTCAGGTCGTTGGGCAGAGGAGCTACCACCAACTCGATCCCCGAGATCGAGAACGCCCGCTTCATCCTCGTGATCGGGTCGAACACGACCGAGGCCCACCCGGTGCTCGCGCTGCGGATGAAGAAGGCCGCGCGCAAGGGCGCGACGCTCGTCGTCGCCGACCCGCGCAAGATCTGGCTGACGAAGCTCGCCAAGCGTCACCTGCAGCTCCGCCCAGGCTCGGACGTCTGGCTGGTCAACGCGATGATGCACGTCATCCTCAAGGAGGGGCTCCAGAACGAGGAGTACATCCGCGAGCACACCGAGGACTTCGACGCGCTCGCCGAGGTCGTCTCCTGCTACACCCCCGAGGAAGCCGAGAAGGTCACCGGCGTCCCCGCGGCCGACATCGTCGCGACGGCGCGCGAGTACGCGACCGAGAAGCACGCGGCGATCTTCTACACGCTCGGGATCACCGAGCACGCCTGTGCCGTGGACAACATCTGGTCGCTCTCGAACCTCGTCCTCATGACCGGCCATCTCGGTTACGAGTCGACCGGCCTGAACGCCCTCCGCGGGCAGAACAACGTCCAGGGCCTCAACGACGCGGGCGCCAATCCCGCGTACTACCCGGGCTACCAGCCGGCCGACGAACCCGAGATCCGCCAGAAGTTCTCCGAGGCCTGGGGCGTGGAAGTCCCTACGGCGCCGGGCTACCGGCTCGATCAGATCATGTCCGGCCTCCACGACGGTCGCATCAGGGCGCTCTACCTCATCGGCGAGAACCCGGCGCAGACCGAGCCGAACGCCCACCACGTCGAAGAGGGGCTCGAGCACCTCGACTTCCTCGTCACGCAGGACCTCTTCCTGAACGACATGACCGAGCGGCTCGCGGACGTCGTCTTCCCCGCTTCGAGCTTCGCCGAGAAGGACGGGACGTTCACGAACACGGAACGCCGCGTGAACCGTGTCCGCAAGGCGGTCCCGTGCCCGGGCGAGGCGCGCGAGGACTGGCAGATCGTCGTCGACATGGCGAAGGCGCTCGGCGGCAGCTGGCCCGAGTACCGCACGGCCGAGGAGGTCTGGGACGAGTTCGCCGACCTGTCGCCGCTCTGGACGGGGATCCGCTACGACCGCATCGAGGAGGTGGGCCTGCAATGGCCGTGCACCGACCGCGAGCACCCGGGCACGCCGTTCCTGCACTCGCCGAGCCCGTCACGCCCGAGCGGCAAGGGCAAGTTCTATCCCGTCGAGTATCAGCCGCCGATCGAGCAGCCGGACTCCGAGTATCCGTTCGTCCTCTCGACCGGGCGCACGCTCTACCACTACAACTCGGCGACCATGACCATGCGCGAGGAGGGGGTCGTCCAGAAGCAGGAGGATCCGTTCGTCGAGATGCACCCGGACGACGCGGTCGCGCTCGGGATCGAGGACGGCGATTGGGTGCGCCTGGTCTCCCGCCGCGGCGATCTCGAGGCGCGCGCGGCCGTCGGCGAGCGCGTCTACCCCGGCCTCGTCTGGATGGCGCTCCACTTTGCCCAGGCGAAAGTGAACTGGCTCACCCACGACGTCGGCGACCCACTGATCGGGACGCCGGAGTACAAGACGTCGGCGGTGCGAATCGAGCCGGTCGGCCGTTAGACCAGCTGTCCGCTAGGGCAGCTGGGCCCGCTAGGGCAAGCTGGGCCCGCTAGTACCGGACGCCTAGACGTCGTACGATCCCCGCGTGGCGAAGGGGACACCTGCGGCGCAGGCGGGCGAGCGGATCCTCTACGAGATCGTCTCGACTGTCGGATCGTCCCTCGACCTCGGCGAGGTCTTGGGCGCCGTCGTGCGGCTCCTGACGGATGCGAGCGCGGTCCACGCCTGTTTCGTCTACCTGATCGAGGATGACCGGCTCGTGCTCCGGGCGGCTTCGGAGCCGTACGCGGAGCTCGTCGGCGAGATCGCCCTGGACAACGGCGAGGGCATCGCCTGGTGGGCCGTCGAGCACGGTGAGCCGGCATTTACACAGAACGCCGTCGGCGACCCGCGCAACAAGTTCGTGCCCGAGCTGGAGGAAGAGAAATTCCAGTCGCTCCTCTCCGTCCCCGTCTCCGGGCGCGATGGCGACGTCATCGGCGCGATCACGATGCACACGGAGGCGCCGCGTGAGTTCACTGCCGAGGAGGTCGAGCTCCTCACCTCCACGGCCTCGCTCGTCGGCGGCGCAATCGAGAACGCGCGCCTGTACGAGGAGACGCGCCAGCGGGTCGGCGAGCTCGAGCATCTGACCGAGCTGGCGGAGACCCTTGCGCGAGCCAAGCAGCTCGGCGAAGTCCTCCCTGCGATAGCCGAGCGCACCCGGCAGCTTCTCCGGAGCCGCACCTGCCACATCTATCTCCTCGAAGGCGGCTCGGAGGAGCTCCGGCTGCGCGCCTCGGTTCCTGCCGGCGAAGAGGCCCGGCCCGTGATCCGGCTCTCCGAGCTCGGGCCGGAGCTGGCACGGAGCGGCCGCTTCGCGAGCGTCGCCGTCCCGATCGTGGCCGACGAAGAGCTCCTCGGCCTCATCAGCGCCGACGGCACGACCGAGGTCGACCTTGCGCGCGGGGCGGCGAACCAGACCGCCGTTGCGATCAAGAAGATCGAGCTGATCGAGCGTCTGACGGAGAAGAACCTCATCAAGGACTTCTTCGAACAGCTCGCCGGCGGCAACGTCCACGGCGCGGTCGAGGGGCGAGCCGCCCGGCTCGGCTGCGACTTCGACCGCAAGTATCTGGTGATCGAGGTCGCCCCTTCCGACGAGGCGGTCGAGAAGGCAATCGCGGCGGCCGCGCCCGGCTCACTGTTCGACCATCGCGACGATTCCAGCCGAGCGCTCCTACGCGTACCGTCGGTCGGCGAAGCCGCGCTGGTCGAGAGGATCCAGACGGCCCATGCCGAGGCCGGGAGCGCGGTTTCGATCGGGATCTCGAACCCCTGCACCGGCGCGCCGAGCTTTCAGGCCGGGTTCGAGGAGGCCGGGCACGCGCTGCTCGGCTCGGTCATCCACGGGACTCCAGGGGTCATGACCTACGAGGAGCTCGGCCCGTACAAGTACCTCCTGCGCATGTCGCTCGACTCGGCGGTCCGCGACTCGCAGCGAGACCTGATCGCGAAGATCGCCGACTACGACCGGCAGCGCCAGACGTCGCTCCTACGCACCCTCGAGGAGTTCCTCCGGCGGCGCGGCAACATCAGCGCGACCGCCGAGGCGCTCTACGTCCACCCGAACACGCTCAGGCAGCGGCTTCGGCGTATCCAGGAGCTCTCCGGGCTCGACCTTCGCAAGGAGGATTGGCTCCTGATCGAGATCGCCGTGAAGATGGTGAAGCTGCAAGAGGCCCTCGGCCGGTCAGAGCCGACATAACCACCGCCCAACGCTTGTAGGGAGCCGCCATCGGCAGGCGCTGCGGGCCTAGCTAATCTCGCGTCACCCGAGCCGGAGAGAGGGAGGTAGCCGCATGGCGGACGCCGCCGTACCGACCGTCGACGACATTCGCAAGGAGTCAGAGAAGCGCGGAATCGACTTCTATTTCGCGCAGTTCGTCGACATGTACGCGCGCCCGAGCGCGAAGCTCGTGCCCGCAGCCAACCTCGACGATCTCGTCTCCGACGGGGCGGGCTTCGCCGGCTTCGCCGCGGGCGAGATCGGCCAGTTCCCGAGCGATCCCGACATCGCGGCAATCCCGGACCTCGCGACCTTCACGCCGGTGCCGTGGGAGCCGACGGTTGCCCGCTTCGCCTGCAACATTCACGTGGACGGGGAGGAGTGGCCGTACGATCCCCGCGTCATCCTTCGCCGCCAGATCGAGAAGGCCCGCGCGAAGGGCTTCGACTTCCGCATGGGGCTCGAGCTCGAGTACTTCCTCATCGAGCTCAAGGAGGACGGCTCCATCGCCCTCGCCGATGCCCTCGACACCCTCGAGAAGCCCTGCTACGACCTCAACGGGCTCAGCAGGCACTACGGCTTCCTGACGACCGTCTCGCGGTACGTCAACGACCTCGGCTGGGGCAACTACGCGAACGACCACGAGGACGCAAACGGCCAGTTTGAGCAGAACTTCACGTACACCGACGCGCTCACGAGCTGTGACCGCGCGATTTTCTTCCGCTACATGGTGCACCAGCTCGCCGAGAAGAAAGGCCGCGAGGAGGGCAAGAACATCCTCGCCACCTTCATGCCGAAGCCGTTCACGAACCTGACCGGAAACGGCTGCCACTTCCACATGTCGCTCTGGGACGGCGACACGAACCTCTTCCTCGACGAAGACGACCCGCGCGGGCTCGGGCTCTCGGACACCGCCTACAAGTTCATCGCCGGGCTGACGAAGCACGCGAGGTCATACAGCGCCGTCACGGCTCCGACGGTCAACTCCTACAAGCGGCTGAAGGTCGGCTCGACCGCGAGCGGCGCGACGTGGTCGCCCGTCTGGATCTCGTACGGCTACAACAACCGCACGCAGATGCTCCGCATCCCCGGTCCGGGCAGGATCGAGGACCGGACAATCGACGGCAGCTGCAACCCGTACCTTGCCGCGGCGGTCATCCTCGCGGCCGGGCTCGACGGCATCGACTCAGGACTGGAGCCGGGCGAGCCGAACGGCGAGAACCTCTACGCGATCCCCTACGACGAGCTGCGTTCTCGCGGCCTCGAGACACTGCCGTCCAACCTGCTCGATGCGACCGAGGAGCTCGAGGGCGACGACGTTCTTCGCGCGGCCCTCGGCCGCGGGCGCGACGAGGACTACGTCGACTACTTCATCCGCGTGAAGCGGGACGAGTGGGCCCGCTACCACGAGCAGGTCACGCCCTGGGAGGTGCGGGAGTACCTGACCCGCTTCTAGCTATGTAGGAATCCTCCATATCCTGATCCGCAACATCGTTTTTTCCAAGCGGGTTTGCCGGTAATCCACAATGTAAGTTGAGGACATATGTGTGGAATCGTCGGGCTGTTTGCGAAGTCGGCTGAGATCGAGGAGTCGCTCGGCCGGCACTTGGGCGCGATGCTCGAGCAGATGTCGGACCGCGGGCCCGACAGCGCGGGCGTCGCCGTGTACCGCGACCCGGCACCGGGTGGGTCGAGCAAGCTGACCCTTTTCTCCGCCGACGCGCTTCAGGACTGGGAGGCGCTCGGGAGCGAGCTCGGCCAGACCTTCGGCGGCTCGGCGGAGCCCGAGGTGCGCTCGAGCCACGCCGTCTTCCTCGTCGAAGCGGAGGCGGACGACGCCGAGGCCTGGGTGCGGCAGATGCATCCCAAGCTCCGCGTCATGAGCGCGGGCCAGGCGATCGAGATCTACAAGGAGACCGGCCGTCCCGAGGAGTTCGTGCGGCGCTTCGCCCTCGAGGACTTTCGCGGCACGCACGCGCTGGGCCACACGCGCATGGCGACCGAGAGCAAGGTGACAACCGAGGGCTCGCATCCCTTCTCCACCGGGCTCGACCTCTGCCTCGTCCACAACGGCTCCCTCTCGAACCACAATCGCCTGCGCGAGAAGCTCCGCCGTGAGGGAATCGATTTCCAGACGGAGAACGACACCGAGGTCGCCGCCGGCTACCTCGCGTGGCGATTGCGCGAAGGCGCCTCGCTCGAGCAGGCGCTCGAAGGCTGCCTCGACGATCTCGACGGCTTCTACACCTTTCTCGTCGGCACGATCGACGGCTTCGCCGTCCTCCGCGACCCGATCGCGTGCAAGCCCGCCGTCCTCGCCGAGACCGACGAGTGGGTGGCGATGGGCTCCGAGTGGCGCGCGATCTCCGTCCTCCCCGGCGCGTCGGAGGCGCGGGCCTGGGAGCCGGCGCCCGGCATTGTCTACGCCTGGGAGTGGCAGAGGGTTTGAGCGCGTCCGCGGAGGCGACGGGCGTCGAGGTCGTCGACCTCGTGGTCACGCCCTTGCGCGAGCTGAACCAGCGGCTCCACGACGTGACGCGCGATGGCGGCCCGGCCCACTGGCGCATCGTGAATCCGAACGGCGCCCACGCGGTCGCCGCCGGGCTCGACGCCGAGATCGAGGTCGAAGTCGACGGGCACGTCGGCTACTACTGCGCCGGCATGAACAAGCTCGCGACCGTGCGCGTGCAGGGGAACGCGAGCACCGGGCTCGCCGAGAACATCATGTCCGGCCGCGTGGTCGTCCACGGGAATGCCAGTCAGTCTGCCGCTGCGACGGGCCGCGGAGGCCTCGTCGTCGTCTACGGAGACGCGTCGGCGCGTTGCGGGATCTCCATGAAGGGCGTCGACATCGTCGTGCGCGGCAGCGTCGGCCACCTCTCCGCCTTCATGGCGCAGACGGGCCGCCTCGTCGTGTGCGGCGACGCGGGCGACGCGCTCGGCGACTCCATCTACGAGGCCCGCCTCTACGTGCGCGGCGAGGTGGGGAGCCTGGGCGCGGACTGCATTCAGAAAGAGCTGCGCGACGAGCACGTGGAAGAGTTGCGCGCCTTGCTCGAGAGCGCGGGCATCGACGACCTGAACCCAGAGGACTTTCGCCGCTACGGATCGGCGCGCAAGCTCTACAACTTCTCCATCGACAACGCGAGCGCGTACTGATGGCGGCCCGCGACGGCAACTGGGCGCTCCGCGAGTCGTATCTCTACGACCGCAACGTCATCGCCGAGATCCAGCGAGCCGCACAGGAGGGCATCTACGACATTCGCGGGTTCGGCGCCAAGCGGCGCGTCCCACACTTCGACGACCTGCTCCTCCTCGGCGCGAGCATCTCCCGCTATCCGCTCGAGGGCTACCGCGAGCGCTGCGACACGGACGTCACGCTGGGAACGCGGTTCGCCAAGAAGCCGCTCGAGCTACGCATCCCGATCACGATCGCCGGGATGAGCTTCGGCGCGCTCTCGGCGCCCGCGAAGGAGGCGCTCGGACGCGGCGCGACCGAGATGGGCACGTCGACGACGACCGGCGACGGCGGCATGACGCCGGAGGAGCGCGAGCACTCGAAGATCCTCGTCTACCAGCTCCTCCCCTCCCGTTACGGCATGAACCCCGACGACCTGCGCAAGGCGGATGCGATCGAGGTCGTCGTCGGCCAGGGCGCCAAGCCAGGGGGCGGAGGCATGCTCCTCGGCCACAAGATCTCCGACCGCGTGGCCGAGATGCGCAACCTCCCGAAGGGGATCGACCAGCGCAGCGCGTCCCGCCATCCCGACTGGACGGGGCCCGACGACCTCGAGATCAAGATCGGCGAGCTCCGGGAGATCACCGACTGGGAGAAGCCGATCTTCGTCAAGGTCGGCGCGACGCGCACGTACTACGACGTCCAGCTTGCGGTGAAGGCGGGCGCGGACGTGATCGTCGTCGACGGGATGCAGGGCGGCACAGCTGCGACGCAGGACGTGTTCATAGAGCACGTCGGTATCCCCACCCTTCCTGCCGTCCGCATCGCAGCCGACGCGCTGCAGGAGCTCGATTTGCACCGCCAGGTGCAGCTGATCGTCTCCGGCGGGATCCGGGCGGGCGCCGACGTCGCCAAGGCGCTCGCCCTCGGCGCCGACGCCGTCTCGATAGGTACCTCGGCGCTGATCGCGATGGGCGACAACGACCCACATCGCGACCACGAGTACCGCGCGATCGGGAGTGCGGCCGGCTTCTACGACGACTGGCAGGCCGGCCTCGACCCGGCCGGGATCTCGACGCAGGACGACGAGCTCGCAGCCCGGTTCGACCCCATCCTCGGCGGGCGGCGCATCGCCAACTACCTGCGCGTGCTGACGCTCGAGGCACAGACGCTCGCACGAGCGTGCGGCAAGTCCCACGTGCACAACCTCGAGCCGGAGGACCTCGTCGCGCTCACCGTCGAGGCCGCGGCCATGGCGAAGGTGCCGCTCGCCGGCACGGACTGGATCCCGGGGACGAACGGCGACCGATGACCGTAGTCCTCTACGACTCCGCGGTCTCTGGCAACTGTTACAAGGTTCGCCTTCTCTTCGCCCTCCTCGGAGTTGACTACGAGCGGCAGCCGCTCTCCGTCGTCGACAAGTCGGACCGCGAGGAGGTGCTCGGCGGCCTCAACCCGGGCCTGCGCGTACCGACCGTTGTGCTCGATCACGGGCGCCCGCTCGGAGAGTCCGGCGCGATCCTGTGGTACTTCGCCGACGGGACGCAATACGTTCCCTCGGGCTCCTACGACCGCGCCAAGGTGCTCCAGTGGATGTTCTTCGAGCAATACAGCCACGAGCCGTACGTCGCCGTCGCCCGCCACTGGCTCATGCACGACATGGCGCCTTCGCAGGAGGCGTTTGAGGAGAAGCAGCGCGGCGGCTACGCGGCGCTCGACGGCCTCGAGCGCGGGCTTTCGGACGGGCGCGACTTCCTCGTCGACGGTTTCTCGATTGCCGACATCGCGCTCTACGCCTACACGCACGTCGCGCACCAGGGCGGCTTCGACCTCTCCGGCTACCCGAGGATCCGGGCGTGGATCGATCGGGTGGCGGCGCAGCCCAGCTACGTCTCGATCGACGCGTAAGGCGGGCGCGCAAAGCCGCTTGACATGAGGCTTTCGATCATCTTTGATCAAAGATCAACGGTGGCCACTGAACTCTCCGCCCCGCTCGAGATCTCGTCCGTCGAAGACGGCGTCTATCGCATCCTCCGCCAGGAGATCGGCCGCCTCGAGCTTGCCCCCGGTGAGCGCCTCCCCCTCGAGGACGTCGCCGGCCGGCTCGACGTCAGCCTCACGCCGGTGCGCCATGCGCTGCGCCGGCTCGAGAGCGAAGGGCTCGTGGTGAGCATCCCGCGCCGAGGCTCCAGGGTGGCATCGTTGTCCGTCGAGGAGCTGGAGGAGATCCAGGCGCTCCGTCTCGGCCTCGAGACGTTCCTTGCCCGCGCGGGCGCCGAGCGCATCACCGACGGCGCCCTCGCGGCGATGGAGGCCGCCCGCGACGAGATGGAGCGCGCGTTCCGCGCCGGCGACCTCGATGCCTACCTCGGTTCCTTCTGGTCGCTCCGCGACGCCTGCTACGCCTGCGCCGAGCGGCCGCGGCTTCTGCGTGCGCTCGAGGACCAGCGGATCCGGGTCGAGCGCTACATCCTCTACCTCTGCCGCGACCCCGAGGCCTTCGCGGCGCTCCGGCGTGGGCCGGACACGCTGCTCGAGGCCTGCCGGGCGCGGGACGGCGAGGCTGCGGAGGGCGCGACGAGAGACGCGCTCGTCTGGGTGCTCGCCGAGCTCCAGCGGATGCTCGGCCAGGCGGAGGAGCCGGCTGCGTGAGTTTCCTCCTCGACTGCCCGAACTGCGGGCCGCGCGACGTGAACGAGTTCAGCTGCGCCGGCGAGGTGACGGTGCGCCCGAAAGAATCGCCCACGCTTCGCGAGCTGGCGAGCTACATCTACTTCCGCAGGAACGTCGCCGGCGTGCAGCGCGAGTGGTGGTACCACCGCCAGGGCTGCGAGATCTGGTTCCAGGCCGAGCGCGACACGAGGACGAACGAGGTGATCCGCACGGAGATCTTCGAGCCGACGCAGCACGAGGTCCGCGCCGAATGAGGCTCCCCGCCCGAACCGGAGAGAGGCTCGACCGCAACCGGGAGGTGACGTTTTCGTACTACGGCAAGCCGGTCAGGGCCTTCGAGGGCGACACCTTCGGCTCGGCGCTCTACGCCTCCGGCCAGCGGATCTTCTCGCGGAGCTTCAAGTACCACCGCCCGCGCGGGCTTCTCTGCTGCTCGGGGAGCTGCGCGAACTGCATGATGACCGTGGACGGGGTTCCGAACGTCCGCATCTGCGC
>DATHAA010000097.1:0-2086 GCA_035296905.1 Gaiellaceae bacterium
GACCCAAGAGGGGTGGATTGTCCTGACGCCGGACTCGACGGTGGCCGGGTTGACCGACACGACGCGAACGCTCGCCCTCGCCGGGGCACCGGCGCAGTGGGCTTTCCCGGCCGCCGATACTCTCATGGGCGCCAAGTACGCGGCGCGCAGGTTCCTCCGGGCGGTGAAGCGATGTCCTACACGCTGAGAGGCCGCCTCGAGTCGCGGCTCGCGGTGGCACTCGTCCCGTTCGTCGTAGCCGCAGTGGTTGGCGCCCTCATGCGTGACTGGTGGCCGGTCGAGCTGGCCGCTCTCATGGTCGGGGTCGGGGTGGCGCTCGACGCCTTTCTCTACCACCGCGTCCTTCCGTACCAGCCCGGTTGGGTAGCGGTTCCCGCGGGGCTCCTCGAGCTCGGGATCCTCATGGGACTCGTTCGGGTGCTCGGGATCGGCGCTCCGCTGGGCGGCGCGCTCGCGCTCTTCGGGGCCTCCTGGGCCCTAGCGCAGCTGCTCGGGCACGCCGCGTTCCCGCTCCTCTCCCTCTCCTACGGCGAGGACGGCGGCGAGCTTGGTCGGCTCGGGGCCGTCGCGGCCCTCGCGGTCGTGACGCTCCTCGCCGCAGCAGGCGGCGTCGCTTGGGGAACCCGGCCGCCTACGGTTCGCCTCGCCGCGGGCGTGCACCAGGGGCCACTCGTGCTCGACCAATCCCAGATCCTGGTCGGCGACCCAGGCGCGATCGTGCGGGGCGGGATCGTCGTGACGTCGGACGATGTCACGGTCCGCAGACTCACCATCGTGGGTGGCGAGATCGGGATCGAGGTGGACGGCGCCGAGGGCGTCGTCGTCGAAGACGTCGCGATCTCCGGATTCTCCCTCGACGGGATCCAGGTTCGGCGAGGCCAGGCGCGCATCAGCAACTGCCTGATCGAGTCGCTCGACGCTGAGTACGGCCAGGGCATCGACATCTCGTTCGGGTTCGACCTGGCTCCGAGCCTCGTCGAGGACTGCACGATCGTGGGTGGCCAAGAAGGCATCGTCACGCACTTTGCACACTCGCTCGTCCGGCGAAATCGTGTCATCGAAACAACGATGCGCGGAATTACGATCACCGAGATGTCGATGGGCGACGTCCAGGACAACGAGGTCGCCGGCGGAGTCGGGGTCGGAATCTTCTGCGGTGATTTCTCAGAGTGCATGATCTCTGGCAATGCAGTCTCTGGAACGCGTCCCGATCACGACTCGGGCGATCTGGCCCGGATGGGAATCGGCATCGTCGCGCACTTCGGCGCAAAGGCTCGGTTGAGCGAAAATGCCTTCCTTCAGAACGCGGAGCGAACCCGTGCTTTATCTGGCGGGACGATCAGGCACGAGTAGCCGGATTTGACGCGCGAGAATCAATCCCTAGAATTGCTATCGCTTTACTCTGAGAGTTCCCACCTTTCTGGAGGAATCGATGGCTCGAAAGACCGTTCTCGTATGTGACGATTGTGGTAAGGAAGTCGAAGAGGGAAAAGGTGCGTCTCTTCGCGTGACCTTTTCCGACGCACGGCGCGGTGCGAAGGCCGCAGATCTCTGCGACAACTGCGCCGGCAAGATGCCCGGAACGCCGGCTGCGCGGCGCGGCCGCCGGCCGAAGTCCGTCGCGGCCTAGCCCGATTCCGCCAAGGCCGAGCCCACCGGCGATCAGCCGGTGGGCGGCCTAGAATGGTGAAGTGGCGCTGGCTCTGCTCGTCGGCCCGGCGAACGCCGGCAAGGTAGCGCGTCTCCTCGATCTGTACCTCGCCTCGCTCGACCGGGAGCCCGTTCTCATCGTTCCCACACGCGGCGACGTGGAGCGCGTCGAGCGCGACCTCCTGACTCGGTCCCCGGGTCTCTTTGGAGGTTGGATCGGGACGTTCGACGACCTCTTCCGTCGCATTCTCGCGCGGGAGGGCGGCGGCTGGAAACCACCGCTGACGCCGATTCAGCGCTCGCTTCTTCTCTCCCACGTAGTCGGTGGAGCGTCGCTGAACGGTCTTTCCGCTTCCGCACGATTTCCAGGCTTTGCCGACGCACTCGGAGACGCGATCGCCGATCTCGAATCGGGTCTGCTCGGTCCTGAGGACGT
>DATHAA010000098.1:0-6463 GCA_035296905.1 Gaiellaceae bacterium
CGGGAGCCCTTTCGTCGCCACAGAGTGACCCGAGGCGGCCAAGGGCCGTCTGGATCAACTGAGGCCGACGAAAGGCCGTCGGCGGCCTCGCGGCAGAGGGACGCGGGACGGAGCGGGACGCGCGCTCGGCGCTCTGCTGTGGTGCCCACGCCTCGTACCGGCGCGCCCGTGACCTAACGCCCTCGAACTAGCCGACTGCTCGTCCGGGCACGTCCCCGTCCCGTCACGCGGTCTCCCTGCTCAGCGCTGATTCGACGCGGTAGCCGATCGGCGGCCCGATTCGTCCCGGAGAGCGACGCTCCGAGGATCGTGCACATCTACCGGTTGCCCGCGTGAAGCGTTCGCACTTTCCTCCCTTCCCTTGCAGCTCAGCTCCCGCATTCCCAGAGCCGCTGGGCGAGGTCATCCACGTAAGATCGCCCCCGGTCTCCCTCTTCGAGCGCCTCGAGCCACCGTGTCGGGATCGCGCCAAGGCCGTGGCGAGCGCCTGCGATCGCGCCCGCCATCGCCCCGATCGTATCCGTATCGCCCCCGCAGGCGATTGCGAACGTGACCGGCTCCTCGAAGCCCGAGTGCGCCGCCGCGGAGTAGATCGCCGCTGGGACCGACTCGTGACCCGCCGAACTGTTGCCGAGCAACTTCGCCGTCTCGATCGGGGAGATTCTGTCCTCGACGTGTTTCGCCGCCTCCGCGAGTCGCTCCTCGACCTCCCCGCCACGCAAGGCCTCCGTGGGTGCGGCGAGCGGATCACCACCCGTGAGGGCGGCGCCCACGGCCGCCGCCTGTGCCACCGCCGCCTCGATTCCCACGGGATGCGTGTGGGTCAGACGGGCACTCGCCCGCGCCTCGTGCAAGAGCCGCTCGGTGTCGCTCGCGAACATCACGGCGACCGGCGCGATCCGCATCGCAGCCCCGTTGCCGAAGGAACCGCCGGAGGCTCCGAACAGGCGCTCCGCGGCCGCGTCGACCGGCTCGCCCGCCCGCCAGCGCGAGAGGACCTCGACCGTGCCCGACCCATAGCCACGCTGCGGGTCGTAGGCGTCGAGAAAAGCACTGGCGAGGTGTTCCGGCTCGACGCGGCCGCAGGCCAGCAGCGACTCCGCGAGCGCGATCATCATCTGGCTGTCGTCGGTGTAGGTTCCGCGCCCGAGCCGCGCCTCGACCATCTCGAGCGGTCGAGGGGCCGTCCCCGCACGACACCCCTCGTAGGGCATGCCGAGCGCGTCGCCGACGAACGTTCCCAGCAGGGCTCCGCGTGCCCGTTCGAGCGTCAACTTCGCAGTCCTAGCCTGTAAGCAACTCGGGGCTAGCGGTCGCTCGACCCGGAATCGAGTTCGCGGACAAGGTCGGCGACGCGAGCTCGATGTCGTCCCGGACGGCGCGCACGTCTTCGACCGGCTTGTCCTTCGGGTCGTCCAGATCCCAGTCGATGTACCGCTTGCCGGGAATGTAGGGGCACTCGTCGCCGCAGCCCATCGTCACCACCACGTCGGCACGCTCGGCCGCCGCTCGGTCGAGCCGTCTGGATCTGCGGCCCTCGAGGTCGATGCCCTTCTCGCCCATGACCTCGACCACCTGCGGGTGCACGCGCTCGGCGGGCGTCGTCCCCCCCGACTCAGCCTGGTGCCGGCCTTTCGCCGCCTCGGTGAACAGCGCCTCGCTCATCTGGGAGCGGCCCGCGTTGTGCAGGCAGACGAACAGGACTCGGCCATCTGGCGCCTCCTTGGGGATGGTGGAACCGCCGAGGCCATCCCCGCGGACGAGCTGATAGGCGAAGCCGCCGAGGGAGGCCCCGACGATCGGTCCGACGGCGTAGTCCGGCGGCTGGTGGAAGCGGTGAACCGGGATGATTTCGGGGCGCTGGACGACATTGCAACCGGCGAGATAGCTTCGGCCGCGCGAGGGTGGATCGGTCCCTTTCGGGAGTCCTTCCCGGACTTCCACATGGAGGTCGCCGATGTGATCGCCGAAGGCGACAAGGTCGTTGGCCACTTCAAGTGCTCAGGCACCTACCGAGGCGAGTGGCGCGGGGTCCTGCGACGGGCCGACGCTTCGAGAACGTCGATGAGGTCTACATCTTCCGGGTCGAGGCGGGAAAACTCGCCTCCGTTACAGCGATGGTCGAGGATGACCTATCTCGGTTGAGCCAGTTGGGCCTTGCCCCGTAGCGACGAGGACCTCGCCCGCCCCCTTTCACAGCAGTTACGAGCGCGCCTGAGAAAGCGGCTCTGCGCTACAACTGCTTGAAGGCGTAGGCGCACACGCCCTAGCCGCTCGCTTCCTGCGGATGAGCGTGTAAGACAGCACAACGGCCGAGACAATCCCCGCGCTCAGCCCAAATCGCGCCCACACGCCTAGCCCACCGAGTAGTCCCGCCAGGAGGGGTAGGCCAGAACATGCCGTGCAAAAGAGCGTTGCGGCGAGCATGTAGCCGAACGCTGAAAGGCCTTTCACGGCAGTGACGGCAATGCTCTTTGGAGTCAGCGAACCCACCGCGGCGCATCATACGCGCGCGGCCAGCCCCTCACGGGACGTGCCGTGAGGGGCTACCGGACCAGGCCGAAGACGGGCGCGATCCCGACGTTGCCGAACACGCCGTCGTAGGCGGAGTCGGCCACGATGGTCCCCGCTCCGACGAAACCGAACGCGAACGCGGCCAGGCCCTCGGCGAGGCACGACGCGACAGCCTCGGTCGGTAACGCGTTAGGAACCGGCTCGGGTCACGCGCAACACACGTCCGCTGCGCCCTTCGCAGCGCAGCCGCATCCCGTTTCACCGCACCCGCAAGGCTCAGCCTCCGCAGCCTGAAAGCCTCCGTCGCCTGCTTGCTCCGTGTCGTCGTGGTGCGCGAAGACCTCCCACGGCGTCCCGTCGGCGTCGCGGACCGAGATCTTGCGTAGCAGCAGGCGTATCGACCTCGTCGAAGGTGGCGAGGCCAGTTTCGAGAAGACGCTGCTTGGCCGAGACGACCTCGCTCTGGTCGTGCTCGTCATCTTTCTCGGTAGCTGGGCCGCCCAGGCAGTGACCGGCTGGTCATCCTTCAACGCCGACCAGATCGATCATCAACAGGCGACTGTGTCGCTCATCGGCTACCTCGCGAACCCGGACTTCTGGGTCCGGACGCTTCAGAACTGGCAGTCTGAGTTCCTCGCGCTCGCGGCGACCTCCATCCTGGCCGTCTACCTGAGACAGCGGGGCTCGACCCAGTCGAAGCCTGTGGGGATGCCTCACCACGTCACGGCGGTGGACGAGGAATAGCCGCGCTGACCCAAACTCGCAGAGTCCCAGATCTCGCTAACTCGGACGTTTCCGTCTGACAGGAAGCACACGTGGTAGTCCAGGCCGTCTGGCGGCCACTCCCCTTCCTCAAGACGGCGAATCGACTACTCTCAGGAGCAGATGAACGCCTTCGCGGAGCGCCTCATGCCGCTGCTGGAGGAGATCGGGATAGACCCAGGCGAGCCGGAGTTCTTGGAGATTCACAACACCGTCAGGCGCTAGGCCCGCGAAGACCAGGCTCCCCGCCCGAACAAGCCGAAAGGGTCCGGAGCCCTTCACCTGCCCTCCCTACTGTTGTCAGGAAGAAGCGAGAAGCGCCTCCATTCCTGGCTCGTCATCGAGGAGACAGACGCGAGCGCGCCTTCGGCGCTGCCTAGAGCAACCCAACCTGGCGAAGGATCGCCACCGAGTCCGAGTAGACGTCCTTGCGCTTGATTCTCCCGTCCACGAAGGGAATGACGTCGACCCCCTCCCACTCGATGCGAGCGCCCGAGGGCTCGGCGACGATGTCGCCCCGACTCAGCGGCTTCTCGTGCGTCGCCCTCGCCGTCCATTCCTGGACTACCAGGCCCTCGCGCACATAGAGGCGCCGCGTCTCGAAGGCGATGTCGGGCCACGACTCGAAGATGCGAGCGATGTGCTCGAGCGCCTTCGCGCCTTCGGCTCGCTCGCCCGCGGTGTGGTTCTCAAAGACCATGTCGGGCGTGTGCATCGAACCGATGCGCTCGACGTCGTGAGCGTTCCACGCCTCGTTGTAGGCGGCGATGATCTCGTGGAGCTGCTCCGTCGAGACGGTCATGCCCACTCCATCGGCTCGTACCCGCTCGAGCGGGGTGCGGAGACGATTAAGACGGTTGCGATCTCCTCGCCGTCGTTGCGCACCGTCCGCCGATGCTCGGGGTCGAGCCGGGCGAAAGTTCCCGCCGTTGTAGGCCGGTCTTCCCCATCAATCACCAGCGTCGGTGTGCCGCTCACGGCGTAGAAGACCTCCTCCTGGTCGCGGCCGGCCTCATCGTGCTCGGGGATCTGCTCGCCGGGTGGGATGTCGACGAGGTTCATGCCGAACGAGCCCAGGCCGAGCGTCCGACGCACGAGCCTCCAGGGGCCGCTCGTCTCGCAGTCGTCGCGGTGGGTGAGATCGAAGCTCATCGCTCTCCTTTCTTATCGGTCGGGACGGGCAGGTCTCGGGCACGGCAAGGCACCAGCCGCGTTATCGCACACCCGCCACGGGCGAGCGGACGAAGCCGCTCGTTTCCGGCTTTGTAGTTGTCGAGCTTGTTTCTTAGCAAGGAGGAAGCCGTTTCTACGCAGCGCAGGGGGCGGGTGACGAACCGCCTCGACCTTGCGACCTGAAAGCCCTGCTGCCTTAGCCCGAGAATGGCTCCCCTGACAACGGTGGGGAAGGCAAGTGAAGGTCTCCGGACCCTTTCGGCCCGTTAGTGTCTCGACCGGCCCTGCTGCTGAGCAGGCGACCCGCTAGCAGACGACACTTTTTCTCGAGGCTTCCGGCGCACGCTTGGGGTTTCTCCGAATCGGCGCCGGATGGTTTGCGGAGGACGTCGAGACCTCGATCGACTACTACGTGCCGACCGCGACCTCGGGTCACGTATCTCCCCTAGTCAAGGGGCGGCTCGTGAACGGAAAGTTCTACCACCTCAAGGCGCACTACTCGGCAACGAACAACGGGATCAACGTCCAGAAGTTCGTCAACGGGGCGACGACCGACCTCGCCGGCTACACGACGACCTTCCGCCGCGGGACGGGTTGGAAGCGGATGGTGCTCAAGGTGGTCGGTAACACCGTCACGGCCAGCCACTACGCGCTCGACGCTAATCGCGAGAACCCGGTTCACGACGCGACGGAGAAGCTCATCCTGAACGGGCAGGATGCGATCGACTTCGGGGGTGGAGTCAGAGGCGACGCCGGTTACAGGTGGGTCCCGACGACCTCAACTGGCGAGCCGACAACTTCCGTGCCGGCGAGCCGGGGTAGACGCCTCTCTCTCTCAGTTGGCGGCTGAGAAAGCGGCAGCGGCGCTCATAACGATCGAGCGCCACAGGAAACGAGTTGAGCCGCAGGAGGTAGCTGTAGAAGCGGCTCGCCGCTCGCGCCAGACGTAGTTCACGAGGCAGGTGCCGATCCATTCCCTGCCGAGTCGTCTCCAGCCGCGCTTACCGCCTCCTCCCCAACCATCGCGTGCGCCCGTTCCTGATCGAGCCCGAGGCTCCGCAGCATGTCCGCGGAGGTCGCCTGCACCTGGCCCACGAGCAGGCTCGTCGACAGCTCTCCCTGCGTCGGGAGGACCGCCGTGGCACGGCGGGTGGCGCGCAGTGCCGCCGCATGGACCTCTCCCTCGTCGTCGCCACCCGCGAACTCCTCGGCGAGCTCTCGGGCGCCACAGGCAAGATCCCGAATCGCTGCAGGTATGCCCTCCGGGACACTTTCGCCGATTGTCAGCGCCCGGACGGCGCCACGCGCGAGCGTGCGGGCATCGCGCACCGTAAGGTCGAGCGGGAGGCCGACGTCCTGGACGTCCGCGAAGCGGCCGCGGATCCGGCGCCCGGTCGGCGAGAAGCGCGCGGCCTCCCGTCCCGCGTCGAGGGCGTGCTCGACTTCGCTCCAGGCGGCGTCGATCTCGCGCGCGCGACGCAGCGTCTCGTGGGCAGCATCGAGATCGCGGCGCTCGAGGCTGTCCGCGACGTCGTCGAGGGTGGCGGCGAGCCTCGCGAGGATCGACTCGAGCGTCTCGCGGACGACCTTCACGGGATGGACCGGGAATAGGAGCTGGCTGAAGACGAGCGCCACCGCCCCTCCGAGCAGCGCATCGAGGAAGCGTGTCGGAGGGAATCCCTGGGTCTGCGGGGATACGGTCGCCACGAGAGCAGCTGAGACGGCGGCCTCGGTCGAGAGCATGCGACCGGGTCCGAGGATGAGGGCGGCGGCCAGGGCGAGGGCGACGATGAGCGCCAGCTGCCAGGTCCCGATGCCGATCGCGCGCACGACCAGGTCCCCGACACCGATTCCCACGGCCACGCCGAGCACCATCTCGACCGCCTGGCGCACCCGCTGCCCACGCGTAGCCGCAAGCGCGACAATGGCCGCGAGCGGGGCGAAATAGGCATCGGGGTGTCCAAGGACCTTCGCCGCCAGCAACCACGCAAGCGCGGCCGCGGCGGCGATCTGC
>DATHAA010000099.1:0-5688 GCA_035296905.1 Gaiellaceae bacterium
CGCGAAGCCGTGGTTCTGGCTCGTGACGAGCACGCGGTTCGCGCGCAGGTCGAGCACGGGGTGATTCGCGCCGCGGTGCCCGAACGGGAGCTTGAAGGTTTCGAAGCCGGCCGCGAGTGCGAGCAGCTGGTGGCCGAGGCAGATGCCAAGGAGCGGCACGCGCCCGATCAGCTCGGCGACCACGGCCGCCTCCACGGGAAGCGCTGCCGGGTCGCCGGGCCCGTTGGAGAGGACGATGCCGTCGTGGCGGGCAGCGAGGAGGGTCTGCGCGTCGGTCGAGTGCGGGTACACCGTCACGCCGGCTCCTGAGGCGACCGCGCGCTCGACGATCGAGCGTTTGCACCCGTAGTCGAGGATGCCGAGCGAGACAGCGCCCCGGCCGACCGTGTAGGGGGTCTCGGTCGAGACGCCGGCGACGAGTGCCTGGCCCTCCATCCCTGCCCTCACCCGCACCTGGGAGAGCACCTCCTCGACGGAGGCGTTGCCAGCCACGACAGCCGCGCGCATGGCTCCGCGCTGCCGCAACCGGAGGACGAGGGAGCGCGTGTCTATCTCTTCGAGCGCGACGATCCCCTGTGCTGCGAGCCAGCGCGGCCATTCCAGGCCGGTCGCCTGACGCATGAGCACCGCCCGCGCGTGCGCCGCCGTCGACTCGGAGCGCGCGGGAGAGACGCCGTAGTTCCCGACCATCGGAGCCGTGAAGCAGACGAGCTGCTCCGCATAGCTCGGGTCGGTGACGATCTCCTGGTAGCCCGTCATCGCGGTCGTGAACACCGCTTCGCCGAAAGCGACATCGTGTGCTCCGACCGAGCGCCCGTTGAAGACGCTTCCGTCCTCGAGGACCAGAAACCCGGTCATGCCGAGTACGCCAGCTTCCCGTTGGCGACGGTCTCGACGACCCTGCCCTTGAGGGTCTGCCCGAGCAGCCAGGAGTTGGGCGAGCGCGACCGGAAGCCACTCTCCTCGACGCGCCACGTCCGCTCGAGGTCGAGGACGACGAGATTCGCAGGTGCGCCGACCGCGATCCGCGGCCGCTCCAGCCCGTAGATGCGGGCGGGCCCGGCGCTCATGCGGTCGATCAGCACGGCGAGCGAGAGCGTCCCCGGTTCGACCAGGCGCGTGTAGAGCACCGAGAAGGCGGTCTCGAGGCCGGTGACGCCGAAGGGCGCCTCCTCGAACGGAACGTCCTTCTCGTGTCGTGCGTGCGGCGCGTGGTCGGTCGCGATCGCCTCGATCGTCCCGTCCTTCAGCGCCTCGAGGAGCGCCTGCCGGTCTTCCTCCGCGCGAAGGGGCGGGTTCATCTTCACGTTGGGGTCGAGTGAGCGCACCGCCTCGTCGGTCAGGCAGAGGTGGTGAGGAGTCACCTCGCCGCTCGCCTGCACGCCGGCCGAGCGAGCGCTTCTCAGTTCGTCGACGGATTCGCGTGCCGACAGATGGAGGACATGGATCGGCTGGTTCTCGTAGGCGGCGAGCATGAGATCGCGGCCGACCATCACGCTCTCGGCCACCGACGGATAGCCGCCGAAGCCGAGCTCCGCCGAGACGAGGCCCTCGTGCACATGACCTCCGCGCGAGAGCGCCGCCTCTTCGCAGTGGACCGCGATGCGCCTGCCCGTGACCGCGTGGTACTGGAGCGCGCGGCGCAGGAGCCCCGGCGATGCGACGGGGCGTCCGTCGTCGGTGAATCCGGCCGCGCCGCGCTCGGCGAGCTCGACCATCTCCGTCAACTCGGCACCCTCCTGGCCCTTGCTGATCGCGGCCAAGAACCCCACGGGGACCTGGGCCTCGTCCTTCGCGCGCTCGACGAGAGCTCCGAGGACGGCCGCCGAGTCGACTGCGGGCTCGGTGTTCGGCATGGCGAGGATCCCGCAGTAGCCACCGGCGGCGGCGGCCTTCGTGCCGGACGCGATGTCCTCTTCGTCCTCCCTCCCAGGCGTGCGGAGGTGGACATGCGGGTCGACGAACGCGGGCGCCACGATGCGCCCGTCACCCCCCGAGCCGGGCTCGATCTTCGTAATCACGCCCGCCTCGACGGTGAGGTTCAGCGTCTCGTCGATCCCCTCGGTCGGGTCAAGGACACGCACGCCCTCGTAGCTCAGGTCGTCCTTGCGGCCGTTGCCGCCGAACAGGGTCTGCTCCATTACGCCACCGCCTCGATCTCGGCGACCTTCACCTCGACGGGCCCGTGGGTGAGAAGGTCGTACAGGACTGCCATGCGGACGACGAGACCGCTTCGCACCTGGCGCTCGATGAGCGCGTCGGCCGCGTCCGCCACAACCGGGTCGATCTCGACGCCGCGGTTCATCGGCCCAGGGTGCATGACCTTCTGACCCGGCCGCAGCCGCTCGGGCGTCACGCCCCAGCGCGCGGTGTACTCGCGCAGGCTCGGGACGTAGTTGGCACCCTCGAGCATCCGCTCCTTCTGCATGCGGAGGACGTAGACGACGTCGGCGTCCTTGATCGTCTCGATGTCGTAGGAGACCTCGCAACCCATCGCCTCGATCCCGCGCGGGATCAGCGGCGGCGGGCCGACCACGGTCACCCGCGCGCCCATGAGAACGAGCGCCTGGATGTCCGAGCGCGCGACCCGTGAGTGGAGGACGTCTCCGACGATCGCCACATGGAGGCCGGCGATCCCGCCGAGCTCCTCGTCGATCGTGTACAGGTCGAGGAGCGCCTGGGTCGGGTGCTGGTGCGTCCCGTCCCCCGCATTCACGACGTGCGCGTTGGTCGCGTTCGCGATCACCCGGGGCGCGCCGATGTGCGGGTGCCTGAGAACGATGACGTCGGGGTCGTAGGCGCCGATCGTCAGCGCGGTGTCCTTGAGCGACTCGCCCTTGTCCACCGCGGAACCGGACGCCTTGATCGACATCACGTCCGCGGAGAGCCGCTTCGCGGCGAGCTCGAAGCTCGATGACGTGCGGGTCGAGGACTCGAAGAACATGTTCACGACGGTCCGGCCCTTGAGCGCCGGGAGCTTCTTCACCTCGCGCTCGAGCGAGGCGGAGAATGTGCGCGCGAGCGCGAGCAGGCGCTCGACGTCGTCCTTCGTCAGATCGGTGATCGAGATCAGATGCCGTCGCCCAGGGCCGCGGGGCGGCAGCAGCTCGTCTCGGATCAACGGTGTCACTTCGGCCATGCGTTCACTCCTCGGTTTCGGGGATGAGAAGGACTCGGTCGACTTCGTCCACCTCGACGAGCTGCACCTGAACACGCGCGCCGCGGGCAGTCGGAAGGTTCTTGCCGATGTAGTCGGGCCGGATCGGAAGCTCGCGGTGGCCGCGGTCGACGAGGCATGCGAGCTGGACGCGGGCCGGCCGGCCGTACTCGAAGAGGGTCTCGATCGCGGCGCGGATGGTCCGGCCGGTGTAGAGGACGTCGTCCACGAGGACGCACGTCATCCCCTCGAGAGGAAAGTCGAGCTTCGTCGCCTTTACGACGGGCTGGGCGTGCAACGGCCGCTCGCCGCCGCGGACGACGACGTCGTCCCGATGAAAGGTGATGTCGACGCTCCCGAGCGCGACCTCCACGCCGCCGAAGTCCTCGATCAGGCGCCGGAGCCGCTGGGCCAGCGGCACGCCCCGGGTCTGGATACCGACGAGCGCGACCGTCGTGAGGTCGCTGTTTCCCTCGACGATCTCGTGAGCGATGCGGGCGATCGTCCGGTTGAGCGCCTCCGAATCCAGGAGAACGCGCCCTGCATCGACATGCGCAGCCACAAGCAACTCCTTTCCGGCCTCTCTGGACCGAGTTAAAGGTGTGCGGGCAGTAGGTTAGCCGCGCGTGCGGACGGCGTCGAGCGGGGGCTTCTCGGCGGACACGATCAGCCACTCGAGCCGGTACTCGAGCTTCTCCGGAATCCGCGCCTCGGCGACGGCAAGCCCGCGTTCGTACTCGGCCTCGTCGATCAGGTTCAGCGTCGAGATGTAGCGGCCTCGAATCCGCTCCAGCGCCTCGGGCCGAGAGAGCGCTCCCGGCTGGCTCAGGGTCTCGATCCGCACGGCTGAGAAGCCGGCGTTCTCGAGCTCCGCTGTCAGTGTCGTTGCGTCCGGAAAACGCAAGCGATCGATCTCGGCAACGGACGGGAAGAGCTCGTTCAGCCAGTACCCGTCGAAGTGGTCCGGATCGAAGGTGGCGATCAGCAACCGCCCGCCCGGCACGAGCACGCGCGCCGCCTCGGCGAGCGCACGCGGGCGGTCGAGATGCTGCAACGAGAGCCGCATGACCACCCGTTCGAACCACCGGTCTTTGAACGGGAGCGCCTCAGCGGCACCCTCCTTGAATCGCGCCCGTGTCTTCTTCGCCTGCGCCTCGGCGAGCATCTCCGGCGAGGAGTCGACCCCCCAGACCTTGCCGCCGCGCTCCGCGAGCGCGAGGGCAAGGGTGCCAGTGCCGCAGCCCACGTCGAGCGTTCGGCGCCCGGCCAGGTCTCCCGCGGCGACGAGGCGGTCGAAAAGCGCCCACCACCTCTCGTCGACCGGCCGCAGCCGGTCGTACGAGCCTGCGATCGCGCCGAAGTGCGACGCGGCCGGGCTAGCGTCCGCCGATGAGCTCATCCGGGTCGGTCATCGCCTCGATGGCGTCCTGTGCCGCCTCGAGCGAACCTTCCGGGACGAGCACCTTCTGGGGCGCGTCAGCGAGCGCCGTCGGATGCGTCTCGACGGCCGACTCGAGCTCCGACTGGATCCCCGCGGAGCGCAGGATCGTTTGAATCTCCTCCGCCTCCGCGAGGTCGCTCGCCATGATCGCCTGAACCATCCTTGTCATGCGGCTCCCCCTCCTCCTGCCGGCCCAACGCCCCGCCCTTCACGAGCCGGGGCCCACCCCGCTCCGGGAAGCGGACGTCGATGATATCGAAGTCCTTCGGAACGACCGTTTCGGGAAAAACAGTGCGCGCCTCGCGGACGATCTCCGGCCCGAAATAGCGGTTTGAGAGGTGGGTGAGGGCGAGCAGGCGCACCCCGGCTGCAAGCGCAAGCTCGGCCGCGCTCGTCGCGGTGGCGTGCAGCGTCTCCGCGGCGCGCTCGCGCTCTTCGACCGAGAACGTCGCTTCGTGGACGAGGACGTCCGCATCCCTCGCCGCCGCCAGGACGGAGTCGGCGGACCTCGTGTCGCCCGCGAGGACGACCTTCCTCCCGTGTCGTGCGGGGCCGAGCACCTGCTCGGGGCTCACCGTGGCCCCATCGGAGAGGTCCACGGCCTCACCGCCTTGGAGCCTCCCGAAGAGCGGCCCTTCCGGGACGCCGAGACGCTTCGCCTCCTCGAGGTCGAAGCGGCCCGGGCGGGCCTCCTCGACGAGCGCGTATCCGTTCGCCGACACCCCGTGCTCGACCGCGAACGCCTCGATCCGGTAGTCCTCCCTCGCGACGCCCTCGCCCGGCCGGAGCTCGACGAGGGTCAGCTCGTAGCTCAACCGCCCGAAGACACGGCGCAGGATGCCGAAGAGCTCGTTGAGCCCGGGCGGGCCGTAGACAGTCAGCGGCACCTCGCGGCCCCTGAGTGCGAAGGTCTTCAGCATGCCCGGCAGGCCGAGGTAGTGGTCGGCGTGGTAGTGGGTCAGGAAGATCTCGGGAAGCTCGACGAGGCCCACCGAAGAGCGAAGAAGCTGGCGCTGCGTCCCCTCGCCGCAGTCGACGAGAATCCGCTCCCCGCCACGGCGGAGCAGAGTGCCGGCGAGCCCGCGCTTGG
>DATHAA010000100.1:0-87571 GCA_035296905.1 Gaiellaceae bacterium
GGCTCCGGGCCGCCTAGAGGTCCGGGAGCCAGCCGTCCTTGTAGACCGTGTCGTCGACGGTGAGACCCTGGTAGGCCTCGTCTGGATCCGTCGTCTCCTTCTCGACCGACCCTCCGTACTTCCGGGCCAGCTCCGACACCGGATAGACGACGCCCCGGCTCGCCCGTGACCCGACCGCGATGGCGACGCAGGGCTCGTCCCCGCTCGCGATCAGCAGGTGGTCCGTGTCCGCCGGGCAGTGGAAATAGTCCCAGGTCTTCATGTGCCGTTCCTGGCCCTCGACGAGGAGGACGCACTCGCCCGAGACGATGAGGAAGCCCTCCTGGTTAGGCTCGCGGTGGTACATGCAGGCCGGTTGGCCGGGCCAGAGAACTCCGATGTTGAATCCGAGCTGCGGAAAACGCGCAGCCTTGCTCTCACCGAGGCGCGTGAAGACGCCCATCGTCTCCGACTCGCCCCAGACGGCATCGCGAGCGTTGACGACGAACCAGCCTTCGCCGGCGGCCTGCACACCATTCTCGGTGCACTCGAGTGGAGCTTCGGGTACGCCGGTCACGGCAGCCAGCCCTGCTGGTAGCGGGTGAAGCGCCTGTCCGGGTAGGGCGCATAGGCCTCTTTGGGATCCTTCGTGGCCGTCTCGACCCCGGCGCCGTGCCTGAGCGCCGCCTCGTTCACGGTGTAGCCGCCCCAATCGCCCTCGGCATTCACCCTCGACCCGGTCGAGACGACGACGCACGGCCGGTCTCCGGCTCCGACAATGATGTGGTCGGTGCCGGCGGGGCAGTGGACGAAGTCCCAGGCACGCAGCGGACGCTCCTCGCCTTCAACGATGAGGAGCGCCTCGCCGGAAACGACGAGGAAATCCTCCTGATCGGTCTCGTAGTGGTACATCGCCAACGGCTGCCCGGGTTCCAGCACGCCCACGTTGAACCCAATTTCCCAGAACTCTCCGCTGCCCTCGAAGAACGTGAGCTTGCCGAGCGGGCCGTCGTCGCGCCAGCGCGCTTCCTTCGTGTTGACTACGAACCAGCCCTCACCGGCCGGGACGAGCCCTTCGCCGGTGTCCTCGAGCGGGGCTTCGGGCACCATCGTCCATAGACTAAGAGAGATGGAGCGTTCCCTGCCCGTCGCACAGAGGCCGCGCCGCCCCGAGTGGATGAAGGTGCGCGCACCGAGCGCAGACTCGCGCTACTTCGAGGTGCGAAACCTCATCCACGGGCAGAGCCTGCACACGATCTGCGAGGAGGCTCGCTGCCCGAACATCTCCGAGTGCTGGGGGCGCGGGACGGCAACGTTCCAGATCCTCGGCGACACGTGCACCCGCGCGTGCCGCTACTGCTACGTCAACTCGGGGAAGCCGGAGCACCCGCCGGATCCGCTCGAGCCGCTGCGCCTCGCCCAGACCGCCGCGCAGATGGGGCTCAAGCACGTCGTTGTCACTTCGGTGGACCGTGACGACGTACCCGATCGGGGCGCCGGCCACTACGCGGCGACGATCCGCGCCCTCAAGAACAAGGTGCCGGAGGCCTCCGTCGAGGTGCTCACGCCCGACTTTCTCGGAGTCGAGGAGGAGGCATTGCGAACGGTGTTCGCAGCCCGACCCGAGGTCTTCAACCACAACATCGAGACCGTCCGACGGCTCCACCGGCGCATGCGCGGGGCGAAGGCCTCCTACGACAAGGCTCTCTGGCTCCTCTCGCGCGCGAAGGAAATCGCCGACTACCCCGTGCTCACCAAGTCGGGGATCATCGTCGGCCTCGGCGAGACGAACGACGAGGTCGTCGAGACCATGCGCGACCTCCGCGAGCACGGCGTCGACGTCGTCACGATCGGCCAGTATCTACAACCGTCCTCGAAGCACACGCAGATCGACCGCTGGGTGCACCCGGACGAGTTTCGCTGGTTCCGCGAGCAGGGCGAAGAGCTCGGGTTCGGCTCGGTCTTCTCGGGCCCCCTCGTGCGCTCGTCCTACAGGGCGGACGAGCAGCGACACGCGGCCGAGACAGGCCGCGGCGCGGTCGCCTACTGACCGAAGCGGACCTTGGTGCTCAACTTCCCGTTCTCGAAGCAGATCTGGTACGCGCCGCGCTCTCCGGCGACGCCGTAATACCAGCACTCGAGGTCGACGCTTTCCACGGACGCGTCGGTCTTCGTCGCAGGCTCGCCGGCGAAGCTGCCTAGCCGTGCGGGGGTGAAGTAGGAATCGATCTGGTCGAACTCGGAGGGAGAAAGCTGCGACGAGCTCTGCGCAGCCGATGAGCGCTCATAGCGGAGTGTTTCGGGCAGACGGTCACGCACCCGCGGATACAGGAGAGCGAAGGTGGCGAGAGCCACGACCGCGAGCACGACCGGTCTCGTAACAGTCGTCACGCCCGCACGTTTTCGGGCGCCGGTACCAGAGTCCTGCCAAAAGGAGAAGGCCGCCCGGAGGCGGCCTTCTCTCGTTAACCGGTTGCTTGCGCGCGTCTAGCGGTTGTTCACCTCCACGAGCGTGCGGCCGAGGAGCGTCGAACCCTCGTTGTGCGAGACCGCACCGAGGTGCCACTGGCCGTCCGTGGCTCCCGACCAGCTGAGCCCGATCGGTCCTTCTCCCCGATCGTCGCTGAGGTCGGTGCCGAGTCGACGGTGAGGTTTCCACCGGAAGCGTTGGAGACGCTCCAGCGGTAGAGCGTGCAGTTCGTGTCGCCACCCGGAGCCTGCCAGCCGTGCACGTACACCGTCCACGTGCCGTCAGCCGGATCCTGGATGGTGACCTCCTCGCCTGTGCCCCCGAGCGTGCTGCTCGCGACCTGCTCACCGGCGGGGTTGTAGACGTCGAGGTCGGCCTCGGCGTCGTCGACCGCATCCGGCGGGATGGCCACGCGGAAGACGCCCACGTTCGAGAGATTGAACGTGTGCGCGACCGCTCCGCCTGCGCCGGTGTCGCTGGGATCGAAGGTCTGGTCCGGATCCTGCTTCACGTTGGCGTCGCGTGTCCTGCTACGTGTCGTGCGGCTTTGCCATTGCGCGGTAGTCGAGCGCTTTGTCCAGCACGTCCTCCTCGACACCCGCCTCCCTGGCCACCTCACGCAGAGAGCGCCCGGAGGCCGCCGCCTGCTTGACGATCTCTCCAGCCTTGTCGTAGCCGATGTAAGGATTCAGTGCAGTCGCAGCGGAAAGGGTGAGCTCGGCGTAGCGCTCGCACGTCTCTCGGTTCGCCTCGATGCCTTCCACGCACTTCTCTGCGAAAAGCCGGGAGGCGCTCGTCAAAAGGCGGATCGACTGGAGCAGGTTCCGGGCGAGAAGGGGGACGAATACGTTCAGCTCGAAGTGCCCCTGCATCCCGCCGACGGTGATGGCGGCGTCGTTCCCGATCACCTGCGCCGAGACCTGCGTCACGACTTCGGGGATGACCGGGTTCACCTTCCCCGGCATGATCGAGCTTCCCTTCTGGAGCTCCGGCAGCGCGATCTCCGCAAGGCCGGCCCGCGGGCCCGAGCCCATGAGCCGGGTGTCGTTCGCGATCTTGGTGAGGGAGACCGCCACGGTCTTGAGCGCGCCCGAGGCCTCGACGAGGGCGTCGCGAGCGGCCTGTGCCTCGAAGGGGTCGGCGGGGGCGGAGATGGCGAGGCCGGTCTGCTCGCCAAGGATGACGCGGACGCGCTCCGCGAACTCGGGATGCGTGTTCAGGCCGGTGCCGGTCGCGGTCCCGCCGAGCGGGATCTGGCCAACGCGACCAAGGACCGCCTCGATCCGCGCGATCCCCTGGCGGACCTGGGCCCCGTAGCCGCCGAACTCCTGCCCAAGGGTGACGGGCACAGCGTCCATCAGGTGCGTCCGGCCCGATTTGACGACATCGTCGAAATCACGCGACTTGGTCTCGAGAGCCCCGGCGAGCTGATCGAGTGCCGGCAGGAGCCCGTTCACGAGCTCGTCGAGCGCGGCAAGGTGAACCGCCGACGGGAACACATCGTTCGAGGACTGGCCCATGTTCACGTCGTCGTTCGCGTGGACATCCTCGCCGGCGAGCGCGGCGATGACCTCGTTCGCGTTCATGTTCGAAGACGTGCCCGATCCGGTCTGGAAGACGTCAATTGGGAACTGGTCGTCGAATTCGCCGCTCGCGATGCGGTCGCCCGCGGCTGCGATCCTGTCGGCCTTCTCCCTCTCGAGGAGGCCGAGATCGGCGTTCACGTGAGCCGCGGCGGCCTTGATCCGGCCGAGCCAGCGTGCCACCGAGACCGGGATGGGCTCGCCGGAGACGGGGAAGTTCTCGACTGCCTTGCGGGTTTCCGTGCCCCAGAGCTCCTTCGGCGTGGTCGCCACGCCTTGGAGTCTAGACGGCGCGCAGCCGGCGGAACCGCAGCTCCGGCGGCCGATCGCGGAGCGACTTGCGCACCGGATCGGAGAGGTCGGCGACGAGGGCCCAGCCCAGGTAGCCGCACTTGGCGCACTCGCCGGGATCGAGGCGCTGCGTGCGCTCGCGCTCGGCGGTTCGGAACGTGCCGCAACGGAGGCACTCGACAGCGTGCTTCTCGCTCACACGGTCTTCTTCGGCTGTCTGGGCCCAGTGGTTCTCCCCCCGATAGGGGAGATCCGTCAGTCGGTCGAGTACTTGGGCTGAACCTTTTCGCCGCGGATGCGGGCGATGGCGTTGTTGGCCGCGATCGCAGCCTCGCCGAAGCCGATCGTGATCAGCGTGATCTTGCCCTCGTAGCCGGCCACGTCACCCGCCGCGTACACCCCCGGGATGGACGAGTCCATGGTCATCGGATCGACAAGGATCTGGCGCTTCCCATGGAGATCGAGCCCCCAGTCGGCGATCGAGCCGAGGTGGGAGTGGAAGCCGAGGAGGAGGATGAGCGCTTCGCAGTCGAGCCGGGTGGTCTCGCCGGTCCCGGTGTCCTCGACCGTGACCGCCTGGATCGAGCCGTCGCCGTGGATCTCGCGCACCTCGGCGGGAGCGCAGATCCGGACGTTGCCCTCGCCCTCGAGCCGACGCGCCTCATTGACGGAGGTTTCGAGCGCCCGGAACCGCTCGCGCCGGTGGATGAGCGTGATCGGGAGGTCGGCGGTGTCCTGCAAGCCGAGCGTCCAGTCGAGCGCGGAGTCGCCGCCGCCGACGATGACGCAGTTCTTGCCCTTGAAGACGTCCTTGCGCGTGACGAAGTAGTGGAGCCCGCGGCCTTCCCAGTCGTCGATCCCCTCGAGCTCGAGCTTCCTCGGCTCGAAGGCGCCATGGCCGGCCGTGACGATCAGCGCGCGAGAGAGAAACCGTTTACCCGACTTGGTCGTCAGCGCGAGCAGCTCCTCGCCGTCCTGCGAAAGCCGCGCCAGGTCGGCGACCTCCTCGTCCAGGTGGACGTCGGCGCCGAACTGGAGCCCCTGCTCGACGCAGAGGTGGACGAGGTCCTGGCCCTTGATCTTCGGGTGCCCGGCCACGTCGTAGACATGCTTCTCCGGGTAGACGGCGGCCACCTGGCCACCGAGCTGGCCGAGGCTCTCGACGATGCGGACAGTGGCGTCGCGGTGGCCAGCGTAGTAGGCGGCAGCAAGGCCCACCGGGCCCGCGCCGATCACCGTGATGTCGCAGACGCCTTCGCTCACGTCTGGCTCGATGCTACCCGGGGCGAGGAAACGCTAGTGCGAGCAGCCGGAGCCGCAACCGCCGCCAGCATGCGCTTCCACGGCCTCGCCCTCGGCCGTGCCTTCCTTCGCTTGGAAGGACGAGCCGCACCCGCACGCCGCCTGGACGTTCGGGTTGTTGATAGCGAAGCCTGCGCCCATCAGCGCGTCCACGTAGTCGATCTCGGCACCGGTGAGATACGGGGCGCTGAAGGGGTCGATGACGACCGTGACGCCATTCATCTCGATCTCGTTGTCGCCGTCCTGGGGCCCGCGATCGAAGCCGAGCGCGTACTGGAAGCCCGAGCACCCGCCGCCCTGGATGGCGATCCGAAGAACGGAGACTTCGCCCTCGGGCTCCTCGGCCATGAGGGCGCGGATCTTGGTTGCAGCAGATTCGGTAACGGTGACCATCCGTCTCAGTGTACCAACGCCATATCCGGTCAAACACCCCCCGACCTTGTGACACGGAAGCCACCAAAAACGCTGGAAAGAACGCGCAGTTCGTGACAAGTCTCACGCACCCGAGGACGGTTAGTATTGCGGGCGTGCCGCTGGCCGTCCTGGACGATTGGTTTCCGTTCCTCGTCTACGGCTTCTTCGCCCTGGCGATCCCGGCCTCGCTGATCGCGGCGTCGTTCATCCTCGCGACGCGCCCGAAGACGAAGGCCCGGCAACAAACGATCCCCTTCGAGTCGGGCGTCTCGGTGGGCCCGCCGAAGCAGCAGCGCTTCACCATCAGCTTCTACCTGACGGCGATGCTCTTCATCGTCTTCGACATCGAGATCGTCTTCCTCTACCCGGTCGCGCTCTGGCTGGACGCGCTCGGGAGCTTCGCGCTCGCCGAGTTCGGCTTCTTCATCGCGATCCTCGCGGTCGCCTACGTCTACGTCTGGAAGAAGGGGGCGCTGGATTGGCGGACGTAGGACGGAAAAAGCGCCTCGCCGACTACGGCCTCCATTCGGAACGCACCCTCATGCGCAAAAAGGGCCCGGGCGTCTTCGAGCACGAGCTCGGCGATCTCGAGTCCAAGCTCGGGCTCACCACGGTAGAGAAGGCGGTCGCCTGGGCGCAGGGGCACTCGATCTGGCCGGACACGTTCGGCCTCGCCTGCTGCGCAATGGAGATGATCGCGATCGTCGGCTCGCGCTACGACGTCGCCCGCTTCGGCGCCGAGGTGTTCCGCTCCTCGCCGCGCCAGGCCGACCTGATGATCGTCTCGGGCCGCGTCTCCCACAAGATGGCCGCGCCGCTCCGACAGATCTACGATCAGATGCTTGAGCCGAAGTGGGTGATCGCCATGGGCGCCTGCGCCAGCTCCGGCGGCATGTTCTCGAACTACGCGGTCCTTCAGGGCGTGGACAAGGTCGTGCCCGTCGACGTGCACGTGCCCGGCTGCCCACCGCGGCCCGAGGCGCTCCTCGAGGGCATCGTCCGGCTGCAGGAGAAGATCCTCGCCGGCGTCCCGCCCGCATACGAGATCCGCGGAGTAGCGCAGTGAACTTCGCCGACCTCCCCGGGTTCGCGTCGACAACCGAAGAGCGCGGTGAGACGACCGTGGTCGTGGAGACGGCGCGGCTGCGCGACGCGGCAGAGTTTTTGCGAGACCAGCGCGGCTTCAACTTTCTCTCCGACATCGCCGCGGCCGACTACCTCGGCTGGAACGAGCGCACGGTGGCCGGCTACTGGGGCCATCGCGGCGGGCGCGACATCAACCGGCCCGGCTCCTGGGGGCTTGCGAAGAAGCCCGAGCCGAAGGCGAAGCGCTTCTCGGTCTCGTACCACCTCATCGCCGTCGTCTCGGGCGCCCGCGGTGCGCCACGCGTCCGCCTCCAGATCTGGTGCGACGACGGAGAGCCCGTTCCCAGCGTCGTCTCGGTCTGGCCGACCGCCGACTGGCACGAGCGCGAGGCGTACGACCTCATGGGGATCGAGTTCGACGGCCACCCGAACCTCACGCGGATCCTCATGGACGACGACTGGGAGGGCCACCCCCTCCGCAAGGACTACCCGATCGGCGGCGAGCCGGTCCGGTTCTCGGGAGCCGAGTAAGTGACCACCGCCGCACGCCGGCAGGCACCGATCTACACCGGGACCCGCATCCCGAGCCCCATCCCGTCGGTCCTCAGGGTCGACCCGGCCCTCCGCGAGGACGACGACATCCTCGAGGTCAACTTCGGGCCGAACCACCCCTCCACGCACGGCGTCCTCCGCCTGATCGTCGAGCTGAACGGCGAGCGCGTCGAGGGCGTCGAGGCCGTCATCGGCTACCTCCACACCGGCTTCGAGAAGAACATGGAGCAGAAGACGTGGTGGAAGGCGATCACCTACCCGGAGCGGATCGACTATCTCTCCTTTCAGATCAACGAGCTCGCCTTCGTTCTCGCGATCGAGAAGCTCCTCGGCGTCGAGCCGCCACCCAAGGCCACGTGGATGCGCATGCTGCTGAGCGAGCTCTCGCGGATCCACTCGCACCTCATCTGGCTCGGCACCGGCGCGCTCGAGCTCGGGGCGATCTCGCTCCTCTGGTACTGCTTTCGCGAGCGCGACGCCGTCCTGGACCTCTTCGAGCTCGTCACCGGCGTTCGCATGCACACGCGCTACTTCCAGGCCGGCGGGCTCGCCGAGGACATCCCGCCCGGCTTCTTCATGGAGTGCCGGAAGTTCGCGGACATGTTCCCGGGCCGCGTCGACGAGTACGAAGCGCTCCTCGACCGGCAGGCGATCTGGCTCGAGCGGACGAAGGGCATCGGCCTCCTCTCCGCGGAGGACGCGATCGCGCTCGGCCAGTCCGGCCCCGTGCTGCGCGCCTCGGGAGTCGACTGGGACCTGCGGAGAGTCCAGCCCTACCTCGCCTACGACCAGGTCGATTTCGACGTGCCCGTCTATTTCAACGGAGACGTGTACGACCGGTACAAGGTGCGCATGGACGAGATGCGCGAGTCGACGCGCATCGTCCAGCAGTGCCTCGACGGCATGCCCGAAGGGCCGTGGATCGTGGACGACCGCAAGATCGTCCTGCCTCCCCGCCACGAGCTGCACACATCCATGGAGAGCCTCATCCACCACTTCAAGCTGGTGACCGAAGGCTACCGCGTGCCCGCGGGCGAGGTGTACGTGGCCCTCGAGTCCGCCCGGGGCGAGCTCGGGTGCTACGTCGTCTCCGACGGTGGATCGAAGCCCTGGCGCGTGAAGTTCCGCGCCCCCTCCTTCGTCGCCCTCGAGGCGACGGCGACCACCGTCGCCGGCTCGCTCGTCGCGGACCTGATCGCGATCCTCGGCTCCCTCGACACGGTCATGGGGGACTGCGACCGCTGATGGCCCAGGCCGACGCCCTCTACGACGAGATCCAAACAATCGCGGCGCGATATCCGCAGCGGCTCTCGGCGGTCATGCCCGCGCTCAGGCTCGCGCAGGAGCGCTACGGGTGGCTGCCCCCGGATGCGTTCCGCGAGGTCGGCGAGGCGCTCGACCTCACACCCGCCTACTGCAAGGCGGTCGCGAGCTTCTACGACATGTTCCACCTCGAGCCCGTCGGCCGGCACATGATCGAGGTCTGCACCAACGTCTCCTGCGCGCTCGTCGGGGCACAGCAGGTGCTCGAGGCCTTCGAGGGGGAGCTCGGCGTCGAGGCCGGCGAGACGACCGAGGACGGCGAGTTCACGCTCCGCACGATCGAGTGCGCGGGCGGCTGCGGCTGGGGCACCGTCGTCTCGGTCGACCACCGCTACCGCGAGCCGGTCAAGCCAGACGACGTGCCCGCCATCGTCGAGGAGCTCCGCAATGGCTCCGAGTGAGCAGGCGCTGATGAAGCTCCTCTTCGCGGACGCGGAGGGGCGCGATCTTACCAGGCTCGCCGAGTACGAGCAGGTCGGCGGCTACGAGTCCCTCAAGAAGGCCCTGAAGATGAAGCGCCAGGCCGTCCTCGACGAGCTCCTTGCCGCAGACGTTCGCGGGCGCGGCGGTGCCGGCTTCCCCATGGGCCGCAAGGCGAGCTTCCTCCCCAAGCCGGAGGACAGCACCAAGCCGATCTACCTGGTCTCGAACGCGGACGAGTCCGAGCCGGGCACCTTCAAGGACCGCGAGATCATGGCCCGGATCCCGCACATGTTCATCGAAGGGGTCGTGATCGCTTCACGCGTGATCGGGGCGAACACGGCCTTCATCTACATCCGCGGCGAGTATCTGACCGAGTTCGAGATCCTGCGCGACGCCCTCGAGGAGGCTCGGAACGCCGGCCTGGTCGGGCCGAACGTCCTCGGTTCCGGCTGGGACCTCACCGTGGTCGTCCACCGCGGCGCCGGCGCGTACATCTGCGGCGAGGAGACCGCGCTCCTGGAATCCCTCGAGGGAAAGCGCGGCCAGCCCCGCTCAAAGCCCCCGTTCCCGGCGATCTCGGGCGTCTACGCCTCGCCGACCCTCATCAACAACGTCGAGACGCTGGCCACGGTGCCGAAAATCCTCGAGATCGGCGGCGCCGAGTATGCGAAGCTCGGCGTCGAGCACTCGACGGGCACACGCGTCTTCTCGCTCTCGGGCAACGTGGCCAACGGCGGCAACTACGAAGTCGAGCTCGGCACGAGCCTGCGGGAGCTCGTCTACGACATCGGCGGCGGGATACCGGACGGGCGGGAGCTGAAGGCGATCATCCCCGGCGGCTCGTCGGTGCCTGTCCTGACCGCCGACGAGGTTGACACGGCGCTCGACTTCGACTCGATGGCGGCGCGCGGCACGATGCTCGGCTCGGGCGCAGTCATCGTCATGGACGACCGCTGCTGCATGGTGCAGCTGGGCCTGCGGGTCGCGCAGTTCTACATGCATGAGTCTTGTGGGAAGTGCACGCCCTGCCGCGAAGGGACGCGCTGGATGGTCTCGATCCTCCGGAAGATCGAGGACGGCGAGGCGTCGCAGGGCGAGCTCGACCTCCTCCTGAACGTCTGCGACCGGATCCTCGGCAACTGCCTGTGCCCGCTCGGCGACGCGGCCGCGATGCCGGTGGCGAGCTATGTCGCGAAGTTCCGCGACGAGTACCAGCGCCACATCGACGAGGGCGGGTGCCCGTTCCACGGCGACTCCACGCTCGACCATGTCATGGCGCCGGTCGACCAGCACCACGCGCGCATTCGCGCCGAGATCGAGGTGCCGGCGTGAGCACCCCCGAGATCGTCACCGTCACCGTCGACGGCCGCGAGATCCAGGTCCCGAAGGGCCTGGGGATGATCGAGACCGCGCTCGAGGCGGGGATCGAGATCCCGGTGTTCTGCTACGAGCCGAGGCTCGGCGCGCCGGTCGGCGCCTGCCGCATGTGCCTCTGCGAGGTCGAGGGCATGCCGAAGCTCCAGGCGGCCTGCACGATGACGGCGCAGGACGGCCTCGTCCTCTCGACCGCCCAGACGAGCGCGAAGGCCGCCGAGGGCCAGAACGCCGTCCTCGAGTTCATCCTCCTGAACCACCCGCTCGACTGCCCGGACTGCGACAAGGGGGGCGAGTGCCCGCTGCAGGACCTCACGTTTCGCTGGGGACCGGGGGCGACCCGCATGCGCTTCGAAAAGCGGACATTCGACAAGCCGATCCCAGTCTCGCCGCTCATCGCGCTCGACCGCGAGCGCTGCATCCTCTGCTACCGCTGCACCCGCTTCTCCGAGACCGTCGCCGAAGACGGACAGCTCGTGGCGATCAACCGCGGCGCAGGCTCCATCATCACCACCTTCGAGGACGAGCCCTACCGCGCGCACTTCTCCGGCAACGTCCTCGAGCTCTGCCCGGTCGGCGCGCTCACCTCGACGACCTATCGGTTCCGCGCGCGGCCCTGGGAGATCCAGAACGTCCCCACGGTCTGCGGCCTCTGCCCGGTCGGGTGCAACACCTGGGCCACGACCCGCGAAGGCAAGGTGGCGCGCATCCTCTCCAGAAACCACGCCGAGGTGGACGAGGGTTGGCTCTGCGACAAGGGCCGCTTCGCCTACGCGCACCTCACGGCCGAGGACCGGATCTCGGTCCCGCGGCGCCGGGTACGCCGACGGGGCTTCGAGCCGCTCTCCTGGGAAGGCGCACTCGACGAGGCGGAGCGCAGCCTAAAGGAGGCCGGCGGCCCGGTGGTCGTCGCATTCTCCGGCGGCGAGACCGTCGAGACGGCGACGGCGATAGCCCGGCTCGTGAAAGAAGGTCTCGGTGGAGGCAGCGCGCTTCTCCCGGACACCTTCCATCCGGCCCTCGACCGCTTCCGCGCGCCGATCTCGGCGATTCGCGACGCGGACGTCTGCCTGGTCTTCGGAGACGAGCCGGTCGTCGAGCGGGCCCCGGTTCTCGACCTCTGGCTCCGGGCAGCCCGCCGTGGCGGCGCCGAGGTCATCACGCTGAACCCGGCGGGCTCCGCCGCGCTCAAGCCCGGAAGCGCCGCCTGGGCGGCCGCCCAGCTGCAGGCCGAAAGCCCGGCCGAGGAGCTCCGCGACGCGAAGAGGAGCCTGGACGCCGCCGAGCGTGTCGCGATCGTCTGGTCGGAGGACGACTCCACGGGCGGAGTGCACGCGCTCGCCCTGGCGGAGAGCCTCGGCGACAAGGCTTCCGTCTACCTGATCCCGCGCACGCCGAACGGCCGAGGCGTCGCAGCGGCCTGGGGCGACCCGGGCTCCCTCCCCGACGGAGACATCGGTGTTCTCATCGTCTCGGGCGACGAGGCCGCGGGAAGCCCGGACGTCCGCGACCTCGCAGAGCGCGCGAGGTTCGTGATGACGACGGCGATGTTCGAGTCGGAGGGGACGCTGTGGTCGCACCTGGTCCTCCCGGGCACGAGCTACCTCGAGCGGGACGGGACGACCGTGAACCTCGAGGGCCGGCCACAGCGCCAGCGGCGCGCGGTCGCGCCTCCCGCCGAGGACGATCTCGCCTTCTTCGCCGGGCTCGCGGGCCGCTTCGGCGTCGACGTCGGCCCCTGGCCCACGATGCTGCCCGACGACCACGCCGTGCTTCCCGAGATCGAGAGCTTCGAGGGTGAGGTGTCGGTGCCGAAGACGTCAGCTCCGAAGGGCGGTGGGAAAGAGCTCGCGGTCGTCCGCTACCGGTCGCTCTTCAGCGGGCCGGCGGTCGAGCGCGTCGACCAGCTCCAGTTCCAGCGCCCGCAAGCGGAGATCGAGCTCTCCTACGAGGATGCGAGCGCGCGCGGGATCGACCGCGGAGCCGAGGTGACCGTGCAGTCGAACGGCACGAGCCGCACGCTCAGGGCCCGTGTGAACCGGCGGCTGCGGAAAGGAGTCGTCCGCATCCCGTCCGAGCACGCCGAGGGCCTGCAAGACCGCGTCGAGGTGAGAAGCGGCTGAATGGACCAGAACCTGAACCAGCCGTGGTGGATCGACGTCATCAAGGCGCTGGTGATCATCAACCTCATCATGGGAGCGTTTGCCTACTCGACCTGGCTCGAGCGCAAGCTCCTGGGACGCATGCAGCTCCGCTACGGGCCGAACAGAGCGGGCCCGTTCGGGCTCCTGCAGCCGATCGCAGACCTCGTGAAGCTCCTGCGCAAGGAGAGCTTCTTCCCGGCGAGCGCGATCGACCTCCTCTACATCGCCGCGCCCGCGGTCGCCTGCTTCACGGCCCTCGCAGCCTTCAGCGTGATCCCGTTCGGAGGCGTCTGGCACGTGGGCGACTACGACATCACGGGGTGGATCACGAACGTCTCGATCGGCCTCCTGCTCATCTTCGCCCTCGGCGCGATCGGCATCTACGCGTTCCTCGTCGGCGGCTGGGCGAGTGAGTCGAAGTACTCGCTCCTCGGCTCGATGCGAACCGCGGCGCAGCTCGTCTCCTATGAGGTCTCGTTGGCGCTCTCCGTGCTCGGCGTGGTGATCATGGCCCAGTCGCTCTCGCTCGTCGACATCGCCGAGAAGCAGCAGGCGACGATCTGGTTCGCCGCCCCGCAGTTCGTCGGGCTGCTCGTCTTCTTCGTCGCCGGAATCGCGGAGACGAACCGGCCCCCGTTCGACCTCCCCGAGGCCGAGCAGGAGCTGGTCGCCGGCTACCACACCGAGTACAGCGGCATGCGCTTCGGCCTCTACTCCACGGCCGAGTACATCAACATGATCACGCTCTCCGGCCTCGCCGTGACTCTCTTCTTCGGCGGCTGGGGCGGGCCGTGGCTGCCCGGCCCCATCTGGTTCCTGCTGAAGCTCGGCGCGTTCATCTTCGTCTTCGTCTGGCTGCGCGCCACCCTGCCGCGCCTACGCTACGACCAGCTCATGCGTTTCGGCTGGAAGGTGCTCCTGCCCGTCGCGACGCTCAACGCCTTGGTGACCGCGATCCTAGTGGCGTTGGTATGAGTCCGCAGCCGTTCGACAGCATCAAGGGATTCGCGGTCACGTTCCGGCAGATCTTCAAGAAGCCGATCACGCAGCAGTACCCGGAGTACAAGCGCCCGGTGTATCCACGCTTCCGCGGACGGCACCGCCTCTGGCGCCACGAGAACGGCCTCGAGAAGTGCGTCGGCTGCTCGCTCTGCGCGGCCGCCTGCCCGGCCGACTGCATCCGCGTCGTCGCCGACGAGAATAGCGCGGACAACCGCGTCTCACCGGGCGAGCGCTACGCGCGCATCTACGAGATCAACCTCTCGCGCTGCATCTTCTGCGGCTACTGCGAGCTTGCATGCCCGTTCGACGCGATCACGCTCGAGGCCGAGTACGAGCTCTCGGAGTACTCGCGCGACGACCTCATCTACACGAAGGACATGCTGCTCGCGCCGCCGGTGAAGCGCGTGCCGGTAGCCGACCGCGACCTCTACGACACGCCGATCCCGGTCTGGAGGTCGGAGTCATGAGTCCGACGTTTCTGGGACGGCGCTCGCAAGGGAGGCAAGCGAGCGGACGCCAGACAGTACGCGGGTACGGTGAGCGACCGCGAGCGCAGTATCCCCCCGCGAGCGTCGTCAGCCCGCGCCAAGGGACGGCTTGGCCGGCCCTTCGCGGGCGGCCAGGAGCGTGGGCGTGACGAACTTCATCGTGTGGGTGGTCTGGGTCCTGGCGGCGCTCTCGCTCCTCGGCTCGGGGATTGCGGTCGTCCTCTTCCAGAACCCCTTCTACAGCGCTCTCGCGCTGATCGGGAACCTCGCCTCGCTCGCGGTTCTCTACCTGCTTCTCGCCGCCGAGTTCGTCGCCGCCGCGGAGGTGCTCGTCTACGCCGGCGCGGTCGTGGTCATATTTCTCTTCGTCATCGCCTACCTCGGCGGAAGGGCGGACGCGCCCTGGGCGGGCGGGCCCAGTCCCCAATCCCTTGCGGCGATCGTGGCCGCCGCGGCAATCGCTGTCGAGATCGTGGTCGTCATCGCGATGAAGGCGGGCGACCAGCTCTCGACTCCCGCCAAGGTCAACGACAACTTCGGCTCGCCGGCTGAGATCGGTCGGCTGTTCCTCGGCGACCACCTCCTCGCCTTCGAGGTGACTTCCATCGTGCTCCTCGTCGCAGCCGTGGGCGGAGTCATCCTCGGGAGCGCCGTCCCAAGGGAGAGACGCTCCTAGTGCCCGGGCCCGGTGTCGCCGCCTATCTGATCCTCTCTGTGATCCTCTTCGCCACCGGCGCCTTCGGTGTGCTCATCCGGCGCAGCCCGCTGATCGTCCTCCTCGCCCTCGAGATCATGCTGAACGCAGGGAACCTCGCCCTGATCGCGTTCGCCCGCCAGACGGGCACGGGCAGCGGCCAAATCTTCGCCCTGACCGTGATGGTCGTCGCCGCCGCGGAGGCGGTCGTCGGGCTCGGCCTCATCGTCGCGGTCTCGCGCCGCCACGTCGCGCTCGACGTCGACAAGCTCACCACCCTGCGCGGATGATCGCCGCCGCCTGGATCGCGCTCTTCGCCCCGGCGGCCGCGGTCGTCGCGATCGCCCTCGCAGGGACGAGCATCACGCGCTCTGTCGCCGGCTTCCTCGCAGCCGGGTCGGCGCTCGTCTCCTTCGTCTGCTCCGTGGTCGTCTTCGTCGTCTTGCTCGGCGAGAATCCAGAGGAGCGGACGCACTCCTCGACGCTCTGGACGTGGCTCTCTGCCGGTGATCTGAAGATCGGCGCGGAGATCCAAATCGACCCGCTCTCTGTCTTCATGATGCTGATCGTCAGCGGCGTCGGCTTCCTCATCCTCGCCTACGCCGTCGGCTACATGAACGGCGACGTGGAGGAGAGGCGCTACCACGCGTACAAGGCGCTTTTCGTCTTCTCGATGCTCCTGCTCGTCGAGGCCGGGAACCTCGTGCTCCTGCTGGCGGGCTGGGGCATGGTCGGCCTCAGCTCCTATCTCCTGATCAACTTCTGGCATCAGCGAGCGACCGCCGTGGCCGCGGGCAAGAAGGCGTTCATCATGAACGCGTTCGGCGACGCGACCTTCGTGCTCGCCATCTTTCTGCTGATCCAACGCACCGGCTCGGTGGAGTTCGACGCCGTCTTCAGCTCGGGCGTGGTGGAGCACGGAAGCACCGCGGCGGTCCTGATCGCGCTCGGCCTCCTCGGCGGCGCCGTCGCGAAGTCCGCGCAAGTCCCGCTCCACACCTGGCTCCCCGATGCGATGGAGGGCCCGACGCCTGTCTCCGCCCTCATCCACGCAGCGACGATGGTGACCGCGGGCGTCTACCTGATCGCGCGCACGAACGTCCTCTTCGAGCTCGCCCCCGCGATCCAGGACCTCGCCGGGATCCTCGGCGGCGTCACGATCCTCCTCGCCGGGCTGATCGCGCTCGTGCAGACGGACATCAAGCGCGTAATCGCCTATTCGACGATGAGCCAGATCGGCTACATGTTCGTGGCCGTCGGGCTCGGCGCGTACGGCTCCGGCCTCTTTCACCTGATGACGCACGCCTTCTTCAAGGCACTCCTCTTCATGGCGGCCGGCATCGTCATCCACGCGCTCTCCGACGAGCAGGACATTCGCCGCATGGGCGGGCTCGGGCGCGCCATGCCGTTCACCCACCGCGTGTTCGTCGTCGGCGCGCTCTCGCTCGCGGCGATCCCGCCCTTCTCCGGCTTCTTCTCCAAGGACTCGATCCTCGGCGCCGCGGCGAACGCCGGCACCCTCGGCTGGATTCTCTGGACTGCGGGCGCGATCGGCGCCTTCCTCACCGCGCTCTACACCTTCCGTCTTCTCTTCATCGTCTTCTGGGGCGAGATGACGCCCTTCGCCCGCGAGCACCTGCACCTGAAGCGGTTCGAGGGTGGGCTCGCGATGGCGTGGCCTGTGGCGATCCTCGCTGTTCTCTCCTTCTTCGGGGGCTGGCTCCAGGTGCCGTGGGGCTGGGACCTCGTCAACGAGTGGATCGACCCCGTCGCCGAGTCGGCAGCCGAGGCCACCGGGACAACGCTCGTCGTCTCGGTGGTCGCGTCCCTTGCGCTCGCGGTCGCAGGCATCCTGCTCGCCTGGCGCTGGTACGGACGGATCAGCGATGTGCCCGAGCGTGCGCGCAAGCGCGTGCCGTGGGCGGCCCGGACACTCGAGCACAAGTTCTACTTCGACGAGGCCTACGACCTCGCGTTCTACGAGCCCGGTTCGCGCAAGGCGGTCTTCCTCACCCAGTACATCGAGCAGCCGCTCTTCCTCGCCCCGCTCGGCGAGCTCGGCTCGAGCGTCCGCGCGGCTTCACGGCGCCTCTCCTCCCTGCAGACCGGCTACGTCCGCGAGTACGCCCTCGCGCTCGCCGCCGGTCTCGCCGTCCTCGCCATCGTCTTCATCCTCGTCACGTAGCCGTGCTCACCTCCATCCTCATCTTCCTTCCGATCGCAGGCGCGCTCTTCGTCTGGATCGTCCCCTGGCCGACGCCGCGGGCGGCCGGAGGCGCAGCTCTCCTCGTGGCGCTCGCCGAGCTGATCGTCTGGGTGAACCGAGCGCTCAACTTCGACTACGGGAACCGGGGCCTGCAGGACGAGGCGTCGCACTCCTGGTTCTCCGATCTCGGGGTCTCGTACACGGTCGGCCTCTTCGACTTCTCGCTCTGGCTGGTCGGCCTGACGGTCGTCGTCACAACGGCCGCGGTCGCCTACGGCTTCTGGTCGGCGCGCGAGCGCATGGGCGTCTACCTCGGCCTACTCCTCTTCCTCGAAGGCGCGACGGTCGGGGTCTTCGCCGCCCAGGACCTCCTCCTCTTCTACGTCTTTTGGGAAGCGATGATGATCCCGCTCTACATCCTCATCGGAGTCTGGGGCGGGCCCGGCCGAGTCGGCGCGACGATCAAGTTCGTCGTCTACACCCTCGCGGGCTCGCTGCTCATGCTCGTGTCGGTAATCGCGCTCGGGCTCTCGGCCGGCACCTTCGACATGAGGGAGATCGGCGAGAGCTCGAGCACGTGGATCTTCCTCGGCTTCGCCGCCGCGTTCGCCGTCAAGGCGCCACTCTGGCCCTTCCACGGCTGGCTGCCGGACACGTACCGCGAGTCGCCGGCGGAGGTCTCGGCGATTCTCTCCGGCGTCATCTCGAAGGCGGCGACGTACGGCTTCCTCCGCATCGGGCTTGTCTTCTTCCCGAGCGTGGTGGCGGACTGGCGGACGGTCATCCTCGTGATCGCGACGATCGGGCTCGTCTACGGCTCGCTCCTTGCCTTCCGCGCGCCCGACATCCGCGGCGTGATCGCCTATTCGAGCCTCGCGCAGGTGAACCTGATCATCATCGGCCTCTTCGCGGTCAACGACTCCGGCCTCTCGGGCGCCCTTCTGCAGATGATCACGCACGGGCTCGTCTCGGCGACCCTCTTCCTACTCGCCGGCGCGGTCGAGCGGCGCGCGGCTACCGGCGATCTCGGCCGACTCGGCGGGATGGCGCGTGGCCGTCCTGTTCTCGCGACAACGCTCATCACCGCGGGTGTCATCGCCCTCGCCGTGCCGGGATCGAGCGCGTTCGCGGGCGAGTTCCTCATCCTGAACGGGATTTTCACGCGCGGCTGGGGCTGGGCGGTTGCAGGCGCTGTCGCGATCGTGCTCGCGGCGATGTACATGCTGCGCCTGATCTCGGCAATCCTCCACCGGGATCCGGGGCCTGCGGTCACCGACGCGGCGCTCGACCTTCGCCCGGCCGAGATCAGCGTGATCGTTCCGCTCGTCGCCGTCCTGCTCGCGCTGTCGTTCTGGCCGGCTGCGATCACCGACCACTCCTTCGGCGGGAAACCCGCTGAATCTCTGGGCTCCCGGTTCGAGGCCGCGCCGTGACGAAGTTCCCGACGCCGTCGATCGACTGGGCCGCGCTCTTCCCGGAGCTCGTCCTGCTCGGTGGAGCGGCGGTCTGCCTCCTCCTCCCGCTCTTCATGCCGCACGGCTGGAGAAGGCACTTCTGCGCCTCGATCTCGGTTCTTGCCTTCCTCGGCGCAGGGGCGGCGGCGATCGTCCTTTTCCAGATGGACGAGACCGGCACCGCGGTCGTCGCGGATGCCATCCGCCGCGACCGCCTCGCCGAGCTCGCCCAGGTGCTCATCGCCAGCTCGGGCCTGCTCGCCGTCGGAGTCTCCTACGCCTACGTCCTGCGCGAGCGGATGGGCGAGTACTACACGCTTCTCCTGACCGCGACGGCCGGGATGTGCTTCTTCGTCGCCGCCAACGACCTGATGACGATGTTCCTCGGGCTCGAGTGGTTCTCGATCTCGCTCTACATCCTCTGCGCGATCGCGATCGAGGAGCCCGCTTCGCTCGAGGCCGGGCTGAAGTATCTCATCGTCGGGAGCTTCGGCTCAGCGATCCTCCTCTTCGGAAGCGCGTTCGTGTATGGCGCGACCGGCGCGATCGGCTTCGACGACATTGCCGCCGCCTCTGGCGACGCGGACAAGCTCTTCCTCGTCACCGGGCTCGCGATGCTCATCGTCGGGCTCGGCTTCAAGGCCTCCGCGGCGCCGTTCCACATGTGGACGCCCGACGTCTACCAGGGCGCGCCCACACCCGTAACCGCGTTCATGTCCGCGGCCACGAAGATCGCCGCCCTCGTCCTGACGATGCGCCTGCTCGTGACCGCGTTCCCCTCCGAGGAAAACCTCTGGACGATCTCCCTCGCCGTGATCGTCTGCATCTCGCTCGCGTGGGGGAACCTCGGCGCCCTCGTCCAGACCGACGTCAAGAGGATGCTCGCGTACTCCAGCATCTCCCACGCTGGCTTCCTGCTCATGCCGATCGCCGTCGCCAGCCCACTGGGCGGCCGGGCGCTGATGTACTACCTGATCTCCTACGCGGCAATGAGCATCGGCGCCTTCGCGATCGTCGCGGCACGGGAGCGCGAGCTCGCGCGGCCGGTCACCCTCGACGGCATGGCCGGAATGGGCTGGGAGCGTCCGGGTATGGGAGCGGCGATGACGCTCTTCATGTTCGGCTTCATCGGGCTGCCCCCGGCCGGCCTCTTCATCGGGAAGTTCTATGCCTTCTCGGCGGCCGTCGACCGCGGCTGGGCCTGGCTCGCCGTCGTCGGCGCGATCGCGACGGTGGTCTCCATCTACTACTACCTCGGCGTCGTCCGGGCGATGTACTTCCAGCCGGCGGCGATCGGGGTCGCGCCCGCCGGCGGCTCACCCCCGCGGGAGCTGGCGCTCGGAACCTCCGTCCTCCTCGCCGTCGTCGTCACGATCGGGAGCTTCGTCGCCGCCCAGCCGCTCCTGGACATCGCCACCGACGCCGTCTCCGTCCTGTCGTTCCCGCATTGATGCCGAAGCACGTCGTCGTCCTCGGTGGAGGTGTGAGCGGCGAGGCGTTCATCGCGGCGCTGCGCCGCCTCGACGAGGAGGCGCAGATCACACTCGTCGAGGACGAGCTCGTCGGCGGCGAGTGCTCGTACTGGGCGTGCATCCCCTCGAAGACGTTGCTGCGCCCCGTCGAGATCGCCTTCCGCGCAAAAAGCGCCCACGGAGTCGAGGCGACACTCCACCCGGAGCAGATCTTCTGGTGGCGCGACCAGAACGCGGAGAAGGACGATTCGAGCCAGGTCGAGTGGGTCACGAACCTCGACGCCGAGCTCGTGCGCGGCAAGGGCGTCGTCACCGAGCCGGGCAAGGTCGAGGTGGACGGGCGCGAGCTCCCCTACGACGAGCTGATGGTCTCCACGGGATCGCGGTCGACACTGCCGCCAATCGAGGGTCTCGACTCCGTTGAGCCCTGGCTGAGCCGCGAGGGCACGAGCGCAAGCGAGGTTCCCGAGAGCCTCGTCGTCGTGGGGGGCGGTGCCGTCGGCTGCGAGCTCGCGCAGTTCTACTCACGCCTCGGAGCGCGCGTCACCATCGTGCAGAGCGGCGAGTACATCCTGCCGCGGAGCGACCGGGAAGCCGGTGACCTCCTCGGCCAGCTCTTCCAGGACGAAGGCATCGAGCTCTGCCTGAACGCGCGCGCGAGGAAGGTGGGCGGCGGGCCGGGCGGCTACCGGCTCGAGATCGAGGGCCGCGAGCCGCTGGAATCGACCCACCTGATGATTGCCACGGGCCGGAAGCCCAACGTCGACGGCTTCGGGCTCGAGAACCTCAACGTCGAGATCGGCATGACGGGGCTCAAGGTAGACGAGCGGCTGCGCGCAGCCGAGCACGTCTGGGCGGCCGGAGACGTGACCGGCATCGCTCTCTTCACGCACCTCGGGAAGTATCAGGGACGCGTCGCGGCGGCGAACATCGCCGGGCGCGACCTCGTCGCCAACTACAACGCCATTCCCGCGGCGGTCTTCACCGACCCGCAGGTGGCGACCGTCGGTGACACGAGCGGCGAGGGGACGGTCGTCGGCAAGTGGGGGGTCGACAAGGTCTCACGCACCTCGACGTTCCAGGATCCAAAGCGCCCGGGCTTCCTCAAGCTCTTCGCCGACCCGAAACGAAAGGTGGTCGTCGGCGCCGTGGCGGTCGGCCCCGAGGCCGGCGAATGGATCGGGCAGATCACGCTCGCGATCCGCGCCGAGGTTCCCGTCGCCACGCTCCGGGACACGATCCAGCCGTTCCCAACCTTCTCCGAGGTCGTGTATTTCGCCGCGCGTGAGCTCGACTTGTAGAGTCGCCCCAGAATGACCAACGGCGAAGACCTGGTCGACACCCTCCGGCGCTTCAACCTCTTCGCCGACCTCGACCGCGCGCAGCTCGAAGCGATCGCCGACCCGGACAGCGAACGGAGTTTCGCGACCGGCGAGCGGATCCTCAGGCGCGGCATGAGCGGTTCGGGCTTCTACGTCATCCTCGACGGCGAAGCCTCCGTCACGCTCGGCGGGGAGGAGCTGAACCGCCTCCGTCAGGGCGACTTTTTCGGCGAGATCTCGACCCTGCTCGACGAGCCGCTGACCGCGGACATCACCGCAGAGACACCGGTGCGGGTGCTCGAGATCCCGGGCCCGCGGCTCGAAGCCTTCCTGCTCAGCTATCCGAAGGTGATGCTGCGGATGCTCGTCACGGAGGCGCGACGGTTGCAGGAAGTCCTCGCTTGGCGGTCTTAGAGGAAACGCACCCGCCCGGCGAGTATCCGGTCGTCGTCGTCGGCAGTGGGCCAGGAGCCCTGCAGACGGCCTACGCGCTCTCGCGGCTCGGCGTCGAGCACGCTGTCATTTCGCAGGACGACTCGCCCGGTGGCATGTTCCGCAAGTGGCCGATCTACCAGCGGCTGCTCTCCTGGACGAAGCCGGACGCGCCGTTCGAACGCACGGTGCGCGAGTACGAGTGGTATGACCACAACAGCCTCATCGCCGACGAGCCCGACCTGCGGGCAACCGTCGCGTCCGAGATGGACCGCAAGTACATGACCCCCTCCTGCGCAGAGATGGAACGGGGTCTCGCCGCGTTCGCGGAGCGCGCCGACGTCAAGGTTCGCTACGGCTGCCGGTGGGAGTCCACGCGCCAGGAGGAAGGCGGCTACGTCCTTGTCACATCCGACGGCGAGTACCGCTGCCGCGCCGCCGTCTTCGCCCTGGGCGTGACCGACCCGTGGAAGTCGCCCATTCCGGGGATCGAAGAGGTTCCCCACTACGCGGAGAGCCCCGCCGCACGCGAGTTCGAGGGCAAGAGCGTGCTCATCATCGGCAAGCGCAACTCCGGCTTTGAGCTCGCGGACGGCCTGGAGCCGTGGGCGCGCCAGATCTTCCTCGTCTCCCCTCGGCCGGTGCAGACCGCCGTCCTCGCCAACGCCACCGTCCGCGTTCGCTACTTCGAGCCGCTCGAAGATGCGGCCTGGGGCGGCGGCACGTTCGTGCTCGACGCCGCCGTCCAGCGGATCGAGCGCACAGAGAGCGGCGGCTACAGGCTCCACGCGGCCGGCACGACCCGCCCCGGGCCGATCACCATCGAGGCCGACGCGGCCATCGCGGCGACCGGCTTCCGCACCCCGCTCCAGAACCTGCGGGAGCTCGGTCTGGGCACCGTCGCCGACGGCCGGATCCCCGCGCTGACGCCGTACTGGGAGAGCACGACGCTCGCAGGCGTCTATTTCGCCGGAAACACGACGCAGGGCGCCGCCGGCCTGCGGAAGAACGGCATCGGCAGCGCATCGGGAACAGTGAGCGGATTTCGCTACAACGCCCGCCTGCTCGCCCAGGAGATCGCCAAGCGGCTCGGCCACAAGCAGGAGTGGCACCAGCTCGGTCGCGAAGACATCGTTCCCTTTCTCCTCTCCGAGCTCCGCGCGGGGCCTGAGATCTGGACGCAGAAGGGATACCTCGCGCGGGCCGTCTACCCGGATGGGAGCACGGGAATCGTCCCCCTCGCACACTTCCTCGACCACTGCGAGGAGGGCTCGATCGCGCTCACGATCGAGATGAACGCGGCGGGCGAGATCTACCCGGTCTCGTATGTTCGTGCCGGCGAGGAAATCGACGAGCGCGACCTGCCGACGCATGCCCTGAACGACTTCGGAGGGACCGAGCACCGAGCCGCGCTGGAGAGCCTCTTGTGAGCCGTCTGGCGGGCTGGGGTGCCCTCTGCGTCACGCCGCTCGTCGGCCTGCTCGTCCTGCTCGCCGAGCCGAGCTTCGATCTCACCTGGGAGAACCATCCGGCACATTTCTGGCTCGTCGTGCTTGTCGGCGTCCTCTCCTTCGCGCTCGGGTTCCTGCTCGCCGAGGCGGCCGCACGGCGAGCAGACGCCCGTGTGCTCCTCATTGGAGTCGCGTTTCTCGCCACTTCCGGGTACCTCGTCCTGCACGCGCTCGCCACGCCGGGAGTCCTCCTTGCCGGGAAGAACGCGGGGTTCCAGATCGCCTCGGCGATCGGCCTCCTCGAGGCCGGCCTCTTCGCGGCCGCCTCGGCGGTCCGGTTCCACCCCGAGACCTCTGCGTTCCTCGTCCGCTACCGCGGGGTCATCTACGGCCTGCTCGTCCTGCACATGGCCGCCTGGGCCGCCGTCTCGCTCTCGACCCTGCCGCCGCTCGACGACCCCGTCACTCCGGAGGACACGCGCGGCCCGCTGGCCGCGCTCGCGGTGGTCGGGCTCTTCGCCTACGGCTTCGGCATCTGGCGCTACTGGCGGCTCTACCGCGAGCGCTCACGGCCTCTCCCGCTGGCTATCCTCGTCGCCCTCGTCCTCCTTTCGGAGGCGATGTTTGCGGTCGCCTCCGCGCGCAACTGGCAGACGACGTGGTGGGAATGGCACCTCCTCATGCTCGTCGCGTTCGGCGTGGTCGGGCTCGCCGCACGGCGGGAGTGGCGGCTCGAAGGCTCCTCGGCGGAGATCTTCAGCGACATCTACGAGGAGCAGACGCGCGGGCACCTCGAGGAGGTCAGCGTCCTTTTCGCCGACCTGCAGGGCTACACCGCGTTCTCCGAGCGAACTCCGGAGCCCGAGATCAAAGCGATGCTGGACACGTACTTCCCGGCCGCGGCCGCGGTCCTCCAGGCGCACGGCGGCGAGCTCTACAACACGATCGGCGACGCGCTCATGGTCGTGTTCCGCGGGCCTGAGCACGAGCTTCGCGCCGGGCGGACGAGCCTCGACTTCCAGCGCGAGATGACCGGGATCGCGGACGCACACCCGGGTTGGCCGCGCTTCCGGGCGGGCTTGAACTCGGGCGACGCCGTCCTCGGCGTCATCGACGCCCCCGGGAAGCGCGGCTACACGGCCACCGGCGACACCGTCAATCTCGCCTCGCGCCTCGAAGGCCAGGCCCGGGCCGGCGAGGTCGTCGTCTCTGAGACCACGTATGCGGGTTTCGCGAACCGAGCCGACGTCGAGGAGCTCGACCCGCTCAGCGTGAAAGGGAAGAGTGAGGCCGTGCGGGCCTTCGTTCTTCGCGGCCTGCGCCCCTAGAGGGGACGAGCGCGATCAGCGCCTGAAGGACGAGGAGCGCGAAGCAGAGCGCCAGCACACCGCTCGCCTCCGGCGGAACTGTGCCGGCGGCGATGAAGGGCTCACGGACGGCGGCGCCGATGACGATACCCGCGACGAGGAACGCGGAGAGCGTCGCTTGCAGCCGGCCAAGAGCGTCCATCTCCCCGCCGTTCACCGCGTCCACTACCCGCGCGAAGCACATGAGGCCGGCGGCCGCGGTGATCGGGACGCCGAGAACGAGCAGGTAAAAGGAGGCCGAGGCGAAGCCGAATGCGTCGGAGACGGCGGTCGCGAGAATGAGGACGGCGGCGAGCTCCACCGCCATTGCCGAAGCGCCCGTGCGCGACTGCCACATGTTTCCCGGGTTCGCGCCCGCGGCAAGGAGTCCTTCGTTACGCTCGACCCAGCGACCCGGAGGAGGAAGATGGCAAACGGATCACTGACCTGGCTCGGTCACGCGACCTTCAGGCTCGACACGCCCGGAGGCAAGCGCGTCTACATCGACCCCTGGCTCGAAAATCCGAAGTGCCCCGAGTCCGAGAAGGAGCCCGAACGCGTCGACCTGATCGCGCTCACGCACGGCCACTCGGACCACGTCGGAAACACCGTCGAGCTCGCCAAGCGCTTCGGGTGCCCGGTCGTTGCCATGATCGAGCTGCGCGACTGGCTCACCGGTCAAGGCCTTCCGGACGACGCGTCCGAGGGCGGAAACAAAGGCGGCACGATCGAGAAGGAGGGCGTGAAGATCACCCTGACACACGCCTTCCACTCCTCGAGCTCGAACGAACTCCAGTACCTCGGAGAGCCGGCGGGGCTCATCCTCGAGCTGGAGGACGGCAAGAAAATCTACTTCGCCGGCGATACCTGCGTCTTCGGCGACATGCAGCTCATCGGCAGGCTCTACGAGCCCGACCTCGCCGTGCTGCCGATCGGCGACCACTACACGATGGGACCGAAGGAGGCCGCCGTGGCACTCGAGCTCCTCGGTGTCGGCCGGTGTGTCCCGTGCCACTACGGGACCTTCCCGCTCCTGACCGGAACCCCGGAAGCCTGCCGCGAGGCGTTGACGACCAACTGCGAGATCGTCGACATCGCGCCCGGGGCGACGTACGAGCTGTGAGAGAGCGCTGGTTCGGCGCAACGGGGCAGCAAGTGCCGGAGATCGCCGTCGAGGGCGAGGACGACATCCCGCTCGACGACGCGCTGGTCCTCGACGGGATCGATGACGTCGGCCGCCTGGAGGAGGCGCACGCGCAGGGAGTCCCGGTCGTCGTTCGCGCAGCATCGGCCGAGGCGGTCCGTGCGGCGCTCGAACGCCCGGAGGTCGCCTGCGTGCTCGTTCCGCCGGAGCAGCGCGATCTGCGCGACCTCGACTTCCGCCAGCTGAAATATGGCTGATAAGGAGGCCTCGGCGAAACGCTCGACTGTGCCGTCAGACGACGAGGTCCAGCCGATGCCTCCTAGACCGTCCACCTACTCGATCGTCGCCTGCGACCTCGAGGCGGCCGAGTGGGGAGTGGCGGTGCAGTCGAAGTTCCTCGCCGTGGGCGCGGGCGTCCCCGCGGCGGAGCCACACGTCGGCGCGATTGCGACACAGGCGCTCGCGAACATGCGCTACGGGCCCGAGGGGCTCGCGCTCCTCCGCCAGGGGCTTTCCGCCCCGGAGGTCGTCCGGCGCCTGACCGAAGCCGACGAGGGTCGGGCCGACCGGCAGCTCGGCGTCGTCGATGCGGAGGGCGGCGCGGCCACCTACACGGGCGAGAGCTGCCTCGACTGGGCGGGAGGAATCACCGGCGAAGGCTACGCCGCCCAGGGGAACATCCTTGTCTCGGAGGAGACGGTCGAGGCCCTCGGGCGAACGTTCGAGGAGACCGCCGGCAAGCCGCTCGCCCAACGGCTCCTCGACGCGCTCACCGCCGCGCAGGCCGCGGGAGGCGACCGCAGGGGGCAACAATCAGCCGCGCTCCTCGTCGTCCGCAAGGACGGCGGCTACATGGGCACGACCAACGCGGTAGCCGACCTGCGCGTCGACGACCACCCCGCCCCGATCGAGGAGCTTCGCAGAATCTACGTCATGCACGACCTCCTCTTCGGCGAGACACCCGAGGAGGACTGGCTCGAGGTGGACGAGCAGATCGCGCTCGAGCTGCGTGAGCGGCTCGACGCGCTCGGGTACGGAGGGGAAGACCTCGAGCGCGCCTTCCTCGACTGGGCGGGCACGGAGAACCTCGAGGAGCGGGTGAAGGGGATCGACCGGATCGACCCGGTCGTCCTCGCGGAGCTCAGGAAAGGTTAGGCGCCGCCGCCGGCGTACGCGCCGTGGCGAATCAATAGCTCGGCGAGGTCGAGGTCGCCGCGCTGCTCGGCCTCCATGAGCGGCGTGAAGCCGCCGTGGTGGCGCGCGTTCGGGTCGGCGCCCGCCTCGAGCAGCGCCTCCGCGTTGTCCATCCGCCCCGCAGCCACCGCGCTGTGGAGCGGAGTCGCCTCGGGCGCGACCTCCTGGTTCGTAGAGCGGGCCTCGAGGTCGGCGCCTGCGGCGACTAGGGCACGCACAGCCTCGGGCGAGCCGAAGAACGCCGCGTAATGGAGGGCTGTGAACCCATCCGTCGTCCAGGCCTTGGCCAGCTCCGGGTCCTCCCGAAGCAGCTCCTCGACCCGCGCCGCATCCCCCAACCCGGCGGCCTCGAAGACGTCGAGTGATCCGGCCTCGGCGGCGAGCTCTCCGGCACGGTTGCGCTCGCCCTTGTAGAGCGCAAGGAGGATCGGCCCGAGCTCGCTAGCCATCGCCCGGGAGTCTGACGCCTGCGGCCCGGGCCCGCAGGCCGGGAACCGGGTCGTGCTCGGGCCGGGCGACGAGCATCACCGCGCCATGCTCCTCCCCGGCGAGGGACGAGACGAGCATGTGCAGGCCCACCGCGAGAGCGAAGGCCTTGTATGCCTGCTCTCCGCCGAAGGGGACGAGCTCCTCGGGCGGAGCCGCGCCAACGAGGACGTCGCCGTAGGTCACCTTCCCCATCGACACGTCCGCGACCAGCGGTAGGCCGTCCGAGCTCGGCACCCCAATTGCGAGAGGGTTCGTGCCGGCCAGTGGCTCGCCGCCTTCCGGGTGAGCGAGCCGCGGCGGCGAGGTGGCCGTCAGCGCGGCAACGAGCCCCTTCGCAGCGAGCCGACCCACCCAGTAGCCGAGATAGCCGGTCGGGAAGCATTTGGAGGCGACGACGAGGCGTGCGCGCGCAGGCGGGTCGAAGAGCTGCGACTCGACGATCCGGGCAAGAACGAGATAGCCCAGCGCGCCGTTCCCCTCCCAGCGCTCGTAGCCGTGCTCGACGACAACGCGCTGAGGCGCCGCGGCGGGATCGAGGTCGGGCAGCTCGGCGAGCCAGTCGAGGCGCGAAGTGCCGTGCCCGGGGCGGTTCCGGCGGTCGGCCTCCTGGAAATGATCGGCCAGCGTGCGAGCATCGGCCTCGGTGAAGCCGAGCCCGCGAAGTCGGTCGTAGGCGTTCAGGCCGAGACGAGCGGAAGCGGCTTCACGATGCCTACCCCCTGCTCGCGCTTGGTGGACGCGATCGCCTCGGCGAGCGCGACGATTGCCTGCGAAACCTCCGTGTCCGGATCGGTCTCGACGATCGCCTCGCCCTCGTCCGACCGGGCGCCGAGACGCGGGTCGAACGGGATCCTGCCGAGCAAGGGCGCCTCGACCTCGCGTGAGAGCGCCTCTCCTCCTCCGGAACCGAAGAGCTCGTCGCCCGACCCGGCGAGATAGGACATGTTCTCGACGACGCCCAGGAGGCGCATGTTTGTCTTACGCGCCATCTGCGCGGCGCGCACGGCGACCTGCTGCGCGGCGCGATGCGGGGTCGTGACGACGACCGCCTCGGCTCGCGGCAGAAGCTGCCCGAGCGAGATCGCCACGTCCCCGGTGCCCGGCGGCATGTCGACCACGAGCGTGTCGAGATCGCCCCAGTGAACGTCCGAGAGGAACTGCTCGAGCGCCCGGTGCAGCATGGGCCCGCGCCACATGATCGGCGTGTTCTCGTCGAGGAAGAAACCGATCGACATGACCTTCAGGTCGCCCTTCACCGGCGGGACGATCATCTTGTCCACCGCCACCGGGCGCTGGCTGATCCCGAGCATCGTCGGGATGGAGTAGCCGTAGACATCAGCGTCGAGAACCCCGGTCTTGTGCCCGAGGCCCGCAAACGCCGTCGCCAGGTTGACGGTCAGGGACGACTTGCCCACGCCTCCCTTGCCGCTCGCCACGGCGATCACCCGCGTGGACGCGCCGACCGAGATCCCGGGCGTGCGCTCCGCGACGCCTCCACGTAAGCGCTCCGTGAGCGCGGTCTTCTCCTCGGGGGTCATGACGTCGAAGCCGAGGCCGATCGACTCGACGCCCGCGACCGGCGCGAGCGCATTTTGCACCTGCTCCTCGAAACTGGCCCGAAGCGGACAGCCGGGAACGGTGAGTGCGATTGTGACGTCGACCCGACCGCCGTCGATCTCGACGTCGCGCACCATGTCGAGCTCGACGACCGAGCGTCCGAGCTCAGGGTCGATGACGCCCTCGAGCGCCTTCAGGACTTCTTCGCGCGAAACACTCACGAAATCAAGGCTACCAAGCCTCTCGACAACGAATCCGACCCTCCCGTCCGTCAGGATGAAGGCATGGACGAACGTGTTCTCCTCGTCGAGGACGATCCGTCGATCCGCGAAGCGGCGGGCCTTGGGCTTTCCCAGGCGGGCTTCCGGGTGACGACATCCGGGGACGGCCGGGACGGGCTCATCCGGTTCCGAAACCAGCGCTTCGACCTCGTCGTCCTCGACATCATGCTTCCCGAGCTCGACGGGTACGAGGTCTGCCGTCAGATCCGGGCCGAGAGCCGAGTGCCGATCATCATGCTTTCGGCGAAGAGCAACACCGTGGACGTCGTCGTCGGGCTCGAGCTCGGAGCCGACGACTACGTGACGAAACCGTTCGAGCTCCCCGAGCTCGTCGCGCGGGCCAGGGCGGCGCTCCGGCGCGGGTCGGCGGTCCCGGAGGATCCGGTGCTCACGCGCGGAGACCTCGAGATCGACCCGGCCGCCTTCGTCGCACGGAAGAACGGCGAGGAGGTCAATCTGACGGTGACCGAGTTCAAGCTCTTGCTCGAGATCGCGCGACGGCCCGGCCAGGTCTTCACGCGCGAGCTTCTCCTCGAGCGGGTCTGGAACTACGAGTACCTCGGCGACTCGCGCCTCGTGGACGTGGCCGTCCAGCGTCTCCGCGCGAAGGTCGAGGACGATCCGAAGGAGCCGAAGCACATCAAGACCGTGCGGGGAGTCGGCTACCGCTTCGACGTGGAGTAGCGGTGCGCGACCGACCCGCGATCCGTCCGGGATCGCTGCGACGGCGCCTCACGATCGCCTTCCTGCTCGTCGCGGGCCTGTCGGCTGCCGCGCTCGCGGTCGCCTCGTACGCCATCGTCCGGGAAGCGCGCCTCTCCGATTCGGTCGATCGGTCCGTCGAGCAGAGCCGCTTCAACCTCGTCCTCGCCAACGAGACGCTCACGCCGAACCCGAGCGCGCAGGAGATCGACCAGCTCCTCGCCGCATACGAGCGCCGCGGCGGCTTCGAGACCGTGGGGACGGCCGGGCCGCGCCGCTTCTCCTCGAGCGTCTCCCTGAGCATCCAGGAGGTACCGCCTGCCCTGCGCGAGCTCGTGGCAACAGGCAAGCTCGGCTACGAGCGCGTCGGCGTCGGCGGAACGCCGTACGTCGTGGTCGGCGGGCAGGTGAAGAAGGCCGACACCGAGCTCTACTACTTCTACTCGGAGGAGCGGCTCTGGGACGAGCTCGCGCAGCTTCGCAACGTCCTCCTCGCCGCGTTGGGAGTTGTCGCACTCCTCGGCGCGCTCGTCGGCGCGCTCCTGGCAAGGCGGATCCTCGCACCGGTCGGGAGGGCGAGCCAGGCGGCCCATTCCCTCGCCGAGGGCCTGCTCGAGACCCGCCTTCCCGTCGACTCCGGCGACGAGTTCGGCGTCTGGGCCGCGTCCTTCAACGAGATGGCGGATGCGCTCGAGGGGAAGATCCGCGCCCTCTCGGAGGCTCAGGCACGAGAGCGGCGCTTCACATCCGATGTCTCCCACGAGCTCCGCACGCCCCTCACGGCCCTCGTCGCCGAAGCGTCGCTCCTGGCCGAGCACCTCGACCGCATGCCTCCCGAGGCGCGCCGGCCCGCCGAGCTCCTGGTCAACGACGTCGCCCGGCTGCGGGACCTCGTCGAGGACCTGATGGAGATCTCGCGGCTCGATGCGGGCGAGGCGAAGGTACGGGAGGAGCGGGTCGACCTGGCCTCGCTTGTCCGCTCAGCCGTGCGCTCGCGTGCCTGGGAGGACCGGGTGCGCGTCGAAGGCGACGAAGTCGTCCTCCAGTCGGACCATCGCCGCCTCGAGCGAATCGCCTCAAACCTCATCGGCAATGCGCTCGAGCACGGAGGCCGGGAGGTGACCGTGAGCGTCGGGCGCGACGGCGTCGGCGCGTTCCTCGAAGTGAGCGACCGCGGGGCCGGCATTTCGCCCGACCGGCTTCCTCACGTCTTCGACCGCTTCTACAAGGCGGACACCGCCCGCGCAGGCCCCGGGAGCGGGCTCGGTCTCGCAATCGCGCTCGAGAACGCACGCCTTCTGGGCGGGGACATCGAGGTCTGGAGCGAGGTCGGGCGCGGAACGCGATTCACCCTTCGCCTGCCCGCGTGACCCCTTCGGTGGATAGCGGATCCGGAGGTCGGGCCTACTCTGCGAGCATGCGCACCTTGCTCGTCACCGCCCTGCTTGGAGGCGCGCTGCTCGCCAACGCAGGCGCCGCTGCGGCGGCCAACTGCCAAGGATTCTCCGCAACGATGGTCGGCACGAAGCACAACGACCACATTCGCGGGACGACCGGCCGCGACGTCATCGTCGGACTGGGCGGGAACGACACGATCTCGAGCCTGGGAGGCGACGACCGCATCTGCGGCAACGGCGGCAACGACAAGCTCCTCGCAGGCCCCGGAGTCGACAAGCTCGATGGGGGCACCGGGCGCAACGTGCTCAAGGGAGGGGCCGACGCCGACTCGCTTTACGGTGGACCTTCCGTCGACTCGTTCTGGCCGGGGTCCGGAAACGACGTCGTCAGCGGAGGCGGAACCGGGGGCCATGAATGGGTCCACTACGAGAACTCGCCGGGACCGATGAACATCGACCTCGCGAGCGGAGAGGCGAACGGTTTCGGGACAGATCTCCTCTTCGCGGTTCTGGACGTCGTCGGCTCGAAGTTCGGCGACGTCGTCAAGGGCAACGACGACGACAACGTCCTCGAGCTCGGCAAGGGGAACGACACCGGCGTCGGGCGAGGCGGAAGCGACACGATTTTCGGCGGTCCCGGCGCGGACGACCTCGACGGCGGGGCGGGCGCGAACACGAACGACGGCGGGGACGGAAACGATCACTGCCTGAACCCCGATCCGGTCTCCGGCGCGCTGCACTGCGAATCCCCGTGACCTGATCGTTACCCGGCGGCAAGCGGCCGGTTGCGCAGGACGTCGACCATCCAAGGCGTACCCAGCAAGGAGACGCCATGAAGGTCGTGATCGGAACACTCGCAGTCATCCTCGCAGCCCTCCTAGGCATCGTCGCCGCGAGCTGCGGCGTCGGCCGGGGCGCCGAGTCCGCAGGACCCGTCCCGACCGGAGCTTCGGGCGGAGATGTGGCGGGAACGTCGGCCGGCACGACGAGCCTCGTGTACGAAGGCGGCTCCTCGACTTCGAGCGGCACACAGACGATGGTCAGGTACGAGGTCTGGTTCACGCGCGGCGAGTCGCTCTTCATGGTGAGGCGTGACGAGCCCTCCACTCCACGTATCGCGACCGCGGCCATGGAATCGCTTCTGTCCGGCCCCAGCGCGCGCGAGCAGGCCGCCGCGGTGGGCTCTCAGATCCCGGCGGGGACTCAGCTACTAGGGCTGACCATCGAGGACGAGGTCGCGACAGTCGACCTCACCTCCGAGTTCGAGTCCGGCGGCGGCTCCGCGTCGATGAACATGCGGATCGCACAGGTCGTCTACACGCTGACCCAGTTCCAAACGGTCAAGGGCGTCCTCTTCGAGCTCGACGGCCAACGGGTCGACGTCCTGGGCGGCGAGGGCGTCGTCGTGGACGAGCCGGTCACCCGCAAGGACTACCGAGATCTCCTGCCTGTGATCCTCGTCGTCGACCCACAGATCGGCACGCGCGTCGCCAACCCGGTCGTAGTACAGGGCACCGCGAACGTGTTCGAAGCGAACGTTCTCGTGGACATCGTGGATGCGAACGGCAAGGTTGTCGGAAGCGCCTTCACGACGGCCACGTGCGGGACCGGCTGCCGCGGAGCGTTTTCCGTGCGCGTCCCGTATGAGGTCACGTCGGCAACGCGTGGTCTAATCATCGTTCACGACGCCGACGCGGCGGGAACCGGAACACCCCCGCATGAGGTGCGGATTCCGGTCCTTCTGACGCCGTCTTCGTGACTATGACCGAAAACATGGGCTATCGGAAATACCGCACACGCCGCCCTTGGCTCAGAGCCGGCGCGCCGCTCGTCCTCGTCCTCGTCGGCCTCGTCGCGGCTGTCGCTGTCGCGCGGGCGGACGACCCGCTCGGCAGTGGCGCGAAGGGTGACGGGCAGCCGCTGGTCGCCGACGGCGTCACGATCGCGGGGGTCCCGGTCGGCGGCTACACCGCCCATCAGGCGGCCTCGGCTACGGAGGACGCCTTCGCCGAGCGCCTCGTCCTCACAACCGACCGCCGCATCCGGCTCGTGGCGCCCGGAAAGCTCGGCGCGCACGCGCTCGTCGCAGATGCCGTCGCCGGCGCTCTCCGCGCCAAGCCGGGGGAGAACGTCGCGCTCGCGGTCGACGTCGACCACGCCCGGCTGCAGCGCTACATCGCTTCTCTGAACAAGCGCTATACGCGGGCGGCCCGCGACGCGAAGGTCGTCCTCGTCAAGCTCCGGCCCGTCGTCAAGGCTGACGAGCCGGGCTTCTCGGTTCGCCAGCGCGCTCTCTTCTCCGAGCTCGACACCGCACTCGCCGCCGGGGACCGCACGCCGGTCCGGATCCCCTTCAGGCACACGAAACCGGCGGTCACCGCGTCGAGCTTCAAGTCCGTGATCGTGATCGAGCGGAGCTCGAACCGTCTCGTCGTCTGGGACGGGAAGCATCGCTGGGGGACTTTCGGGGTCTCTACCGGGCAGGCGATCTCCCCGACGCCGCTCGGCCAGTTCGAAATCGTCACGAAGCAAGAGGACCCGTGGTGGTATCCGCCCGACTCCCCCTGGGCAGCCGGCCTCACGCCGGTGCCGCCCGGGCCCGGCAATCCGCTCGGCACGCGCTGGATGGGCCTCTCGGCACCGGGCGTCGGGATCCACGGGACCCCGGATGCGGCCTCGATCGGCTACTCGGCATCCCACGGCTGCATCCGCATGCGCATCCCCGACGCCGAGACGGTCTTCGCGCACGTTTCCGTCGGCACACCGGTCTTCATCGTCCCGGCGTGAGCTGGGAGCGGATCGCGCCGCGTCTCGAGGGCGAGATCGTCGTCGTCGAGCCGCTGGCGCCCGAGCACGAGGAAGGCCTCTGGCAGGCCGCGTCCGATCCGCGGATCTGGGGGTGGATGCCCGTGAACGCGATCGAGTCGCGCGAGACCTTCGCCGCCTGGTTCGCGGAGGCGCTCGAGCGCACGTCCGCAGGGCTCGACCAGGCCTTCGCGGTGGTAGACGCCGAAGGCGGAAACCCGCTGGGAAGCACGCGCTACCTCGCCCTCCGTCCCGAGCACCGCGGACTCGAGATCGGCTGGACTTGGCTCTCGAGCGCGGCCTGGGGGACCGGCGCGAATGTCGAGGCCAAGCTGCTCCTCATGGGGCACGCGTTCGACGAGCTCGGCTGCATGCGGGTCGAGTTCAAGACCGACGCGTTGAACGAGCGCTCGCGTGCGGCGCTCGAGGCTCTACCCGCCGAGTTCGAAGGCATCTTCCGCAAGCACATGCTCGTCCGAGACGGCGCGCTGCGCGACTCCGCCTGGTACTCGGTGACGGACGAGGAATGGCCCGCAGTTCGGCAGAACCTGCTCGACCGGCTCAGGGACCTGCGCTGAGCCTGCGGTAGAGCTCGGCGCAGAGCTCCGGAGTCGCAGCCGCGATCACTCGCGAATGCGGGCTGACGTCGAGCGGCGCCTCCGCGTACGGCGGCCGGTCCGGCAGGTCGATGGCCAGCCCCCGCTCGAGGACGAGCAGCTGGGCCGCCGCGATGTCCACGCTCCGGGCCGGCTTCAACGAGCACACGGCGTCGACCCGCCCGGCCGCGAGGTGGCAGAGCGTCAGGGCTAGCGACCCCATCACGCGTGTCCGCGGGGCGAACCCGACCATGTCCCCGATCTGCGCCGCGATGGAATCCGTCTTGGTCGCCTCGAACGACAGGATCTCCACGTCCTCCTTCGGCCCAGGGCCGGAGAGCGGCGCGCCGTTGAGGAAGGTTCCCTCATCGCGGCGCGCTGTCCATTCTTCGCGCGTGCCGAAGTCGAAGACGTAGCCGAAGAGGACGTCGGCCATCGTCGGGCCCTCGGCCACGGCGAGCGAGACGGAGAAAAAGGGAACGCCGCGTTTCGCGTTCATGCTCCCGTCGATCGGGTCGAGGACGAGCCGCGGCGTGTCTGCGCCGAAGGAACGCTCGCCGAGCTCCTCGGAGACGAGCGTGAACTGGACGCCGGTCGCGGCGAGCTCCTCGAGGCGCCCGACGACCGCGCCCTCGGCGGCGGCGTCGATGGCGGTCGTCTCGTCTCCTCCTTCGCCCGCTCCGACCACCGGCTCCCGTTCCAGTCTGGTCGGATGCTCGGCGAGGACGGCGTCCAGGTCGGCGGCGATCTGCCGGGAGAAAGCGAGCCAGTCCGTCATTCGTCGAAGGGGGAGAAGACGAGGCCGCTCGTCAGCTTGGGGAAGAAGTAGGTCGTCTTCTCGGGCAAGAGCTCACCCGCACGGGCGACGGCGGCGACCTGCTCGAGCGTCGGCGCGCGAACGAGTAAGGCCGCCTCCGCGCGGCCGCTTCGCACCGCCTCTTCGGCCGCGACCGCGCTCGGGGTGTAGCGAACGTCCTCGAGCGGCAAGCGGTCGATAACCGCGGTGTCGAGGTCGGCACCTTCGCCCTCGGCCAGCTGCGCCGAGTCTCTGCGAAGGAGGACGAATGCCGGATGGTCGCGGTCGAGCGCCGCCAAGGCCGCAGTGCCGGCTTCCGCGCTCGGCTCGATGTCCGTGAGCCGAAAGGAGCCGTCGAGCTGGGGGGGCTCGCCGGAGACGAGCCTGTGCGTCGGCAGGATCTCCAGGCCGTCGTCGTCGCTGCTCACGAGGGTCGCGAGGACGTAGCCGGACTCCTCGGTGCCCTGCTCCCCGTGGTAGGCGAGCGCCGTCTCGTAGCGGTGGTGGCCGTCGGCGATGAGCAGGCGGCCCTCGACGCGGCCCAGCGCCTCCGTGATCGCGTCGTCGCCCGCAACCCGCCAGATCCGGCTCGTCACTCCGTCGAGCGTTGCCTCCATGTCGGGCGCGCGGACGGGAATCGCCGGCGAGGCGCCCTCGTGCACGAGAAAGATCGGCGAGAGCTTCGTCCGCGCTGCGCGCAGCAGCTCCAGGCGCGCATCCTTCTGCCGTTCGAAGGTGCGCTCGTGGGGGAGCACCTGACCGTCCGAGTACGGCGTGAGCTCGACGCGCGCGACCAGGCCGCTACGGCTGCGCGTTCCCCCGTCCGGGCCCGGGAAGGTCTCCTCGAGAAGCCAGACAGCCGGCTCCGCCTCGCGGACGAGCACACCCTCGTCCCGCCAGGCCTCGATCAGCCTCGCCGCCTCCGCGGGGGACTCCGGGTCGAGAAGGCGCACCGCGTTGTAGGGGCTTCCGGTAACGAGTGCCTCTCGCCGGTCAGGCGTGATGACATCGTGCGGAGGGGAGACGACCGCATCCAGCGGCCCCACCGTTCCAGGGTCGTAGCGAAGCGCCCGAAACGGCTTCAAATGCGGCACGACGCGGCACGTTACCATCCGTCCGCGGACCTAGAATCGCTCCGTGATCGCCGAGCTCGCCGAGGATCGCGTGGTCGACGGCCTGTTCGCCGTCGCGCGCAAGCAGCGCCTGAGGACGCGGGGCGGGAACCCGTATCTCGCGCTCGAGCTCGTGGACTCGAGCGGGCGGATCGACGCGCGCGTCTGGAACGACGTCGACCTTCTCGACAAGCGCTTTCGCGAGGGCGACGCCGTGCGCGTCCTCGGCCGGGTGGAGCGGTTTCGCGACCGGCTCCAGCTCGAAGTTCGCTCGCTCGAGCCGACGGAGGCCGACCCCGCGACACTGGTCCCCGAGGCGCGACGCGACGTCGAGGAGCTGGACGGCTTTTTCGAGTTTCTCGCCGCCGAGATTTCGCGTCCCGGCCTGCGAGCGGTCGTCGACCGCTTCGTCGGTGACGCGGTCTTTCGCGAGCGTCTGCGCACGCTGCCGGCTACGCCCGATTCCCACCACTCCTATTCGGGCGGACTCCTCGAACACACGGTGGCCGTGTCGACTCTTAGTCGCGAGTCCGCGCAGCTCCACCCGCGCCTGCGCTCGGATTTGCTTCTCGCCGCGGCGCTTCTCCACGATGCCGGACGCGTGCGGGAGCTCGACCGCGGCCCGCTTTTCCTCCCGACGTCTGAGGGCAAGCTTCTCGGCCATGTCCACCTCGGCCTGCGCCTCATCGAGGAGCGCGCCGAAGGGCTCGACCGCGCCGTGCTCGCCGAGCTTCTACATGCAGTGGGCTCGCACCACGACGCACGAGCCGCGAGGACCGCGGAGGCGGCCGTCCTCTACCACGCGAACCAGCTCGACGCCGTCGCCGCTACGCGGTCGGTGGATCCGGAGGCCTGAGCTCAGGGCGATAATGGCGCAATGGAGCGCGTCGCGCTCGTCTCGGGCGGAAACCGCGGGATCGGCCGGGAGGTCGCCCGGCGGCTCGCCGAAGAGGGCCACCGGGTCGTCATCGGTTCGCGCGATCTCGAGCGCGGCGAGGAGGTCGCCCGCGAGCTCGGCGAAAACGTCACCGCGCGGCAGCTCGACGTCACGCACGAGGAGAGCATCGTCCGCTGCGTCGCCGCGGTCGCCGAGGACTTCGGCCGCCTCGACGTCCTCGTGAACAACGCGGGCATCGCGGGCGGCGGCTGGAGCACGAACGCCGTCGACGCCGACCTCGACGAGGTGCGTCGCACGCTCGAGACAAACCTCTTCGGCGCATGGCGGCTGACCGAGGAGGCACTGCCGCTCATGCGGAAGAACGGCTACGGCCGCATCGTCAATATCTCGAGCGGCATGGGCCAACTCTCGGACATGGGCGGCCATTCGCCCGGCTACCGCGTCTCGAAGACCGGGCTCAACGTCCTCACCCGCATGCTCACCGCCGAGCTCGGCGAGGAGAACATCCTGGTCAACTCGGTGTGCCCGGGCTGGGTGCGCACCGACATGGGAACACAATCAGCGCGGCTCTCGGTCGAGGAAGGCGCCGACACACCGGTCTGGCTCGCGACGCTTCCGGACGACGGCCCGCGCGGCGGCTTCTTCCGAAACCGCGAGCCAATTCCCTGGTAGGCCCTAGGGCTTAGAGGTTGAAGCGGATGTTGAGCACGTCGCCGTCCTCGACGACGTAGCTCTTCCCCTCGAGACGCTGGAGGCCGCGTTTTGCGGCCTCCGCATGCGAGCCGGCCTCGACGAGATCGTTCCAGCGGATCACCTCGGCGCGGATGAACCCCTGCGCGATATCGGAGTGGATGCTCGCCGCGGCGTCGAGGGCGGAGCGCCCCTGCTGCAGCGTCCAGGCTCGCGTCTCCTTGTCGCCGGCCGTGAAGAAGGTCAGCAGGCCCGCAGCCTCGAAGACCCGGCGGGCGACGTCCTCGAGCGCCGAAGGCCCGTCGCGGAACTCGACAGCCTCCTCGTCCGGAAGCTCCGCGAGCTCCGCCTCGAGCTTCACATCGACCCCTGAAGGCCCGTTTCGGATCTCCACGAGCGGCTTCGTCGTCAGCGGCTCGAGCTCCGGCGGAAGCTCGCCCCCGTACTCGGAGAGTGTGCGCCCGGCCTCGAGGTGAGCGACGACGCGCTCCAGGTCTTCCATCTTCGAGCGAAGGCTCGCATCGCCCGATTTCGCCTGCTTCTGTACCCGCTCGAGGCGCCGCTCGACGTGATCGCGGTCGGCGACGAGGAGCGCGAGCTTCAGCGTCTCCAGGTCATCCGCTGGCTCCCGGGTGCCCGACCAGTCGTCGAGAACGGCGAGCAGGGCATCCACCTGGCGCAGGTTGCCGAGGAGTTGCGCGCCGGTTCCGGGAACGTCGACCACGCGGATCGCCGCTGGGGTCACCTTCTTCGCCTTCACCACATCGGCGAGCTGGGGCAGGCGGTCGTCCGCGATCGACGCCATGCCCACGTGCTCCTTGCCGGACACACCCGCCCCTGCCTGCGTCAGCGCATTGAAGAGCGTCGTCTTGCCCGCATTCTGCAGGCCTACGATTCCGATCTCGACGGCCATTAGCCGGACTTCGCGAGCTGCCGCTGGAGGGAGCCAAGCGCGCGATGCTGGAGCGACTTGATCGCCCCTTCGCTCTTCCCGAGGATCGTGCCCACCTCAGCGTTCGAGAAGTCGAACGCGAATTTGAGCGTGAGCACCTGCTGCTGGTCCTCGGAGAGGTTCTCGATCAGCTCGAACATGCTCCGCTGACCGATGGCACGGAACGCCTCGTCCTCGGCCGACCGCTCCTCGCTCCCCGGCGGCTCGGGCGGCTCCTCCTGCGGCTGCCAGCGCCTCCGCGAGCGGAAATGGTCCATGGCGAGGTTGTGGGCGATGCGAAAGAGCCAGGCCGAGATCGGGACCTTGCGCCATTCGAAGCGGTCGATTGACTCGATCATCTTCACGAAGGTCTGGTTCGTGAGGTCCTCGGCATCGTGCTTGTTGCCGACGCTGAGCTGGAGGTAGCTGTAGATCCGGTCGAAATGGAGGAGGTACAGGTCCTCGAATGCGTCGCGGTCGCCCTGCTTTGCGCGCTCGACGAGTGCGCGCACGTCGTCGGTCTCGGGCGGCAAGCTACGCCGTCGAGCCGAAGCCGATCTGCGTCTCGCGCGAGCTGCGCTTGACGTAGACGACCTTCCCGAGTGCGACCAGGAAGTTGCCCTCGAGCGCCTCGAGCTCGAAAACGGGGCCGTTGCCGGCCATCGCCTCCTGGAATGCCTTCGAGACGGCAGCGCTCACGGTTCCACCGATGGTTTGACCGCCTTCGAAGGCGATCTCGAGCCGGATCTGGTCGTTCTCAGCCACCAATCACCTCCACGAGCACTCCGTGCACGGAGTCGGGATGGACGAATGAGACAGCCTGGCCGTCGAGCCCCGTTCGGGGCTCCAGGTCGATCACATCGACGCCGGCCGCGGCGAGCTCGCCGACGGCAGCAGCGACATCGGGGACCTCGTAAGCAACGTGGTGCATCCCCGGGCCGCGCCTGGCGATGAAACGCCCGACCGGTGAGTCCTCCGCGAGCGCGCTCATGAGCTCGACCCGGCCGGACCCCACGCGCAGGTATGCGGCTTCGACACCCTGGTCATCGATGCGCCCGCGCAGCTCGACCTCCGCGCCGAAGAGACGCTGGTACGTGCCGACGGCCTCGTCGAGGTCGGAGACGGCGAACGCGACGTGATGGACGGAGCGGACGTCCACGCCCCGATCCTATCCGCCTGCGTGGTTACTGCGAGTCGGCCTGGGAGATGACCTGCGGTGTGCCGACGCGCTCGGAGGCGTCCGACTCGGCGCGCACGTCGACAAGCAGCGCCTCGAGCTCCGGACGCATGAGCGTCTCCTTCTCGAGCAGCGCCGCGGCCAGGACGTCCAGGGAACGGCGGTGCTTCGTGAGCAGGCGGACGGCCTCCTCGAAGGCGTGGTCGCAGAGGCGAGCTTGCTCCTCGTCGCGCACGCGCTTCGTGTGCTCGGAGAGCGCGTAGTTGTCTGCGCGCATCGTCCGTGAGGACACCTCGTCGCCCATGCCGAACTCGAAGATCATCTCGCGCGCCAGATCCGTCACGCGCTCGAGGTCGTTGGCGGCGCCATTCGTCACCGCGCCGAAGACGATCTGCTCGGCGGCGCGGCCCGAGAGCAGAACCTTCATCAGGTCGAGGAGCTCCTCCTTCGTGTGGAGGTAGCGGTCCTCCTGCGGCGTGTTCAGCGTGTACCCGAGGGCACGCCCGCGCGAGACGATGGTCACCTTTTGGACAGGCTGAGGGCTGCCGACGAGGTGCGACATGAGCGCGTGCCCGCCCTCGTGGTAGGCGAGAATACGCTTCTCCTTCTCGGTCACGACGCGGCGCTGCTGCAGGCCGGCGACCACCCGCTCCATCGCGTTCTCGAAGTCGAGCTGGCGGATGTGGCCCAGTTCCGCGCGGCCCGCGAAGATCGCTGCCTCGTTGCAGATGTTGGCGAGGTCGGCGCCGGTGAGGCCTGCGGTCTGGCGCGCGATCACCTCGAGGTCGACATCGGGCGCCATCGGCTTTCCTCGGGTGTGCACCTTGAGGATCGCCTCGCGGCCAGCGAGGTCGGGCGGAGCGACGAGCACCTGCCGGTCGAACCGGCCGGGACGAAGGAGTGCAGGGTCGAGATCCTCGAGCCTGTTCGACGCGCCGATGATGACGACGCCGTCTGGGCCGCGGAAGCCGTCCAGCTCGACGAGGAGCTGGTTCAGGGTCTGGTCGTGCTCGCGGTTGAAGCTCGTGCCAGAGCGGCGCATTCCGACCGCGTCGAGCTCGTCGATGAAGACGATCGCGGGCGCGTTCTTGCGCGCCTTGTCGAAGAGCTTGCGGATTCGGGCGGCGCCGAGACCGGCGAACATCTCGACGAAGGCCGACGCGCTCTGCGAGTAGAAGGTCGCCCCCGAGGCATGCGCGACGGCCTTGGCGAGCAGCGTCTTTCCGGTCCCTGGAGGCCCGTAGATGAGGATGCCCTTCGGGACGCGTGCGCCGAGGACGGAGAAGCGTTTCGGGTTCTGGAGGAAGTCGACGACCTCCTGGAGCTCGGCGGCGGCCTCGTCGACACCGGCGATGTCTTCCCAGCCGACGGCAGACTTCGAGTCCGGCTCGACCTCCGTCGGTTTCACCCGCGGCATGAACGCGAGCATGCGCCAGAAGAAATAGACGAGCAGCCCGAGGAAGATCAGGGGCAGCCAGGTGAACAGCTGGTCCTTGAGGTAGCTCAGAAAGTCGACGATCACCTCCACCCCGACCCTCATCGGCGTGAGGGTCGAAAACCTTAAACCACGATTTCGAGGCGCTCGTTCGGCCTGTAGCGACGACCGACCTTCGCGGACGAGAGGCCATCCGTGAGGACGATGTCGCCGGTGAAGTCGTTCTGCCCACGGATGAGAGCCGAGCCGATTCCGTACGAGTCGACGGGCACCCCGCGCTCTTCGAAGTTTCGGATCTTCTCCGCGTCGAAGCCGCCCGAGGCGACGATCTTGATCCGCTCGAACCCGGCCTCGTCGAGAGCGTTACGGACCTTCCAGACGAGGCGCTCGTTCACCCCGGTCGGCTTGAAGTCGCCCATCTCATCCCAGAGCGAGCGGTCGACGAGGGTCTCCGAGGTGTCGAGACGTACTCCCCACAGCCGGCCGCCAAGCGCGCGGGCAACTTCGAGCGCCGTCTCGACGGAATTGTTCTCGAAGTCGACGAGGACGGTGACGTTGATGTCGGGAGACTCGCGCGCGGCCCATTCCGCGAATTTCGTCGCCGCGAGCACGGTGTTGCCGCCGTAGGCCGAGATGAGCGCGTGCGGGACGGTGCCGACGCCCCTCCCGCCCCACCAGGAAGCCTGGGCGTCCGTGGTCATCCCGATCGGGAAGTCGATGCTCGCGCCGGCAACGTGAGCCGCGTAACCGTCACCGGTCTGGATGCTGTGGTGGTCGTGCCGGGCGGGCATGAAGATGATCGGCTTCCTGTTCGCCGCCTCGATCACGCGGCGCGTGTTCGTGGAGACGAGGGTTCGGCGAGCCAGGACTCCCAGGTAGACGGTCTCGAGGTGGGCGAAGAGAGTGAAGTCGCCCTCGATCGTCATCACCGATTCCCGCGGGGCGACCTCGTCGCCGTCATAGAGAGCGTGGACGGTCAGCGCCTCCCAGTCGTGCGAGCAGAGCTTGAGGACGGCGATCGCCTCGTCCATTCCGCCGAGCACGGCCTCGTTCTTCTGGAAGACCTGCATGACCACGCGCGGGTGCCGGCCGTCCGCGAGCAGCGTTTCGCGGGCGTGGTTGAAGTAGGCGTCGGTGTACCAGCCCTCCCGCATCTTCTCGACGGGGAGGTCGAAGATCTCAGGTGGGAGGCGCTTCCTCCGCTGCTCCGTTATCGCCATTTGCAGGCGATTCTACTTCCAGCCGCAGGCATTCCTCGAGGGCGAGGTTCGCAACCTCGAGCTGCTCGGGCGTGGGCTCCGCAGTGACGAAGCGGTGTTGGAGCTCGTGCCCCGGCATCGCAAGCGCGCGGGCGATCGGGTTCTTCTCGTTCTGCACCATCCAGGAGAAGAGCTCCACCGAGGCCGCGAGCGCGCCGATGCCGGCCGCCGCGCGGGCCGCGGGACGCAGAGACGAGGGCGCCCGCGTGGCAAGGGCATTTCCGACCGCAGAGGTGAGAAGGAGCGGGCCGAGGAGGTGCGAGCCGCAGCGCTCGTGCTCCTTCGCGCGCGTCTCGCCGTGCTCGTAGCTCCCGATGGAGATGTGCTCGGCTCCGTGGTAAGAGGCGAGGTTTGAGCCGCGCATCGCCACTGCGGCGGGCCCAACCGCCAGTGCGGCTGCGAGGACCTCCTGCGCAGCCATGGAGAGCCTGCTGCCGCGGACGAGCCGCACTGCCGCCGCGCTCCCGACCATGGCGGCCGCCACCGCAGGGCGCTGGAAGGGAAGCTGCGCCGCCGGGATCCGGCGTCGGATCTCGGGCAGGAGCGCGAAGATCTCCGCCATCCGCGCAGGGCCCCGGATCAGGTGGTTCTCGATCTCGGCCGCCCGCAGGGGCTTGAGCCCGGAGGCCACCTCCAGCCCATCGTCCTCGAGGCGAACGGCGCAGGCCCAGTAACGGGGACCGTGCACGAGAACCCCGTTGGCGAGGGCCATGCCCCCGAGCCGAACCTTGTCCCTGCTCACTCTCCGAGTGTACGTGCCACGTGCATGAGAAAGCGGGTTCCAAGCTCGAGGTCGTCCACCGGGATGCGCTCGTCGGCGGAGTGGATCAAAGCCGCTGCGACCTCGGAGTCCATCGCTCGCATCGGGAAGAACCCGTAACAGACCGTCCCGAAGGCAGTGCGCATGAAGTGGCTGTCCGTGAACCCGGCGTTGACGATGGGAGCAAGCGCCGCTCCCGGCTCCAACGACTCGACGAAGCTTTCGATCGCACGCCAGAGCGGGGTGTCGAGGGGCGAAGCCGTGCCGCCGACTCCCTCGACCCAGACGAAGTCGTAGTTGTCCTCGCCGAGCGCCGCGCGAATCTCGGCCTCCGCCTCGGCCTGCGTTTCGCCCGGCAACAGACGGCAGTCGCAGACCACGGTGCAGAGCGCGGGGATGACGTTCGTCTGCTTGGACGCCTCGATGATGGTCGGCGAAATCGCGTGGGAGAGCATCGGCTCGACGACCGCCCGGAGCGGCTGCTCGAGCTCGGTGGGGTCGCTCGTCCCCACGAGCCGGAGGAAGGCTTCCGCCTCGGGCAGTGTCCGGGTCTTGGGCCTGTACTCCGCCAGGCGCTGGATGAGCCGCGCGGCCCGCACCAGTGCGTTGTCCGCGATTCCCGGCATGGACGCGTGTCCGCTGCGGCCGTGAACGCGGAGGACAAAGGGCGAGCTCATCTTCTCGGCGGTCCCGCACAGATATGCGGGGCGCCCGTTGATCACCAGCCGGTCGCCGCCGCCCTCGTTCACGCAGTAGTCAGCGCGGATCGCGTCAGGATGGTTGTCACAGAGCCAGGAGAGCCCGAAGTCCTCGCCGACCTCCTCGTCGGCCGAGGCCACGAAGATCACGTCGCCGGCCGGCACGAACCCCTCCCGGGCCAGGGTGGCCACGGCGACGGCCCCTGCCGCCACGTGGCTCTTCATGTCCAGGGCCCCGCGCCCCCAAATCTCCCCGTTGCGAAGCTCGCCCGACCACGGGTCGAGGGTCCACTCCTCGGGATCGGCGCGCACCGTGTCGGTGTGCGAGATGAGCGCGAGCGTCGGGCCGCCGCGGCCCGGAATGCGTGCGACGAGGTTCGCCCGCTCCGGCACCTTGGCGAAGAGCTCGCACTGAACCCCCGCGTCTTCGAGATAGGCACGGAGGAGGTCGGCGGCAAGGGTCTCGTTCCCCGGCGGATTGACCGTGTTGGCGCGCAGAAGCTCCTGCAGGAGCTCGGTCGCCTCGTCACGCACCGAGACCGTAGTCATCGGGTGAGCATACTTCCCACCGTGAGCGATCTCTTCTCCGATGCAGCGCGCGGGCGCCTCGAAGACTTCGCGCCCCTCGCCACCCGGCTGCGGCCGCGGAGGCTCGATGACTTCGTCGGGCAGGAACAGGTCGTGGGGCCGGGCTCGGCGCTCGCTCTCGCGATTGCCGCGGACCGGATCGGCTCGGCGATCTTCTACGGCCCGCCCGGAAGCGGGAAGACCACGCTGGCGCGCATCGTCGCCGAGACGACCGGGGCGGACTTCGAGGAGCTCTCCGCGGTCTCGGCCTCGGTCTCCGATGTCCGTGCTGTCCTCCAGCGCGCGACTGAGCGCCTGGGAACGAGCGGGACCCGCACGATCCTCTTCCTCGACGAGATCCACCGCTTCAACAAGGCCCAGCAGGACGCTCTTCTGCCTGCCGTCGAGTCCGGGCTCATCACGCTGATCGGCGCGACGACGGAGAACCCGTACTTCGAGGTCAACTCGGCCCTCCTCTCGCGCTCGCAGATCTACGAGCTCGAGCCTCTCTCGGACGAGGACTTGGAGGTCATTGTCCGCAGGGGAGCCGAGCACCTCGGCGTCGAGCTCTCGGGCGACCTCGTGATGCTCGTGGCCCGCCGGGCAGGCGGTGATGCCCGCGCCGCGCTCAACACCCTCGAACTGGCCGCCCAGACCGCCGGCGCCGAGCGCGTCGCAGTCGAGGAGCGCCACGTCGAGGACGCCGCGCGGCGCCGCCGGGTGGTCTATGACAAGGGCGGGGACGCTCACTACGACTTCACGTCGGCGTTCATCAAGGCGATCCGCGGCTCCGATCCCGACGCCGCTCTTTACTACCTCGCGTCCATGCTCGAAGGCGGCGAGGACCCCCGCTTCATCGCGCGGCGCCTGATCGTGCACGCCTCCGAGGACATCGGCATGGCCGACTCCCGGGCGCTCCTGGTCGCGGTCGCGGCGGCGCACGCGGTCGAGCACGTCGGGTTGCCCGAAGCGCGGCTCAACCTTGCGCACGCGACGATCTACCTCGCGCAGGCACCGAAGTCGAACGCCGTGATCAAGGCGATCGGCGCGGCGTCCCAGGACGTACGCGAGCACGGCGCTCTACAGCCGCCAAAGGCGCTTCGCGACGCCCACTACCCGGGCGCGAAGAAGCTCGGCCATGGGCAGGGCTACGTCTATCCGCCCAACGACCCGTCCGGCTACGAGGTCGACTACCTCCCGGACGAGCTCAAGGGCCGCACGTACTACGAGCCCGAGGAAGACGCGTGAGGCTGAATACCTACGAGTGGGGGGATCCCGAGGCTCCGCTCGTCGTCTGCCTCCACGGCGTCACAGGGCACGGGCTCCGCTTCCGCAAGCTCGCGGAAGAGCGGCTGGCCAACCGCTTCCACGTGGTCGCGGCGGACCTGCGCGGGCACGGGCACTCGACCTGGGAAGAGCCATGGGACATCGCCACCCACGTGGCCGACGTGCTCGAGACTTTCGACCGGCCCGCGTACTGGATCGGCCACAGCTTCGGCGGCCGGCTGACGATGCACGTCGCCGCGGAGCAGCCCGAGCTCGTCCAGCGGGCGGTCCTCCTGGACCCGGCCATCTTCATCCCCCCGTTCTGGGCGGACGACCTCGCCGCGGACGCCCGCAAGGAGGAGTCCTACGCGTCGGTGGACGAGGCGATCCAGACGCGCATCGTCCGCAGCGGCCTCGCGCATACTCCGCGCGAGATCCTCGAAGAGGAGGTCGCCGTCCACGGCGTCGAGCGGCCCAACGGACGCATCGGCTATCGCTATTCGGAGAACTGCGTCGGCGAAGCGTACATGGAGATGGCAACGCCTCCTCCGCCGTTCGACGCCCTGCGGATCCCGACGCTCGTCGTGGTCGGCTCTCTATCGAAGATCGTAGGGGCGGGCGAGGTCGAGCTCTACAAACAAACACTCGGCGACCTCTTCACGCTCGAGGTCGTGCCCGGGGGGCACAGCGTCCTCTGGGACGCGTTCGAGGAGACCGCGGCGGCGGTCGACGCGTTCCTTGAGGCCTAGAGAATTCGTTCGCCGAGGGCGCTGGCAACCAGCTCGACGGCGAGCTGGGCGGTCGCGTTCTCGCGGTCGAGGATCGGGTTCACCTCGACGACGTCCATCGAGCCGAGGAGGCCCGACTCCGCGACGAGCTCCATGGCCAGGTGCGCTTCCCGGTAGGACAGGCCGCCGCGCACGGGCGTCCCGACTCCGGGAGCGACGTCTGGTTCGACCACGTCCATGTCGAGGGAGACGTGGACGAACGCCGCGTCGGCCACGCGCTCGAGCGCCTCGCGGACGACAGGCTCCACGCCGTGCCGGTCCAGGTCGGTCATGGTGGAGACGGACACGCCGAGTCGGCGCACGAGCTCGCGCTCGCCCTCGTCGAGAGAGCGCACGCCGATCAGGAAAACGTGCTCCGGCTTCACGGCCGGAAGCGGCCATGCATCGCTGCTGAAGGCGTCGTCTGCCAGCCCGAGTGCGACGGCGAGAGGCATCCCGTGGACGTTTCCGCTCGGCGTGGTCTCCGGTGTGTTCAGGTCGCCGTGGGCGTCGAACCAGAGCACTCCCCCGGCTCCGTGGGTCGCGGCGAGGCCGCCGAGCGTCCCGAGCGCGATCGAGTGGTCGCCGCCGAGGACAATGGGAACGGAGCCATCCTTGGCCACCGCCGCGACACGGCGCGCGACGCGCTCGCAGGCGTCCTTGATCTCGGTGAGAAAGCGGGCTCTCGGGTTCCCGGAGGCGGTCGCCTCCGGAACCACGGTCTCGACGTTGCCCCAGTCCGCACACTCGAACCCGAGGCGCGAGAGGCGGTCGTCCAGTCCCGCGTAGCGGATCGCGGAGGGTCCCATGTCCACGCCGCGGCGACCTGCGCCCAGGTCGAGCGCGCCGCCGATGACTGCGAGCTTTCGCTTGTGCACGGAGAGGAAGCTAATCAGCCGCTGCCACGGAACGCGTCAAGAGGCGACGCGGCGTCCGATACGCTGTCCCCCGCGCGGCGAGGTAGCTCAGTTGGTAGAGCACACGGCTGAAAACCGTGGTGTCGCCGGTTCGATTCCGGCCCTCGCCACCTGGGGTATCCGACCAACACCCCGAAAATCGGGTGGAGGAGACCCGGAGTGACGAGTCGGGCCGCGGCGGAAGCAGCCGGACCCACCTCCCGGCGAGCTAGGAAGCCTCTTTTGTCGTGAGTTGGGCTAGTTGGCGAGCTGAGCTCCCGGCACGACGAGTGCCGGAAGGTCGTTTCCCCGGTAGCGATCGAGTTCGCCGCTGACTTTGCCCGAGCGAAGGTCGACTGCGACCGGCGACTGGCCGCCGCGCCAGACGTAGGCGTATGGCCCAGCTGTCTCGAGGAAGTAGATCGGCTCGTTTTCGAAGAGATGGAAGCGCTCGTGGCCGTCGAGGCCGTACCCCGTCAGGCCCATACCCCTCTCGTGGGTCGCGTCGGTCCAAGTAGTTCCATACGCGAGAAGCGTTCCCGCCGAGAAGGAGAACTGGCTTGCGTGCTCGTCGAGGATGCGTTTCGTCCACCGGCGAACGTCGATGAGCGCGAGCCCGGCTGGCGTCGTCTGCTCATCGCCCTTCGCCGTTAGGTGGGTGTCCTGGCCGAATACGGCGACGAGATGTTCGCCAACCCACACCGCCCGTCTCTCCGGGCCCTCTGCCGTCTTCGCCTCCGCTGCGGGCTCAAGCCAGTTCCGTAGGCGGCCGAGGAGCGCGACGGCCTCGTGCACGTCGTGGTAGCCCACTCGTCCGCTGGCGAGATCGACCTCGACGACCGGCCCGGCCGCGGGAACGACGAGTGCGCGTGCTCCCGCGGGATCAACCGCGAGTGCTGGAAGCGTGAGGCGCTGGACGGAGCGTTGAGGGTCGATCGTCTCAAGCCCCGCCGGTACGTCGACAAGCGCGATCGAGCGTTGGTCGCCGGCACTGTCCACCAGGAGCAACCTCGCTGGGCCCATGCGGTCGATGGGCGCGAGCAGGAGAGCGAGACCTTCCTGCGTCCTGGCGAGCGCGACAAGCGTCCCCTCGATCGTTTCACGCGAGACGATTCGGCGCTCGAACGGATCGATGACGACGAGGGCGTGATTCCACGCGCCCCACTCGACGAGGGCGAGAATGCGCCGTTCCGTTGGCCAGGCGAGCGAGGTGACAGCCGGCTCCTCCGGCGGGCGGGTGAAGTCGCCCGGGAGCGGCAGGACCTTGTCGAGACGCATTCGGCCGATGTCGACGATGCGAATTTCGAGCGGCGCGGCGCCCGCCAGGGCGACTAAGGATTCGTCCGGCGAGAAGCTCCAAGCTCCGCCGTTGTGCCCGAGCTTCACCGCCTGTGAGGACGGCGCGAGCGAGGTCGGATTGAACCGGCGGAGAAGCGTGCTGTCCTCCTCTTGCCAGACGATGCCGAGCACCGTCCCTCGAGGCGCCGGGGAGAAATTAGGCCCGGCTTCCGGATCACCTGCGAGCGTGAGTGCGACCAGAGCAAGACCTAGCCTCATTCCGGGTCCATTACGCCTATGCGGTCCTTTCAGGTCCACCAGCTTGACAGCCGCTACTCGTTCCCTTCGCGACGCTGGCGGGACTTCCCGAGCGAGTCGCGCCGTATCGCAGGGGTGAGGGTTTCCGGCGCTCTTCGCATCGCTGTCGATTGCACTCGCGGCTTGTGGTGGTGACGACGGTCGTGAGCCTGCCGCCGAGGGACTTACTGCCGCACCGACTTCGGCCACTCCCGTCCTTGCCCAGCCGCCGCACCTTGCGTGAGCTGCCGCGGCGAGTCGAACGTGATCACGTGCGACCCGGTCGGCCTAGCCGTCGGGTTGTCGGCCGGCCATTGCACTTAGAGGCATGGATCGGGGGGAAGCCGGTCGCGATGGCAATACGTCCCGACAGTGCGGAGCGTGAGGGGCAGGCAAGGTACTTCGAGGGCGACCTCCACCCTGCTGGCCTCTCCTCGCCGGGGCCGCTGCACGTCATTCGCGACGGGCCGAACGACTACTGGGCGGGAGGCAATCCGGTGAGAGTTCCAGTCCGTCTTATCGCCCACTACCCGGACGGTAGTTCGGCGGAGATCACGGTGCAGACTGAGCTCAGGTTGGGGCTAAGCCCCCGGCCGCCGAGACTTCGTGCTCTTTGGCACCGCAATCCACCGCTGAGTGCGTGAATTACGAGCTCGGCAGTGATCGGCGATTCGGCAGTCAGACAGGGCTTCCGATTTTGTTCGGACACACCCACCTTTCGCATTGACGCCGAGGACGCCGAGGACCCGTTCGTCCACGCGAAAAACGACGTCCGGGCCGGTGCTACCGCGCCGCGGACGTCGCTTGGTTCGGGATCCTAGACCTGGTCGGCCCGAGCGGCAAGGACGGCGACGCCGGCTCCGGCTGCGATCTCCTCGACGTCTTCGAAGCCGACCTCGCCGAGTCGCGCACGAAGCTTCTCGGGCGGGACCCAGATCGGCGTCTCGGCTCCGCGCGAGAACGCAAAGATGGCGCGGCCGCCTGGCGCGGTGACCCGGCCGAGCTCCTCGAAGAACGGGATCATGTTCTGAAGGACAACGAGGTCGAACGCCCCGTCGGGGAAGGGCAGGCTCGCGCCGTCAGCGATCTCGAAGGAGACTCGCCCGGCAAGCTCGGAGGGAAGAAGGCGCTGCGCCTCCTCGACCATCTCGGGCGCGAGATCGACGCCGACCACCTCGGCCTCCGGGAAACGCTTCGCCACGACGCGAGCCGCCTCCCCGGTTCCCGTCCCGAGGTCGAGCGCCTTCCGCGGAGGCTCGTCGAGCCGGTCGAGGGCAGCGCCGAGCGGAACGAGGCCCTCCGGCCCGATGCGCCCTTCCCAGCTCGACGCCAGCAAGCCAAACTGGCGGCGCATTGGCCCGCGGAAGAGCCGCCAGAGAGCCGGCCGCGCTACGACCACCTGCGTGGTGAGGCGGGCGAACCGCCGTCCGGCTGCTTCCAGCCGCTGTCTCACGCCGGCGTGAGGCGGAGCTCGTCTCCGACCCGAACGGAGAACATTCGCGCCGCGTCCCCGTGGTTGATGGCGAGAGAGATGTTCGCGTACGCGTCCTCGTAGAGCACGATGTCGCCCATGCGCGCGTCCGCGAAGGTGCGCGCGGCAACGGCGAAGTAGCGCTCGAAGCCGACCTCGACCTCCACGCGCGCGCCGGGGTCGATTCCGACGCGGTTGAGATGCTCGGCGGTGAGGTTGAGCTGCACGTTGCCGTAGCGATCGACGTAGAGGACCGTTGCCCGGATGCGCGCTTCGCCGACCGACGGCTCGGGGACCTCGAGCCGGCGGAGCGCAGCCGGGTCCAGCCCAGGGCCGAGCTTCGAGAGCTCGACGCCGCTCGCGAGGTGTGCGGCGGCCGGAGAGAAGATGTCGCGGCCGTGGAAGGTGTGCGAGATGCGGTCGAGCATGTAGGCCTCGTCGGCGATCTCGACCGCCTCTGCCACACCGCCGAACCGGTCCGCGGCCACGAGCAGAAGCCCGTTGTCCGGCCCGACGTAGACGCGCTCGTCACCCCCTCGCAGGGCAATCGGCTTCCGCTCGCTGCCGACACCCGGATCCACGATCGCAACGTGTACGCCCGTGGGCATGTACGGGAGCGTGCTCGCGAGGACGAGCGCGCCCTGAAGCACGTGCTGGGGCGGGATCCCGTGCGTGATGTCGATCACCTCGACATCCGGCGCGATGCGCTTGATCACGCCGCGACACGTGCCCGCGAAGTCGTCCTCGAGCCCGAAGTCGGTCAGGAGGGTGATGAACTGGCGTGCGATGCGGCGAGCTTAACGGCTGCGACGAGACCGTCGAGGTCATGGCTCTCGGCTTCCGCGACGACCTCGAAACCGCCGGCGCGCGCCTCCGCCGACGTAACCGGCCCGATGCTCACGCAGGCGAGATCCGTCCGCAACGCGGCAAGGGCACGCGCGGCCGAGGCAGAGGCAAGGACGACCAGGTCGGCGTCGGGGAACGACTCGACCTGCACCACGACGGTGCGGTACAGCGGGACGAGCTCGGCGCCGAGCTCGCGGACGAGCACGTCACGGGCGTCTTCGGCGGCGGCGTGCAAGACGCGGCCATGAGGCTTCGGAAGCTCCTCGGCCAGTCCCTCCTGGGTCGAGCGCTCGGCGACAAAGGCCGGCTCGATGCCGTGCGCTTTGAGCGCCTCCGCGGTCCCCGGTCCAATCGCCGCGAACTGATTGGGCCGGCCGTCGAGTCGCCGCAGTAGCGGCTCGACGGCGTTCCGGCTCGTGACGAGGACCCAGTCGTAGCGCTCGGCGTCGAGCGGTGGCCCGTCGATCTCCTCGACGCCGATGAGCGGCGCGACTACGACCTCGAAGCCGGCCGTGCGCAAGCGCTCGGCCAGGCGCTCGTCCGTTCCAGTGACCGCGACTCTCAGGGCACCGCGGCGAGAAGCTGGTCGGCGAGCGCGTGCGGATCGTCGCCGCGCCTCCGCTCGATCCACGCGCCGTCCTCGGCCGCGATCAGCGCCGTGAGCGCCTCGCCGTCGTGATGTGCCGCGACGGGAGCGAGGCAACCGGCCCCGATGCGCGCGACACACGCTCGCTCGGCCGTCACACGGCGCCGCGTCTCAGGGTCGTCGACGCCTGCTGCGAGCTCCTCCTCGCCCGCTCTGACCTGGAGCGCGACGGCGCCCTGCCCTGCCTCCGGCACGAGCTCGTCCGGGTCGAATCGGAGCCCGATCTCGCTCGAGAGACCCAGCCGGTCGAGCCCGGCGGCTGCGAGCACGATCGCGTCCAGCCCCCGCTCGCCGCGCTTCCGGAGGCGCGTGTCGACATTGCCACGCAGCGGCTCGATCGAGAGCTCGGGCTCGAGCGCGAGGAGCTGCGCGCGGCGGCGAACCGACGCCGTGCCGATGCGCATCCTGGGCGCGAGGCCATCGGCGCCGCAAAGGGCGTCACGGGGATCCTCGCGCGCGAGGTACGCGGCCACCGCGAGCCCGTCCACGTCCGTCGAGGTCATGTCCTTCGCGGAGTGGACGGCCACGTCGATACGGCCGGCGAGGAGCGCCTCCTCGATCTCCTTGACGAAAACACCGCGTTCGCCGATCTCGCCGAACGGCTTCGAGCGGTCGCGGTCGCCGGCGGTCGTCATCGGGACGAGCGCGACATCGAGATCGGGATTGGCGGAGCGCAGCGCGTCGGCGGCGATCTCCGCCTGCGTCAGCGCGAGCCTACTCCCCCTGCTGCCGAGCCGGAGAATCACGGTCGTTGAGGTCGAAGAGATGCCGCACTGCGTCCGCATAGACGACCCCGTCAGCAGCAGCAGCCGCCTCCTTCATCCGAACGGTGGGCGCGTGGAGAAGCTTGTTCACGATCTGCGCGGTGAGGGACTCGACGGCACGCCGCTCGCTCGGGCTCAGGGAGCCGAGCCGGCCTTCGGCACGCTCGAGCTCGCTCGTCCGGATCGACTCCGCACGCGCCCGGAGGGAGGCGATCGCCGGGACGACATCGAGCGAGAGCTGCCAGGCGCGGAAGCCTTCGGCCTCCTCGGCGACGATGGCCTCGGCGCGCACGGCCTCCTCGCGCCGGCCCGCGACGCTCTCCTCGACGACCCGCTCGAGGTCGTCGATGTCGTACAGGTAGCAGCCCTCGATCTCGTTCACCGCGGGATCGACGTCGCGCGGGACGGCGATGTCGACGAAGAAGATGGGCCGTCCCTTCCGCTTGCGCATCGCCCGCTCCACCTGCTCGGCCGAGAGGACGTGGCCCCGCGAGCCGGTCGAGGCGACGACGATGTCCACGTGCTCGAGCTCTGACTCGACCGCGTCGAGACCGGCGGCGCGGCCGCCGAAGCGGCGAGCAAGCCGCTCGGCCCGCTCGACTGAGCGGTTGGCGACGAAGACGCTCTCGACCCCGCGCGAGATCAGGTTCACGGTCGCGAGGTCGCTCATCTTTCCCGCGCCGAGCACGAGGATGCGCCGCCCCTCCAGCGTCCCGAAGACGCGCTCGGCGAGCTCGGCGGCCGCAGACGAGATGGAGGCGGGATTTTCCCCGATGGCCGTTTCGCTCCGGACCCGCCGACCCACGCGGAGAGCCTGTCGGAAGAGCCGGTGCACCAGCCCCCGCGCCGTCCCCGCTTCCTGCGCGGTCTCGTACGCGCCGCGCACCTGGCCGAGGATCTGCGCCTCGCCGGGGATCATCGAGTCGAGGCTCGCGGCGACGCGGAAGAGATGCATCGCGGCCGCCTCGTCGGTCAGCGTGTAGAGCGACGGTGCGATCTCGCTCTCGCTCAATCCCCCGAGCGCGGCGAGCTCCGCGAAGGCACGCTCCTGGGCGGCCTCGGGATCCTCGTCGACAACGTAGAGCTCGGTGCGGTTGCAGGTGGAGAGAGCAACCGCCTCACCGTCCTCACCCGCCAGCCGGCGGACCAGCTCCGGGTTCTCCGGCGCGCTGACGTAGAGCTGCTCGCGAAGCTCGACGGGAGCCCGGTGATGCGAGGTGCCGACGAGGACGAGATGCATGGCTAGAAGTGAGTCACCGGGACGAGGGCGACCGCGACGAGGACGAAGGCCGCGAGCGCGAGGTAGGCAGTGCGGCGGCCGCGCCAGCCCGCTTCGTAGCGAAGGAAGAGGAAGGCGGCGTAGGCCACCCAGGTCAGCAGTGCGGCCGCCATGACGGCGTCGAACCCGCCGCCCTCCGAGCCGAGCCGGGCTAGGCCGACCGCGAGCCCGAGGGTCAATGCCGGCAGCGCGACGAGAATCGTGCGGCCCGTGAGAGTGTCGAGCGCGAGCTGCGACGGCGCGCGCTGGCGCAGGACTCCAGGCGCATGGCCCTTGAGCCGCCGCTCCTGCCAGAGGTAGAGAGCCGCGAGGCCGGCGGCGAGCGTGAAGCCGGCGAAGGCCGCGAGGGTCAGCCCGACGTGGAAGGCGAGGAACATGTCACCGAGCTCGCTGCGCCCCGCGTCCCCGGCCCCGCCGCTCAGCCAGGCGACCGTGAAGAGCACCGCCGCAAGCGGCATGACCACGAGGCCGAGCAGCCGGAAGGGCGCCCGGCAGCCCCAGATGAGGTAGGCGCCGACGACCAGCCAGACGAAGAGGTTGAGGGAGCCGGCCCACGTTCCCCACGGGAAGCCCTCGGCGCGAGCCGCCTGCACGACGAGGAGCGCTGTCTGGGCCAGCCAGCCGATCCGGACTCCCCAGATCGCGAAGCGCGAGAGCCGCCCGGGCCTCACTCCGTCGCCGACATAGGCGACCGCGGCCTCCAAGTAGCCCGCGAGGGCAGGCCAGACGAGTATCACGGCGAGCTCGCCCATCAGGCCACCTTGCGCCGCTGCGCGAGTTCAGTCAACTCGGCCACCTCGCGCTCGAGCCGCGAGAGCTTGAAGGAGTAGAGGACCACGTAGAGGAGGACGACCGCGAGGACGACGAGGTAGGCGGCGGTGACGTACTTCTCTGAGGTCGTCATTCGAGCGCCTCCCGCAGCTCGTGGAGGCGCGCGTCGAGCCGCTTCCCGGTGAGCTCGTTCGTGTAGAGCGAGGCGAAGAGGCCGAGCATCGCCGCGAGGCACACGCAGAAGACGAAGAACATGCTTCCCGACATCTGCGGGCCGTCGCGCGTGAAGACGACGGGATGGATGAAGTTCTCCGCGAGCCGGATCGCGAGGAAGCTGACCGGGATCAGCGCGACTCCGAAGAGCGCGTAGACCGCCGACAAGTTCGCGCGGCGCGGCCCCGACTCGACGGAGAAGCGAAGCATGAAGTACGCGCAGTAGAAGAGGAAGAGAACGAGAAAGAGCGTCAGCTGCCGCTCGCTCCACGTCCACCACACCCCCCAGGAGATCTTGGCCCAGATGGAGCCCGTGACGAGCGTGAGGATCCCGAAGATCACGCCCATATGCACTGCCGTGTAGCTCTCGAGGTCGTAGCGCGACTCCCGCGTCCAGAGAAGCCGGAGCGCCTTCCACGCGCCCCAGCCGAAGCCCGAGTAGGCGGTCAGCGCGATCGGGACGTGGACGTAGAAGATCCGCTGGCTGAAGCCCTGGTCGGCGTCCTCGGGAGCCCAGAAGAGCGCCAACGCGAGACCCGCCACGAGCAGCACGGAGGCTGCCGCGGCGAGCAGCACGGCCCGGTTATTCCGCAACGACATACTCAAAGCTCGCCCACGAAAGAATCGCAAATATCAGGTCGTAGAGAGCGAGGAAGCCGAGGTAGCGCCCGGGGTCGTCGGCCACGGTTGCCCCGACTCCGCCGACGACGACCGGGATGACCAGCGGCAGAAAGAGAAGCGGCAGCAGAAGCTCCCGCGCGCGGCTGGCGGCGGCCATCGCGGCGAGCAGGGTCCCGACGGCGGCAAGCCCGAGGTCGGCAAGGAGGACGGCCGCCACGAGCTCCCAGCCGACGGGCTCGAAGAAGAGGGCATAGGCGGGCAGTGCGACGGCCTCCGCCACGCCGAGAAAGGCAAGGACGCCGAGACTCTTCGCGAGCCAGATCGCGCTCCGGTCGCAGGGCGCGAGGACAAGGCCGTCGAGCACGCGCTGCTCCCGCTCGGCGGTGAAGGCGCGCCCAAGCCCCAGGAGCGCGGTGAAAAGGAGCGCGATCCAGAGGAGCCCGGTCGAGGCCGTCTCGGAGGCATCCGAGGGGAGCGAGAAGTGGAAGACGACGAGCGCGGAGACGACGAACAGGAGCATCGCCGGCAGGGTGTCGCGCGAGCGCAGCTGGAGGAGGATGTCTTTCCGCGCGAGGGCGGCGACGTCGGCGAAGTAGGTCATGCGAGGGCGAGCGCCTGGGTCGCGAGCGGGCGCACGTGCTCGGGCTCGTGGCTGGCCACGACGAGTGTCCTCGAGCCAGCCGCCTCGGCGAGCACGTCGTCGACCAGCGTCCTTGCGGAGGCGTCGAGGCCGGAATACGGCTCATCCAGGAGCAGAAGCTCCGGGCCGTGGAGGAGGACGCGGCAGAGCGCGAGCCGCTGCTGCATCCCACGGGAGAAGGAGCCGACGCGCTCGTGCCGCGCCTCCCAAAGCCCGAAGCGCTCGAGGAGCGCTCCGATCGTCTCCCGCCGCTCGGTCACGTGGTAGAGGCGCCCGTAGAGGTCGAGGTTCTCGAGTGCGGAGAGCTCCTTGTAGACCAGCGGCTCGTGGGCCAGGTAGCCGATGCCCCCTCGCGGGAGGTCGACCTCGATCTCGCCTTCGGTCGGCACGAGCAGGCCGGCCATGAGGGAAAGGAGCGTCGACTTCCCCGACCCGTTCGGGCCTGTGACAAGGAGGAGCTCTCCCGCCCGCACTTCCAGGTCGAGGTCGCGAAGGACACGCTTCGAGCCGAACCGCCGTCCGAGATCCCGCGCCTGAATCACACCAGCACGTCCAGGAGGACGAAGACGAAGAACGTCACGCTGATGACGCCGTTCATCGTGAAGAACGCCATGTCGAGCCGCTTCCAGTCGCGCGGCGAGACGAGCGAGTGCTCGTACCCGAGGAGCGCGGCCACCGCAGCGACGCCCGTCCAGTAGAACGCACCGATCGGCAGGCCCAGGCCGGTCAGGACGAGAAGGAGAACCGTGAGCGCGTGGCAGGCGCGCGCGCCCCAGAAGGCCGCCGGGACGCCGTAGCGTGCCGGCACGGAGTGCAGCCCCTGCGCGCGGTCGACGTCGAGGTCGAAGAGCGCGTAGAGAAGGTCGAACCCCGCCACCCAGAGAGCGACGGCGCCGCCGAGCGCCCAGGCCTCCCATGGAAGCGTGTTCGTGATCGCCGCCCACGCGCCGAGCGGTGCAAGCCCGTCGACGGCGCCGAGCCAGAAGTGCGAGAGCGGGCTCCAGCGCTTCAGATACGGGTAGAGCACGAAGCCCGCGACCGGGATCGGCCAGAGCCAGTGGACGATCGGTGCGAGCTGGAAGACAGCGATGAGGAAGACGGCCAGCGAAAGGACGCAGAAGAGGACGACCTGGGGGGGCGTGAGGGCGCCGCGCGGGATCTCCCTGCCTGCGGTACGCGGGTTCCGCGCGTCGATCCGCGCGTCGATGAGCCGGTTGAGCGCCATCGCGAAGCTCCGCGCACCCACCATGGCCACGGTGATCCAGAAGAGGTCGTGCGCGCTCGGGATTCCGTCGACTGCGAGGAATGCACCGATGTAGGCGAACGGGAGCGCGAAGATCGTGTGCTCGATCTTCACCAGGGAGGCGAAGAGCCGCGGGTACCGGAGCGCTGCCTCGGTCACGTCTGGCGATGCTTCGTTGTCTCAGCTGCCAACAGCTTTACTGCGTGGCCGATTGCAGGTGCGAGCACGGCCCAACCGTCGCGGCAGGCCCCCGGGGAGCCGGGAAGGTTGACGACGAGCGTCGAGCCGACGATGCCGGCTGTACCGCGGGAGAGCATCCCGTGCGGAGTCTTCGCGACGGCGTCCGCCCGAATGGCCTCGGCGATCCCGGGTGCGCTGCGCTCCAGAACCTCTGAGGTCGCCTCCGGCGTCACGTCGCGCGGCCCGAACCCGGTGCCTCCAGTCGTCAGCACCAGCGCGCTCGTCCCGGCCAGCTCCCGGAGCAGGGCCGTGATCTCCTCGCGATCGTCCGGGACGACGCAGCGCTCGACCTCCCATCCGTCCCGGGCGAGAGCCTCGGCGAGCAGGTCCCCGCTCGCGTCCTCCCGCTCGCCCGCGGACACGCCGTCGGAGACGGTGAGCACGACTGCTCTCACCCCTTCGTCTTCTCGAGAAGCCGGATGTCCTCGATCGTCATGTCGCGGTCGACCGCCTTGGCCATGTCGTAGACCGTCAGAGCGGCGACGCTCACCGCGGTCAGGGCTTCCATCTCGACCCCGGTCTGCGCGGTTGTCTCGACCGTGGCCACGATCTGCACGCCGCCTTCGCCCACCTCGAGCTCGACGTCGATGCTCGCCAACGGGAGCGGGTGGCAGAGCGGGACGAGCTCCGAGGTCCGCTTCGCCGCCATGATCCCTGCGAGCTGTGCCGTCGCAAGGGCGTCACCCTTCGGAAGCGAGCGCAGCGTCGCCGCCGTCTCGGCGCTCATCGCCACCCGGCCGGATGCCACCGCGCGGCGGCGCTCGTGAGGCTTGCCGCCCACGTCGACCATATGAACGCTGCCCTCGGCGTCGACGTGGCTGAGACCCTGATTTGCAGGCATTTCAGACAGAAAGTCTATTCCCTGACCCATGCTCGACGGTGTCGAGGTCGGCGAGCTGAGCATCGATCCAGGCAGCGATGTCGTGCTCTCCGACATAGGCCCGGATCGCGTCGAGCCGGCGCCGTCGCTCGTCCTCGCGCATCGTCAGCGCCTCGTAGAGCGCCCTCGCCTGGCCCGAGAGGTCGAATGGGTTCACGGTGAGCGCCCACTCGCCGAGCTCGTCGTGGACGCCGGTGTTTTCCGAAAGAACGAGGACACCGTCACGCACGTTCACGAGCGGCGCCTCCTTCGCGACGAGGTTCATCCCGTCGAAGATGGCGTTCACGAGCAAGACGTCGTACTGCTTGTAGGCAGCGACGGCCTGGTGGAAGTTGTCCTCGATCCGGACCTCGAGCGGAAGCCAGCCCTCGGTGCGGAAGCGATCGTTGACCACCCGCGCGGCACGCTGGATCGCGCCCAGGTACTCGGAGTACTCGGGGATGTCCTGGCGCGACGGGTCGAGGAGGGCAAGCATCCCGACACGGCCGTGCAGCTCTGGGTGATCCTCGAGGAGGAGCTCGTAGGCCCGGAAGCCGCGAACGATGTTCTTCGAGGGGTCCGTTCGGTCGACGCGGACGATCAGCAGCTCCGGGCGCTCGGCCTCGAGCTTCGACTCCTCGTCGCGCACACGCTCGCTCGCAGCCAGCTCGGCGAACTCGGCCGGGTCGACCGAGATGGGCCGCGCGTGGACGGCTACGGTGCGGCCTTCGTACTTGACCCCGCCGGCGCTGAAGTCACTCTTCGCCCCAAGTACGTCCTCGCAGCAACGTAGGAAGTTCCGGCACCAGCGCTCGGTGTGAAAGCTGACGAGGTCGTTGGCGAGAAGCCCCTCGTGCACCGCGCGGCGGACGTTGTCCGGGAGCACCCGCCAGTAGTCCGGCTGCGGCCACGGGATGTGCACAAAATGGCTCATCGTCGCGTCCGGCACGCGCTCCCGCACAAGGCCGGGCGCCACGTAAAGGTGGTAGTCATGGAAGAAGATCGCCGCGTCGGGCTCACGCGCGAGCTCCTCGACGACCGCGTCGGCGAACGCGTGGTTGACGGCCAGGTAGCCCTCCGACCAGGCGAGATGCAGCCCGTTGTCGATGTCAGGCGCCTCGACGAGGCCCCAGAGATAGTGCTGCGCGAACCACAGGATCGGGTTCGAGACGACGTTGTAGTAGAGGTCGTACGCCTGCGGATCTTGCGCGACCAGGCGAAGCCGGTACACAGCACCGTCGCCCGCGGCCTCTTCCAGGGGCTCGGAGCCGGCCTCGGCCGCCACGACGTGGTCCTCGGCGCTCATCGCGCTCGCAACCCACGTCACGTCCTGGTGCGAGAAAAGGCTCCGCAATGCAGTAACGAGGCCTCCCCCGCCCCTGCGAGCACTCCGCGAGCCGTCGGTTTCACGTGAAAACGTGACGGGGGCCCGGTTGGCAACGACGATGAGCTTGCGCCGACCCGCCATGGAGACACCCTACCGGCGGCTCCGCGACTAGACGGCTGTCGAGGCGGTCACGAGCTCGGTGCCGCCGAGATCGTTCCCGTCGAGGCGGTTGAAAAGCGCGAGCCAATCTCGTAGGAGCCGTGGCGAGAGGAAGTTGCGCCGCACGTACTCCTTGCCGCGAAGCGCCATCTGGCGCGCGTCCGGCGGGTCGTCGAGGATCGTCTGCAGCGCCTGTGCACACTCCCCAACGGAATCGACGAGAAAACCCGTTTCGCCGTCCTGGATCTGATCGACGATCCCACCCGCGCGCCCGGCGACCATCGGCCTCGCCTTCCAGAGCGCCTCGGTGACCGTGAGCCCGAAGCCCTCCTTGATCGACTTCTGCACGAGCGCCTCAGAGTGCACCTGGAACGCGTTCACCTCGACCGACCCGACGTTGTTCAGGTTGGAGAGGATGAAGATGTCCGGGTCGCCGCCGGCCGCAGCCACGGTCTGGTTGTAGTAGTCCCACCCTTCCGGGTCGTCGTGCGCCATCGAACCGACGAGCGCGAGCTGCGTGCGCGGATGGCTCTCCCGCAGGGTGCGCCACGCTTCGATGACGCCGAGCGGGTCCTTCCACGGGTCGAACCGAGACACCTGGGTGACGAGCGAGCGGTCGATGTCGATGCCGAACTGGTCGACGATGTAGGCCGCGTCCTCGGCGGAGAGCGCCATGTTCTTCGGCGTCAGCGGGTCGATCGCAGGCGGCCAGATGAATGCGGGCGGCAGGCCGTTGTGGCGCGGCGCGTACTCCTCGCGGTGGAACACCATCGAGTCGTAGGAGTCAAGCCACGGGAGCAGGAAGTCGAGGACGTCCTCGTTCGGCGTCGAGAGGTCGATGTGGCAGCGCCAGATCCAGTGACGGCCGCAGGCACGCGCGTGGTCGATGACGCCGGCGGGCTGCGGGTCGTGGACGATCACGTAGTCGAAGGAGTCCGTGAGCGCCCCAGCGTTGCCGAGGTTGTAGCGGCGAAAGATCTCCTTCTCGTCGTCCGAGAGGGAGCGCGGCGCGCCCTGGAGGGCGTTGTGGATCGCCTTCGTGACGTCGAAGAACTCCTCCTGCCCGTAGATCACGCGCCACTCGCAATCGAGGCCCGCGTCGCGCATGAGCGGGACGAGCGTGTAGAGGATCTCCGCCACGCCGCCGCCGAAAGCAGTCGCGGAGAGGTGCAGTACGCGTTTGCCCGCAAGCGGCTCGGCCAGCGCCTTGAGCTGCTCCATCAGGCCCCGGCTCACGATCGTCGCGTAGTCCGCCAGGGACTTATGGCCGACGTTTACCTGCTGCAGGTCCACGGCGGCGCAGGATATCGGCGCGCTCGGCGGATCAGCTGAGGTACTTCGCGAAGCGAAGGCGCGAGCCGCCGCCGTTGGGGTTCGGCCCGATGTCCAGCTCGTCCGTGACCGCCCGGATGATGGCGATGCCGAGCCCGCCCTCGTCGAGCTCCTGCTGCGCGCGCTCGAGCACTGCCGGGTCGAACCCGGCTCCGTCGTCCGCGACCTCGACCTCGATCCGGTCCTCAGCGAGCCGGTACGAGACCTCGACGACCCCGTTCCGCCCTTCCTCGTAGGCGTGGCGGACCGAGTTCGAGCACGCCTCGGTCAATGCGAGCTTCAGATCTGCGACGACCTCCTCCTGCAGAGCCCTCGTGCGGGCGATCCCCGTGAGCGCGAGGCGGCAGAGCGCGATGTACTCGGCGCGCGCGGGGATGGTGAGTGCGACAACGCCGTCGCCGTTTTCGCGGGACTCGCGACCCATGGGCTCGGAGTCTAGTTCCCGGCCCAAACTCATACTAAACCTGCCTCAATCTAGTGGATCCTCTCGCCCGACGCCGCTCATGCCTTTCCTACCCGCTCGACGGGCACATCGAACCGAGCCAGTCGCTCCCGGGCGACTGCGACCGCCTCGGGGCTTGAGTCGACGAGGACGAAGCGGCGACCGAGCCCAGCCGCGACCGCCCCGAGCGTCCCGCTGCCGGCGAACGGATCCAGGCACCAGTCGCCCGGGCGGCTCGAGGCCTGGACGATCCTCCGAAGGACACCCTCGGGTTTCTGCGTCGGGTAGCCGGTCTTCTCCTTGCCCGTCGGCGAAACGATGGTGTGCCACCAGACGTCGGTCGGCAACTTGCCCCGAGCGGCCTTCTGGGCGGTCACGAGCCCGGGCGCCATGTAGGGCTCCCGCTCGACGGCCTCGGAGTCGAACCAGTAGCGCTCCCGGTCCTTGACGTAGACAAGGATCGTGTCGTGCTTCGCCGGCCAGCGACGCTTCGGCTTGGCGCCGTAGTCGTAGGCCCAGACGATCTCGTTCAGGAAGGACTCACGGCCGAAGAGCTCATCGAGCAGAACCTTGGCGTAGTGCGCCTCGCGGTAGTCGAGGTGCAGGTAGAGCGTCCCGCTCGGCGAGAGGAGCCGGTGCAGCTCGCGAAGCCGGGGCTCGAGGAAGCCCAGATAGTCGTCGAACGAGTCCGGGTACGAGGACTCGCGGAGGAGCCGGCTGGTGTAACGGCGGCCCTTGAAGCCGACGCGGTCGCCGGCCTCGTCGGACACGACCTCGAGGGTTCGCCGAATGACCTCCCGGCCCGTGTTGAAGGGCGGATCGGCATAGACGAGCTGGAAGCTCTCGTCCGCGAAGCGCGGCAGGACGTCCAGGTTGTCGCCGAGGAGAACGAGGTCGTCGGCGAGCGGCTCCACGCAGCCCACTGTAGAGAAGCTAACGGTCGCTGCCGGGCGGCGGCGCGGGGCGCTCGCCGAGCTTGACGGTGACCTCGACCTGCTTCCCGTCCCTGAGGAGCGAGAGGCGCGTCGTCTGGCCCGGCAGAAGGCCTTCGGTGATCGCGCGCACGACGTCCTCTGCAGTCTCGACGGGTGCTCCGTCGATGGCCACGATCAGGTCGCCGCCTGCCCGGAAGGGGATTCCGGTGAATTCCTTCTCGAGGCCACCGGCCTGGATGCCCGCACCGGCGGCCGGGCTCCCTGGGACGACGGTCTGCACCGCCGCTCCCGCGTCGACGGAGTAGTGGAAGTGGTCGGCGAGCCCGGGGGTCAGGGTCTGCGTCGAGATGCCGAGCCACGCATAGCGCACCTCGCCGTTCTCGATGAGCTGCTCCATCGACCGCCGCGCGGAATTGATCGGCACGGCGAAGCCGACTCCCTCTGCCGTCCCGGAATTGCTGTTGATCTGTGCGTTGATCCCGATGACACGCCCGCGCGCATCGAACATCGGGCCGCCCGAATTGCCGCGGTTGATCGGCGCGTCGGTCTGGATCGCGTCGACGAGGTCGTAGCTCGAGGTCAGCGAGGCGATCGAGCGCTCGGTCGCCGACACGACCCCGACGCTCAGCGAGCTCTCGTTGCCGAACGGGCTTCCGATGGCTGCGATGGGCTGGCCGACGACGACGTGCGTCGAGTCACCGAGCGGCACAACCGTCAGGTGGTGGTCGCCCGGGTCGACCTTGAGGAGCCCGACGTCGTCGTAGATGTCCCACCCGACGATTTGCGCGCGTACCCGGTCGCCGTCCCGGAACTCGACGAAGACGGTGTTCGCTGCCTCCGGCGTCGCCGTCGGGTCGCCCTCGCCGGCCGTCGTGATCACGTGCGAGTTGGTGAGGATGTAGCCGTCCGAGGAGACGACGAAGCCGGAGCCCTGGGCCGCGTCCGCAGCCGCGACGGAGTCATTCGGGCCGAAGAGGGCCAGGATCGTGACGACGCCTGCGGCCCGCTCCCGGTAGATCGCTGCGGGATCGAAGTCGTTGCCTGGAAGCGGCTTTGCCTCCGCATCCTCGTCGATCGGGTTCGCGGCCGGCGTGGCGCTGCCCGGAGCGGTCAGCACGACGGTACGCGTCGCACCGTCGTCGCCGACCCAGCCCGCCGCCTTGGCGACGACGAGCGCCGTGGACGCGCCCAGAAGGGCGCAGACCACCGCAATGACGGCTAGAGATCCCGGGCGCACCGCGATCTCATAGTAGTTGCGGCGCGGTCAGGCCCCGCCGTCGGCACGTTTCGATGTTAGAACGCGGTTCGCTCGTGGCAAAAGCAACGTGAAAACGGTCTCCCCAGGCCTGGAGGCGACCTCGATCGAGCCGCCCATGCGATCCGCGAGCTCCGACGCGATCGCGAGCCCCAGCCCGCTGCCCGAGGCCTGCCCTCCCTCGGCCCGGTAGAAGCGCTCGAAGAGATGCTCCTGGTCGTTCTCCGGGACGCCGGGCCCGTCGTCGGTGACCGAGAGCGCAACCGCGCCGTTCCGGTCGTCCGCGGAGACGACGATCCTCGTGCCCGCCGGCGTGTGGCGGGTGGCGTTCTCCACGAGGATGCGCGCCACCTGGAGGACGCGCTGCTCGTCCGCGAGCGCAATCGCGGGGCCGTCGACGCTGGCGGAAAGGGCATGCTCCTCGGCCTCGGCCACGACACGGAATTCCTCGCAGATCGTGCGCGCGCTTTTTGCGACGTCGACCTCGGCCTGCTCGACCGAGATCTGCCCGGCGTCGAGGCGCGTGAGGTCGAGAAGGTCGGTCGCAAGCCTGGTCAGCCTGTTCACCTGGGCGCTCATCTCCTCGACGAAGTCGTTGCGCACGGCCGGCTCGATGTCCTCGTCCGCCATCAGCTCGAGAAAGCCGCCGAGGGAGAACAGGGGCGTCCGCAGCTCGTGGGAGGCGTTGGCGATGAACTCGCGCCGGGCGCGGTCGAGGTGCGCGAGACGAAGACGCATGCGGTCGAAGGCCCGCGCCAGCTCGCCGACCTCGTCCTCGACCGGGTCGACGATCTCCTGATCGAAGTCACCGCCGGCGATGCGACCGGCCGCCTCCTCCAGCCGCCGGATGCGATGCGTGAGCCGCAACGCGGCGAGGGAGCCCGCGAACCAGGCGATGAGGAGAGCGGCGAGGCCGGCGAGGAGGAGCGTGCGCTCGACGAGGCGGACGCTCGCCAGCGTGTCGCCCAGCGACGCCGACATGAGGACGACGGTGTCGTCTCTGAGGCGGAACGCGACCTCGGCGCGCTCGCCGTTCCTGTTCACCTCGCCGCGCGCGACCTCGCCTCCAGTCGGCGGGAACACGCTCAACTGAAACGCCGCCCGCACGACAGGGTCGTTGAGAACCTCGGGCGCTGTGATCTCGTTCGAGTCTCCGACAGGCACGTACGTGTCGTTCCCGAGCGAGCTGATGACGACGACGCGCGCACCGATGTCCTCCTGAATGCTCCCCGCCCGCGCGTCGTAAGTCAGCGGGTCGGCCTCTTTCATCTTCCCCGCCACGGTCTGGGCGTTCGCCGAGAGCGCGTTGAGGCGGTCGGCGACGAGGCGGTCCTCGAGACGAGGGACCACTGCCGCGTAGACGATGCCGAGCGCGCCGGCGACGATCGCCAGCACGACGAGGCCGAGCTTGACGGACAGCCGCGGGTGGCGGAACTGGTTCATGTCACCTCGCGGAACCGGTAGCCGACGCCGCGCACCGTGAAGAGGTAGTGCGGCTCGCTGGGATCGGGCTCGATCTTCTCTCGCAGGTGGCGCACATGGACGTCGATCGTCCTCGGGTCGCGGTAATCGGAGCCACCCCAGAGGGCCTCCAGCAGGGCCTGGCGCGAGTAGACGCGCCCCGGGTTCGCGGCCAGCGTGCGCAGAAGCTCGAACTCGAGGTACGTGAGCTGAACGAGCTCGCCGACGACCTCCACCGTGCGCTTCGCCAGATTGATGCTGACGCCCTCGACCTCGATCGCATCGCTTCTTGCACTCGCCGGCGGGAGCTGCGCGCGGCGGAGCGCGGCACGGACACGGCTGCGGAACTCCCGGATCGAGAAAGGCTTGGTGATGTAGTCGTCCGCGCCGAGCTCGAGGCCGACGACTTTGTCGAGCTCGTCGTCGCGCGCGGTCAGGATCAGGATCGGCACCGCGCTTCGCGCCCGTAGCCGACGGCAGACCTCCAGGCCGTCGAGCTTGGGGAGCATGATGTCGAGGATCACGAGATCGACCGCGTTCTCCTCGAAGCGCTGCAGCGCCTCCTCGCCGTCACGGGCCTGGACGACGTGGAAGCCCTCGTGCTCGAGGGGATACGTGAGGAGCTTCTGGATCGACTCCTCGTCGTCGACGAGCAGGATCGTGGCGCTTTCCGGCATGCGACAAAGGATAGGCACGTCGCGGACCGCACTAGACTGGCGCGGGCGCTATGGCCGAGCCTCCTGAACGCCGACGACCCCGACGGGGGTCGCTCGAGCGGCCGATCTCGGGCCGTATTTACCGGGCCGCCTGGCTCGTCGTCGCCGTGCCTCTGCTCGTCTCCGCTTTCAGCGTCGGGCAGCCGGTCGCGTTGCAGCAGCCGCGGCTCCCGCCCTCGTTCGACCGCACCACGGCCGTCCAGTTCGCAACGGAGCTCGCGCGCGACTACCCCGACCGCCGGCCGGGGACGACTGGCTCGCAAGGCGCCGCGGAATGGGTCTCGGCCCGCTTCCGCGACTACGACTTCACCGTCGAGCGCCAGGAGTTCGAGGCGAACGTGCCCGGCTTGAGCAAACAGAGCTTCGTCAACCTGATCGCCACGGCGCCCCCGACCTCGGCGACGAATGTGCCCCGCTCGCAGGAGGTGATCGCCATTGTCGCCCACCGTGACAACATCGGCGGCTCTCCCGGTGCTGACTACAACGCGTCGAGCACAGGGGCGCTGCTCGAGCTCGCGCGCGATACGGGCAGCGCGGCTCTCTCGCACACGATCGTGCTCGTCTCGACCGACGGGGACGTGTTCGGCTCGCTCGGATCGGCGGAGTTCGCGCAGAACTGGGCTTTCCGCGACCGCCTGGCGGCGGTCATCGACCTCGACGCGATCGGAGGAGACGGTGCTCCTCACCTTCACTTCGCGGGCGACACGCCTCGGACTCCGGTCTCGACTCTCGTGGCCACTGCAGAAGCGAGCGTGCAGGGCCAGGCGCAGACGACTCCCCTGCGCCCCAACGCGCTCTCTCAGCTGATCGACCTCGCGTTCCCATTCAGCCTCTACGGCCAGTCGCCCTTCATCGACCAGGGCACACCCGCCGTGACGCTCAGCACCGCGGGGGCCCGCACACCGGACGCAGCCGGCGACACGATCGTCGCCTTGAACCAGCAGCACATGGACCAGCTCGGGCGATCGGCGCAAGCCCTCCTAGGCTCGCTCGACTCTGCCGCCGACGTCGCGAGCGGCACCGAGTCCTACGTGTGGACCGGGTCGCGCCTCATCCGCGGCTGGACGATCGAGTTCATCCTCCTCGGCTGCCTCCTTCCCTTCCTCGCAGCGACGATCGACCTCTTCGCACGCTGCCGGCGCAGGCACATCGCCCTGCAGCCGGCGCTGCGAAGCCTCGCCAGCCGGCTCGGCCTCTGGCTCTGGGCCGGCGTTCTTTTGCTCTTTTTCTCGTTCACCGGGATCTTTCCGAACGGCGAGTCGCGGCCCATCGCACCGAGCTCGACGGTGGCGACGGACTGGCCTGCCGCCGCCATCGGCGTCTTCGCGGGACTCGTCGCGCTCGGCTGGCTCGTGACGAGGCCGCGGCTCATCCCGATGCGTCCGGTCTCGCGGACGGACGAGCTCGGCGGCCACCTGGCCGCGATGCTTGCGCTCGGGCTCGTCGCATTGGTGGTCGCGGCACAAAACCCGTTCGCGCTCATCTTCATCCTTCCCTCGTTGCACGCCTGGCTCTGGCTGCCGCACGCCTCGGAGCGCAGTCGCCCGGCCGCGCTCGGCGTCTTCGCGGTCGGCTTCGTCGGCCCGCTGCTCCTGCTCGGCTCGTTCGCCTTCCGCTACGGGTTCGGCTTCGATGCGGTCTGGTACCTCACCGCACTCACGTCGGTCGGGTACGTCCCCTTCATCCTCGTCATCGCGTTCCTCGCCTGGGGAGCGGCCGCCGCGCAGGTGGGCACCGTCGCCGCGGGGCGCTACGCGCCCTACCCGGCCGCGGACGAGCACCCGCGCCGCGGGCCGATCCGCGAGTCGATCCGTCAGGTCGTTCTGCTCAGCCGCCGCGTACGCTCGCAACCCACGCGGGAGGACGAAGCAGAGTCGGCCGACGACGACTAGCTAGATGGGGAGGTAACGGACGGGGGAGCCGGCGGCGAGCTCGCCGTCTCCCGCCTCGACCTCGATGAGAGCATCCGCGCGGCCGGCTCGGGCGATCATGTGCGACTCCTGCCCCGCGATGGCTTCGAGGACGACGGCGCCCCTCTCCCGTCGCGTGCGCGCCCTAACGAACTGGTCGCGCTCGGCGTTTCGCCGCACCGGCGCCTCGAGAAGACCGCGGCGGAAAGCCGGCTCGGGCTCCGGGAGTCCCAGGAGCGCGTTCACAGCCGGGCGAACGAAGAGCTCGAAGGTCACGAGCACCGAGACAGGGTTCCCCGGAAGGTTGAAGACGAGGTGGTCGCGGCGGACGCCGAAGGCGACTGGTTTCCCCGGCTTCACAGCGACTCCCCAGAAGACCTCCTCGACGCGAAGGCCCGCCTGCGTCTCCCGCACCAGGTCGTGCGGCCCGACCGACGCGCCTCCCGAGGTCACGAGCATGTCGAACCCGAGCAGGGCCCGCTCCATGGCGCGCTCGAGCTCGTCCGAGTCGTCCCCGACCACGCCGAGCTGGGCCGGTACCGCGCCGGCGAGCTGCAGCGCGGTCGCAAGCAGAAGCCCATTCGACTCGTAGATCTCCCCGGGCCCGAGCTCCTCGCCGGATTGCTTTAACTCGGACCCCGTGACCAAGATCCCGACGCGCGGCCTCTTCGCGCACTGCACCTCGTGGACGCCTGCCGCGGCGAGCGCGCCGACCTGAGCCGGGCCAAGGCGAATCCCAGGATTGAGGACGACAGCGCCGGTCCGTACGTCGCTTCCCCGCTCCCTGACGTTGGCGCCCGCGGCTACGGCTTCCCGAATCTCGATGGAGTCGCTGGCTTCCTCGACCAGCTCGAGCGGGATCACCGCATCGGCTCCTTCTGGAACCGCGCCCCCAGTCGAGATGGCCATCGCCTCCCCGGCCGCGAGCGGCCGCTCGGCGGGCGAGCCGGCGGCGATTTTGGCGACGACCGGGAGTCGGGCACCCACGCCCGCATCCGCTTCCCGGAGCGCGAAGCCGTCCATCGCGGAGCTCGGGAAGGGCGGCAGGTCGACCAGCGAGGAAGCCGGCTCCGCGAGGACGCGGCCGGCAGCGCGCTCCACCGGGACGCGCTCTGCGTCGAGCCGCTTAGCGCGCTCGAGGACGAGGCGCTGTGCCTCCGCGACCGAGATCAGTTTTGTCGCCGTGCTCACCGGCGAAAGGCTATAGGGGCACCGCGTTTCGGAGCAGGTAGGCACAGAGACCGAGGGCGAGCACGCGCGCGGTCCGGTCATCCTCCACCGCGGCGAGCGGCACCGCCCACACGGCGTACCAGGCGATCAGCCAGGGCGTCGCCAGCAGCACGAGGTCGGCGCAGAGCGCGAGGCGGGCGCGACCGCGCCACGCCTGTCGCAGAAGCCACAGGTATCCCAGAACGAAAGCGGCGATGAAAAGACCGACGGCGACATCGTGTGGGATCCCCAGCGACGACAGCCTCGAAGGCAGGCTGTAGTGGGCTCCCTCGCGGAGGTTCTTGGCGAGCGGACCGAACGCCTCCAGCCAGCCGGTGCCGTACCGCCAGCTCGCGAGCGCTCCCACGACTACGGCAGCCACAGCGAAGCCGAGGTGGCCCACACTCCGGCCCTGGGCGCGCGCCTCGAGCGCACGGAGCGGCAAGAAGACGACGGCTACCCACTTGATCGCGATCGCGGCGACCCACGCCGCGCCCGCCCACTGCCTCTTCCCGACGGCGCCGAGCGCGAGGGCGCCGAGAACGAGCGCCATCATCCACGCGTCGTTGTGGGCTCCCCCGGCGAAGTGGACGGCCAAAAGCGGGTTCCAGCCGACGAAGGCCGCGGCAAAGGCGCGCTCCCGTCCGAGAAACGCGGCCAACGCCGTGAGCGCGAGCATGGCAAGGGCGCCCAGTGCCTTGTAGAACCAGGCGGCGGCCGCCGGGGAATCTCCGACGGCCGCCGCGTGGCCCTCGGAGGCCAGCGTGAACACGGGCCCGTAAACCGTCGTCGTGTCCCGCCAGTTAGCTCCCATGCGCGCGTAGGCGGGGTCGTCGGGAAATGCCGACGGCTCGTCCGAGTACGGGTTGCCTCCGTGCACGGCCACGATGCGGCCGTAGTCCCAGTAGGTGTACGCGTCGGTCGAGAGCAGGAGAGGGGCGGCAAGGGGCGCGAGCTGGAGAGCGGCCGCGACGGCAAGGATCGGGACGAGAGCCGGTGCTCGCTGGCGGATGAGAAAGAGTGCGGCGAGGTACGCGAGAAAGGCTGCGGAGAGGAAGCCGAGGAAGAGCCAGGACCAGCGGCTGATCCCTTCGGAGTGGTCGGGCGTGAGGAGGGAGTCGCCGGGCCAGGCGCAGGCCAGGGCCGCGGCGAATAGAAGCAAGCACGCGCCGCCGGCCGCCCAGACGAAGGCGCCGCTAGCCGGTGTCCGTGCCCGTGTCAGTCGGGGGCGGCGCTTCGGTCGTCGTGGGCGGCCCGTTGCCGTTCCCGTTGCCATTGCCGTTCCCGTTGTTGCGGTCGTCCTCTTCCGTCGGCTGGGACGGCGCCTGCGGAGCCCCGAAGAACTCGTACTGGCCGTGGAAGGGCTGCCACACGACCGGGTCCTTCGGGAGCGGCCAGTCCTCCGGCGGGTTGTTCGCAAACGCCTCGACCATGAAGAGGCGCCAGATCGTGGCCGGGAAGGTGCCGCCCGCGACACGGACCCCGTGCACCGAGGTCATCGGGATCTTCGCATTCGGATAGCCGACCCAGACGACCGTGGACGCGGTGGTCGTGATCCCAGCAAACCATGCGTCTCCGAAGTCGTCCGTCGTCCCCGTCTTGCCGCCCGCGACGAAGCCGGGGTTGGCGCCGACTCCGGTTCCCGACTGAACGTTCATCTTGAGGATGCGCGCCACCTGGTAGGCGACGCCGTCGGAGAACACCCTTCGTTGCTTCACCTTGCCCCACCCGGCTCCGCGGTCGACCTCACCGCTCGGGAGGACGACCCGCCGGATCGCCATCGGCTCCGAATAGATCCCGCCGGCCGCGATCGTCGCGTAGGCGGAGGCCATTTCGAGCACGCCGACCGAGTTCGAGCCGAGGCCGATTGAGGCAACGGGCTCGAGCTTCGTCTTGATCCCCATCTGATGAGCGAGCGTCACGATCTTCTCCGGCCCGAGATCGAGCGTCAGCCGCGCGTAGACGCTGTTGTCCGAGCGGAGGGTCGACTGGGTGATGGACGACGGGCCGTAAAAGCTTCCGTCGAATGTGCTCACGTCCCAGGCTTCGCTCGACGGATCGGGCTGCCAGTGGAAAGGCGCAGAAATGTACCTCGTCGTGTCCGGGTTGATGCCTTCCCGGATCGCCTCGGTCAGCACGAACGTCTTGAAGGAGGAGCCGGCCTGGCGGCGCCCCTGGGCGGCGAGGTTGAACTGGTTGTTCTTCTTGCCTGGGATCTCGGCCGTCATCGCCCGGATGGCGCCGTTCTTCGGGTTGATCGAGACCAGCGCGGAGGCCGGGTCGGTCTTGAGGCTCAGCGTGCTCTGCATCGCCTGGGTAGCGAGCTTCTGGAACCTCGGGACGATCGTCGTGTAGACCTTGAGGCCGCCGCCGCGCACGGTGTTCGCTCCGTACTTGGCGATCAGCTGCTCGCGCACGTAGCTGAAGAAGTACGGCTCCCTGATCCGCGTGTAGAGCTGGCCCGCATGGAGCTTGAGCCGAGCGGAGACCGCGCTCTGGTACTGCTCGACCGTGATGCCACCGGCCGAGTACATGGCACCGAGGACTTCGTTGCGCCGCGCGACGGCTTCCGCCGGCCGCTGAAACGGATCGTAGATCGACGGCGCCTGCGGGAGCCCAGCGATCATGGCCGCCTGCACGAGGTTGAGGTCGGCGGCGTGTTTGGAGAAGTAGGTCTGCGCCGCGGCCTCGACGCCGTAGGCGTGGTTCCCGAAGTAGACCTGGTTCAGATAGCTCGCGAGGATCCAGTCCTTCGTGTGCACATCCTCGAGCTTCTGGGCGAGGCAGGCCTCCTTGATCTTGCGGTCGAGAGAGACCTCCTTGCCGATGTAGAGGTTGCGGACGAGCTGCTGTGTGATGGTGGAGCCGCCCTGGACGATGTGGCCGCTCTTCACGTTCTCGACGGCCGCGCGAACAACCCCCTCCCAGTCGATCCCACCGTGCTCGTAGAAGCGGCGGTCCTCGACGTCGACAGTCGCGCTCGTGATCCAGTGGGACATGCTGTCGAGCTCGACCGGCTGGCGGTTCCGCTCCGCGGGGATCGCGCCGAGCACGGTGCCGTCGGCCGCGTACACGAAGGAGTTCGCGCCGATCGCGACCGGCTTAAGCGAGTTCAGATCGCAGTTGTTCAAGATTCCGGCCGCGCCCGTCACCGTCGCAGCCACGAAGGTCGCGATGGTTCCGAGAACGACGGCGAGCACGAGGAGGACGGCGAAGCGCCGCGACGTGACCTTCTCGCGCTTTCGCCTCTGCCTCCGCCGGCGGCGCCTGTGCGCCGGGTAGAGCGGGCCGTTCCCGTTCCCCTTGCCGTTCCCGTTCGTCGCCATCAGGCGTAGATCCCTTCGGCGAGGAGCCGCTTGTAGGCGCCGACACGAAGCCCGGTGGCGAGCTTCGCGGCCTGGCCCACGCTGCGCGCCCACGCCTCGACCGTGAAGACGGCGGCGGTCGCGTCGATCTGGCTCAAAGTTGCTACGGGGTTTTTGTCAGGCATGGCTTCCGGTGCGCGCCGCGCTTCCTCGACGAGGATGTCGCGTACCCGCTGGAAGTCGCTTCCTACCGGTACGCCAATGGTGATCTGGGCTCGGTGCTCGAAGCTCTGCAGCGTCGCGTTCCGGATGGTATCTGAGGCCATGCGGGTGTTCGGCACATAGAAGCGCGCGCCGTCGGCGGTGCGCAGCAGCGTGTAGACGAGCCCGATTTCCTCGACCGTTCCGGCCGCGGAGCCGACCTCGACCTGGTCGCCGAGCCGCAGCGGCTGGGTGAAAGCGATGAGGATGCCGGCGATCGCGTTCGAGAGCGTCGACTGGGCGGCGAAACCGATGATGAGCGCGATCACTGCCGAGGAAGCAAGGATCGAGCCCGCCACGGCCTGCACCTCGGGAATCACGAGTAACGCCGAGAGGACGCCGACGATGACCACGCCGACCACGACCGTGCGGCGGATGACGCTGTAGCGCGTCATCACGTTCGGGCTCAGCTTGAGTCGGCGAACCAGCCACCGGTCGACGAGCTTCGCCACGACGATCGTGATCAGGACGACGATGCCCGCCGTCAGGAGATGCCGCCAGAAATCGCTCACGGACGGGAATTCTCAGAACGGGAGCGGCTTCCTGCCCGCGAAGCCCTCTTCGAGGCCGTGCCAGAAGGCCACGCGGTCCTCTCCGAGATGCCAGCAGAGCAGCACGAGATCGCCGCTTTCGGGGTGGCGAGCCGGAAAGTCGACGAGCCCGCGGTCGAGGTCTTTCACCTGCACACCGGCCGACTCAAGCTCGGCAACGAGCACCCCGATCTCGTTAGCAACCTCCTCGACAGCGCTCTGGGCCTCCTGCACGCGAGCTGGATCGAGCCCGCCCCCGTTCCCGGTCACCTTTTGCTTGAGCCGGGAGAGACGCTGCCCGTCCGCGACGAAACGCCCGCGTGCAGCGACGAGCCGTTCGACGAGCGGCGCTACCACACCGAGCGCGTCGTTCGCCTCCTGCTCGCTGAAGAACCGCATACATGTTGAATAGTGCCGATCGTGCGGTTCCGCCGGCTCGTGTCCTGCGCCCTTCTCCTTGTCGCTCTTGCCGGCGCAGGCTGCGGCGAGCGCGGCGAGCCTCTGGGCACGTTGGCGCAGCCGTACCCGGTCACCGTCCAAGGTGCGGGCGCGCAGCCGACGGTCCTGAAGAAGCAGGCGCAACGCATCGTGGCGCTCGACCCCGGCTCGACCGAGCTGATCTCGGCCCTCGGCGCCGGCGACCGGCTCGTGGGCGTGCCCACCGGGGTCCGGATTCCGCAGTCGACGCCGGCGAAGGTCGTCAGCCTCACCGGCATGATTGACGTCGACCGAGCGATCCGCCTGAAGCCCGACCTCGTCGTCGCAACGCAGACGGCCGACCAGCTCGACGTCGCCCGGATCCAGCGGGCGACCGATGCCGCCGTCTACATCCAGCCCGCCGCCTCTCTTCTGAACATCGAGCAGGGCGCGATCGACCTCGGCTTCCTCGTCGGCGAGGCGTCGGAGGCCCGACGACTGGTCGGCAAGATCCAGCAGGAGGTGGCGACAATCCAGCAGAAGCTCGCCGACGTGCCGCCCGTCTCCGTCTTCGTGGACACCGGCTTCTTCATCACCGTCTCCGATCGTTCGCTCCTGGGGGACCTCGTGAAGCGCGCCAAGGGGACGAGCGTCGCCGGGTCGAGCCCCGGGCCGGGGCCATACCCCCTCGCGGATCTCCGAGAGGCTGACCCGCAGATCTTTCTGGCCACCTCCGACAGCGAAACGACGCTCGAGTCGCTGCGTGCAAACCCGGTCACCTCCGACCTCGCCGCGGTGCGGAAGAAGCACGTGGTCGTCGTCCCCGCCAACCTGGTCAATCGCGCAGGGCCCCGCGTCGCCCAAGGCCTCGAGGAAATCGCCCGGGCACTTCACCCGGATGCCTTCCAGTAGCGGCGCAGACGTCGACGCGGTCACAATCGACGCGTTCGGCACGCTCGTCGAGCTCGAGCACCCTGTCGGCCGCCTGCGGGCCGCCATCGCCGAGCGTGGGCTGGAACGCGATGAGAAGTCCGTCGCCGCCGCGTTCGCCGCCGAGGTTGAGTACTACCTGGTCCACAAGGGCGAGGGGAAGGACGAGGCTACGCTGCTCGATCTGAGGAAGCGCTGCGCCGGCGTCTTCCTGCAGGGCGTGGCGCCCGAGCTGGATCCGGAGGAGTTCGCGCCCGCGTTCGTCGGCGCGCTTGTCTTCCGCCCGCTCGACGGAGTCGTGGAGGCGCTCCGCCGGCTGCGGCGGGCAGGGATCGAGCTTGCCTGCGTGACGAACTGGGACGTCGGCATCGGCGAGCAGCTCGAGCGGGCCGGGCTCGCAAAATACCTCTCTGCGGTCGTCAGCTCCGCGGAGACCGGAGCGGAGAAGCCGGATCCCCGCGTCTTCGAGGAGGCCCTCCAGCGACTCGGAGTCCAGCCCGAGCGCGCGATCCACATCGGCGACGACCCGGCCGACCAGGCCGGGGCCCTGGCCGCAGGCCTCGGCTTCGAGCCTCCTCCGCTCGCTACGCTCCCCGCACGGCTGGGCCTATGAGGAACCGTGGCTTCTCCACCCGCGCGATTCACGGTCGTGCGCTCCCCGACGCTCCTGGCGATCCGGTCGTCCAGCCCGTGGTCACGTCCACGACCTTTTCCTTCGACGACGCCGCCACCTTCGGGCGCGTGATGAGCGAGGAGGAGTACGGTTTCCTCTACTCGCGGCTCCGCAACCCGACCGTCGAGGAGCTGAACGACGTGCTCGCCGACCTTGAGGGCGCAGAGGCAGCCCAGGCCTTCGCCTCCGGGATGGCGGCCATCTCGGCGGCGCTCATGACGACGCTCCAGCCCGGGGACACCTTGCTCTGCGCGAAACAGCTCTACGGCGCGACCTATGCCTTCGCAGAGCAGCGCCTGAAGCCGCTCGGGGTCGAGGTCGTCCATCTCGACGTCACCGACCACGAGGCCTGGCAGCGCCCCGCGGACGTTCGCTACGTCGAGACGATGTCGAATCCCGGCCTCCCCGTCGCCGATCTCGAGGCAATTGCCGCCACGAAGGGCGACGGACTCATGATCGTCGACAACACGTTCGCATCGCCGGCGCTCTGCCGTCCGCTCGAGCTAGGCGCCGACATCGTGTGCGAATCGGCGACGAAATATCTGAACGGCCACCACGACGTGACTGCGGGCGTCTTCGCCGGAGGCGCCGATGCCGTCGCGCAGGCACGCACATGGCAGATCGACACCGGTGCCGTGCTCGACGCCTTCCCCGCCTACCTCCTTCGGCGGGGCCTGAAGACCCTCGGGCTCCGCATGGAGCGCCACTGCGCAAATGCACTGGAGGTCGCCCGCTTCCTGGAAGGGCACCCTCGAGCCAAGCGCGTCTACTATGCCGGGCTCGAGAGCTATCCCCAGCACGAGCTGGCGAAGCGCCAGCTCGCGGGCTCGGGCGGGATGCTGGCCGTCGAGCTGGGCGGAGGCCGGGAGGCAGGCGAGGCGTTCATGAACGGGCTCGAGCTCTGCAAGCGAGCGACCAGTCTCGGAGGTGTCGACACCGTCGTCTCCCACCCTGCTTCGACGAGCCACCGGCAGTTCTCCGAGGAGCAGCTCGCGGCCGCCGGGATCACACCGGGGCTTCTACGCGTGTCCGTAGGGTGTGAGGATGCAGACGACATCGTCGCCGACTTCGGCAACGCCTTCGAGCGACTATAAGGCCGTCCCGTTCTTCGGATGGTCGATCCTGGCCATCCTCTTCATCGCCGGAAGCTTCATCGGCCGCGAGGTCAGCGCCGAGGACACGAAGGACGTCTTCTACGACTACGGCTTCGCAGTTACGACGATCGTCTACTACGCGGCGCTCGTCGGGCTCACGTTCGCCTTTGCCATCCCGTACCCGCGGACTCCGCGGGCTCTCGGCCTGAACCGGTTTCGCTGGCGCTGGGTCGGAATCGCCGTCGGTCTGATCCTCGGCGTGCTCATCGTGAGCGTCCTTCTGGAGCCGCTGCTCCATGGAGGCCGGGAGCAGGGTCTGTCTCCCGACGAGTGGCAGCCCGAGCACGCCAGGGCGTTCCTCCTGAACGGCATCATCGTCAGCACGGTCGTTCCCTTCACGGAGGAGCTCTTCTTCCGCGGGCTCGGTGTCCGCGCGCTGCAGTTCCTCGGCGGGATGTCGGCGGTGGTCATCACCGGGCTCGTGTTCGGCTTCAGCCACGGGATTCTCGCCGCGCTTCCTCCGCTCGTCCTCTTCGGGACCGCGCTCGGTTGGGTCCGCCTCCGCTCCGACAGCGTCTGGCCCGGCATGTTCGCGCACGGCTTCTATAACGGGGTCGGAATCCTCATCGTGTACCTGCAGCTGGCGTACTAACCGGGACGTCTGTCAGATTTCGCCCGTGCGCCGAGCTCTTGTCGTCGTCCTCTGCGTCCTCGCCGCACCCGCGACCGCGGGCGCGACCATTCCGTTCACCGCTCAACCCTCGGCACCACGCTACGGATCCCAGGTGATGCTGAGCGGAACGGCCGCGCCAGGCGACGTCGTCGAGCTCTTCTACAACAGCGTCTCCACAGGTCTGACGGCCAACGCGGACGCGACGACGGGGGAGTTCGGCTTCGGCTTTCCGGCAACCCAGCCGGGCGCCTACCACGTCCAAACCGCGAGCGACCTCTCCGACCCGATCGACCTGAAGCTCAAGCCCATCCTCACGAGGCGCATGGCCGGCCTCAGGTACCCGGGCAACCGTCTCGTCCTGAAAGGACGCCTGCGACCGGCATCGGCAGGCTCACTGACCCTAAGGGTCGGCACGCGCCACTGGCACGTCAATGTCAAGCAAGACGGCCACTACACGGCTGTTGTTCCGACCGACCGGCTCGGGCGACACCGGGCGCGGCTCCTCCTCGAACCGCATGCCGGCTTCAAGGGCTTCACCCGACGAAAGGACTACCGCATCCTCGCGCCGGCGCTCTCGACCGGCGCGCGCGAGAGGGCAGTTCTCGCACTCGAACGCCGGCTCGCCGCGCTCCGCCACCTCGTGCGCGGAGGCCCGAACGGTTACTACGCCTACGACACGTACGAGGCCGTGCTCGCCTTCCAGAAAGTGCATGGGATGGCTCGCACGGGCCGGGTCTCACGCGGCGTCTGGAGGGTACTCGGGCGGGCGAAGGTCCCCAAGGCCCGCGTCGCCAGGGGAAACCACGTCGAGGTCTCGAAGACACGGCAGGTCCTCTACGAGGTGCGGAAAGGAAAGGTCGTCCGCATTACCCACGTCTCGACCGGGGCTACCGGGAACACGCCCGTGGGCAAGTTCCACGTCTACGGCAAGGTCCCGGGACTGAACGGCAGCGGGATGTACTACTCGCTCTTCTTCACGGGCGCCTTCGCCATCCACGGCTATCACTCCGTGCCGGCCTACCAGGCAAGTCACGGCTGCGTTCGCACACCGATGTGGTTCGCGCCCGGCTTCTATGACCGCTGGGCAGTAGGCACGACGGTCTATATCTTCGCCTGATGCATGGCGACCCTGGTTCAGACCCCCGCGTGCAGGAGCTGCGAGCGGAGATCGCGTCCACCGACCACGAGATCGTGGGCGCGGTCAACCGCCGGCTCGAGCTCGTGCGCCAGCTGAAGGAGCACAAGGCCGCGATGGGCTACGACTTCCTGGACAAGGGCCGCGAGGAGGCGCTTCTGGCCGAGCTCGAGCGGAAGAACGGCGGGCCGCTCTCGGCCGACGGCCTGCGCGACCTCCACGCGGAGCTCCTCGAGCTCACCAAGCGTGAGCTGGGCTAGGTCTCTGACGAAAAGTCTTCGGGCTTGACGTCGTCGAGGAACTTCTTGAACTCCTCGACCATCTGCTCCTCGTTGACGTCATCCTCGTGCTCGAACTCGATCGCGCTCTCCTCGATGACCGTGTCGTCCGCGAAGATCGGCGCATCGGAGCGGACCGCCAGCGCGATGGCATCGCTCGGCCGCGAGTCGATCTCGATCTCGCTCCCGTTCACCGCGACGGTGATGAGCGCGTAGAACGTGTTCTCGCGGAGCTCGGTGACCGCGATGCGAACGATACGTGCCTCGAGCTTCGCGAGCATCTCCGAGAGCAGGTCGTGCGTCATCGGGCGCGGAGTCGAGGCGCCCTGGAGCCTCATGAGGATCGCCGCCGCCTCGGGGTGGCCGATCCAGATCGGCAGGAACTTGTTTCCGTCGGCTGTCTTCAGAAGCACGATCGGCTGCTTGCCGACCATGTCGAAGCTCACCCCGTAGATGACCATCTCCTGCATCGCGTCTGGGCCTCGTTCTGATTCTAGCCCGGTACCTTCGTTGCCTCGCCGGGGGTGTGCGGAAACAGAAGCCGGCATGGAGAAGTGGGCGATCCTGGATTCGAACCAGGGACCTCCGCCTTATCAGAGCGGCGCTCTAACCAACTGAGCTAATCGCCCGAGCGGGGGCAAATCGCATCACGGTGTTGAGGCCGTAAGTCAACGAGGCGACACATCGACGTCAGGTAGACGGCCCGCGAGGCGATCGAGACCGCTTGGCGCAACCAGTGTTCTCTTCCGGCAGGCGGAGACGCTCACCGAGGGTACGCGGATCCGCCTGCATCAAGCAGCGGGCGCAACCACGCCGTGGCTCGAATGGTCATTCACCGCATCCGAAATGCAGTCCAGCCGAGTAGCCGCCCGTAGTCCACAGCTGACTTGGCCCCGAAGCCCGGCCAGACATATACGAGGTAGCGATCACTCCGAAGTGAGTAACGTCCCCCGTTGTATGTCCAGGTCGCGGGCAGGCGATATGCGGACCTCCTGGGCCAGACGCTCAGGATCTTGCGTCCACCCCGCCACAGCTGCATGTTGAAGTAGGTCGCATTTTCAACCGAGGTCCAGTCGATAAGTGGCGGAGAGCCGCGGACGGCATCGAACCCGGGATTGAGGATCTTGCTCGCACGACCCTCTATCGTCTTAGGCGGCGAATCATTCCGCGCGCGGTCGATACTTCGGAGGGCGTAGACGTAACGCGTGTCGTTCCGAACGCTTCCGTCGCGAAACGACGTTCTGTCCTTCCGCGTCGCAATCAGCTTCCAGAAGCTGCGCCCAACCTTCCTGCGCCAGACCGACACCCGGGCGTAGTCGACGTCGGTGGGGTTGCGCCAGGAAAGACGCACCCACCCATCACCGAAACTTGAATGGACGCGCCGAACTTGGCCCGGCGGGATCGTGTCGACCACCCAACCGAAGGTCGCTTCGCTGACGTTACCGATGGAGTTCGTCGCACGTACGGTGAAGAGGTAACTCCCGTCGCCGAGGTCCGCGTAAGTCCTCAGGCTCGCACACATGGCGAACGCTCCCTCGCCGGCCGGCCCATCTAACTTGCAGGCGAGGCTCGCTCCGTCGCCGGTCTTAAAGGAGAGGGCGACGCTTGTCCGGTTGGTCAAGACGCCGACATCGGACGTCAAGAGCGGAACGGCGGGCGCCGGGCCAGCCTGCACGATGACGTCGAACCTGCCCGGAGCGCTCTCGTTTTCCGAGGCATCCACGGCGAAACAAGTGACGTGACTCGTACCGAGCGGGAACGTCGAGCCCGAGCTCGGCGTGCATCTGATGAGGGGAGCGGCATCGCTGTTGTCCGTAGTCGTAGGTAGGTCGTAGTGCACCACGGCGCCCGAAGACGATTCCTGAGCCGCAATGACGTCCTGATGCTGGTCGAGAACAGGAGGCGTGGTGTCTACGATGGTTACGGTGAACGATCCAGCAGACTCATTGCCAGCCGCGTCGCGGGCCGTGCAGTCAACGTTCGCCGGCGGCCCGACTTCGAAGACTGAGCCGGAGGCCGGCGAACAGCTGAGAGCGGGCGATGGATCGAGGTTGTCCGTGGCGGAGAAGTTGACGACCGTTCCCAACGGCGATGCGGCTTCTTTGGTTTGGTTGCCTGGCAGTACGGGCGGCGTCAAGTCGACCTTCCATGACCAGTGTGCCGGCAAGCTCAAATCGTCTCCGGCCACCGCTCGCACCGAGAAGTCATGAGAACCCTCTGCGAGAGAGGCGTACGTCGTCGGACTGACGCATGGCTCCCAAGCCGAGCCATCCAGCCTGCACGTGAAGCTGACGCCCTCCTCCGAGCTTGCAAAGTCGAGCGTTGCAGCCGTTTCCCTCGTCGAAGATGCCGGCCCGGCCACGATCTGTGGCTTGGCGAGAGTAGGAGGCGCAGCTCCGGCAAGCGAACCACCCAGAAGAAACCAGACGATCGTCAAGACGGCGGCCCTGATTTTCGGCATGGCCATCAGTGCTGGAAGGAAACGAGCAGCAAGCCCCCGGCCATGAGCAGGAGAGCAACTGCAACCACGATGATGACTGGCCGCGCGCTATCCGTGCGGTCAATAGGGTCGTTTTCGGAGATCACCGACATCACTTGTCCGGCGGCGACAGTGTCGGGCCGGGGCATGAACATGGTCGGACCGAGCTCGGCGTTGGGCCCATGGAACGGCCTCAGCTGCGGCGTGGGCCCGTGCTCCTTCGCGTGATTTCGGCGAGGTCGGGGCCCCTTTCCCTCCCCGACCGTCGTGGCGGGCGGAGCTTTCGCAGACGTCGGAGGAGGGGGCTCGCTCTGAGGTGGAGGTGCCGGAGGGAGCGGCGCTGGATCAGGCGTCGGCGTCTGGGCGGCCGCGGGGGCGCAAACAAGCAGCGCAAGCACCGCAATCCCGATCCCCCATTCAACCCTCACCGCAGTTCCCGGCGACACCACCGCAACCCCTACTCCCGATCCTTCACCGCAATTCCCAGCAGCACCATATCCGCTTGGAGCTCGGCTTGTTGGCCTCAGCGCACCCGGTCACTGGCGACGAGCACACCGAAGTGGGCGATCCTGGATTCGAACCAGGGACCTCCGCCTTATCAGAGCGGCGCTCTAACCAACTGAGCTAATCGCCCGAGCCGGGGCGCATTGTAGCGCCTCAGTGCAGATAGGCCGTCGCCCGCATGTAGTCCTCGCAGGCTAGGAGGAACGCCTCGTCACGTGCCAGCTCGAGCACCGTCGCCTTCGTCTCGGCATCGAGCTCCGCGTCCACGCCGACGGCTGCGATGAAGCCTGGGAGCCTGCCGTACCGTTCGAGGCCGGCCATACGAAGGACGAGCTAGCGCACCAGTTTGTCCTGATTGGTCGCCTCGAGAAACTCGATGTCCTGCACCCAGGGCCGCACCTACGCATAACGATCCGCCGAGGAGCTCAGTTACGGGCCTCAAGCGACTCGACGATCTCGGCGAGCGCGACCTCGTCGTCGAACGGGATCTCGATGCGCGTGTCGGTCACCTTCACCGTCGCGCCGGTCATCGCCTCGAGCGACTTGCGCGCGCGATCGGCAAGCGCCGGGTCGATTCGGGGCGACTTCCGTGGCTTCGTCTGCGCGCCCGCCCAGCGAGCTGCGCGTTCGGTCGCGCGGACCGAGAGACCCTGCGCGACGACCTTCCGCGCGAGCGCACGCCGCTCGTCGTGGCCGGGAACGGACAGGATCGCGCGGGCGTGGCCCTCAGTCAGAAGACCGCGCTCCACGAGGCCGAGGGCGTCCTCCGGAAGCTCGAGCAGCCGCACGCGGTTCGAGACCGTGGGCTTCGACCGGCCAACCCGCTCGGCTACCTCGCCGAGAGAAAGAGCGAACTCGTCCATGAGAACGGCGTAGGCGCGTGCCTCCTCGATTGGGGAGAGGTCTTCGCGCGCGACGTTCTCGACGAGTGCGAGGACAAGCGATTCGCGGTCGTCGCTCTCGCGCACGAGCGCGGGGATGGTTGCGAGTCCGGCTGCGCGGGCGGCGCGCCAGCGGCGTTCGCCGGCGATGAGCTCGTAGCCGCCGCCCTCCGCGGGCCGGACGACGACGGGCTGCATGACTCCCTGCACACGCACGGAGTCGGCGAGCCCGCTGATGCCGTCCGCGTCGATGTGCTTGCGCGGCTGGCGCGTGTTCGCGCGAATCGAGCCGAGCGGAATCTGCAGGAGCTCGGCCGGCGAGGCGTCTCCTCCGATGAGGACCTCGAGGCCGCGACCGAGACCCCTTCTGTTAGGTGCGGTCGACAAGCTCGCTCGCGACTCGGTAGTAGGCGTCGGCTCCGGCGGAGGCCGGGTCGTAGGCGGTGATGGGCAGGCCGTGGCTCGGCGCCTCGGCGAGGCGGACGCTCCGAGGGACCACTGCCTCGAAGACGAGCTCGCCGAAGTGGCGCCTCACCTCGGCTGCGACGTCGGCTGCGAGCCGGGTACGCCCGTCCACCATCGTCAGGAGCATGCCCGCGAGCGCGAGCTTCGGGTTGAGGCGCGCGCGCACGAGCTCGACGGAGTGGAGAAGCTGCGCGAGCCCCTCGAGCGCGTAGTACTCGCACTGCACCGGCACGAGGACGCGATCCGCGGCCGCGAGGCCGTTCACCGTGAGCGGTCCCAGGGAGGGCGGGCAGTCGACGAAGACGTAGGAATACGTCTCACGTGCAGTCTCCAGGGCGCCCGCAAGAAAGGATTCGCCGTCGCCGTGCGCGGCCAGCTCGACCGCAGCCCCGGCCAGCTCCGGGCGCGACGGGACGACGTCGAGGTTCTCGAAGCGGGTCGCGTGGACGATCTCGTCGAGCGGCGCACCGTCCAGCAGGTCATAGGACGACGTCCCGTTCGCGCTCTCGCCGAGGCCCGACGTCGCGTTTGCCTGCGGGTCGAGGTCGACGACAAGCGTCTTCGCGCCCGCCTCGGCAAGGCAGGCGGCGACATTCACGGCGGTCGTCGTCTTGCCGACTCCGCCCTTCTGATTCGCGAGCGCCAGGATCGTCCCCACAAAGCGAACCCTAGTCAGGCGAGAGGACGTTTCTTCGCCACGCCTGGCCGGCGCGGGAAGCGCTCCGGAGTGGGCCCGGTCTTCCGGAGCAGCACCAATCCCGAAGGGCTCTCCTCGATCTCCGCGGCCAGCTCGCCCGCCGCCTTCGAGACGGCTTCGAGGTCGGCGCTCGGACCGACGAAGAGCACCGCGCGGCCCCCCGGCCGCACCAGCGGAAGGCACCACTCGGCGGCCACGGGAGGGGCGGCGAGAGCTCTCGCGATAGCCGTCCCGTACGCGTCGCGGCCTTCGCCGGCGGCATGCTCCTCGGCGCGCTCGCAGACCACGGAGACGTTCTCGAACTCGGCCGCTACCTTCCGCAGAAAGTCGCACTTGCGCCCGTTCGACTCGAGGAGGACGAAGTCGAGCTCCGGGCGAACCGCCGCGAGCGGGATCCCCGGGGAGCCCCCGCCCGAACCCACGTCCACCACAGGTCCGTCGCCCAGGAGCTCGACCGCTTCGAGCGCTCCGCCGAACAGCGTCGCCCGCGCCTCGTCCTTGTCCCGGATCGCCGTCAGGCCCGACGTCGCGAGGAGCGCCGCAAGCCAGCGGTCGAGGCGCTGGTCAGACAGGGCGGACGACGACGAAGCGGTTGGGCTCGTTGCCCTCGCTCGCCGTCTCGACGTCCTCATGCTCCTGCAGATACACGTGCACGATCTTCCGCTCGACCGCCGACATCGGGTCGAGCGTGATCGGCTCGCCGGCTGCGATCGCTTCCGAAGCTGCGCGGTCGGCCTGCTGTTCGAGCGTCGCGCGGCGCCGGTCGCGGTAGCCGGCCGCGTCGACGACGATGCTCTTGCGCTCGTCCATTCCACGGAAGACGATCGCGGTCGCGAGGTACTGGATCGAGTCGATGGTCTGTCCGCGCTTGCCGATCACGAGCCCCAGGTCCGGGCCGGTTAGCGTGGCGGTGAGCAACTCCTCGTCCTCGTGGATCTCGATGCGCACCGGAGCGCCGAGCGCTGCGCACACGCGGTCGAGAAGCTCCCGCAGGCGTGCGGCAGGGGAATCCGGCTCTTCGTCGCCGGCCTCGGCAGGCGGCGGAACGGCGCCTGCCTTCGCGATCACGCGGGCAGGCGCGTAGCCCACGCCGAGGAGCCCGCGCTCGCCCTCGGAGAGAACCGCGAAGCTGACCGTCGACTTGTCGATCCCGGGGAAGCGCCGTTCGAGCTCCCGTAGCGCCGCCCATTTCGCCTCCCCGACAGTCTCGCCGGTTGCCTCGACCTCGGTGTCGGAAAGCTCCCGCTCGGTCTCGCTCATCGCCTCGACCGGGGGCCTTTCTTCTTGCGACGCTTGACCCGCTGCTGCCCGGAGGAAGTCGCCCGCGAGGGCTGGGCCGCCTTGCCGACCGCGCTCGAGCCGTCGTCCGCGGGAGCGTCCTTCGCCGGCGTACGTGACGAGCGCTTGGGTGGCGGCTGGGGCTTCGGCATGAGCCGCCTCGTGACGAGCCCCTGGCCGACCGTCCAGAGGTTCGTCGTCACCCAGTAGAGAAGGAGGCCGACCGGAAACGAGGCATTGACGATGAAGAGGACGAAGACGAGCGGCAGCGCCATGAAGATCCACCGCTGACGCGGGTCCATCGTCGTCGACATGAAGTACGTCGAGGCCACCTGGCTGACGACGTAGATTGCGAGCAGGAGCCAACCCGACCAATGGTCGGTGATGCTCGTCGTGATGTTCGGGACGATCCCGAGCCAGCCGAGGTCCGAGCCCGGGTACTGGGGGAAGACCTCCTTCTCGAAGTCCTTGAGCACGTAGTACAGCGAGATGAAGACCGGGATCTGGATCAGGATCGGCAGGCATGAGGCCGCCGGGTTGATCTTGTTCTCCCGGTAGAACTTCATGACCTCCTCGTTCATGCGCTGCTTGTCGTGCTTGTACTTCTGCTGCAGCGCCTTGAGCTCGGGGGCGTGCGCCTGAAGGTGTTGCATCGAGCGGATCTGCTTGACCGTGAGCGGCACGATCACGATCCGCACCATCAGCGTGAGCACGATGATCGCCCACGCCCAAGGGAGGCCCAGCGTGGAGTGGATCCACTCGAGGACCGTCGTCATGATGTTCTCGATCGGGCGAAGCGGATTGGCGACGGCGAAGATCACGGGCGCCCTCGGAGCGGGAAGATCCGCTGGTCGCGCGCGTAGTCGACCCCGCCGTGGCTCCACGGGTTACAGCGCAGGAGCCGCCATGCGGCCAGCACGGTCCCGCGTAGGAAGCCGAGCTCGCGGTAGGCCTCGAGGGCGTACGCCGAGCAAGAGGGGTGGTACTTGCAACGCGGGTTGCCGAGGGCCGTCGCTCCGAACAACGGAGAGAGCAGCCTGCGATAGCCGCGGACGAAGAAGATCGCGACCGAGCTCACGCCGTCGCCCTCTCCTTCTGGAAGACCTCCGCCACACGCTCGCCCAGCCACTCGAACCCGCGGCTCTCGATCGCCTCGCCGAGGCCGGGCCTTGCGATCAGGACGTAGTCGTTGCCCACGGGGAGATCGCCCTCGATCTGCTCGAACGCCGCCCGCAGGCGCCGCTTGATCCGGTTCCGCTCGACCGCGTTCCCGAGCTGGCGTGAGACGGCCAGGCCGAGCCGCGGCCCGAGGCCGTCACCTTCCTCGCGCGGGAACGCGTAGAGGACGAGATAGCGCGTGGCCGTGGAGCGGCCGTGCCGGTAGACAGCGTCGAAGTCGCGTGAGCGAGAAAGACGGTGACGACGTTTCAACCCGGCTCAGGCCGAGAGACGCTTGCGCCCCTTGGCGCGGCGGCGCTTGAGAATCGCGCGGCCGCCGCGGGTCGACATCCGCGCGCGGAATCCGTGCCGGCGCTTCCGGCGTCGAACGTTCGGCTGGAAAGTGCGTTTCAAGAGCGGTGCGAGAAGAAGATGTGTGGGATGCGGGCCGGCCCTTGCCGGCCACCGGGCCAGTATAGAGAAGCCGGACTCCCGCCTGGTGACCCAGCCGAGCCCTGCGGAAGCCCCGGAGACCCGCGGCGGTCGTGTTCGAAGCCGCCCGAACGATCAGCCTCGAAAAAACTGCGCTCATGGAAATCCACAGGCGGAAAACCGCATGGCCACAGGCCTTACACCACCTTTCCACAGCTGTGGAGACTGCTGTGGAAAGAAAG
>DATHAA010000101.1:0-9080 GCA_035296905.1 Gaiellaceae bacterium
CGCGTGCAGTCTCGCGCGATCGGAGTCATGAGCACTAGGCCGGCAATTGGTCGTCCGGCCATTCTCCGAAGATAATCGGCCCGTGAGCATCGCTTCTCTGACGTTGCCAAAAGCTGTTGACGCCGCGATGGACGAGTTCGATGAGCTCGGTCGCGATCCGTTCCTTGCGAAGTACCGTTACGGGCACGCGAAGCGCTACTTCGTGCGCCGCGACGGAAAGCTCTACGACTCGAAGGCGATTGCGGGTGTTGCGGTCGGCTTTCGTGCGCGGCGCCGAGGACACGCCGAAGTCGGAGGCGGGGGAGAGGACGATCGCGCTCGGTCCGAAGTTGGCCGAGGAGCTCTGGCAGCATCGCCGCCGGGCCGCGTTCTCAAGAGATGGGGAGCGGGTCTTCTGCCATCCAACAAAGGGCTCGCCGCTCGACCACAAGCGGTACGCGAAGACGCTTGCGGTCAGCGATGGTCAAGGCGGGAGTGGAGAAGACCATGCGGCCTTTCGACGGCGGCCGGCACACGTCGATCACGAACTCCGCCGCGGCCGGTCTCTCACCCGCTGCGCTCATGGCTCGAGCGGGACACTCAGACTTCAAGACGACCCAGGGATACATCGACCTGGCCGGAGAGACATTCCGCGCCGAGGCCGATGCTCCTCGAGCAGCGACTCTTCGGCCCGAATATTTTGGCGACTGAACGGGTAGGTGGGCACCAGAAATAGCGGAAAGGAGGATTTCGATGTCGTCGATCATCCGGTTCGATCCTTTTCGTGACCTCGACCGGCTTACCGAGCAGATGATGCTCGGCGGCGGGCGAGGGAGTCCGCGGAGCTTTCCCATGGACGCCTACCGCCGGGGCGATCAGTTCTTCGTTCATCTCGACCTGCCAGGTGTGGAAGCCGACTCCATCGAACTGACGGCCGAGAACAACATGCTGACAGTGTCCGCCGAGCGCCGCTTTGAGTCCGAGGAGGACGACCAAGTGGTCATCCGAGAGCGGCCGCAGGGTCAGTTCACGCGTCAGCTTCTGCTCGGGGACAGTCTAGATGTCGACCGCATTGAGGCGAACTACGAGAACGGGGTGCTGACGTTGTCGATCCCGGTTGCCGAGCAGGCAAAGCCGAGGCGAATCAGTGTCGGAAACTCGGGCGAGCAGCAGACGATCGAGGGCGCCTCGATCCGTACGTGAAATCAGCGAAGGGAGCCGAGTCGGTACCAAAAGCCGGTACCAGAACGGGCTAGCGTTGCCGCCTTGGAAGACGAAAGCCTCGCTTTTGCGGGGCTTTCTCACAGGGCCGGAAGGACTCGAACCTTCAACCCCCGGTTTTGGAGACCGGTGCTCTGCCAGTTGAGCTACGGCCCTAGGCGAGGCGCATGATACCGAGGTGCGACGCAGACCCCTTGGCGTTCTCTTCCTCGTTCTGGCCGTCGGCTTCGCCGCGATCGCGATCTTCGCGGGCAGCGCGGGCGGGGGAGCCTGGGTGATCGCGGCGGCATCCGGGGCGCTCGCAGTGTGGATGGGCGAGCTTGCCTACAGGGCGTTCCGCTAGGCACCGTATTCTTTTGCTGCGATGGCCGACCAGGCGACTGACACCCGTGTTCTCTGGCAGGAGTTCAAACGCACCGGCGACCGAGGCCTGCGCGACCGGCTGATCCTCACGTACGCGCCGCTCGTCAAGTATGTCGCCGGGCGGCTCGGGAGCGGGCTGCCGGCTCACGTGGACGAAGGCGACCTCGTCTCGTACGGGCTCCTCGGCCTCATCGGCGCGATCGAGCGGTTCGACCCCGCCCGCGACATCAAGTTCGAGACGTACGCGATCGCGCGCATCAAGGGCTCGATCATCGACGAGCTCCGTTCGATGGACTGGGTACCGCGTTCGGTGCGCGCCCGCGCGCGCGACATCGAGCGGGCGATCGCCGACCTCGAGTCGCGCCTCACGCGCGCGCCGACCGATGAGGAGATCGCCTCCAAGCTCGGCATCACAGAGGAGGAGTTCCAGGATTCGCTTCTCGAGATCTCCCGTTCCTCGATCGCCGCTCTCGACGAGCTCTGGGCGAGCCCGGGCTCGAGCGGGGACGCGGTCGCGCTCATCGACACGATCGAGGACCCGGCCGCCGCCGAGCCGCAGTCGGCGATGGCACACACCGAGGTGCGCGAGGCGCTGGGCGAGGCGATCTCGCGCCTGCCGGAGCGCGAGAAGCTCGTCGTCACGCTCTACTACTACGAGGAGCTGACACTGCGGGAGATCGGCGAGGTGCTCGGGGTCACCGAGTCGCGCGTCTCCCAGCTGCACACGAAGGCGATCCTGCGCCTCAAGGCCCGGCTCTCGTCATCGATAACCCGGCAAGCGCAGGACTAGGCAGGCGCGGAACCAGGGATCCACTCGTAGAGCGCGTCGGGCTCGTGCTCTTCGTTCCTGGAGCCGTCGGTCACCTCGACGGCGCGCATCCCGCGACGCTCGTAGAACTTGCGCGCCTGCGTGTTCCGCTGGAAGACCCAGAGCCTGAAGCCGTCCGGGGCGAGCTCCTTGATGCGGTCGAAGAGCAAGCTGCCGGCACCCTGGCCGTGGAGCTCGGGATACACGTAGAGGTGGTAGAGGAAGTTGTCGCTCAGCGCGAAGAAGCCGACGACGCGCCCGTCGTCTTGGGCGACCCAGACCTCGTCGTGCTGAGGCATGACCTCGCGGATCCACTGGAGCACCTCCTCGGGGCTGTGGATATCGGGCAGATACGGCATGCATTCGCGCCGCGCGCGAACATGGATATCCGCGATCGCCGCCGCATCCTCCGGGGCTGCTCTCCTGAGCGAAATCCGCATGAATGCATCTTTACACCACTACTTTCGCAAGCCGATAGACTCGACCGTCCGTGGCTCCTTCGGAACCGGGGAAGATCCGTAATGTCGCCGTGGTCGGCCATCGGGGGACAGGAAAGACGTCCCTCGTCGAGGCCATGCTCTTTCAGTCGGGCGCGACCAACCGCCTCGGCGCCGTCGAGCAGGGGACGACCGTCGCCGACTGGGACGAGGACGAACAGAAGCGCCAGATGTCGCTGGCCGCCGCGATCTGCCACGCCGAGTGGCAAGATCGCAAGCTGAATCTCATCGACGCGCCCGGCGACCCTGGTTTCCAGGCGGATTCGATCGCAGCGCTCCGGGTCGTCGAAGGCGCTCTCTTCGTCCTGAACGGCGTGAACGGTGTGGAGGTGCAGACGACGAGGCTCTGGGACCGCTCCGAGCAGCTCGGACTTTCCCGCGTTCTCTTCGTGAACATGCTCGACCGCGAGCGCGCCGACTTCTTCCTCGTGCTCGACCAGGTCCGCGAGCAGTTCTCGAGGACGTGCGTCGCGGTGCAGATCCCGATCGGCCACGAGCACGAGCTCACGGGCATCGTCGACCTCTTCCACATGCGCGCGTACATGTCGCCGGAGGGCGGGCGCGAGGGCGACCCGGTCGACATCCCGGAGGAGATCGCGGCGCAGGCCGCGTCGTACCGCGAGCAGCTCGTCGACGCCGTCGTCGAGACCGACGAGGCGCTCATGGAGCGCTATCTCGAGGAAGGCGAGGTGTCGGGCGAGGAGCTCGCCGCCGCCCTGAAGAACGCGGTCTCGAACGACGACCTCTTTCCGGTCCTCTGCGGCTCGGCGACGAAGAACCTCGGCACAACCGGCCTCCTCGACCTGCTCGTGGAGGGCGTGCCTTCGCCGGCCAAGAAGCCGCTCGACCTCGGCTTCGAGGCGAACGGCACCGCAGCCTTCGTGTGGAAGACCGTCGCGGACCCCTTCGCGGGGCGCATAAACGTGTTCCGCGTCCTCTCGGGCTCGGTCGGCCCCGATTCGAACCTCGTCAACCCGCGCACGAAGGGCAAGGAGCGGTTCAGCCAGGTTCTGCTGCTCCAGGGGAAGGAGCACGCGCCTGCGGACGCCCTTCAGGCCGGCGACATCGGCGCGGTGGCGAAGCTGAAGGACGTCATGACCGGCGATCTCCTGCTCGAGAAGGACGACGCGTCCCAGGCGCCCACGCTCGACTTCCCTCAGCCCGTGATGAGCTTCGCGATCACGCCGAAGGCCAAGGGCGACGAGGAGAAGATGGCGACCGCGCTCCGGCGCCTCGCCGAAGAGGATCCCACCCTCGTCCTCCGCCGCGACGACCAGACGGGGGAGCAGCTCCTCGCCGGCCTCTCGCAGATGCATGTCGAGGTCGCGGTCGACCGGCTCCACCGTCGGTTCAGCGTCGACGTCGACCTCCACCAGCCCCGCGTGCCATACCTCGAGACCATCCGCAAGGAGTCGCGCGCGCAAGGGCGCTACAAGAAGCAGACCGGCGGCCGTGGCCAGTTCGGTGATTGCCACATCGTGCTGGAGCCGCTGCCCGGGCACGAGGGCTACGAGTTCGTGGACAAGATCGTCGGCGGCGTCATCCCGCAGAGCTTCAGGCCCGCCGTCGACAAGGGCATCCAGGAGGCGATGAGTCGCGGCGAGCTCGCCGGCGCGCCGGTTCAGGGCGTCCGCGTGGTGCTCGTGGACGGCTCGTACCACAACGTGGACTCCTCCGAGATGGCGTTCAAGATCGCCGGCTCGATGGCGTTCAAGGCCGCGTACGAGAAGGCCAACCCCGTGCTCCTCGAGCCGATCATGGCGCTTGAGGCGACAGTTCCGGACGACGCGGTGGGCGCGGTCAACGGCGACCTCAACTCGCGCCGCGGGCGGCTGCACGGGATGGAGCCGCGCGGCAGCATGACGAGCATCAAGGCCGAGGTGCCGATGGCGGAGGTACTCACGTACTCGCAGTCGCTCACCTCGCTCACCGGCGGCCGCGGCGACTATGCGCTCGGCTTCCTCCGCTACGAGGAAGTGCCCACGCACATTGCGCAGAAGATCATCGAGACCGCTCAGCAAGAGCGCGAGGAGGCGAGGGCATCCTGATCGTCCGGAGACAGGACGTGTACCGCCAGTGCGCGGTGTGCCACCGCACGCTCCTCATGGGGGAGCGGTCCGTGCGCTTCACGCCCGGCGGCGAGGACTGGGTGGACGTCTGCGCCCTCTGCACCGACCAGGCCGACGAGCACGGCTGGATCAAGGAGGGAAGCCCGACGACTCCGCTCGTGCCCGACACGGCGCGGCGGCGCAGGCGCTTCCCCGGCCTCGGGCACATCGAACAGCGCAAGATCGAGCCCGATCCGGTCATGCCGGAGCCCATGCTGCGGCGGCTCTCGGTCACGGAGCAGGCAATGGTCGAGGCCGCGGAGCTCATCAACGACAGCGCCTACCGGCGGACGATCGCCGGGATCGCGAAGAGTCTCGGCGAGGCTCGTGTCAGCTTCCTGCCGCTCTCCGGCACGAACCCGGAGGTGGTCGTCACGGTCGCCTGGGACATCTCGTGGTACCAGTACCGCGTCGTTTTCGAGTCGGGCCAGCCTGTGCGTCTCGCGGAGCGCGGCTACGAGCTGGACGAGCTCGACGACCGCTTCAAGGACTGGAACGGCCACCTGGGGCCCGACGGCCGGCTGACGCCGGACATCCCTCGGCTCTAGAGCAAGGCCGAAACCGCCACTACACTCCGGCGAGATGATCTACTGCGTCATCCCGCCCGAGCTCAAGGACGAGCTTCTCGAGAGGCTCGTCGAGTACTACAAGGACAACCCGAACGTCGAGGTGATCGTCGACCGGCGCTCGGGGCCCGACCGCCGGCAGGGGAAGCCGACCGCCGAGATGAAAGAGCGGCGCCAGACGCGGGACCGGCGCCGCGGGCGAATCCCGGGGACGTTTCCGCCCACGGACGTATCGGGCGAGTAGCCCGGTTGTGAAGGTCACCGGCTGAGGCCGGCTGCGTAGAATCGCTCTCCGACACGATCAAAAGGGGAGCGATGGCGACGACGGGCACAAAGACGTACCGGAATTACATCGGCGGCGAGTGGGTCGACGCTTCGAGCGGCGAGACCTTCGAGTCGACCAACCCGGCGACGGGTGAGCTGATCGGGGTCTTCCCGAAGTCCACCGTCGAGGACACCGACCGGGCCGTCGAGGCCGCGAACGCCGCCTACGGGAGCTGGCGCCTCGTGCCGGCGCCGAAGCGCGGCGAGATCCTGTTTCGCGTCGCGCAGCAGTTCGTCGAGCACAAGGACGAGCTGACCGAGCTCATGGTCCAGGAGATGGGCAAGGTGCGCGCCGAGGCGGGCGGCGACGTCCAAGAAGCCATCGACATGACGTACTACATGGCCGGCGAGGGCCGGCGCATGTTCGGGCAGACGACGCCGTCGGAGATGCCGGACAAGTTTCAGATGAGCGTGCGCCTGCCGGTCGGCGTGGTGGGCGCGATCACGCCGTGGAACTTCCCGATCGCCATCCCGAGCTGGAAGATCGCACCCGCGCTGGTGTGCGGCGACACCGTTGTCTTCAAGCCCGCGACCGACACCCCCGCGCTCGCCGAGCGCTTCGTCGAGATCTTCGAGGAGGCCGGGCTTCCGCCAGGCGTCCTCAACATCGTCCACGGCGGCGGTAGCATCGTTGGCGAGCGGCTCGTCAAGCACCCCGACGTCCCGCTCATCTCGCTCACCGGCTCCCGTGAGGTCGGGATCAAGACCGCCGAGAACGGCGCTCCTTTCCTGAAGCACATCCACCTTGAGCTCGGTGGCAAGAACGCGATCATCGTCATGGACGACGCCGACGTCGATCTCGCCGTCGACGGGATCCTCTGGTCGGCGTTCGGCACGTCGGGTCAGCGCTGCACAGCCGCGAGCCGGGTCATCGTCGGCTCGAAGGTCTACGAGCCGCTCCAGTCGAAGCTCGTCGAGCGCACCGAGCAGCTCAAGCTCGGCTACGGGCTCGAGGAGGACGTGGACATCGGCCCGGTCATCAACCGCTCGGCGCTCGACAAGATCCACTCCTACACCGAGATCGGCCAGGGCGAGGGCGCGAAGCTCCTCACCGGCGGCGAGATCGCGACCGAGAACGGCCTCGACAAGGGATTCTTCTACCGGCCGACGATCTTCGGCGACGTCGATCCCGAGATGCGTATCGCGCAGGAGGAGATATTCGGGCCGACCACGGCGCTCATACGCGCGACGGACATCGACGAGGCGATCCAGGCCGCCAACTCGGTCGAATTTGGCCTCTCGTCCTCGATCTTCACCCGCGACGTGAACAAGGCGTTCCGCGCGATGCGCGACCTGAACACCGGGATCACGTACATCAACGCGGGCACGACCGGGGCGGAGGTTCATCTTCCGTTCGGCGGCACGAAGGCGACCGGCAACGGCCACCGGGAGGCGGGGCAGGCGGCGCTCGACTTCTACACGGAGTGGAAGTCGATCTACGTCGACTACTCGGGCAAGCTGCAGCGCGCGCAAATCGACGAATTCGAGAGCCCGGCACCGTAGGCGGCCTCGGGGGCCACCCCGCGCCTCCACCCGCTTTCGAGCGTAGCCGTCGAAAGCGCACACGTGCTTTAGCCGTTCCGCGCAGGACGCGGTCGCAGTGCGACGCCTATGTAAAGGTGAGGATGTGGAAGAGCTCGACGTCCAGCCCGTTCTCGTTGAGCCGGGCCAGCTTTGCGATCCCGTCGCGCTCCTCGAAGCGCAGCACGAGTTCCTCTGGCGTGTCGTCGGCGGCCTCGAGCTGGTCGAGCCGAAAGAGGAGGCGGGAAGTCTGTTCGCCGAGGGCGAACTCGAGCTCGGCTTCGACGTTGTTTCGCCGGTCGAACTCGGTGCCTTGCCGCAGCATGAGCTCCCAACCCGTCCGCGGCGTGACCCAATCCTCGAGGGTCGAGGCGAAGACAGCGAGGTCCTCGTCGACGTCGACTTCCATGACCACGTCAGCGTGCTCCCCGGGAGTCGGGCGCGGCCTAACCTGAAGCGAAGCCACGAAAGCGTCCTTCCCACCCGTGGAGGTGGGAAACCTGAACCGTAAGCTCGTCGTGTTCGTTCCCCGCGAGGCACTCGACAGCGTCCGCGACGCGCTCTTCTCCGCCGGAGCCGGGCGCATCGGCGACTACGAGCGCTGCTCCTGGTATACGGCGGGCACGGGTACGTTTAAGGGCTGGGCGGGCACAACACCGGCTCTGGGCGAGAGCGGGAGGGAGGAACGCGTTTCCGAGCTTCGCCTCGAGACCGTCTTTCCCGAAGAGCGACACGAGGACGTCCTCTCCGCGCTGCGGGCCGCACACCCCTACGAGGAGCCCGCCTTCGACGTCTACCCGCTCCTGTGAAGGCCCGCCTCTTCACGGACGGGGGCTCGCGCGGCAACCCTGGACCAGCCGCCTCCGCCTATGTCCTCGAAGCGGAAGACGGGACCGTGCTGGACGCCCGCGGGGAGCCCATCGGCGTGGCCACGAACAACGTCGCCGAGTACCGCGCGCTCGTCAACGGCCTCGCCAAGGCGACCGAGTTCGGAGTCGACGAGCTCGAGGTCGTCTCCGACTCCGAGCTCCTCGTGAAGCAGATGCGCGGCGAATACAAAATCAAAAACGCAGCCCTGATCGATCTGTCCTTCGAGGCCAAGCGCCACGAGCGGCAGATCGGTGCGGTCCGCTACACGGCGGTGCGGCGCGAGCACAACGAGCTCGCAGACCGGCTCGTCAACGACGCCCTCGACGCCGCCGGCTAGGGCGGTAGAAACCCGCCGGGCGCCGTTGTAGTGTCGGGCGTTACTTGGAGCGACTCATCCCAATCCGCTTCGGACATGCGCTCGCGCCCTGCCGGCTGTGACGGGAGCGCCAGATCCGATTCCGATAGAAGCAGACTGTGTCTGCAAACGCGAGCGGGCTCGAGTTACGACCGACGGACAAGGCGTAGGCTGGCACGTGCCGAGAGCTGAACGTCCGACTCCATGACGGCACGGACCACGTCGTGAACTTCAAGTTCTCGAAGTAACGCGGCTATAATCGGTGGGTTCGCGGATGTAGCTCAGTTGGCTAGAGCGTCTGCTTGCCATGCAGAAGGTCGTGGGTTCGAGTCCCATCATCCGCTTCGCTAAAAGCCCCGCTCAAGCGAGGTTTTTTGTTGGCCGAGCAGGCTACGGGAGACCTAACTTGCAAGCGTTCCTGCAAGCGGACGCTGAGAATGCCGGGCGTGGGCACCCCTAGTCGCGTGA
>DATHAA010000102.1:0-42636 GCA_035296905.1 Gaiellaceae bacterium
GGATCGCCCGCGAGCAGGATGTCAACGCGCACGAGCTTCCCCTCCTCGAAGCCGACCACGTCGTAGTCGAAGCTGGCATAGCCCTTCGTGCGGCTCTTCAGCTGGTCGTAGTAGTCGTAGACGATCTCCGCCAACGGAAGGTCGTACGACAGCATGACGCGTTCCTCGCTCAAGTACTCCATATGGTCGAAGCGTCCGCGGCGCTCGTTGTTCAGCTCCATGACCGAGCCGACGTACTCCTTGGGGACGATCGTGGTGGCGCGGATGTAGGGCTCCTCGACACGCTCGAACTCCCTCGGCATGTCGGCGGGACTGTGCACCTCGATCTCCTCCTCGGCCTGCGTGTAGACGCGGTAGGCCACGTTCGGCGCTGTCACCAGCAGGTCGAGGTCGAACTCACGCTCGAGCCGCTCGCGCACGATCTCCATGTGCAGCAGCCCGAGGAACCCGCAGCGGAAGCCGAAGCCGAGCGCCTGGGAGGTTTCCGGCTCGTAGAAGAGCGAAGCATCGTTGAGCTTCAGTCTCTCGAGGGCGTCGCGGAGCTCCGGGTAGTCGTCCGAGTCGGTCGGATATAGGCCGGCGAAGACAGTCGGCTTGACGTCCTTGTAGCCGGGCAGCGGCTCGGCGGCGCCGTGCCGCGCGCTCGTGAGAGTGTCGCCGACGCGCAGGCGGCTGACGTCCTTCAGGCCGGTGACCACGTAGCCGACCTCCCCGGCCTCGAGCGTGTCGGTCGGGCTGCGCACCGGCGAGAAGAAGCCGAGCTCCTCAGCCTCGAAGCGGGTGCCCGCCGCCATCGCGCGAAGGTCGTCACGCGTGTGGAAACGTCCGTCGACGACGCGGACGAACGCGACGACGCCTCGGTACTGGTCGTAGGACGAGTCGAAGACGAGGGCGCGCGGCGGCGCGTCCGGATCTCCTTCGGGGGGAGAGAGGCGCTCGACGACCGCATCGAGGACGTCGCCGACACCCTCTCCGGTCTTCGCCGAGATGCGCAGCACCCGCGACGCGTCCTCGCCGACGAGGTCAGCCACCTCGGCGGCAACGGCGCCCGGGTCGGCCTGCGGGAGGTCGATCTTGTTTACGACTGGAACGATCTCGAGCTCGTTTTCGAGCGCGAGGTAGGCATTGGCGAGGGTCTGCGCCTGGATCCCCTGGGCCGCATCGACGAGGAGCAGGGCGCCTTCGCACGCCTGCAGCGCACGCGAGACCTCGTAGGTGAAGTCCACGTGGCCCGGCGTGTCGATGAGGTTGAGCTGATAGCCCTTCCACGCGACGCGCACGGCCTGGGCCTTGATCGTGATGCCGCGTTCGCGCTCGAGCTCCATGGAGTCGAGCACCTGCTCGCGCATCTCGCGCTCGCTGAGCGTCTCGGTCACCTCGAGGATGCGGTCGGCCAGGGTCGACTTGCCGTGGTCGATGTGCGCCACGATCGAGAAGTTGCGGATGCGGGCGAGCTTCACTTGCCCGTTGTACCTGAACGGCGCCGGAGCGACAGCACCGCACGCAGTTCCCGAATCTTCAGCAGGCGCGCGCAGAGGAGGTAGACGGCGACCGCGCTCGCGAGCCCTGCACCGACTGTGACGATCTGCGCGAGGAGGCCGCGGCCGAGCAGCTGATCGAGGCCGTACCAGACTGCTGCGGCGACTCCGGCGGCCACGGCCGAGGCGAGGATGATCCGCGAGTATGAGTGGAGGAGAGCGCGCCCGTCCATCCGCCCGATCCGTCGCCTGAAGACGATGATCAGGGCGGCGGTCCCGGCCATGTTCACGAACGAGGTGGCGAGCGGTATCCCCCAGACGCCGTAGCGGTAGAACGCCGCGTCGAGCGCCGCGTTCACGCCGAGGTTGCCGAGTGCGATCGCAGTCGGAACCCACGGCGACTGCAGACTGAAGAACGCCCGCGTGAGCATCAGCATCGTCCCGTTGAACGTGAGGCCGAGCGTGAACGCCGCGAACGCGCCCGCGACCACGTGGGTCTGGTCCGGGGTGAAGGCCCCACGTTCGTAGATGAGGCGCACGATCGGGATCGCGAGGGCAGCTCCCACCGCGCTCGCCGGCAGAAGCAGGAAGCCGATCTGGCCGAGCCCCATCGAGACGGTCGAGCGAAAGCCGTCGATGTCGCCGCGCGTCGCAAGCCGCGAGAGGCGCGGGAAGAGCACCGTCGCGACCGCGACCGAGAACATTCCCTGCGGCAGCATGTAGATCCGGAACGCGGCGTTGATGGCGCTCGGCGCGATGTTCGGGTCGATGAGCTGCGCGGCGAAGATCCCGTCGATCAGCGCGTTGACGTTGATGAGGCCGAGCCCGAGCGTCACCGGGATCATCAGGACGAAGACGCGCCTGACGGCCGGGTCGCGCCAGTCGAAGACGAACTGGATCCGCCCGCCGAGACCGCGCAGCCAGGGAACCGGAAGGACGAGCTGGACGAACGTCGCCGCGAGGATCGCGCCCGCGTAGACGTACAGCTCGTTGTTTCCCTCGACGCGCGGCACACCGATGACGAGCCCGCCGATGATGACCAGGTTCCAGAAGACCGGAGTGAGCGCCGGAACGGTGAAGTGCTCGTAGCTGTTCAGAATCCCGACGATCACGCCGGAAAGGCCGAGGAGGAGCACGACCGGGAAGAGGATCCTGGAGAGGCTGACGAGCAGCTCCTGCTCGTACGGGAAGGGCGCCATGATCCACGGCGCCAGCACGATGAAGAGGATTGTCACGCTGCCGAGCCCGACGAGGATCACCCAGAAGAGCGTCGAGGCGACGCGCCAGGCCCGCGCCCGCTCGCCCTTCTCCAGGAGCTCGCTGAAAATTGGGACGAATGCGGACGAGAGCGCGGCATCGGCGACGAGGGCGCGCACGGTGTTGGGGATCAGGAACGCGATCTCGAACGCGTTGATGGGCCCGCGGACGCCGAAGTAGTTTCGGGCGACGATCTCGCGGGCGAGCCCGAGGACCCGGGAGAGTCCGGTTGCCCCGGCGAAGATCGCCGTCGACCAGGCGAGGCGCCTCGGCGGCGGGGGCTCGCCGGGAGCCGCGCGCTCAGGTTCTTCCACGGGCCCGAGCATAGGCCAGAGGCCGGAAGCGACGGACTCTTGCTAGCATGCTCTAGCCTGCGTAACGCGGGCGTTTCTCCGTATGCCGAACATTCTTCAGCAAAAGCGCCGCGTGAAGACCGCCGCCCGTCAGCGGGACGAGAACCTGCGCTATCGGTCGGCGGCGAAGACGCTCTTCAAGCGCCTCGAGTCGGCGGTCGCCGACGGCGACAAGGACCGGATCGCAACCGAGCACCGCGAGCTCGTCGTCCTTCTCGACAAGGCCGCGTCGAAGCGCGCGATCGACCCGAACAAGGCCGCGCGCAAGAAATCACAGGCCGCGCGGCTCGTCTCCGGCCAGCCCGGCTAGCCCGAGACCGTCTCTCGCGCCGCGGTGATCTCGAGCAGCGCTCGCTCGAGCTCGAGCTCGTTCGAGACCCGGCTCGCACCCTTGAGCGCCGCGTCCAGCTCCGCGAGTCGGACGATCGCCGCGTCGAGCTCATCCCGTGAATAGCGCTCGGCGTGACCGAGCGCCTTCCGGCAGCGAAACTCGTGCTTCTTCAGCCGCCCGGCGATCTCCCGGGCGCCCAGGCCCTCGTCCGCCAGTGCTTGTACAGCTCGGACCAGCCCGACCTGCGCCGCCAGCCTGACGGCGATGAGGAAGGGCTCGCCGCCTTTCTCGAGCTCCGCCTCGCAGGCGGCGAGAACCCCGCCGACGTCCCGGGCCCCCCATGCGTCCGAGAGCGCCCACGTCGGCGCCTCCGTCAGCGGAACGGCGAGCTCCTTGACCTCGCGCGGGCCGATCTGCTCCCCGCCGGCCCACGTAGCGAGCTTCTCCACCTCCTGCTCGAGCAGGGCGATGTCGTCGCCGGCGATCTCCACCAGGCGACGAGCAGCGTCGTCCGTCGCCTGCGCCCCGAGCCGAGCGAACTCGCCCCGAACCCAGACGGACGGATCCTTTGGCTTCGGGACGTCGTAGGCGAGCACCTCTCCTCCACGCTTGGCCACGAGCTTCCCCAGGGCGTCGTCCTTTCCCGGCTCGCCGACGACGAGCGCGAGTACCGTTCCTGCTACGGGATCGGCGAGGTAGGCGGCGAGCGCCTCCGCGTCGGCCTTTTTCCATTTTTCGACACCCTGGACCACGATCAGCCGCCCCGCGGCGAAGAGGCCGAGGGAATTCAGCGCGGCGACGACGTCCTCGCCCGACACCGTCTCGGCAGTGAGGACTTCGACCGCTTCGTCACCGAATCTGGTCCGCAGACGGCGGAGGGCGCGGCCGATCTTCGGGCGATCGGTTCCGGTGAGGAGGTAGACCGGGCGCAGCTCGTCCGCCATCGACGCTGAGCATAGTCATCGTTCCGTCCGGACCGAAAAGCTCGTCCCGTCCGATTCAACGGTGATGCGCCCGTCTTCGTCCGTCCTGTAGAGCGCGAGCCCGGGAAGCGAGCTCAGAGTGGAGAGCGTCGAAGGCGCCGGGTGTCCGTAGTCGTTGCCCTCGCCGACGGAGATGAGCGCAATCCTCGGCCGGACGAGTCGAAGGAGCTCGCCGAGGCCGTCATCCGACGAACCGTGATGCGCGACCTTCAGGAGCTCGACCTGAGGCGGGCGCAGCGGGAGGGTCACCGGCGATTCCGAATCTCCCGTGAGGAGCGCGTCGAACTGCCCGTAGCTCGCGAGCAGAACGACGCCGTGCTCGTGCGGATCCTCGCCGGCCTGGCCCGGCCCGTCGGGCCACAGAACGCGGATGCGCAGCTCGCCGAGCTGGAAGAGCTGGCCGACGCGGGCCGGAACGATTCGCACGCCTCGGCTGCGAGCCTCGCGTTCCAATGCGGCTTCGTCGGGGCTGTCCGTCGGCTCGAGCGGGTCCAGGACGAAGCCGACGGGCAGCGAATCGACCACGTCGGCGGCTCCGCCCACGTGGTCTTTATGTGGGTGGGTCACAACGACCGCGGCGAGGCGGCGGACTCCCAGCGCGCGAAGCTGCGTGGCAACGCCCGCCTCGGGCGGCCCCTCGTCGACGAGGACGGCGCCTGCCCGCGTCTGCAACAGTATCCCGTCTCCCTGGCCGACGTCGAGCATCACAACCCTCAGACCCCGCGGCGGCGCCGGCAGGTCCTCCGGACGCAGGCGCCACCCGACGAGGGCGATGGCGAGCATCGCCACCAGGGCCGCCGCCCGGCGGCCACGAGGCGGCGGCAGCTTCGAGAGGACGAGCGCGAAGAGAGCGGGTGCTGCGAGAGCCGCGAGGGACTTCCACGAGGTGAGCTGCGCATGGGGAAGTGACCCGAAGAAGCGCGCGCATCCGGCCAGGTAGGCGGCGAGCCAGCCGTTCACCCAGGCGGTTGCCAACGCGGCCTCGGGAAGGACGGGGCCGAGAGCCGTCGAGATGAGCGCCAGCCCGAGAAGCGGGGCAACGACCGGGCCGGCGATGGCATTGCTCGCCACGGTGAAGAGCGGCGCGGCCTGGAAGCGGAGCATGAGGATCGGCGCCGTCACCCCGCCACAGGCGATCGAGACCGCGAGCACCGCCGCAAGCCACCGAGGTACCGGATAGCCGGCCAACCAGGCCTCGATCCGAGGGACGAGGAGAAAGATCGAGCCGACCGCACCGAACGACAGCTGGAACCCGGGCTCGAGGAGCGAGTACGGGTTCCAGGCGAGAAGCACCGCCGCGCCCACCAGAAGGAAGTACCAGCGGTCTCGGGCTCTGCCGGCCAGCCAGGCGAGCGAGGCGAGCCCCCCTGCCACACCGGCCCGCACGACCGACGGCTGCCACCCGACCGCCATCAGGTAGCCCCCGACGGCCACGAGCGCTCCGATCTCACCAATCCACCGCGAGATCCCGAGCAGCCAGGCGAGGGCGAGCATCCCGGCCACGACATAGGCGACGTTCTGGCCGGAAACCGCCAGCAGGTGGTAGAGGCCCGATGCGCGGAACTGATCCCGAAGGCCCGGGCTCAGCCCTTCGTCCTCGCCGAGGACGACCGCGGCGATGACGGCGCGCCGCTCCCCGCTCACACCCGGGGCCAGCGAGCGCGCGATCGCGCCGCGGACCCGGTCGGCGATCCCGCCCAGCCCTCCGCGCCGGCCGACGACGGTGAACGTGCTCGCGGTCAGGATGACATGGACGCCCTGGCGCCGGAGATAGCCAGCCTCGTCGAACCCTTCCTCCTCGGGCCGCGGCTCCCCGACCTCGACGATCGCGCTCAGGAGGGCGCCCTGCGGCGGCGCGCGCCCCGCCGGAAGGTCGAGCCGTGCTCGCTCGCCCGGGCTCTCGCCATCGAAGCGCAGCACGCGCACGGGCACGCGAACCTCGAACGGGCTTCGCCTGCTCGGGCCGGTCACCTCGAGCAGCGCGGGGCCCGCCCGGCCGATCTCCGACCGAAGCTCGCTGTGGTCGAGGGCGTCCAGGCGGACGCTGCCCCACCACAGGCCGGCGACGAGGAGTGCTGCTGCCAGAGCTAGGACACGGATTCGGCGCTCTCCCAGGGCGCAGGCGGCGAGCGCGACCGCCACCGCACCAAAGAACGAGGACGATGCCCGCACGGCGAGAGAACTTCCAAGACCGACGCACAGCGCGGCGGCGAGAAGGTGAGGCGCCGGGATTCGCGTGGCGGCCTCACAGGTCCACGAGGTCCCGAAGCTCGTCCAGGGTCGCGGGGCCGATGCCCGGAACGGCGTCGAGCTCTTCCACCGAGCCGAACGCGCCATGCTCGGAGCGGTAGTCGAGGATCTTCTGGCCGGTGACGGGCCCGATGCCGGGCAGCTCGTCGAGCTGGTCGAGCGTCGCAGAGTTCAGGTGGACGCGACCGCCCGCCCCTCCGGCCACGGGCCCTCCTGCGAGCGCCTGCGCCGCCTCCCGGTTCGACGGTACGACGACCTGCTGGCCATCGGCGACGGGCGCGGCCAGGTTCACGAGCGCGAGGGCAGCCCTCGGCCTTGACCCTCCCGCTCGCTTGATGGCGTCGTCGACCCGGCTGCCGTCGGGCAGGCTGTAGAGACCGGGCTTGTAGACCTGGCCGACCACGTGTACGACCACCTTCCGGGCAGGTGGCGCCTCGGCTCGCAGGTTCACGGGCGCCGCGGCGGGCGCCGGGCTCTCGTCCTTGAGCGCCACCCGGCCTGCCAGGAAGAGAACGGCCAGGAGCGCGAGCACGTAGGCGAGCGCCCGTCGGCGGGAGATGTCGGGAAGCTGCACCGCGGGCCTAGGGCGAGAGCCCGGTGGTGGGACCGGTGTAGGAGACGACGAGCCGCGGGCGGAGAGCTGTTGCCCCGAAAGAGCCCGAGGGGAAATACGGGCCGCTCACGCCGAAGGCCTCCTCCTCTTCCGCAAGCTTCAGGAGAATGCCGCGGTTGGGCGCGGCTCCGGCGGCCCAGTCGGAGACGAGGCCGGTGAGGTCCCAGAAGGTCCAAGCGGCTACATCCGTCGAAACGGTGGTCGAAGCCGTCGCGACGGGGTCGAAGTCGACCTCGCGCTCGTTCGTCCAACTCAGGCTGAGAATCGCGTGCGCGTCCACGGTGTACGCCCCGTTCGGGCAGGGACCGACCTTGCGACGCGGCGCGACGCACGGCCTGTCGAGGTAGAGTTCGAGCCGGGCGCTCGTCACGCGGGCGCCGGCGGGCAGCTCATCGAGTGGGAACCGGATCGCCCCACGCCACACCTTGTCGTCGACGCCGCCGACCGGAAGCCGGACGGTGTTGTCGCGAAAGCAGCGCTCATCCCAGTCGTAGCCCCAGTCGCACCAGAAGGGGATTCCGACGTCCTCGAGCGACCCCCGTACGAAGGAGCCACCGGCGGCCGGAGCCGGGCAGACGCATACGGCCAGGAGAAAGAGACAGGCGAGAAGGCGCATGTCCGGATCGTGCGCCCCGAAAGCGCGCGTGGGTGAGACGCAGCGAGCCGAGCTCGTGTCGGTGTGTGCCCTAGTCGATACAGGGGCCGGAGGAGACCGGCTGCGCCGCCTTCGCCAGAGCATCCCCCACCACGGACACCGGCACCGCGAACCCGTTCCCGCCGTTCTTCGAGCCGCCGAAGATCATGGCCACGACCCCGCCCCGGGCGTCGACGACCGGCCCCCCGCTTTCCCCCGGCTCCACCTGACCGCGGAGAGGGACGACGCTGCGCGGCCCGACATGCCGCCCGTAGGCGTTCGGGGCGATTACCGTCCTCGGCGCGCCCGCAGTCGCCGCGACGCCGACCAGGGCCCCGTCGCGCGGGTAGCCGAGGATCACGACGGGCCGCGGATACTCGCCGCTACCCGTGATCGCCAGCGGAGCGGTCCGCAGGCCGTCCACGCGCAGCATGGCCACGTCGTTCTGCGTGTCCACGTTCACCACTCGCGCGGAGAGCGACTGCCCGTTCGGTGCGACGATGTTCGTGTCGTGCTCGCCGGCGATCACGTGCGCGTTCGTCGCGACGAGGTCGCGGCGGACGACCCAGCCGGAGCCCTGGATCCCGAGCCCGCAGGCGGTGCCGTAGATCTTCACGACGCTGTTCGACGCCGCCTTCGCGCCGGGCGTCTGGAGCACGCTCGGGTCGGGGGGTGGCAGGCGCCCCCCCGCAAGCGTCAGCTCCGGGAACGGGTCGAAGCGGGCAAGCGCCTGAAGGACGCGGTCGGGCGGGACCGCCCGCATGAGCCGCGGCAAGATCGTGGACCCCCGCACGTCCTGGCGGAAGCCCAGGCTCGGCTGCTGCACGGCGACGACTGCGATCAGCCAGGCGAGCGCGAGACCCAGAGCCCCGCCGATGATCGCACCGCCCAGGGAATCGGCCGCGCGCAGGCCCGGCCGGAAGGCGAGAAAACGGCGAGGCGATTCGGCCAGCGTCGCGCTCGCGGCCCCCAGCAAGGCGGCCCCTACGATCGCCCCGACGAGGCTCGCGATCGAGACCCACGAGGATCCTTCGGAGAGAAGCTTCGGCGCGATCCACGACCCCGCGAGCGCGCCGATGGCGAGCCCGACGAGGGAGAGTGCCTGCGCTACGAGCCCGCGATACGCGCCCTGGAGCGCGAAGAGCGCGACCCAGAGCACGACGAGGACGTCCACGAGCAACACGTCCTCACCATAGGCGAGGAGCTAGACGACGACCCCACCATGCCGCTGCGGCTAGACGACCAGGTTCACGAGCCGTCCGGGAACGACGATGGCGTTCTTCACCTCTTTGCCGTCAAGGTGCGCAGCGACGCGCGGGAGCTCCTTGGCGCGCGCGACGAGCTCGTCGTCCTCCAGCCCGGCCGGCACCTCGACCCGGCCGCGCACGCGGCCGTTCACCTGGACGACGAGCTCGAAGGTCTCGCGCTCGAGCAGGGCAGGGTCGGCCTCGGGCCACGCGGTGCTCCAGAGCCGCTCGTGGCCCAGGCGCTGCCACAGTTCCTCGGCGATGTGCGGCACGTAGGGCTGGATCAGGCTGACGGCGGTCTCCGTCGCGAAGCGCACAGCGGCGGCCTGCTCCGGGTCTTCCTTCGCCACGTATGTGTCGTTCACGAGCTCGATGACCGCGGCGATCGGGGTGTTGAACTGGAAGCGGCGCTCGATGTCGTCGGAGACCTTGGCGATCGTCTCGTGCGCCCTGCGGACGAGCGGGCCCCCGGGCTCACCCTCGGTCGGGCCTGCCTCCGCGACCTCCAGCCCGAGTCGCCAGAGACGGCCGAGGAAGCGGAACATGCCTTCGATGCCCGCGTCCTGCCACTCCTTGTCGTCCTCGGCCGGGCCCATGTAGAGGACGTAGAGGCGGACCGCCTCGGCGCCGTACCGCTCGACCATTTCGTCCGGCGCGACGACGTTCCCTTTCGACTTGGACATCTTCGCGCCGCGATAATGGAGCATCCCCTGGTTGAAGAGCCGCGCGAACGGCTCCTGGAAGCCGACGATGCCGAGGTCGTACATGACCTTCGTGAAGAAGCGCGCGTAGAGGAGGTGCAGGATCGCGTGTTCGATCCCGCCGATGTACTGGTTGACGGGCAGCCAGTAGTCGACCATTCCGGGGTCGAACGGCGCCTCGTCGTTTTGGGGGTCGCAGTAGCGGAGGAAGTACCAGGAGGAGTCGACGAAGGTGTCCATGGTGTCCGTCTCGCGGCGGGCGGGGCCGCCGCACTTGGGGCAGGTCGTCGCCACCCAGTCCTCGGCGGCCGCGAGCGGTGAGCGCCCCTTCGGCACGTACTCCTCGACCTCGGGGAGGAGGACCGGCAGGTCGTCCTCGGGCACGGGAACGAGGCCGCACTCGTCGCAGTAGAGAATCGGAATCGGGCAGCCCCAGTAGCGCTGGCGGGAGAGCAGCCAGTCGCGCAGCCGGAAGCTGACCGCCGGCCGACCGCGCTCGCGGGACTCGAGCCACTCGACGATCGCCTTCTTCGCGTCGGGGCTCGTCATCGAGGAGAACTGCGCCGAGTCGACGAGCACCTCGTCGTCGGAGTGCGGGACGAACGCCTCGTCCTCCGACACCTCGCCGTCGGCCGGGGCGATGACCGTCTTGATCGGGAGTTCGAAGCGCTCGGCGAACGCGTAATCCCGCTCGTCGTGGGCGGGCACGGCCATGATCGCGCCGGTGCCGTACTCCATGAGGACGTAGTCGGAGACCCAGATCGGAAGCCGGTTGTCGTTCACCGGATTCGTGATGAACCGCCCGGTGGAGACCCCGCTCTTCTCGTTCTCGGGGTCGGCGCGCTCCGCGACCGGGCGGCCTGCGGCATGGCGCACGTAGTCCATGACCTCCTCCTCGTGCGGAGTCCCTTTCGCCAGTTGTTCGACGAGGGGATGCTCGGGCGAGAGGACGAAGAATGTGGCGCCGAAGAGCGTGTCGGGGCGCGTCGTGAAGACGGGGATGTCGATGTCGAGCTCCTCGATCCGAAAGATGACCTCCGCCCCTTCCGAGCGCCCGATCCAGTTGCGCTGCATCGTGAGGACGCGCTCCGGCCAGGACTCGAGCGTCTCCATGTCGTCGAGGAGCCGGTCGGCGTACGCGGTGATGCGGAAGAACCACTGCTCGAGCGTGCGCGCCTCGACCTCCCAGCCGCAACGCTCGCAGTGCCCGTCGATCACCTGCTCGTTCGCGAGCACGGTCTGGTCGTTCGGGCACCAGTTCACGATCGCGCCCTTGCGGTAGGCGAGGCCCGCCTCGAAGAACTTGAGGAAGAGCCACTGCGTCCAGTGGTAGTAGTCGGGCTCGGCGGTCGAGAGCTCACGGCTCCAGTCGATCGACCACCCAAGGCGCTTCATCTGCTCCCGGATTGCGGCGATGTTCCGGTTGGTCACGTCGCGCGGATGCTTCCCCTCGCGGATGGCGGCGTTCTCGGCCGGAAGCCCGAAGGCGTCGTAGCCGATCGGCCTGAGCACCGTGAAGCCACGGCGACGGCGGATGTGCGCGACGACGTCGCCGAGCGTGTAGTTGAGCACGTGGCCCATGTGCAGCTCGCCCGACGGGTACGGGAGCATCTCGAGCACGTACGTGTGCTCGCGGGGCGCATCCTCGGGAGACGGGTTCGGGACGACGAAAGCGCCTTCGCGCTCCCATTCGGCCTGCCACCTGGCCTCGATCGCCTGCGGGTCATACCGGTCCATCAGCGTCCCACGAGACTAGCGCTAGACTCGCGTGGGTGTCCGCCCCCGGCAGACTCGTCTCGAAGCTATGGGGAAGCGACCCCGAGAGGATGTGGCCATGGGCCCGCCGCCTCGTCGCTCCGACGACGATGTGGCTCGCGCCCTCATACGGCTACGGCCTCGAACGCGTGCCCGCCTCGGGCGGCGGCGTCGCGGCGGCAAACCACCTGTCGGCGATCGACCCGCCACTGGTTGGCTCTCTTTCGCCGCGGACGCTCTACTTCATGGCGAAGGCCGAGCTCGTGGAGATGCCCGTCGTCGGGGACGTCCTCACGTGGACAGGTGTGTTCCCGGTGCGACGCGGCGAAGGCGACCGCGAGTCGCTTCGGCTCGCGCGCCAGGTCGCCCGCGAAGGCCACATGGTCGGCGTCTTCGTCGAGGGAACACGGCAGAGATTCGGCTATCCGGGCGACGTGCTCCCGGGGGCCATGATGATCGCGCTCCAGGAGGAGGTCCCCATCGTGCCATGCGGCGTCTACTCATTCGGTTGGTCGCGAAAGAACCGCATGCCGTGCGCGGTCGTCTGGGGAGAGCCGATCGATCTCGGCACGATGCCGAAGTCAGGCCGTGGATACAAACGGGCGGCCGAGCTGGTCGGCGACGAGATTCGCCACCTGTGGCGCCAGGCGGGCGAGGCGATCGCCGCCGGCTTCCCCGAGAGGCTCCCCGACGGTGCGCGGCGATCGCGGCCGGTCTACCCGGCGTTCCGCGACGTCACGGCGACGCCGAGCTCTTCCACGAGCGTGAAGAAGGCTGCCGCGTAGGCCGAGCCGGCCGTGCGCGCACGCACGTCCTCCCATTCGATCTGCTCGCGGAGGCTGCGCGCGATCTGCAGCACCGCCTTGTAGTCGAGTGAGTTCTCGTCAAGGGCGAGCAGCTTCGTGACGAGCACGTCCTCCAGCGTCATGACCAGCATCGGCTGCGCCTCGACCTCGAGCATCTCGGCCCGGCCGAGCACCTCGTCCGTGATCGCGACGCCGACCGGCGAGAAGATGATGTCCACCATGACGTCCCCGTCGAAGGCCTTGTAGAGCCAACCCTCGGAGGGCTTCTCCGGGCGCATGCCGATCGCTGCGAGGGTCGCGAGCGCCTGCTCCGCGTCCTCGGGCTTCACCATCAGGTCCAGGTCGTGGTCAGACTCCGGGCCTCCGCGCACCCAGCACGCAAGCCCGCCCCCGAGCATGAACGGAATCCCGGCCTCGCGTAGCGCGCCGGCCGAGCGCTTCAGGGTTGCGAGCATGGCTGGGAGGCTCTCGTTGGACATTGGCACGATGCGGGTACCCTCCTGGCCCGGATGACGAAACGGGAGACCATCCGGGTCGCCGCGGCGGGCGACATCCATTGCAGCGAGCAGAACCGGGCTGCGGTGGCCGACGGTTTCACGGGTATCGCCGGCCAGGTCGACGCGATCCTCGTCGCCGGCGACCTGACCACCTTCGGGGAGCCCGAGCAAGCGGAGGTGCTCGCCGACGCCTGCCGCGGCCTGGAGATCCCGGTCGTCACCGTCCTCGGCAACCACGACTGGCACGCGAACCGGGCCGACGAGATCGTCGACGTCCTCTCCGCTTCCGGCATCGTCGTGCTCGACCGGAGCTGGACGGTGCTGGACTGCGGGGTCACGAAGGTCGGTGTGGTCGGCACCAAGGGCTTCGTGGGCGGCTTCCCGGACTCGACGCTGACCGACTTCGGCGAGCCGATCATGCGGGCGGTCTATGCGGAGACCACGGACGAGGTCGAGGCGCTCGACCGCGGGCTCGAGGCAGTCGCCGACTGCCCGGTCCGCATCGTGCTTCTCCACTACGCGCCGACCTCGTCCACGATCGAAGGCGAGCCGCCCGGGATCTGGGCGTTTCTCGGCAGCGACCGGCTCGGCCGTCCGATCGCCGCCCACCTGCCGGACATCGTCCTCCACGGCCACGGCCACGCCGGCACGTACGAGGGCTTCGTCGGCGCCGTGCCGGTCTACAACGTCTCCCTCCCGGTCATGGGCCGGGACTTCGCGGTCTTCGAGCTCGGCGATGGAAAGGTATACGATGTTTCCCAGGGACCGACGGCCGGGGAAACTCAGCGGCGAAAGGAGGTTCGTTGAGCGTTCTTTGGATCGTCCTCATCGTCATTCTGGTTCTCGCGCTGCTGGGCTTCTTCTCGCGCGGTTACTGGTAGTAGGACCTCGAAGCTTGTAGAACAGGCCGCCTGGCCCTTGCCGGGCGGCCCTCGTTCGGGCACGGTGTGTAGATGTACTCGCCCGAGATCCTTCGGCGTGCCGATACGCGCCAATCCCTCCCCCGGCTCGGCGGCATGGCCCGTCCCGACGGCGTCGTCATCGTCAGCGAGCGCTTCTGGGCATTCGCCCGCCGTGACGGGAAGCTCATCGAAGGCAGGATGCCGTCGACTCCGGCATCGCTCGCCCGGGTTCCGCTCGCACGCGGACTGGCGCGCCTGGCCATGTCGGTCGCGCCTCTCTTTCGCAGAAGCGGAGTGGCGAAGAAGGGCGAGCGCAGGATTCTTCTGCTCGCGATCTTCGCTCCGTTCGCGTTCGTCTTTCTTCCTTCGACGTACGCTCTGATCGGCTGGGCAGCCGTCACCGTCGGCCTCATTCTGTGGATCTTCCGCGGGAGAACGCTGAACCTCCACGGGGCCGAGCACCGGGCGATCGCAGCGGTGGAGCAGCGCTCCCTCGAATCGACCTGGGCGGGCACGGCGATGCCCTCGCGCTTCTCGCCTCGCTGCGGGACGAACTTCGCCGCCCTCGTCCTCCCCGTCACCGTCGTGGCGGAGCGGATCTGGCCGTTTCAGGCGGCGCTCTGGACGCCCGCAGTGGTGACCGTGCTCTCGCTTGCCCTCACCATGGAGCTCTGGCGCGCGGTGCAGGAGTCCAGCCGCCGAGGCGCACGCCTGCTCCTACTCCCCGGGCTCGCGCTCCAGCGCGCGACGACGCGGGAGCCGGAGGTGCACGAGACGCGCGTCGCGCTGCAGGCGGTCGCGTCCGTCCTCCGACGCGAGCTCGACTGAGGGTTTCCTGAGCGAGCGTCCCGGCCGATACAGGCCGGGTGCGGCCCTATGCCCCTCTCCTGGTCGCGCTCGCGATCCCGCTTCTGTTCGTCGTCGCCGTCCAGCAGGAGCAGCGCTCGAACGAACACCGGCTCGCGGCCATCGCAAGTGAGATCGCGGGCCGCGACGTCGACGTCCATTGCCCTGGCCTCCTCTCGCGCCTCGCCGAAGTCTCCGCCCATGCGGGCACCGTGTTCTTCGACGAGCAGGGGCAGCCGGCGGACTTCACCGACCTCGACGAGGAGACGTGCTCAGAGCTCGGCCGCTTCGCCGAGGGCAAGACGGGCGAGAGCGAGCAAGCCAAGGTGGCCCGGGCACTCCACGTGCTCGCGCACGAGTCATCGCACCTTGCAGGAGTCCGGGACGAGGCGGCAGCCGACTGTTACGGCTTGCAGCGGACCGCGTTCGTCGCGGAGAGCCTCGGCGCCGATCCTGCCGACGCCCAGCGCCTCGCACGGCTCGCGCTCGCCGACCGCGCGATCACAGCGCCGGCCGACTACCGCTCGTCCGAATGCCACGACGGTGGTGCGCTCGACCTCGACAGCGTGTCGGCCGTCTGGCCCTAGCCGCTCGCCTTTACGCCGGACCGTACGGGCACTCGAGCGCACGGGACGCTGGAACGGAGTGCTTGATCTTCTCGATCGTCCGGTCGCGGAACTGCCGGCGGGAGCACTGAGATGAACGAGCGTCGGATCGCACGCGCCATGACGGTCTGACTCTGACACATAGACCTTGCAGCGTACGGAGCCGCCTAACGCGGCGCTAGGACTGGCTCAGCGTTGCTGCGTCTTCGTGCCTGAAAAAGCAAGGCCTAAGAAAACCGCTGCGAAAATCACGAAGACCACGCCGATGCCCGAATCGTCTTGGGTGAAGTCATAGATGGCGGCGATGAGAAACAAACCGCCTGCTACGGCGTTACCGAGTGCTTGTCTTGACATACCGCGACTGTACTCGCTCCTACCGAGCAGGTTCGTTAGACCTTCTAACGCTCATCACGGCCGCGCTTACGGGGGCTCGTCAACCCTCCTAGGAGAGCTCGACGCGGTCGATCGTGACCGGCTCGCGGGGACGGTCGCTGCCGTCGCGGTCGACGCCGGAGATCTCGTCGACGACCTCCATCCCGGAGGCCACCCGGCCGAAGACGGTGTGCTTCCCGTCCAGCCACGGCGCCGCCTCGGTGGTAACGATGAAGAACTGGCTCCCGTTCGTGTCCGGGCCGCTGTTTGCCATCGCGAGGGCGCCGCGCGTGACCCGGTGCTCGTTGGCCTCGTCCTCGAACTGGTAGCCGGGGCCGCCCGTCCCGTCTCCGCGAGGGCAGCCGCCCTGGATCATGAAGTCCGGGATGACGCGGTGGAAGGTGATCCCGTCGTAGAAACCTTCTTTCGAGAGCTTCACAAAGTTGTCGACGGTCTTGGGCGCGTCCTCCTCGAACAGCTCGAGTTCGATCGCGCCGTGATTGGTGTGCAGAGTTGCTTGGCTCATCGGGCCACCGTAGCTGAACGCCTCGCCGCGGTGTGGGTAGGGCGGGAAGTGGAGCCAACGGGACTCGAACCCGTGACCTTCTGGCTGCCAGCCAGACGCTCTCCCAACTGAGCTATGGCCCCGCGCAGCGCAGTTTAGCGGAGGGGCGTTTGTCTCCTCGCGGAGCCGGGGACCGACAACGTGTGACCCAGAAGAACGACTACAGCCCTGTCGTCGAGGAGACCGGCGACGCCGAGAAGCGCCGGGAGCGCCGTAAGTGGGAGGCCTTCCTCTGGGGAGCCCACGCGTTCTGGATCTACGCGCTCGTCCTTGCGGGGATCGTGCTGCTCGTGCTCTGGCTGGCCTAGTTGGCCGCCGCGAGCTCCACCGACGGCACGTCGCCCCAGAGATCCTCGAGCCGGTAGAAGTCGCGCGCCTCGGGCGTGAAGACATGCAAGACCACGTCGAGGTAGTCCGCGAGGATCCACTTCGCCTCACTCCCCCCGTGCACGTTCCGGGGTGAGAGCTTGGCTTCCTTCTTCAGGCGCTCGTGCACCTCGTCGTAGATCGCCTTGGCCTGGCGGGAGTTTCCGCCGGTGGCCAGCACGAAGTAGTCGGTGTAGCTGCACACCGGGCGCATGTCGAGGATGACCACATCCCTCGCCAGCTTCTCCTGGGCGAGCTGAGCGATTCGGCGAGCTTGTTCGAGCGACGTCAGCGGGTCAGAAACTCCTCGATTACGACCTGCCAAGGGTATCACCGGTAAAGGCAGAGCCGGTCGATCTGGGCGGCCACCGCCGGCGGCACGAGCTCGTCCACCGGCTCGCCTCGAGCCGCACGCGCGCGGATCGCCGTCCCGGAGATCGGCAGCTCAGGAATGTCGAAGAACGCGACGCGGCCGGGCTGCTCGAGGGCCTGGAGAACGGGCGAAAGCGCCTCGGGCGGGAAGCCCGGCCGGGTCGCTACGCCTAGCCGCACCTCCTCGAGCACACCGTTCGGATCCTTCCAGGAGAGAAAGCTCGCGAACTCGTCGGCACCGACGAGGAAGACGGCGTCTCCAAAGCGTCCGCCGCGGACGGCGTCGACGGTGTAGCGGTGCTCCTCCGCCACGACTTCCGTCCGTGGAAGTCCTCCGAAGGCGAGCTCGGCGAGCCGAAAGCGGGTCGGGAAGTCGAGCACGACGTCCCGGTGACCGGGGTCGACGACGACGAGCGCCAGTAGGCGCTCGAGGCCGAGGTGGTCGAGTGCGCTCTCGGCAAGCGCGACGTGGCCGTTGTGCGGCGGGTCGAACGCACCGCCGAAGAGACCTGTCATTCGAACTCCACCGCGTCCCCCGGCTTGACCCCGGCGGCACGGAGCTCGTCCTCGGTCGCCTGACCGCGCACCCGGTAGCCGCCGTCGACTCGGAACAGGCGGAACGGGCGCCTGCGCTCGGGCCGCGGCCGGTAGACGAGGAAGTCCGCAACTTCTCCGACGGCGCTGGGCTCGGGCGGCGCGTCGGGCACAAGCTCGAAGAGTGTGCGCTTGAGCTCCTCGACCCCGGCTCCCGTCGCCGCCGACAAGGGAAGCACGGCCAGCACCCGCGGCTCGTCCGTCTCGAAGCTTGGCGCCTCGTCGAGGAGATCGACCTTGTTCAGGACGACGATCTGCGGGCGCTCGTCGAGGCCGGCCCCGTAGCCGTGCAGCTCCCGGTCGATCGTCGCGAACCGCTCAGCTGCCTCCTCCGTCGCGTCGACGACGTGGAGGAGGAGCCGCGCGCGCTCCAGATGGGCCAGGAACTCGTCCCCGAGCCCGACCCCCTCATGCGCGCCTTCGAGGAGCCCCGGCACGTCTGCGACCGTGAGCTGGCGGCCGTCCGGCGAATCGACGGTCCCGAGCACCGGCGCGATCGTCGTGAACGGGTAGTCCGCCACCTTCGGCTTCGCGTTCGAGATGCGGCGAAGGAGCGACGACTTGCCGGCGTTCGGGAACCCGAGCAGCGCCGCGTCCGCGAGGAGCTTCAGGCGCAGCTCGATGGTCGACTGCTCGCCGGGCCAGCCGACCTCGGCTATGCGCGGAGCCTGCTGCGTCGGCCGGGCGAAGCGGCGGTTGCCGGCGCCTCCCGGGCCGCCCCGTGCCACGACCGCGCGCGCTCCGGGATGTGCGAGGTCGACGAGGAGACCCCCTTCCTCGTCCAGCACCTGCGTCCCCACGGGCACCCTGAGCTCGACGGTCTCGCCGTCGGCTCCATGTTTGTTCTTGCCCTGCCCGTGGATGCCGCGTCCGCCCTCGAAGCGGCGCTTGCGCTGGAAGAAGGAGAGGTCGCGTCGGTCGGGGTCGGCGACGAGGACGACGTCGCCGCCGTTTCCGCCGTCACCGCCGTCGGGGCCGCCCCTCGGCACATACTTTTCGCGCCGGAAGCTCAGCGAGCCGTCGCCGCCACGGCCGCCCCGCACCTCGATGCGGGCGCGATCGTGGAACATCAGTGCCTCTGAAGGTGTCTAGGCGACGGTGACGATGCGGCCGGAGCCGTTCGTCTGGAACGCGACCTTGCCGTCGCGCGTCGCGAAGATCGTGTGGTCGCGGCCGAGGCCTGTCCCCGGTCCGGAGCGAAAGCGCGTGCCGCGCTGGCGGACGACGATCATCCCCGCCTTGATGTCCTGGCCGTCGAAGATCTTGACTCCGAGTCGCTTGGATTGGGAGTCGCGGCCGTTCTTCGAGGAGCCGAGTCCTTTTTTGTGGGCCATGCCTAGCTCTCTTCCTTCTTCGTGGTCGTGCCGGCGGTCTTCTTCGCCGCAGTGGAGCGCGTCGCCTTCTTGCCAATCGACTGAATCTCGATCTGCGACAGGCGGCTGCGGTGGCCGTTGCGGCGGCGATACCCGGTGCGGCGGCGGTGCTTGCCGACGATCACCTTCTTGCCGAGCACGTGTGCCGCGACCTTCGCGGTCACCTGGGCGCCCTTGAGCGCGTCGCCGAGCTTCGGCTCCCCATCACCCCCGAGCATGATGAGGTCGGGATGGAACGTCTTGCCCTCGTCGTGGGGCAGACGTTCGACGAGCAGCCGCTCGCCCTCACGGACGCGGTACTGCTTTCCACCGAGGGAGATGATCGCGTAGCTCTCTGTTTTCGTGGCCATAACGTCAAGGGAGCGGGCTCTCTTGGCCCGCTTCAGGTGAGGATTCTACCGGCTTGCGCTTGCGTCCGCGCCCTCCGCGCGTCCCGCGCCGCGTCTTCTTCTTCGGCTTCGGCTCCTCCCCGTTCTCGGAGGGAGTCTCGGCAGCGGACGCTTCGGCAGCGGGCGCCTCTTCGGGCTCCTGCGCCGGTTCCTCACCCGCGTCGGTCTTTGCGATGACTTCCGTCTTCTTCTTCCGTCCGCGGCCCCCGCGCGTGCCGCGACGTGTCTTCTTCCTCGGCTTCTCCTTCGTCGGATCGTCGCCGTTGCTCTCGCCGTCGGTGATGACGGCACGGGCGGTCGTCTTCGCGACGGTCTCGATCCTGATCGGCACCGTCTCCCCGACGCGGCCCGCAGCGTCCTTCACCGTCACGACGTAGCCGTCCACCCGTGCGATCGCGTCGGTGTCGGAGTGCTGGTGCGCCTCCTCGAGCTTGACCTCCAGTTCCTGCCCACGCTCGACGGGAAGCGCCTTGTCTTCGACCTTGTCCGGCGAGCCCTCCTCGAGGACGACGAAGTGGTCGTGCGGCGCGCGCTGGCGGCCCTTCACCGCGAGGCTGCGGCCGGTCTCCTTCTCGAGCTCGGCGAGGCGCTCCGCGCCGGGGCCGATAAGCGTCGCCGCGACCTGTGAGTTCAGCTCGATGTGGAACGCCTTGCTCCTCGAGCCGGCGATCAACCTGCGGATGCGCCGTTCCGCGTCGACGGCGTGAGTCTCCATCGACACCACGACGCCGTCGCCCTTGCAGGTGGCGCAGACGTTCGTGAGGATCTCGCGGGGCCCGTCGGTGACGTTCTGGCGCGTCATCTCGACGAGGCCGAGCGGTGAGATCTCGACGACGTAGGTCTTCGTCCGGTCGCGAGCGAGCTCCTGCTCCAGCGCTTCCTCAACCAGCTTGCGGTTCTTGGGGTTCGCCATGTCGATGAAGTCGATGACGATGATCCCGCCGATGTCCCGGAGCCGCAGCTGGCGGACGACCTCGTGGACCGCCTCGAGGTTGTTCTTCGTGATCGTGTCCTCGAGCCGAGCACCGCTCGAACGTCCGCGAGAGCCGACGAAGCGCCCCGTGTTGACGTCGATGACGGTGAACGCCTCGGCGTAGTCGAAGATCAGGTAACCGCCGGAGGGAAGGTCGACCCGCCGGCTGAGCGTCGAGCGCACCGCCTCGTCGACGCCGTACCGCTCCATGAGCGGCTCCTTGCCCTTGTAATGCTCGACGCGTGCCGCGAGCTCGGGCGACGTCCGCTTGAGGTAGCCGACGATGCGCCTGTACGTGCGGTCGTGGTCGACGACCACGCGCTCGAAGTCGCGGATGAAAAGGTCGCGGATGATCCGGAGCGGCAGCTCGGATTCCTGGTAGACGAGCGAAGGAGCCTCGGCGCGCTTGGCGCGACCCTGAATGGTCGACCACAGCTTCTGCAGGAGAGCGAGGTCGCCTTCGAGCTCCTCCTTCGAGGCACTCTCGGCGGCTGTGCGGACGATGAGGCCGCCGTCGGGAAGGTCGAGGCCCTTGCAGATGACCTTGAGCCGCTCGCGCTCCTCGTCCTCGAGGCGGCGCGAGACGCCGATGCCGTCCCCGTACGGGACGAAGACGAGGAACCGGCCCGGGAGCGAGATCTCGGTGGTCAGCCGGGCGCCCTTCGTGCCCATGGGGTCCTTGACCGCCTGGACGAGCACCTCCTGCCCCCGCTCGACCAGCTCCTGGATGCGCCGGCCGTGGCGCTGCTTGCCCTCGAGCTCGGGGACGACGATCTCGTCCACGTAGAGGAACCCGTTCTTCTCGAGCCCGATGTCGACGAAGGACGCCTCCATGCCGGGAAGGACGTTGTCGATGATGCCCTTGTAGACGTTGCCCGCCACCGAGCGGTGCGAGGGCCGGCCGAGATAGACCTCGACAACGATGTCGTCCTCGAGCACCGCGACCCGCTGTTCGGTCACCTCGACCGAGACGAAGATCTCCTTCTTGACCTTCGGAAGGGTCGACCGCTTCGGCGTCTGTGTGCGCCTGCGGCGCGGCTTCGCGTCCTCCCCGTCCTTCTTCTTCTGCCGGGGCTGGCGCGGCCTGGGCTCGGCTTTCGCCTCGGCCTTCGACTCGGTCTTCGCGCCCCCCTCGGCGGCGTCTACCTTCTTCTTGCCGCCGCGGCCTCGGCCGCCGCGGGTCCCGCGGCGCCTGCGCGGCTTGGGCTTGTCAGCCTGTCCGTCCGCCTGGGACGGCGAGGCTTCCTCGAGCACCTCGGGAGCGGCCGCCTCGGTGGGCGCCACCTCCTCGCTGCTCGTCTTCTTGCGAAACAATCGCACGATGTAAATCTCCTTTCGGGCGCACGCCGCTACCCGCGCGTTTCGGCGCGGGCGAGGTCAGCGTGTCCGCCACAAATCTCATTTGTCGTGAGCGCGGAATCCCGCTCGCCCGATCTGGGCTCGGTTCTCCCTGCGCGTACCCGTTAAGGGTAGCAGGCGCCCTCGCCGGCCCTGCTACGCGGCGGCGGGACGAAGCTCGGTTTGCTTTCGCTTGACGGCCCGCACGCGCTGGCTGAGTCGAGCCCAGGCCCACGGCTCGATCTCGTGATAGCGACCGGACCCGATCTCGGCCCTGGTGACCTCCAGGTACTCGAACCAGGCGTCGGCCTCCTCGATTGCCAGTGCCTCGTGAACGGGCAACAGCTGCTCGGTGCTCATGGGCGAGAAGGCTAGGACCTGGACCGGACGGCATCGGCCGCCCGCGCGAGCGCATGTGCGCCACCCTGCTCGAAATAGGTCGCCGCGGCCTTCCCGAGCGCCTTCGTGCCGGCGTAGGCGATGCCGCCCTTGATCGCCCAGCCGAGGCCAGGGACGAAGCCGAGCGCCTCGCGGGCGACCGTGCGGAAGCCGAGGCCCGCGCCGACCACGGCGAGGAGCTCCGGGATGCGCTCACGGTCGATCTGTTCTCCATGCGCCGCAGCGATGCGGAAGGCCATTCGCAGCTGATTCAGCGTCAGCACCGGGAAGTCGGCACCTGGAATGAAGATCGCAGCGCCGAGAACGCCGTTCTGGCGTGCGAAGTGGCGCACGATCGCCTCGACGACGGGCTCACGGAGGACCGGCAGCCGCGCGGCCAGCCCGTAGCCCGTCTCGTCCGCGATGGAGGCAACGAGCTCGGCGATGCGGTCGATTGGCATCGGCTTTCCCGGCGGGACGGCCACGACTCTCGTCGCCGGCACGTAGGCGATGTCGAGCGGCTGCGACTTCGCGCCCACGAGGACGCAGACGGCGTCGACGTCGTTTCGGTCGGCGAGCTTCAAGGCCTGCTCGTCCTCGGCTGTCGGCTTCTCGCCCGCGACGACGTACACGAGAAGCGCGGCGCCCTGCAGGTCGTACTTCGTCACCTCCCGGCCGGAGAGATCGCGAAGCGCGCTCGGGTCGCCGCCCTCGCCGAGAGCGGCGAGGAGCTCTATCGCAGGCCCTTCGGCGCCGGCCACGACGAGCGGTGAGAGGTCCTCGGCTGCGGCCTTGATCTCCTTGACCACGCCGTAGACAGCGGCAGGGTGAAGCGGGAGGCGTCGCATGGCGAGAAACTACCTGCGGCCCGCGAGGCGGCCGCGCACGTAGATCGACTCGAGGATCCCGATCATCAGCATGGTCGTGATCATCGAGCTTCCTCCGAAGCTGACGAAGGGGAGCGGAATCCCGGTGACGGGCGCGATCCCGATGGTCATTCCCACGTTGACGAAGATCTGGAAGAGGAACGAGAAGACGATCGCCCCTGCGACCGCCGAGGTGTACAGGCTTGGCGCGACGGCGACGATCTTGATCCCCCGCCAGGCGATGAACGCATAGAGGAGGAGCAGGATCGCCGCGCCGAGGAAGCCGCGCTGCTCGGCGAGCGACGAGAAGATGAAGTCGGTGTTGTGCTCGGGCAGATAGTTCATGTTCGTCTGGCTCGCGCCCGCGACGCCGCGCCCGTCGATCCCGCCCGAGCCGACTGCCGTGATCGACTGGTTGACGTTGTAGGTCGTACCGCTCGGGTCGATGTCCGGGTTCACGAACCCGATCAGCCTGTCCTTCTGGTACGCGTCCAGGACCTCCACTCCCGCAGCGGGCAGGAACCACAGAACGGAGAGCGCGATGAAAGCCGTCACGATCGCAAGGCTCGCCAGGTGCTTCCACGGCACGCCGCCGAAGAACAGCACCGCCAGAAGGGCCGACCCGTAGATCAGCGTCGAGCCGAAGTCCGGCTCCTTGAAGACGAGCATCATCGGCAGCGCCGCGAGCCCGACGGCGCCCCACACGGTCTTCCACGGCGAGTCGCTCCGCACGCGGTTCGCCACGAACGCAGCGAGGAAGAGGATGAGGAAAACCTTGCCGACCTCAGACGGCTGGAAGCGGAAGGAGCCGAGCTCGATCCACCGCTTCGACCCCCGCACGTCGTCCCCGATCACGAGCACCAGAAGCAGGAGCGCGACGGCCACCACGTACAGAGCCTTCGCGTAGCGGCGGTAGAGCTCCGGGCTCACCGCCACCGTGGCCGCGGCGATGACCGCGCCGATTGCGATGTAGACCTCCTGGCGCGAGACGAAGTAGTTCGGGTCGCCGGGCACGTCGTTCCGGGTCACCGCGGTCAGGACCCAGATGCCGTACGTGACCACGCCTGCGACGGCGGCGATCAGGAGGTAGTCGAGGTGGCGGAGGTAGGCGCCGACCTCGGAGCCGACGTGCGCCCGTGCCGCGCGGGTTTCGCGAGCGATGGTGGCCATCAGTCTGAGTTGTTCACCACCGCGCTGTAGGAGCTCGGGTCGACGTCGAAGAACTTCTGGAAGACCTGGAGCGCCACGGGTGCCGCGACGACTCCACCGTGCCCGCCGTTCTCGATCATGGCGCAGACGGCCAGGGTCGGCTTGTCATAGGGGCCGTAGCCGCACCACCAGGCCTGGTCCTGCAGTCCCTGGTAGTTGGGCAGGCGCACGTACTTCTCCGCGGTTCCCGTCTTGCCCACGATCGGGATCGGGAAGGAGCCGAAGATGCCGGCCGACGTCCCGTAGTTCGCGTGGGTCGCGTCGTAGAGCCCTTCCTGCACGATGCGGATGTTGTTCGGGTTGAGGCCGACGTTTTTGGCCGGCTTCGGGGAGTACGGGCGGAGGACGACGGGTGGCTGGCCCGGAGTCGCGGGCTCCTCGACCGACTGGACGATGTGTGGCTCCACGAGCTTGCCGCCGTTCGCCAGCATCGCGTAGAAGCGGGTCATCTGCAGCGGCGTGACGAGCACGTCACCCTGGCCGATGCCGAGCTGGACCGAGTCGCCCGACGTCCAGATCTTGTCGATCTCCGTCTTGAAGTAATGGCGGCGCCAGGCGGGTGTCGGGATACGGCCGGTGGCCTCGGGGCCGATGTCGACGCCGGTCGAGGCGCCGAAACCCATCGTCCGCGCCCACTTCTGCAGCGGGGAGTCCGTGCGGAGGTAGAAGCGGAGAGCCACTTGGTAGAAGTAGGTGTCGCAGGACGCGGCGAGCGCGGTGGTGAGGGTCATCGGCTCGTTCGAGTAAGGGTCCCAGTTCGTAAAGGTCTGGCCGTCGACGATCTCCTTCGGCGTGCACTGGATGAGCTCGGTCGGCGAGAGAATTCCGGTCTCGAGCGCCGCGAGCGCGGTCACAGGCTTGAACGTCGAGCCGGGCGGATAGAGGCCTGAGACCGCGCGGTCGAGCGTCGGGTGGTTGGCGCTCGTGTCCGCGAGCTCGTTCAGATCGTTCTTGTTGACCCGCCCTGTGTAGATGCTCGGGTCGAAGGTGGGGTTCGAGGCGAGCGCGAGGATCTCCCCCGAGTTGGGATCCATGGCGACGAGCGCACCGCCGTCGGCTGCCCACTTGCCGTCGTCGTGGGCGAGCCTGATGCCGTACGCGAGCGCCTCCTCCGCGGTCTTCTGGAGCTCCGCGTCGATCGTGAGGCGCACGTTGTCGCCGGCCTCGGGAAGCTGCTGGAACTGGCGCGCGCTCGTCACGCGGCCGAGTGCGTCGACGAAGACGCGCCCGATCCCCGGCAGGCCACGGAGATAGGTGTCGTAGGTCGCCTCCACCCCTGTCTGGCCGATGCGGTCGCCGGCCGTATAGCCCTTGCCCTTTGCCGCATCGAGCTGCTGCTGGGAGATTTCGCTCACGTAGCCGAGGGTCTGCGCCGCGATCCCACCCTGGTCATAGTGGCGCTGGTAGGTCTGGTTGATTTGGACGCCGGGGAAGTCGTTCTGGTGCTCGAGGAGGTAGTTGATCTTGTCCTCCTCGACGTTCTCCTTGATCGTGATCGGCGTCAGGAGGTCGCCCTCGCGGGCGGCGATGTCGGACCGGATCTCGCGTTCCGGGATCTGGAGGAGCGTGGCGAGCCGGCGCACGACGAAGGCCTGCGCCTCGGGAGTCGCCTGGTCGAATGCGGCCGGCCAGAGCTGCACCGCCGTGCCCGGCCTGTTGGAGACGAGCACCTCGCCGTTTCGGTCGAGGATCGAGCCTCGGGGAGCCGGCGCGCGAAACGTGCGCACCTGGTTGTTCTTCGCCACCTCGAGGTAGCGTTCTCCGGAGATGACCTGAAGCGCCCAGAGCCGGAAGAAGAGCGCGCAGAAGATCGTCACTGCGACGACGCCGAGAATGGCGATCCGGATCGCGGCTTGCGGGGTGACGCGGTAGGGCTCCTCGACCCTGGGATCGGGCGGCAGAAAGCCGCCAGGAAGGTTGGCGCTCGGGCTAGACAACCGGGATCACCCGCCTCCGTTCGCGCGGGGTGACCGGCAAGATCCTGCGGCAGAGCCCGTAGAGCGGGTAGGCGAGGAGCAGGTTGAGCGCGAGGGTTGGGAGCAGCATGCCGACGAAGAACTCCGAGGCCGAGACCGTCTCCCCAAGCATGAAGTGCAGCACCGCCGATCCGAGCCCCACGCCGATCGTCCCGATGGTCACGGCGAGAAGCGCGGGGTGCGCGGAGGACTTCTTCGTCACCTCGCCCAGGCGCCCGGCGAAGTAGCCGGCGAGTGTGAGAAGGAGTGACGTGAGCCCGAGCGTCTGGAAGGAGACGACGTCGAGGACGAGCCCGGCCCAGAAGCCCGCGGCTGCGCCGAAGGAGGGCCCGCGCAGGAGCGCGATGGCGATCACGAGCACGAGGAGGACGTCCGGGTGTCCCGACGCGACCTCGATGTTGGACGTGATCGAGACCTGGACGAGGGCCGCGAACAGAAGGAGCGCGCCGGCCTTGAGCGCGTCGAGCGTCACTTCGGGCGGGCCATCGGGATGAGGACGATGACGTCGGAGAGCGAGTCGAAATTCACGAGGGGCGCGATCTGGATCCGCTTGTAGAGGTCGACGTCCTGCTGCCCGACGGACTCGACCGTGCCGATCGGAATCCCCCGCGGGTAGAGCGACTCGAGCTGCCCGCTCTGCCAGCCTGCCGTGATGACGAGGTCGCCGTCCTCGACGAGCGCGTCCTTGCCCACGCGGTCGAGGACGAGCGCGGACGGATCGCTCGGCCCGTGGCGGACGATGCCCGCCGCGCCGCTCTCGAGCACCATCGCGGAGACAGCGCTCGATTGGTCGGTCAGAAGCGTGACCTTCGCTCCGTCGGAAGTGACGTCGGTGACGAGCCCGACGAGCCCGTCCTTCGTCACGACCGGGTCGTTCTGCTGGATGCCGTCGGACGTGCCCGCGGCGATCAAGACCTCCTGGTCGTACGCGGTCGGAGGCCGTGCGACCACACGTGTGACGACGCTGCTGTAGTCCTCCGGGAAGCGGGGGCCGTCGATGTAGCCGAGAAGCTCCTTGAGGTGTGCGTTCTCCTGGGCGGCGGTCTCGTTCGCGATCCTCTCGCTGCGGAGAGCCTCGATCTCATCCTTCAGCTTCTCGTTCTCGGACTTCGCGCCGAGGAGATCGGCAGCCCAGCCGTAGGCGTCCTTGAACGGCCGCGCGACGCGCTCTCCGGCGACCTCGAATGGCATGGCGACGGAGACGCCGATGCGCTGGGCACCGTGCAGCGTCCCGCCTTCGGACTCGCGGAAGTAGACCGTCACGAGCGCGATCGAGACGAGCACGAGGGCAACGGCGACCAGCCGAGCCCTGAGGGCACGACTCGTGCGAGGAAAGGAGCCTTCCGACCGTCGGACGTGCGCGTCCAGGACGGGAAGCCGTGCTGTTCGTTGCCGAGGCACGGGAGCCAACAGTTTAGAGCCTTGTTCGGAGCGAGAGGCCGGTTGTCTAGCGGCGGCGGCCGTTGCGGTTTCGGGCCTTCGCAGCGCGATGAATGACCTCGAACTCCTCGAGGCTCCGGCCCGACCCCACAGCGACGCACGTGAGCGGCGACTCGGCCAGCTGGACCGGCATCTGCGTCTCCTCGCGGAGGCGCTCCTCGATGCCCGTCAGGAGGGAGCCACCGCCGGCGAGGACGATGCCGCGGTCCATGATGTCCGCGGCGAGCTCGGGCGGCGTCTTGTCGAGCGTGGACTTGATCGCATCGAGGATCTGGCCGACGGGCTCGTCGAGCGCGCGGCGCACCTCCTCGGAGGTGATCACGATCGTCTTCGGGAGGCCGGTGAGCATGTCGCGTCCGCGCACCTCGGCCTGTACCTCCTCGGGCAGCTCCCAGGCGGAGCCAATCTCGAGCTTCAGCTCCTCCGCGGTCTGCTGGCCGATCAGAAGCTTGTACTCCTTCTTGATGTGACTCATGATCGCCTCGTCCATCTCGTCGCCGCCGACGCGGATCGACTGGGAGACGACGATGCCCCCGAGCGAGATGACCGCGACCTCGGTCGTGCCGCCGCCGATGTCCACGATCATGTTCCCGGTCGGCTCCGACACGGGCAGGCCCGCGCCGATCGCGGCCGCCATCGGCTCCTCGATGAGGTAGGCCTGGCGCGCGCCGGCGGAGAGCGTCGCTTCCTCGACCGCGCGCTTCTCGACACCGGTGACGCCGCTCGGGACGCAGACGACGACGCGCGGATGCGCGAAACGGTTGTGATGCACCTTCTGGATGAAGTGGCGGAGCATCTGCTCGGTCACGTCGAAGTCGGCGATGACCCCGTCCTTCAGCGGCCGGATCGCGGAGATCGTCCCCGGTGTGCGGCCGAGCATGCGCTTCGCCTCGATCCCGACGGCGTGCACCTCGCCGCTTCGCTGGTCGATGGCGACGACCGAGGGCTCGGAGAGCACGATGCCGCGCCCGCGCACGTAGACGAGCGTGTTGGCGGTGCCGAGATCCACCGCCATCTCGCGCCCGCCGAATCCGCTGAGGTAGCCCCAAAGGCTCATCGAACGGACAAGTGTAGTTGAGTGCCGCAGCTATCCGAAGCCATAAACGCCTGCAAACCGTTCGGAGAGAAGCCGGACGAGGAGCGCAGCCGGAAGCCCGACGACGTTCAGGTAGTCCCCTTCGACACGCTCCACGAGCGCGGCGCCGAGACCCTGGATCGCGTACGCGCCAGCCCGTCCCTCCCACTCTCCGGCGGCCACGTAGGTGGCCAGGTCGCGAGGAGTAAGGGGACGAAACGTGACCCGGGTGATCTCGTGCTCGACGACTTCCCAGCCCGGCGTGCGGAGGCAAAGACCGGAGACGACGTCGTGCGTATGGGCCGCGAGCGCGTTCAGCATCTCCTCCGCTTCCCCTGGCCCGGTGGGTTTCCCATAGACGCGGCCGTCGAGGTGGACTGCGGTGTCGACCCCCATGATGGGCCGCTCGTCCGGTTCGCCGACCGAACGCGCCTTCCCGGCGGCGTGCTCGCGCACGAGGGCGACGACATCCGCGGCGGGCGGGTCGTGCTCCTCGTAGTCTGGCGTCGCCAGCTCGAACGGGATCCCGAGCTGCTCGAGGATCGCCCGCCGCTGGGGTGAGGTCGAGGCGAGAAGGAGCGGGGGTGCAGGCGGAACGCTCACGCGCGCTTCCGGGCGACCCAGATCTCCTCGGAGGGCCAGCGGCGCGACCACTCGCGGTCGGGCAGCCCGGGATAGCGGTGCGGCTCACCCTCCGGCGGCGCCTGGATTTCGATCAGATTCTCGACCTGGAAGCCGTTCTCCCGCAGGAGGCGGATCCAGTCACCGTAGCCGAGGTGGAACTCAACGCCGCCGGTGTCGTCCCAGACGAAGCGGTGCATCCCGAAGTACGGGCGCAAGAGCTCGCGTCCGGCCGGCAGCTCCTCGTCGGGTGAGCAGAGGATCATGATCGTCCCGTTCACGAGGAAGACCAGGTGGCCGCCCGGCCTGAGGAGGCGCGCTGCCTCCGGGATCCAGCGGTACGGATCGGCCCAGATGGACGCGCCGTACTCGGAGATCGCGAGGTCGAAGCTCTCATCCCGGAGCGGCACGTCCTCGGCGCTTGCCTCGAGCAGCGGAAACTCCAGGCCGAACTCGGCCTGCATGCGCCGAGCGGTCTCGAGCTGGGCCGGCGTGATGTCGACCCCGACCGGCCGGGCGCCCCGCCGCGCGAGCCATGAGGAGATGTATGCCGTGCCGCACCCGAGCTCGATCGTGTCCATCCCGGCCACGTCGGGGAGGGCGCCGAGCTCCGACTCGGGGACGTGCCAGACGCCCCACTCGAACTCGTCCGCCCACGCGCCTGGCGCCCACTCGGCGAACTCGAGCGCGAACTCCGTCCAGACGTTCCGGTTGCGTTCGACGTGGCTCATGCTTCTCTGCGGACGATCCAGATCTGCTCCATGGGCCATTTCCGCGCCCACTCCGTCTCTTCGACGGTCCGGTACGTGGACACGGCGCCGGGTGGCGGCTTGATCTCCCGCAGCTCCTCGATCTCGAAGCCGCTTGCGCGGAAGAGCCGGATCCACTCGCCGTAGGGAAGCTCGAACTGCACAGGCCCGTCCGCGTCTTCGATCCGGTGCATGCCGAAATAGTCGAGATGAAGCTCGGCCTCCATCCGTTCGGCCGGCTCGTTCCAGCACATGACCTCGAACGGGGTCGATCCGCTGAAAGCGAGGAGGCCGCCCCGTCTCAGGAGACGCGCCGCCTCGGGCACCCAGGCATAGGGGTCGGCGAAGCGGTTCGCGCCATGGTCGGCGAAGACGATGTCGAAACTTGCATCGGGGAGCGGGACAGCCTCGGCGGGTGCGTGCACGAGCGGGAAGTCGAGCCCTGCGACGGCAAGCGCCTCCCGCGCGTGCTCCAGCTGACGCGCCGAGTTGTCGAGGCCGATCGGGCAGGCGCCGAGGCCGGCGAGGAGGATCGACCACTGAGCCGCGCCGCAGCCGAGCTCGAGAATGTCCTTCCCGGCCATTCCACCGAGAACTCGCAGCTCGCTCTCCGGTACCTGCCACATCCCCCAGCGGGGCTCAGGGCGGCCGATGTGCTCCCGGTGCGTCTCCTGGTAGGAGTCGGAGTGACGGTCCCAAAACGCGCGGTTCTGCTCGGAGTCAGACAAGGTCTGCGGCGGTGAACCAGAGCCCGATCTCGCGCTCGGCGGACTCGGGCGAGTCCGAGCCGTGCACCAGGTTGTCGGGCATGGCGAGCGCGAGGTCGCCGCGAATCGTCCCGGGGGCGGCTTCGACCGGGTTCGTCACTCCCATCGTCGTCCGGACGACCTTGATCGCACCCTCGCCCTCGAGGACGAGCGCGAGCGTCGGTGACGACGTGATGAACTCGACGAGCTCCCCGAAGAAGGGCTTCTCGGCGTGCTCGGCATAGTGCTGTCCGGCGAGGTCGCGGTCCGCCTGAACGAGCTTGGCGGCCCGCACGGTCAGTCCCCGGCCCTCGAAGCGAGCGAGGATCTCGCCGGCAAGGCGGCGCTGCATCGCATCGGGTTTGATGAGAACGAGAGTCTGCTCGGCCACCGCCGAGTCAGCCTAGAGATTTTCGACTGCTCTGGGTGACTCGACGGGCGTTTCGCAGTACGGGCACACCTGCCACAATGGCTCGAGCGGCGCCTTGCACCGTCGGCACGCTTCTTTCAGCTTCGTCGTGCAGACCGGACAGGCGAGGAAGGTCGGCTCGACGACCGCGCGACAGACCGGGCAGCGCTCGGCGGTCCCCAGCGACTCCTCCATCGCCTTGATCTCGAGCTCGCGCTCCCGCACCTCCTCGAGGTACTCGGGCGGGCGGAAGAACATGTAGAGAAGCGGCCCGAGGAAGGGCGGGAAGATCCCGAGCGCTACGGCCATCGCAAGGAGCCACGGGTCATCGATGCGCCGCCGCGCGTCCTTGTAGACCCAGAAGGCCGACGCGAGCCAGAACACGACGAGGAAGAAGAAGAAGACGTTGCGGACGACGAGCCAGACGTCGGAGTCGAAGAAATCCTTGAAGCCTCCGAAGAGGTCGTTCGAGTCGGTCGTCGTCTGAGCCAGAAGTTGCATCGCCGTCACAAGAGAATCTTTCCTACCAGCCACCCGGCGCCAAACGAGAGCGCCACGATCGCCACGAGGACGAATGCGGCGAGCACGAAGACGCTGAGCCGCTCTCCAACGCTGCTCATGGTACGGGAGCCTGCGGTCGGACGGTGGCCAGATCGGCGAGCAGATAGAGGGATCCGGTGACGAGGACCGCGCCGTCTCCGCCCGCCAGCGCACGCGCCTGCTCGACGGCCTCCGCCGGGCCCTCCACGGCCCGCACGCGAGCGAAGAACCGCCCGGCCCTCGCGGCCAGCTCGTCGGCTGGCAGGGCGCGCGTGTTCGTCGACTGCGTCGCGACGAACGTGGGCCCGAGCGCCGAGAGCGCGGCGAGCATCCCGTCGACGTCCTTGTCGGCGAGGATCGAGGCCACGACGACGTAGCGGCGGGCGGGGAGGCGCGCGAGCACGTAGCCGAGGCCGGCGAGATTGTGCGCGCCGTCCCAGATCTCGAGCGGTGCCTCCCCCACTCGCTCCAGCCGGCCGGGCACCATCGCTTCCTCCGCGGGCGCAGGATCGACCTGCTTGCCGAGGAACGACTCCGCGGCCGCGACTGCGAGCGCGAGGTTGCTCCTTCCCGTCACCACCACGGCCGCGGCTCCGGCCTCTCGCGCAAGACTCTCCCATTCCGGCTCTCCGAGCACGGCCGTCGCGCCGGGGCGGATCACGGCCAGCTTCTCGCGCGCGATCTCCTCGCGCGTCTCGCCGAGGACGTCGGTGTGCTCGAGGTCGACATTCGTGAGGACGACGACTGGCGCGTCGAGCACGTTGGTCGCGTCGAGCCTCCCGCCGAGGCCCGCCTCAACGACGGCCGCATCCACTCCCGCCGCGCGAAACTCGGCGAGCGCGGCAGCGGTCAGCACCTCGAACTGCGTGGCGCCCACGGCCTCGGCGGCCGGGCGCACGCGGCCGAGCGCCGCTTCCATGTCGATCGGCTCCCCGTTCACCTGGATGCGCTCCGCCCAGCCGGTCACGTGCGGGGACGTGTACGCCCCGACCGCCTTGCTCTCGGGCGCGAGCAGGGCCGCACACATCCGGGTGGTCGTCGTCTTGCCATTCGTACCGACTACGTGAACGGCCTGGAACTCGTCCTGCGGATGGCCGAGCTCCGCGAGCAGCCGCCGCATCCGCCCGAGGCCGAATTCCTCCGGCCACGGCGAGAGCGCCTCGATCCAGGAAAGGTTGTCAGCCACCGAGAGCATCGAGCTCGCGTCGGTACCGCTCGAGCTTCTCGCGTTCGCCGGCGACGACGTCGTCCGGTGCGTTGGCGACGAAGCGCTCGTTCGCCAGCATCCCCTCCGCGCGGGCGATCTCCTTGCGGAGCCGCTCGCGCTCGGCCTCCTCGTTGCCGTTCGCCTGCAGGCGCTCCGGCTTGACCACGGCAGAGAAGATGCGCTGCTCGTCGCCCTCGAGCTCGACGAGAACGCCGCTTCGCCGGAAGATCCCCGCCGCCTCCTGCACCCGGTCGAGCGCGCCGAGGTCGGAGGCGAAGCGGTCGTCAGTCTCCGGCCAGGCCGCGACGATAAGCCTCGACTCGCGGCCGGGCAGATTCGACCAGATCTCCTCGGTCACATGAGGCATGACCGGGTGCAGCAGCCGGAGAAGCCGATCCAGGGCGGCAAGGGCGGTCGCCGCCGCATCTTCGTCGCGGTCGTAGAGGCGCGGCTTGATGGCCTCGGCGTACCAGTCACAGAAGTCGTCGAATGTGAGTCGGTAGAGCAACTGCACGGCGTGCGAGAAGTCGAACGCCGCGAGCGATTCCTCGAACGTGAGTCTCGTTGCGTCGATGCGAGCGAGAATCCAGCGCTCTTCCACGGTTTTCGGGCGAAGCCCGACCTCGCCGGCTTCTGCGTTCAGCAGAAGCCGGGATGCGTTCCAGAGCTTGTTGGCGAGCTTGCCCCCCTCCTCGACAGCGCCGTACGAGAAGCGCACGTCCTGGGTGGAGGACATCTTCATGAGCCCGTAACGCGTCGCGTCGGCGCCGTGCTCAGCAATGATGTCGAGCGGATCGATACCGGTGCCGAGGCTCTTCGACATTCGCCGCCCGTCGGGGGCCAGAACCGTCGAGTGAATGATCACGTCCGTGAAAGGGACGTCGCCCATGATCTCGAGGCCGGAGAAGATCATCCGGTTCTCCCACAGGCGGATGATTTCCCGCGCGGTCGTGTTCAGGTCCCCGGGGTAATACGTTTGCAAGTCGAGCGTGTCGTCCGGCCAGCCGAGAGTTGCAAACGGCCAAAGATTGGACGAGAACCAGGTGTCGAGGACGTCGTCCTCGCGGCGGAGCTCCGTCGAGCCGCACTCCGCGCACGCCTCGGGCTCGGTCTCTGCAACGACCTCGTGGCCGTCCGGACAGTACCAGACCGGAAGCTGATGGCCCCACCAGAGCTGGCGGGAGATGTTCCAGTCGGGAGCGTTCTCGAGCGAGTCGGTTGCGAAGCGGTGCTGGGACTCGGGGTGGTAGACGACCTTCCGCTCCTCGAGCGCGGCGAGGGCGGGCTTCTTCAGCTCCTCCATCGAACACCACCACTGCAGTGAAATGAGCGGCTCGATGCGGGACTCGCAGCGCTCGCAGAGTGCGACCGAGTGCCGGTAGCTCTCGCGCTTCTCGAGGAGCCCGCGCTCCTTCGACCACGCGATGATCCGCTCGACTGCCTCGTCCTGCGTCAGGCCGGCGAGGTCGCCTGCCTCCTCGTTCATGCGTCCGTCGGGAGCGATGACCGTCGGCTCCGGAAGCTCGTGCCGCCGGCCGATTGCGAAGTCGAGCGGGTCGTGCGCCGGAGTCACCTTGAGCGCACCCGTTCCGAACTCGGGGTCGACCTCGTCGTCGGCGATCACTGGCACGTGCCGCTCGACGTACGGGACGATGACCTCGCGTCCGACCGCGTTCGGGTAGCGCTCGTCGCCGGGATGGACAGCGACCGCGACGTCGCCCGGGATAGTGCCGGGCCGCGCGGTCGCGATAGTCACGCCGCCTTCCCCGTCCACGAACGGATACGTGATGTAGGAGAGCGCGTCGTCGACGTCCACGTGGACGAGCTCGAGATCGGAGAGCGACGTCTCGTGGAACGGGCACCAGTTGATGATGCGGTTGTCGCGGTAGATCCAGCCCTTCTCGTACAGGTGGACGAAGAAGCGCATGACCGCACGGACGTAGTCGTCGTCCATCGTGAAGCGCTCGCGGCGGTAGTCGAGCGAGGCGCCGATGCGTCGGAACTGGGTCATGATCGTGCGCCCGTAGAGACGGAGCCATTCCCAGACGCGTGCCTCGAAGGCCTCGCGGCCGAGATCGTGCCGGGTCTTGCCCTCGCGCGCGAGGTCCTTCTCGACTGCGTTCTGGGTCGAGATGCCCGCGTGATCGTAGCCAGGCTGGAAGAGCGTGTTGAAGCCCTGCATGCGCTTCATGCGGACGAGCGTGTCGGCGAGGGCGAGCTGGAGCGCGTGGCCCATGTGCAGCTCCCCGGTCACGTTCGGCGGCGGGTGGGCGATCACGAACGTGGGGCCGCCGCGCTCGGCGTGCGCCTCGTAGAGGCCTTCGGCCTCCCACGTCTCCTGCCAGCGTTCTTCGACGCCGTCGGGCTTGTACAGCGGCTCCATGCCGTGATTCTAGGCGGGGTCTATGCGCGGGCAGTGCGTTGCGGTCGGCCGAAGTTTGTAGCATCTTGCAAAGGACGCCGAGCATGAGCCAGGTCCTCGAATCCCCCCTTGAAGCAGGCCGCGATGCGGTTCGTCGGCGCGACTGGGAGTCCGCTTACCCACTGCTCAGGGAAGCGGACACCTCGGGCGGGCTCGCGCCGGAAGATCTCGAGCTCCTGGCCGAGTCAGCCCTCTGGGGCGGCCTCTTCGCCGAGTACATGGACGCCACCGAGCGCGCCTACAAGGGCTACGTCGAGGCCGGCAACCTGGCGCGCGCCGCGTACATCGCCACGGTCCTCGCCCACGACTACGGCGCCCAGCTCCAGGCCTCGGTGGCGAGCGGCTGGCTTTCACGGGCCAAGCGGCATCTCGACGAGACCGAGGAGGCTCCCGAGCACGGCTACTGGGCGCTGCAGCGGTCGCTCGTCGCACTCGGCGAGCACGACTACGACGAAGCGTTTCGCCAGGGAAAGACGGCCGAGAAGATCGGCAAGCGCTTCTCGGACCGGAGCCTCGAGATCCGCGGCATCCAGCGCCAGGGCGCGGCACTCCTCGAGAAGGGCGAGGTCGGCGAGGGCAAGTTGCTCCTCGACGAGGCGAGCGCGGCGGCCCTCGGAGGCGAGCTCGACGCGTATTCGACCCTCGTCGTCTACTGCAACACGATCGGAGCCTGCCGCGAAGTGTCCGACTTCGACAGCGCCGCGCAGTGGACAGACCGCGCCTCCCAGTTCTGCGACTCGAACTCCATGTCCGCCTTCCCCGGGATGTGCCGCGTGAACTACGCGGAGGTCATGCGCTTCAAGGGCCGCTTCAACGAGGCCCAGGAGCTCGCGGGCCAGGCGGGAGAGCAGTTGCGGACCTGGTGCCCGCGGATCGCCGGTGCGGCGTTCTACGAGCTCGGCGAGACGCGCCTCCGGCTCGGCGAGCTCGCGCAGGCCGAGCAAGCCTTCCGGGAGGCGGACGAGCACGGCCACACGCCCGAGCCGGGGCACTCGCTCCTCCGCCTCGCGCGCGGGGATGCGCAGGGCGCGTGGACCTCGCTCCGCCGCGTCCTTGCCGACCAGACGATGGGCCTGGCCGCGCGCACGACGTTCCTCCCAGCCGGAGTCGACATCGCCGTTGCCGCCGGGGACCTCGAGAGCGCCGAGAGCCTCGCGGACGAGCTTGACACGGCTGCCAGGAACTTCGACACGTCGGCGCTGAAGGCTGCCGCCGCCTACGCGCACGGGAAGGTCGCGCTCGCGCGGGACGATGCCGACGGAGCCGAGACGTGCTTCCGCAACGCTCGCACCTTCTGGGAGGCCACGGGCGCGAGCTACGACTCCGCACGTGCCAGGGAACAGCGCGGGCTGGCCCTACGCGCCGGTGGGGACGAGGAGGCCGCCGTCTGGGAGCTCGAGGCGGCCGCGGCGCGCTTCGAGCGCCTCGGCGCTGTGCGGGACGCCGAACGCGTCGCGGAGGCACTGATGCGCGACGTCTCGAAGGCCGTCATGAAGACGTTCGTCTTCACCGACATCGTCGGCTCGACCGAGCTTGCCTCGACGCTCGAGGACCGGCATTGGAACAACGTCCTCCGCCGTCACGACGAGACGCTCCGCACGATCTTCGCCGACCACGGCGGCCAGGTAGTCGACCACACCGGGGACGGGTTCTTCGCCGCCTTCGAGGACCCAACCGAGGCCGTGCAGACTGCGATCCTGATCCAGCGCGCGATCTCGCAGGAGTTCGAGTTCGACCTCCGCATCGGCGTCCACACTGACGGCGCCCTTCAGCGGGAGAAGAACTACCACGGCAAGGGCGTGCACGCGGCGGCGCGAATCGGTGCGGCCGCGGAGGGCCAGGAGATCCTGGCCAGCCTCGACACGATGGCGAAGCTGGAGCAGTTCAAGACGGCGAACCACCGCGACATCCCGCTCAAGGGCTTCCAGCACGACGTGCCCGTGTGCGCGGTCGAGTGGGCTAGCTAGCCGGCTCTACGCCGAGGCTTCTTCGGGCTCTTCGGTCTCGACTGCGTGGCCGGCGCTCGTCACGAGCGTCGGGCGCAGGTTCCGCTGGATTGTCTCCTTCGTGATGACGCACTTGGAGACGTCCTTGCGGGACGGGAGCTCGAACATGACGTCGAGCAGCGCATGCTCGATGATCGAGCGCAGTCCGCGGGCGCCGGTCTCGCGCTCGAGCGCCTTGTCCGAGATCTGCCAGAGCGCGTCGTCGGTGAAGACGAGCTCCACCGAGTCGTAGTTGAAGAAGCGCTGGTACTGCTTGACGAGCGCGTTCTTCGGCTCGAGCAGGATCTGGACGAGATCCTCGCGCGTCAGCTGGTGCACCGCAGAGATTACGGGCAGCCGGCCGATGAACTCCGGGATGAGCCCGTACGAGAGGAGGTCCTCCGGCATGACCTGCGAGAGGAGCTCGCTCGACTCAACCGACTTCTTCGACTTGATGTCGGCGCCGAACCCGACCGAGTTCTTGCCGATGCGCTTGCCGATGATCTTCTCCAGCCCGGCGAAGGCGCCGCCGCAGATGAAGAGGATGTTCGTCGTGTCGATGGAGAGGAACTCCTGGTGCGGGTGCTTGCGGCCGCCCTGCGGCGGAACGCTCGCAACCGTTCCCTCGAGGATCTTGAGGAGCGCCTGCTGCACGCCCTCGCCCGAGACGTCGCGCGTGATCGACGGGTTGTCCGCCTTCCGCGCGATCTTGTCGACCTCGTCGATGTAGATGATCCCGGTCTCGGCCTTCTTCACGTCGAAGTCGGCCGCCTGGATGAGCTTCAGGAGGATGTTCTCGACGTCCTCGCCGACGTAGCCCGCCTCGGTGAGCGCCGTCGCATCGGCGATGGCGAATGGGACGTTGAGGATCCGCGCGAGCGTCTGCGCGAGGAGCGTCTTGCCGCAGCCGGTCGGGCCGAGCAAGAGGATGTTCGACTTCTGCAGCTCGACGTCGTTCTCGTCCGACGCCATCTGCACCCGCTTGTAGTGGTTGTAGACGGCGACCGAGAGCGTCCTCTTGGCCTCCTCCTGCCCGACGACGTAATCGTTCAGGATCTCGTAGATCTCCTTCGGGCGCGGGAGGTTGTCGAGGTCGAGCTGGGCCGGTGTGGTCAGCTCCTCGTCGATGATCTCGTTGCAGAGATCGATGCACTCGTCGCAGATGTAGACGCCCGGGCCGGCGATGAGCTTCTTCACCTGGCGCTGGCTCTTGCCGCAGAAGCTGCAGAGCAGCTGTTCGTTACCGTCGGTCGCGCGGGCCATCTTTTACCTTTTAGCTCCTTTTTGCCGGCTCGGCTAGGCCGCTTTGGTCAGGGGCTTGCCGCGGTGTGCGATGACGTTGTCGATGATGCCGTATTCCTTCGCCTCGTCCGCGGTCATGAAGTAGTCCCTTTCCATGTCCTTGGCGACCTTCTCCAGAGGCTGCTTCGTGTGCCCCGCGATGATCTCCTCGAGGAGGCGCTTCATGTTCAGCGTCTCGCGGGCTTGAATCTCGATGTCGGTCGCCTGGCCCTGGAACCCGGCCGAGACCTGGTGGATGAGGATCTTCGAGTGCGGCAGCGCCATGCGCTTGCCGTCTGTTCCGCCTGCGAGGAGCAGGGCCCCCATGGACATCGCGATTCCGACGCAGATCGTCGACACGTCGGGTTTGATGAACTGCATCGTGTCGTAGATGGCCATGCCCGCATACACCGACCCGCCGGGCGAGTTGATGTAGATCGAGATGTCCTTGTCCGGGTCCTCGGACTCGAGGTGGATCAGCTGGGCGACGATCAGGTTGGCGATCTGATCGTCGACGGGGGTGCCGAGGAAGATGATGCGCTCGTTGAGCAGGCGCGAGTAGATATCGAAGGCTCGCTCGCCTCTCGACGTCTGCTCGACCACCATCGGAATCAACGGACTCATCGTGCCTCCTCGCTGCCTGGGGTCCAAATGTTCATCTTCGTACCTTCCTTCTCCTTCTCGGGTGTCCAAAGTTTGTCGCGGGCGGCCGCCAACTCAACGGGGATCCGCTTGACGCCTGCGACGATTTCGTCGAGTGCTTTCTTTAGGCGCAGATCGGCGCGAATGCGCTCGTAGCCACCGTTTTCCTGCAGGAGCCGCTTCGACTCGGCAACGTCGTCGCCCTCTTCGCTCTGGCTCTCGATGAGTTCGTCGATCTCCTCGTCTGGAACCTCGACGTCGAGCTTCGCGGCGGCCGCGTCGAGCACGAGCTCGCGTGCGAGCGACTGTTCGGCTTCCGCGCGGAGCCGGGCGACGACCTCGTCGGCCGACTGGCCGGTCATGGTCAGGTAGGTCTCTGTCGAGATGCCGCGCATCTGCAACGAGCGGGCGATGCCGCTCCAGAGCTCGGCGGTGCGGCGCTCGACGAGCGGCTCGACGGTCTCGACTTCCGAGGCGTTCACGAGCGCGTCGACGGCCGCCTCGCGGAAGCGGATCTCGAGCTCCTCGGTCAGCTGTTCGAGCAGTCGAGCCTCGATCTCGGCGCGAAGCTCTTCGAGCGTCTCGAACTCGCTTGCCGAGCGGGCGAGCTCGTCGTCGGCCTCGGGCAGCACCTTCTCCTTGATCTCCTTCACGTTGACCTCGACGGTGATCTGACCCTCGGTGCCCTGGATCTCGACGCTCTTCGTCTCGCCGCGCTTCATGCCGGGGAGCACGTCGTCGATCTCGTTGACCAGACGGTCGGCTCCGACCTCGGTGACGTAGTCGCGCTGCGGAGGCACGCCTTCACCCAGGATGTCGAGCACGACCGTGTCCCCCTCCTGCACCTCGCGGTCTTCGACGGGAGCGAGCTCGGCGACGGTCTCGCGCAGGCGGTCGAGTTCCGCATCCACGATTTCGGACGGCACCTCGGCCTCCGCGAACGGGACTTCGAGGGTCGTCCAGTCGGCGACCTCGGGCTTCGGCATCACGGCGACGGTGGCGCTGAACTTGAACGTGCCGCCGTCGTCGGGCAGCCCATCGAACTCGACCTCGGGGCTCGCGACAGGGCGGATGCCCGAGGTCTCAGCGGCGCTCCAGAACCAGGAATCGAGATGCCCCCGAAGCGCCTCCTGCCATACGGCTTCGCGCCCCACGCGGGCGACGACGACCGGGACAGGAGCCTTGCCCTTGCGAAAGCCGGGCAGGCGGAGCGATTCGGCCATGTCCGTGGCGGCGTGCTCGAACGCGTGCGCGACGTCCTCCTCGGGCACCTCGACGTCGAGGCGGACGCGGCTTTCCGGGAGCTCTTCGACCTTCGTCTTCACGAAGGCCATTGTGTCAGAAGGCCTCAGCCCGACAGGGCGGTCGGCCCGAGGATTCGGCTAGACGTGGTGGAAGTCGATGACGAGGCGGTCCGGGTTGTGCAACTCCTGAACCTGCCAGCACGTGGGACGGCTGAGGCCCATGATCCAGGAGAGCGTCGCCTCGAAGTCGCCGGCCTGTGCAGCCTGGGCGAGAGTGCCGAACCCGGGAGTGAGAACACGGGAGCCGCCGTAGGTCGGGTTGCCGTCGAAGTCGTAGCCGGTCGCGCCCTGGACGATGAGCTGGACGAAGGAATCGCCGAAGACCTCGAGCGGCATGTCGCTCGGATCCTGGGTGAACGGGGGCTTCGCCGCGCGGATCTCGTAGTACGGGACGCCGCCGTTCCCCGCGGGGTTCGGCTTCGGCTCCGTGAACTCGAACACGATGCGGTCGTAGCCGTCGTGTGCGCCGACTCTCACATCCGTGAGGTTCATGAAGACGCCGTCCTCCCCGCCGCTCTGCGGCTCGCAGACCACCGGCGCCGGCGCAGGCTGGGCCTCGGTCTCGGTCGAAGATCCGCCCGACTCCTCGGAACTGGTCTCCCCCTCCTCGCTCGTGCTCGCAGCCGGCTCAGATTCGGCCGGCTCGACGGCAGGGGTCGCGGTCGGCACAGGGCCAGCCTCCCTCGCGCCGGAGCCACACCCGGCCAGGAGCGCAGAGACCATGAGGAGAAGGGGGAGTGCTTTGGTCATGGGCCACATTCTGCGAACGCCCGGTAACCCTGAGGCCGCGCCTGCGTAACGACCGCGCAACGTCACCAAAACGGCCACGTCTTGACCGGGATCTGCGGGACGGGCTTCTGGGTACCGTGGCTGCATGCGAGCTCGATGGGTTGCATATGTATTTGAGCTGGCCGCGCCCGTGGGCGTGTACGTCCTTATACGCCGTGGCGTTCGGCTGGATCTTCGCGCTCGTCCTCGGGGTCTCGGTGGCCCTTGCGATGGCAGTGACGTGGATCGCCGCGGCGAGAGTGAGGCGGAAGAGAGACTCGTCACTCCCGCCTCCTACGTGAGCTTTTCCCACGGAGCGATGGGGGATGCGTGCGACAAAAACCAGCGCGCTACCGTGGACCGCGAGCGAAAAAGCTCTCCCCTTCCTTCTGGAACATTCTCGGCGGGTAGCCGAGGGCGGAGGGGATCGAAATGTCCGCAGTTGCTTTACGCGCAATCCGAGCCCGGATCGAGACAGGCTGGTCGCAAGAGGCTCATGCACGAGATGCCTCCGGGGACCAGGTGCCGCTCGGAAGGGACGACGCAGTCGCTTGGACGCTCTGCGGCGCTTTCGCACTCGCCAGTAAAGGACGGCATTCAAATGGGCATTTACCGGCCGGGTTGCGTGCGCGCTCGCCGAGGTCACCGAGATGGAGTCGCTCAACGGATGGAACGATGAAGCGACTCGCACAAAGGAAGAGGTTCTCGACGCCTTGGACGCGGCCATTGTGCGCACCGAAGGCGGCGATGCGTCGTGACCCGCGACCAGACCCGCACCAGCCAACTCATCCTTCGGGAAATCAATGAACGCGTCGCCGAGATCACCGTCCAATACCACGAGTCGGAAAGCGAGTTCGTCTGCGAGTGTGGTGGAGTGACTGCATGGATCACGTCGACCTCGAAACTCGGCGAATACAGAGCTCTGGGTCGAGGGAAATCACCGGGCTGCTGGACTCCGATGACGGTCGCTCGCTCTTCGTTCAAGGGTGCGTGAGGAACCAGTCAAAATTCTACGACCGTTTCAACGCGGTCGTGCTGCTCAGCGCCCCTGCTGACGTGATCCTTGAGCGGATCGCGCGCAGAACGACAAACAACTACGGGAAGACTCCGGTGGAACGAGCGATGATCGTTGATGACCTCGCCAGGGTCGAGCCGCTGCTCAGAGCGAGCTGCACGCATGAGCTGGATGCCAGCCGACCGCTCGATGAAGTCGTCACCGACTTGATCGCGATCGCTGATCATGCCGGATAGTCCGGGGACGTGCCTGAACGCTGGCGCAGGAACGCGCCACGTCGACTGAGCCTCTGAATCCTGCCGGCACCGCTCACGAGATCACGCGCTCTTAGCTGGCGTCTTGCTCTTCCTCGTGAGCTGCGACGGCGGCCGCATCGGAGCCGGGAGCCGGGTCAGACGGAGCG
>DATHAA010000103.1:0-28467 GCA_035296905.1 Gaiellaceae bacterium
CGTCAGTTCGGTGCCGACTATGAGACCTACCTCCGTGCGGTCCCCGGTTGGTGGCCGCGCCGGACGCCCTGGAACAGCCGTTAGGCCGTGAAGGGTGGCGCGAAGAAACGACATTGCGTGGCCTTCCGCCCGAGCAGCCGAGCGCCGACGGCGCGGAGGAGCTTGCGCGGCGAGCGGCGGCCGTTGTCGAGCGCGGTGGGCATCGCATGGCTCCGTGAGCTCCTCTCGGAGGCTTGGGCCACGTTCGGGCTACCCTTCGTCCTAGGGCAACGTCAGCGAACCGGTCGGTGGTTTGCGCTTGAAGCGCGGCCCCGTACAAGCTAGGGCATCATGTGGGCAGCAACGGCCTATAGGCGGGGGGTTCAGGAGGCGACGTGAACCACGTGTCGCAGATCCTTGAGGAGAAGGGCCATGACGTCCTCCAGATTGAGGCGGACGCATCGGTATCCGAAGCGGTGAAGCAGATGGTCGCGGCGAACGTTGCGTCGCTGCTCGTGTCGGAGGGCGGCGAGATCACAGGGATCATCACCGAGCGGGACTACCTCCGCCGCGTGACGGTCGAGGGACGCACCGACCAGGGAACCTCGGTTCGCGAGATCATGTCCTCACCGCTGATCGTTGTCACGCCGCAGACATCGATCGACGAATGCATGGCACTGATGACGGATCGGCGGATCCGACACCTACCGGTCGTCGACGACCAAGGCGAGGTAATGGGCATCATCTCGATCGGGGACGTCGTCAAGTTCAAGTCGAAGCAGCAGAGCTTCGAGATCAAGTTCCTGCACGAGTACATCGGCGCGCGCTAGACCGTCAGCGATAGCCGCCCACGCGCCGGCTCAACCCCGAGAAGCAGAGGGCGCGCGAGCGCCGCAAGGCCGCCCACAAGCGCGAGCGGATCGCCCGTTCACCGAAGCCCGCCGCCGCCCTTCCGCAAGCGTTCGGGCCTAGGCCTTCCGCCCGAGCAGCCGAGCCACGACGGCCACGTGGGAGCTTGCGCGGCGAGCGCTGGCCGAGGTCACTCTGACGAACCGGCCTGCCAGTAGAAATCTTCCCGTGCGAGGACGGGCGTTTCCTGAAGGAGCGGTGCCCACGCGCCGAACGCGGCAGAGACGCTCGGGTTTCATTGACGAGGTTGCGCACGAGTCCTTCGATGCCTTGACCCTCGAAAAACCGCGCCCGAAGACGCCACGTGCCTCCTCTTCAGGTAGGCACCGGGGTAGGCACGCGACGAGCATCTGCGGCGCCAGCGACACACTGACTCACGCAACCATGCGCCTTCCGCGTAGCAACGCGGCTGAAAATGGGCCGTGCAGGGATCGAACCTGCGACCTTGGGATTAAGAGTCCCCTGCTCTACCAGCTGAGCTAACGGCCCATTTTCCGACGCGCGTAGCGCGACAGAGGGCGCATTGTAGCGAGGGGTTCGCGGCCTCAGACCCGCTCGAGACGCCAGTTGACGTACCAGACGATGGTCTTCCCCGTCAGGACGCCGCGGGCGATGAGCGGTGCGCCGGCTAGAAGGATCTTGAAAGGCATGGGTCAACTAGATTCGCGGTCGCCATGCGAATCCTTTCCATCGTCGGCAACCGTCCGCAGTTCATAAAGTCCGCTCCCCTCTCGCTCGCGTTGCAAAACCGGGCCGACGAGGTGGTCCTGCACACCGGCCAGCACTACGACCACGAGCTTTCGCAGGTTTTCTTCGACGAGCTCGGCCTCGAGCCGCCCAAGCACCGCCTGGAAGCGGGCTCGGGGAGCCACGCGGAGCAGACGGCGCGCATGCTGCCCGGGATCGAGGCCGCCGTCGTCGAGGAGAAGCCTGACCTGGTGCTTGTCTACGGAGACACGAACTCGACACTCGCCGGCGCGCTCGTTGCCTCAAAGCTCCGCGTCCCGGTCGCGCACGTCGAGGCCGGCCTTCGCTCCTTCGACCGCAGAATGCCCGAGGAGCTGAACCGCGTCCTCGTCGACCGCGTGTCGAGCCTCCTGTTCGCCCCCTCCGGGACCGCCGTCGGAAACCTGAAGGACGAGGGCATCACCGAAGGCGTCCACGAGGTCGGAGACGTCATGCTCGACGCGAACCTCCGCCTCGCGCCGATCGCGCGGGAGCGCTCGCAAGCGCTCGAGCTCGCCCGGGTGGAGCCCGGGGCCTACGCCCTGGTCACCGTGCATCGTGAGGCGAACACGAGAGAGCCTGCGCTTGGCCGCATCGTCGAGGCGCTCAACGCGCTCGAGGAGCCCGTGGTCTTCCCGCTTCACCCTCGAACCGCCGGTGCGATCGAGAGCATCGGGCTCCGGCTCGCAGGCCACGTGCACCCGCGGCCGCCGGCCGGTTACCTCGACTTCGCAGCGCTGGCCTCCCAGGCGCGCGTCGTCCTCACCGACTCCGGCGGCGTCCAGAAGGAAGCGTACTGGTACGAGGTGCCGTGCGTGACGCTGCGGGAGAACACGGAGTGGGTCGAGACCGTCGAGGCCGGCTGGAACCAGCTCGTGGGCGCCGATCCCGGCGCGATCGTGGCCGCATCCCGCGAGGCTTCGCCAGGTCCCGAGCACCCATCCCTTTATGGCGACGGTCATGCGGCCGATTTGATCGCTGACGTGATTTGTACGATTGGGCCAAGTGAAGCCTGAAGTCGCCATCGTCGGCGCGGGCTACGTCGGCCTACCCCTTGGCCGGTGCTTCGCGGAGGCGGGCATTCCTGTGGTTCTCGTCGACATCAACGCCGAGCGCGTCGACACGATCAACCGCGGCGAGAGCCACGTCGAGGACGTACCCTCGGAAACGCTCAGGGCGCTCCTCGAGGCAGAGACCCTCTCGGCGACCACGAACTACGACGCCGTTCGTGAGGCCGACGCAATCGTCGTCGCGCTGCCGACACCGCTCTCCGTAAACCGCGAGCCCGACCTCTCCATCGTCCTCAGCGCTGCGCGAGAGGTCGGCAAGCGGCTGCGGACGGGCCACCTGGTCTCGCTCGAGTCAACGACCTACCCGGGGACGACGCGGGAAGAGGTGCTGCCCATTCTCGCCGGAAGCGGTCTCGAGGTGGGCAAGGACTTCCATCTCGCCTTTTCGCCGGAGCGGATCGACCCCGGCCGCGAGGACTGGACGGTGAAGACGACTCCGAAGGTCGTGGGCGGCGTCACGCCCGCCTGCACCGAGAAGGCGGTCGCCTTCTACGAGCGCGCGATGGACACCGTCGTCAGCGTGTCCTCGCCGGAGGCGGCGGAGCTGACGAAGCTCCTCGAGAACATCTTCCGCTCGGTCAACATCGCGCTCGTCAACGAGCTCGCGCAGCTCTGCGACCGGATGCGCGTGGATGTCTGGGAGGTCGTCGAGGCGGCAGCGACGAAGCCCTTCGGCTTCATGAGCTTCAAGCCGGGCCCGGGCCTGGGCGGCCACTGTCTCCCTGTGGACCCCTTCTATCTGGCGTGGAAGGCGCGCGAGTTCGACTTCTACACCGAGTTCATCGAGCTGGCCGGGAAGGTCAACGAGAACATGCCGTACTTCTGTTTGGAGAAAATCACGCGCGCGCTCAACTCCGACGAGAAGTCCGTCAAGGGGAGCCACGTCCACATCGTCGGCGTTTCCTACAAGGCCGACGTCGGCGATCTTCGGGAGTCGCCCGCGTTGAAGCTCGTCGAGCTCCTGCGCGACGAGGGCGCCGGGGTCTCCTACCACGACCCGCACGTGTCCGAGCTCCCCGACCACGGACTTAGTTCGGTCGACCTCGACGGCTCCGTCGGCAAGGCCGACTGCGTCGCGATCGTGACCGCCCACTCCGGGATCGACTACGCCAAGCTCGCCGAGAAAGCCCAGCTTGTGGTCGATTTCCGCAACGCCACGGGCAAGAATGGCTCCGCGAACGGACGCGTGTGGAAGCTCTGAAACTCGCCGCGGTCGGCCTCGGCTACTGGGGCCCAAACCTGGCGCGGAACCTGGGCGAGCTCGACGGTGCCGAGCTCGCCTGGATCTGCGACCGGGACGAGGCCCGGCTCGAGCGCTACGGCGCCCGGTTCCCCGAGGCCCGCAAGACGACGAGCTACGAAGACGTCCTCGCCGACCCCGAGCTCGACGCGGTCGCCATCGCGACCCCCGTCGTCACGCACTTCGAGCTCGCGCGCGAGGCGCTCCTCGCAGGCAAGCATGTCTTCGTCGAGAAGCCGCTCGCCCTCTCGTCGGCCCTCGGCGAGCAGCTCGTCGCGCTGGCCGAGGAGCGCGCGCTCGTGCTCATGCCCGGCCACCTCCTCCTCTATCACCCTGGCGTCGCCAAGCTGAAACACCTCGTCGACTCGGAGGAGCTCGGCCGCCTGCTCTACGTCTACGGGAACCGCCAGAACCTCGGCCAGATCCGCAAGGACGAGAACGCCCTCTGGAGCCTCGGCGCGCACGACCTCTCCGTAATCCTCCACCTCGTCGGCGAGGAGCCGGCCGAGGCGTGGGCGCGCGGCGAGTCGTTCCTGAACCCCGGGGTCGAGGATGTCGTCTTCTGCTACCTCCGCTTCCCCTCCGGCGCCGTCGCCCACATGCACCTCTCCTGGCTCGACCCGCACAAGATGCGGCGGATGACCGTGGTCGGCGACAGGAAGATGGCGGTCTTCGACGACATGGAGCCCGAGCGAAAGGTGACGGTCTACGACAAGGGGCCGCAGCAGTCAGCCGAGACCTGGGGCGAGTGGCAGACCCGCTCCGGCGACATCTCGATCCCCAAGGTCGCAAACGACGAGCCGCTCCGCCTCGAGTGCGAGCACTTCCTCGCGCTCTTGCACGGGGAAGGCGACCGGATCACAGCCGCACGCGAAGGCCTCGCCGTCGTCCGCGCACTCGAGCAGCTGCAAAGCTCCCTCGAGCGGGAACGCGTGTGAGCCGGATCGCCGAGACCGCGGTCGTCTATCCGGGCGTGGAGCTCGGCGAAGACGTCGTAATCGGTGACTACGCCGTGGTCGGCAAGCAGCCCGTCCTCGGCAAGCGCTCGACGGCCTCGCGTGGCGACTTGCCGCCCCTCGTGGTCGGTGACGGAAGCACCATCCTGGCCGGGGCTGTCGTCTTCACGGGGACGACGCTCGGCGTGGGAGTCATCGTCGGCGACCAGGCATGCGTCCGCGAACGGTGCGAGCTCGGCGACGAGGTCGTCATCGGCCGCGGCTCCCACCTCGAGAACGACACCTCGATCGGCGCCCGCACGCGCGTGCAGGCGAACGCGTACCTGACCGCCTACTCCACCGTCGAGGAGGACGTCTTCATCGCGCCGTGCGTCGTGACGACGAACGACAACTACATGGGCCGGACCGAGGCACGCCTGGCCGAGATGCGCGGCCCGATCATCCGGCGCGGAGCGCGGATCGGGGGCGGCGCAGTCTTGCTCCCCGGCGTGGAGATCGGCGAGGAGGCCTTCGTCGGTGCCGGCACAGTCGTGCTCCACGACGTGCCTGCGCGAGCGGTGGTCGTCGGGAATCCGGCGCGGAAGATCCGCGACGTACCCGACGACGAGCTGTTCAGTTGAGGTTGAGCTCGCCGGTCGAGCCGGGGACGAGCCCGGTCGAAGACGGCGGCGCGAGCCGCGCGCGGTAGATCCCCGAGACGGCGTTGAAGTGCGCATGCCATTTTCCGTCGGACTGAACCACTGCGCTGCCGACGTTCTTCGCCCACGTACCGTCCTGGCGCTTGCGGTCGACGTGCACGGTCTGGCCGGCGAGCGAGAGGGGGTGCACGGAGCCCTTGAGGCCGTCGTTCGCGGGCTGCGTGCCGGAGAAGACGATCTTCGGCGCGACCCTCACCGCGGCAGGAGAGCTGTTCGCAGCCGCGGAGTGGAGGCGGTAGGACGTCGCGCGGCACGGCCTGTCGATCCCGTGGAAGTGGGCCGCGTCGTCCTTGGTCAGAGACATGTCGGTCCATGAGGACGAGTCGCTTCGCCGGCGCTGAAGCGCAAAGCCGGAAGCCTCCCTCGCCAGGACATTGACCCGAAGGCGGGCCCGGCAGACGGTCCTCGCGGTCGCCGGTGTCGCATCGAGCACGCCGAGGTCGAAGCGGCTGGAGCGAAGGCCGAGCACACCGCGGTACCACTCCGGGCCGAGGCCCGACGACGGGAACGTCTGAGCCCAGGAGCCGCGCACGAGGCGGACACGGTCGACGCGCCCGGATTTCCTCGATGTGACGATGGCGTCCGCGGGAGTCTTGGCGGCCCCGAGACGGTTCTGCAGCGCACGCGGCGAGAGCACCACGGTCCACTTGCGGTTCGGGTTCGACGCGTTGAGGTCGAAGGGATCCTGCTTCGAAGCGAGATATGGGAGCGGGCCGCCCCATGTGTCCACCGAGGCCGCCGTCCTCCCGCCGTTCGAGGAGGAGAAGTACGCGCTGATCACGGAACCGCCGTACTTCAGGACCTCGCCCGCAGTCCCCTGGACCGCGGCGGTGGAGCCCGGGTCCTCGCCGCTCGAGTAGTCGAGGCCGCCGTAGACCTGATCGTGCGTGTTGTCGTAGATGTCGTACCAGCTTGCTCGAGCAGCGCGAACCGCATAGCCACGCGCGGCGACGGCCTGAGCCTTGAGCGCCTCGAGCGGCCAGCTCGACGGCATCTCGCGCGGGACGACGGAGTAAAGGTAGCCCTGCAGGCCGACGACGTTGGCGACGTCGAGGGCGCCGCTGTGGTTGAAGACCTTGAGGTCGCCCCGATAGCGAAGCCCGTCGATCCGCAAAAAACCGTCCCCCGGCTTGGCAGTGGCAGGGCTGCCGAACTTTCCCTTCCCGACCACGCGCACCCTGCCGTCGCTCGTGGGCACGAGCTTCCAGTCCGTGAACCGGGCCAGCGTCTTGTCGCCGACCTTGAAGGACTCCGAGGAGTGGAGCGTCACCGACGACCGCCCTGACATGAGCAGGACGCGGATCTTGTTCTGGCTGGTCTGACCGACGTTGGTGCCGTCGTAGTAGAAGCCGAGGATCTGTTTGTAGTCCCGGCCGTCGTTTGCGCGCCCGAGCGCCCCGTACTGGCTCAGCCCGACGCCGTGACCCCAGCCGTGGCCCTTGAGCACGTACATGGGGGACGCTGCGGCACTCGCAGCGGAGGCGAGCGCAACCAGAATGGCGACCGGGAGGGCGAGTCGTCTCATCGAGCTTTCCAAGGACCCCTTCGGCAAGAACGTAACCGGACCTCGTTAGGAAAGCATGAATTACAGGTTCGGCGCACCGTCGCATGCGCGTAACGGTCCCGCAACCCGCGTTTGTCCGCAGCTGGGGAAGGCAAAGGACCAGCCATGGCCGTTCGCGCCGGCGTGCTACCGGACCGGTACGCCGATCCACGTGTGATCGGTCGCGGCGGCATGGGCGAGATCTACCTCGCGGAGGACAGGGAGCTCGGGCGGAAGGTGGTCGTCAAACTCCTCGATGCGCGCTTCGCCGACCGCGAAGACTTCAGGAGGCGCTTCAAGAGGGAGGCGCTGACGGCTGCGAGGCTGACCGGCGAGCCGCACACGATCTCGATTTACGACGTCGGAGAGTTCCGAGGGCGGCCGTTCATCGTGATGGAGTACCTGGCCGGTGGCTCCCTCGCGGACCGGGCACGAAGCGGGCCGGTCGCCCGAGGGCAGTCGATCGACTGGCTTCGGCAGGCGGCGGAGGCGATCGACGCGGCCCACACGCGAGGGGTGGTTCACCGCGACATCAAGCCGGCAAACCTCCTCTTCAGCGAGCGCGGGGATCTCGTCGTGGCCGACTTCGGAATCGCACGGGCGATCGACGACACCGCCGGGATGACGCTCGCCGGAACGGTCATGGGAACTGCGGGCTACCTCGCTCCGGAACAGGCGCGGGGCGAGCCCGCCGGCCCGGCCAGCGATCGCTACGCACTCGGCGTGGTCGCCTACGAGCTTCTGACCGGCGGGCGGCCCTTCGAGCGGGGCTCCGAGACGGCAGAGGCCGCCGCCCACATCCACGACCCGATCCCGCCGGCCTCCGAGCGCGGCGTGGGACTTCCGCGTTCCGTCGATGCCGTCTTCGAACGCGCCCTCGCCAAGGACCCGAACAAGCGCTACGCGTCGTCCGTCGGCTTCGCGGACGCTCTGACCGCAGCGTTGCGCGCCGAGCAGTCCGCGCCGACGAGGGCACTCGCGACCGTCCCGGTTCCGCGTGAGCCGCGCCGACCGCAGAGGACGCTCACACGGTCGCGCCCGGTGTGGCTCCTCCCGCTCGTGCTCGTCATGCTGCTCGCGACGTTCGTGGGAGGAGTGACAGCGGCCTACCTGGCGACGAGCGGAGACGACCCGCAGGCACGATCAGCCAAACGCCCGCGGCCGGTCACCGTGACCCAGCGCGAGACGTTGCCCGGGGCGACCGTGCTTCAGACCGTCACAACGACCACGGCCTCCGGGCCGCCCCCGGCTCCGGTCAGTCCGTCCGTCTCGATCGACGAGGCGGTCGCCCGGACCGACCAGTCGACGGGGTACCTGAGCTCCGGAGACTGGGTGAGCGCCTGGACCGCCGTGAAGCAGGCACTGCGTCCTCTCGACGGGACGTACGCGGACGACTTCCGTTACGAGGCCTATGCGTACTACGACGCCGGCAAGGCTCTGGCCGAGCTCGGCCGCTGCCAGAAAGCGCTCACGTATCTCGACCGATCGGAGTCCCTGCAGGGCCCTCGCTCCGAGATCGACGGAGCACGCGCCCGGTGTGGCGGCTAGCCACCGCTGCGCCGCGCGTACTGCTCGGCGAAGCTTCGGCCGTCGCCCAGGAGGGGCTCCCACCAATCGCGGTGCTCGCGATACCAGTCCACCGTCTCGGTCAGTCCCGCCGGCAGCGCGTGCCTGGGCTCCCAGCCCAGAGCGCGGATCGCTAAGTCCTCTTCTCCGACGGAATAGATCTCGCCTGCGGCGCCTTCGTGCAGAACGAGGTCGACCGCGGCACTGTGGTCGTCCGTGTGCACGCACGCCCCCGGTAGCGGTTCGACTGGCTGGTCCCCGCGGGCGAGTGCCTCGACGATCGAGGCTGCTGGCTCGACGGCGGGATGCTGAAACGGCCCGTAGGCACGCGCGCCGCGGACGATCGACACGTTCACGCCGGCCTCCGCGTAAGCGAGCGCCTGGAGATCGGCGCCGGCCTTGGAGGCGGTCGGCGGAGTTGTCGGCCTGCTGGCTTCGCTCGTCGACACCTGCACATAGCGGATCCCGGCCACGCGGGCGAACTCGAGCAAGACGTGAGTCCCGAAAACATCGGTGACGATGAATCCTCCCGATGCGAGGGCAGAGGCGTCGAGACTCGTCTCCGCCGCGAAGTTGACGATCGCCTGGCAGCCGTCCGCCGCTCCGGTGGCCGTGACCGCGTCAGCGACGTCCCCCTGGACGAACTCGTGTGGAATGCCCTCGAGGCGGGCGAGATTGCCGAAGTCGGTCAGGCGGTCGAGGACGACGACCTCGTGGCCGGCTGCTGCCAGCTGGCCGACGAAATTGCTGCCGAGGAAGCCGCAGCCGCCGGGAACGAGAACGCGCACGACGCGACCCTAGCGAAGCGTCCGAAAGGTGATCGAGTACCGGTCTTCCTTCACCGGCGGGATGCTGTGCTGCCAGGACCAGCGCGCCTTTCCTGCAAGTACGTACGCGGATCCGGGCTCGAGCAGGACCTCCGTGACCTCGCGCGCCTCTCCCTTGCCGCGCTGGAAGCGCATCCGGGCCGGCGAGGCGAGCGACACACCGCCGACGAGCCCGAACTTCGGCGCGTCGCGATGCCAGCCGATCGGCGCTCCGGGCGGATAGTGCTGGACGAGCGCCTCGACGAGGTCGTCCGGCGTAACCTTTGCCAGCTCGGCCACGCGAGCGCGCACGGGCTCGAGCCACTCCGGAAGCGGCTCCCCCGGCTTCGGGGCGGCCGGGTTGTCGCAGTCGTAGGCGATCCCGTAGTGCTTCGCCGTCCGGCGCGCGGCCTGGCCGTGCATACGGATCTCGTCGAAGTCGAGCGCTGCGATCTTGGCGAGGAGTGTCCGCTCCTCCTCCTCGGTCAGAAAGTTGGGCTCGTAGACGAGGCCTTCCGGCCGCACGGTCATCCGCGTCACGTACCCGCGAGAGCCCGGGCGCACTCGATGTGTCCCGGCAACGGACGGCCACCCTCGAAGCCCCAGGCAAGAGCGTGCGCTATACCCCAGCCGCGCACCTTTTCGCGATCGAGCTGGAGCCGCTCGCTGTAGAAATCGACGCGGCGTCGAACCCGCGTGGCGGGGTCCGGGTCGCGAGCGAGGTCGTCGCGCCGGTCGCGGAGCAGCGAAGCGACGTCGAATGCCCGCTCGCCGACGAGCGGCTTGGGGTCGATCGCCAGCCAGCCGCGTTCCGAGCGGAGGATGTTTCCACCGTGGAGATCCTGATGCAGGAGCACGGCGTCCTCCCCGCTCGCATCCGTCCGCATGAACTCCACCGCCTGCTCGAGGAGCGTTCGCTCGAACGGGCGACCGGCCTCCGCCCAGCTAGCAGGCAGGCTGTTGGCCCAACGCGCAGCCTCGTCCGCGAGCGACCGAAACGCTGCGATCGGCGGAGCCGCCCAGAGTTGAACGAGAACCCCTACCGCGATCTCGTTCGCCTCGTCCTCTTCCACATCCCAGAGCGACGAGCCCGGGAGACAGCGCTCGACGAGCAACGCGCGCCGCTCGTCGGCGCGCGCGAGCAGGCGCACCGCGCCTGAGCCGTTCCAGCACGCGAGCGCGTCGCTCTCGTGCTCGCTCTCGGGCTCCGGAAAGTTGACCTTGAGCACCGCCGCAGAGCCGTCCTCGCGCCGCACCGGCACCACCAGGGCGATGTGCGCGGGCTCGAAGGGGGGCTCGAGCTCAAGCGACCACTCGTCCAGGAGCTCGGCCACGAGCCGTGGCAGGCGCTCGAGCCAGTCCGCACCGCCCGGCTCGCCACGCCACCACGCGAGGCCCGGAGGAACGGCGAACGACTGGCGGGCTATTCGCCGACCGCGGCCCGGAAGGCCTGCTCGGCGTCGTGCCCAAAGACCGCGAAGACGATCCGCTCCAGGTTCACCGGCTCAAAGGCGCGCGCCTCGGTGACCATCAGCTCTGCACACTGCCCGATCGGGAAGCCGCCGACTCCAGTGCCGAACGCTGGCATCGCCAGGGAGTGGGAGCCGAGCTCGTCTGCGACCTCGAGGGTGCGCCTGGTGGCCTGCGAAATGAGCTCAGCCGAGGTCTGCAGATCCTGGCCCATGACTGCAGCGTGGACGACGTGCTTCGCCCGCAGGTTCCCGGCCCCGGTGGCGATCGCCTGGCCGACCGCGATCGGCGCCTGCGCGACGGCCTCCTGCTCGATTTCCGCCCCGCCCGCGCGCTTGATCGCCCCGGCGACGCCTGCACCCATCCAGAGCTCGTTGTTCGCAGCATTTGCGACCGCGTCCACGTCGAGCTCGGTGATGTCGCCCTCGACGACCTCGAGTTCCATGCGCGGAACCCTAACGGCCGCTGCTTGCCGCCGGATGGGGGTCAGGACGCCGAAGAGGCGAGGGCTTCACGCGGAAGACCCGGGCGACATTCGTCGGCAGCCACCAGTTCCAGCGGCCGAAGAGCTTCATCGCGCTCGGCACGAGTAGCGCGCGCACGATCGTCACGTCGATGAGGATCGCCGCGGCGAGCCCGAAGCCGAACTGCTGCAGGCCGACGATCGAGCCGGCGACGAAGCCCATGAACGCCGCGAACATGACGAGGCCTGCGGCGGTCACGATCCGGCCCGTCTTCGCAAGCCCGGCAGAGACAGCCTCCTCGTTTGTATGCCCGTCGTCCCACTCCTCGCGCATGCGGCTGACGAGGAAGACCTCGTAGTCCATCGAGAGCCCGAAGACCATGGCGAAGACGAAGACCGGAATCCAGCCTTCGATCTGGTCGAAGCTGATGAGCCCGACCGCGCCGGCACCGCCCCACTTGAAGAACATGACGAGCAGCCCGTACGCGGCGCCGATCGAGAGCAGGTTCAGGATGATCGCTTTCAGCGGCAGGATCACCGAGCGGAACGCGCGCAGGAGCAGGACGTACGTCAGGAGAAGCACGCCGAGGACGAGCCACGGGAAGGCTCCGTACGTGAGGTTGAGGAAGTCCACGCCGCTCGGCGGCCCACCGCCCGCGTAGACGTTCACGCCGTCCGGGAAAAGCGCCGCCGGGACGATGTCGTCGCGCAAGCGGTCGACGAAATGGAGGGCCGGCGGCGAGCCGTATTCGCTCGTCCCGATCACGTCGAGGTGGAAGTACTGGCCGCTCGAGTCGACGTATTGCGGCCCCTCCGCGAATCGGACCGCAGCCACCTCAGGATCGGCGCGGAGACCCTGCTCGAGTGCGCCGATCGCCGCGCGGACGCCGGTCGAGTCGACACCTCCTGCGCGGCCCGTGTCCCCGACGATCGCCGTCGGTGCAAGGGCACCCTCGCCGACGGCGTCCGAGATCACGTTCAGACCTTCGACGCCCTCGAGATTCTGCGGGATTCCCTTGTTCGAGCCCGGCCCGACCTCCAGCCAGAACACCGGTAACGCAAGCAGCAGCAGGAACGCCGTCGTCACGGCGGCCACCATCCGCGCGTGCCGCATGACGCCGCGCGAGAGCCGCCACCAGAAGTTGTACTCCGAGTCCCTGCTCACGAGCACGCGCTTCGGCACGATGCTCACGCGGTCGAGCCCGTTCACGCAGAAGTAGACGAGCACCGGCAGGAGCGTCAGCGCGCAGGCGACGGAGACGAGCGGGATCACGAGCCCGCCAATCCCGAAGCCGCGCATGAAGGGAAGCGGCATGAAGAGCATGAGCGCGAGGCCGATCCCGACCGCCGAGCCGCTGAAGACGACCGCGCGGCCCGCGGTCTCCATCGTCCGGACGATGGCGTCCTCCTTCGCTTTCCCGGACCGGAGCTCCTCGCGGTAGCGGTAGACGATCAGGAGCGAGTAGTCGATCGCGATGCCGAACCCGATGAGCATGACGAGGTTCTGCAGGTACGTCGTCAGCTCCATCACGTGCGCGAAGAGCCAGATGATCGCGAGCGTCGTCGGGATCGCGGCCGCCGCGAAGATCAGCGGCAGCAGGAAGGCGAGCGTTCCGAAGACAAAGGCAAGGATCAGCGCCGCGATCGGAATGGCGATGAAGAGCTCGCCGACCTGAAGGTCGTGCGCGAAGACCGGGTCGAGGTCGTGCTCGATGGCGGCCTGCCCGGAGACGTAGACCGTCGCGCCGGGGATCTCGCCGGCGGCGGCGCGCATGTCGTCCGTGTGGCCTTTCGCGTCGGCCGGCTCCAGGTTGGAGACGATTGTCGCGCTGACCACCGAGTCGGAGACGGCCTGGACGCCGGCGAGCTGGCCGGTCGGAAGCTCCTTCACAGCCGCCACAGCGCGCTCGCGGACGATGGGCAGAAGCTGCTGCGCCGAACCGGGCTCTCCCTTCACGACGACCGAGAACGAGCCCACCGTCTTCTGGCCGAAGTGGTCCTCGAGGATCGAGTCTGCGCGGGCGGTGTCGGTCCCCGGGAGCGTGAATCGGTTGGTGAGGAGGTCGCTGAGCCCGGAGGTCGCGTACCCGCCGATCAGGAAGAGGACTGCCCAGACCCCGGCGACCCACCACCGATAGCGGATCATCGCCCGCGTCCACCGCTCCACCTAGTGCTCCTCCCGCTCGTTAGCGGACACTAACCTAGCAGCCCTGCGAGCCCGCTTTCGCGACTTCACCCCTTCCGCGTTGCGTACGCCCGCGACCCAGATGTACGCGAGAAAACCAAGGCCCAGCGCGGACGCTTTGAGAATGCGGCCCATCGGTACGATTGTCTCATGACCACACGCAGGGAGATCGACCGTATGAAGTCGGAGATGGAAGAGCTCTTCGCCGACCTCTGCCAGGTGCCCAGGCTCGTCTCCAGACGCGCCGGGTTTCGCCCTGCGCTCGACGTCTACCGCACCGACGACCCGCCGGCGATCACCGTGGTCGTGGAGCTCGCCGGGATCGACCCGGCCGAGGTCGACGCTGCGGTCGTCGACGGCGTCCTACTCGTCCGGGGGCGACGCTCGCGGCCGGCCGGCGACCGGCGCGTCTACCAACACATCGAGATCGACTACGGCATCTTCGAGCGTCGCGTGCAGCTGAACGAAGAGGTCGACTCGGAGGCCGCGAAGGCGACCTACGAGAACGGCCTCCTCTCCATCCACCTGCCGCTCGCCCGCAAGTCACCGGGGGCGGTCAAGGTGACCATTCAGTCGACGGAGGACGCATGAGCACGGTCGAGGAAACCGTGCGGCCCGACGAGGAAGCGGTGGCCGAGGTCCTCCCGATCTTGCCGCTCAAGGAGACGGTGGTCTTCCCCGACTCCATGACCCCGCTCGCCGTGGGCGAGGAGCGCTCGATCCAGCTGGTCGACGAAGCCGTCGCGAATGACTCGACGATCGCGCTCGTGACGACGCGGAACGCCGAGGAAGAGGCGGCCGCTGTGGAGGACATCTACGACGTCGGAACCGCGGCACTCATCCACAAGATGATTCGCGTCCCGGACGGAACGCTGCGAATCCTCGTCCAGGGCGTGCGCCGGGTGCAGCTCGACCGCCTCGTCCAGACCGACCCTTACCTCGCCGGCGAGTTCAGTGACCTCCCGGACGTCGAGGGCCCGGAGACCGAGGTCGAGGCTCTTTCCCGCAACGTCGAGGCGCTCTTCAGCCGGGTCATCGGCCTCGTCCCCTATCTGCCCGACGAGGTGCAGCTCGCCGCCGCGAACGCCGAGGACGCGAGCACGCTCGCCAACCTCATCGCGACGACGATGCGCCTCAAGACGGCCGAGAAGCAGGAGCTGCTCGAGGAAGCAGACATCGAGGCGCGCCTCCGCAAGCTCACCGTCATTCTCAACCGCGAGCTCGAAGTGCTCGAGCTGGGCACGAAGATCCAGTCCCAAGTGCAATCGGAAATGGAGCACTCGCAGCGTGAGTACTTCCTCCGCCAGCAGCTGAAGGCGATCCAGGACGAGCTCGACGAAGGAGACGAGCAGCAAGCCGAGATCTCGGAGCTCCGCGGGCAGATCGAGGAGGCCCACCTCCCCGAGGAGGCCGACCGCGCCGCGCGCCGCGAGCTCGACCGGCTCGCCAAGCTTCCGCCTGCAGCCGCCGAATACGGCGTCATCCGCGGCTACCTCGAGTGGATCCTCTCCCTGCCCTGGAACGAAACGACCGAGGACAACCTCGACCTCGAGCACGCGCGCGAAGTCCTCGACGAGGATCACTACAACCTCGAGAAGGTGAAGGATCGCATCATCGAGCAGCTCGCGGTCTCGAAGCTCAAGGAGGACGTCTCCGGCCCGATCCTCTGCTTCCTCGGCCCGCCCGGAGTCGGCAAGACTTCGCTCGGCCAGTCGATCGCACGCTCGCTCGGACGCAAGTTCGCCCGCATCTCCGTGGGCGGTGTCCGTGACGAGGCCGAGATCCGCGGCCACCGCCGCACGTACATCGGCGCCCTCCCGGGCACGATTCTCCGCGCGCTCCGCGACGCCGGCTCCCGGAACCCGGTCTTCATGATCGACGAGATCGACAAGATGGGCTCCGACTGGCGCGGCGATCCGTCGAGCGCGATGCTCGAGGTGCTCGACCCCGCTCAGAACTTGAGCTTCCGGGACCACTATCTCGACCTCCCCTTCGATCTCTCGAAGGTGCTCTTCATCTGCACGGCCAACCAGCTCGAGACGATCCCGCCCCCGCTTCAGGACCGAATGGAGATCATCCGGCTCTCGGGTTACACCGAGGAGGAGAAGCTCGGCATCGCCAAGCGTTACCTCGTTCCCAAGCAGCTCGAGGCACACGGGCTCGACGCCGGGAACGTCAAGTTCGGCGACAAGGCGCTCCGGCTCATCATCGCCGAGTACACGCGTGAGGCCGGCGTCCGGAACCTCGACCGCGAGATCGCTGCGATCTGCCGCAAGACGGCCGCCGAGATCGCGTCAGGGAAGCGGAAGACCGCCCGCATCGACGAGCGCCGCGTCCGCATCTGGCTCGGCCGCCCGCGTTTCCGCCACGAGATCCGCAAGCGCACGTCCGACCCCGGCGTGGCCACGGGCCTGGCCGTCACGCCGGTCGGCGGCGACATCCTCTTCATCGAGGCGACAGCCGTTCCCGGCGAGGGTCGCTTGGTCGTCACGGGCCAGCTCGGAGAGGTCATGCGGGAGTCCGCGCAGGCTGCCCTTTCCTGGGTGCGGGGGCACACCACGGATCTCGGGCTCGACGAGGACTGGTTCACACATCGCGACGTCCACATCCACGTGCCCGCGGGAGCGGTGCCCAAGGACGGCCCGTCTGCCGGAATTGCCATGGCGACGGCCCTTTCCTCGCTGGCGATGAGCCGGCCGGTCTCCGAGGAGGTCGCCATGACCGGCGAGATCACGCTCACCGGCCAGGTGCTCCCGATCGGCGGGCTTCGGGACAAGGTGCTCGCGGCTCAGCGCGCGGGCATCAGCACGGTGATCCTGCCGAAGGAGAACGAGGCAGATCTCGACGATTTGCCCCGCGATGTGCGCAAGCAGATGACGTTCGTACTTGCCGACCACGTCGATGACGTGATGGAAGCAGCGTTCCCGGGCGCGGACGTGGTCGAGTTTTCCTCGGCAGCACGCGGGTAGTAGTGTCTGAAGGACGACGCTAGAGAGGAAAGGACCGACTAATGACCAAGGCAAAGGACATGGTGGGCGACGCGGTGGACACCGCACGACCCTACGTCGAGCGGCTTGCTCAGGACGAGGAGCTGCACGACCACGTCAAGAAGGCATACGACTCGGCCCGCAAGATCTACGACGATCTGCTGGGCGACCGCGGGACGACCGGCATGGCGTTCAAGGTCGCGCGCGACAAGGACATCCAGAACGAGCTCAAGAGAGCCGTCGAGGAACTCCGCAAAGCGGGCGAGCGCGCCCAGGGCAACCAGTCCCACGCCGGCCGCAACACGACTCTGCTCATGGCCGGCATCGCGCTCGGCGTCCTGTTCAACCCGGCGACCGGCCCGGACACGCGCCGCTGGCTCAAGAACAAGCTCTTCGGGCCCGAGCAGCCCTTCGATTCCGTACCCTCAGAGGACAACGGAGGAACGGGCAGCTAGCCCTAACCCGCGTCGCTCTTGCTGAATCCCGGAGCGGCGTAGACGATCTTCGGCCCCGGCGGGCCCTCTCCAAAGAGCGGCTCGCCGGTGAGCACTCCTTCGAACCCCGCAGAGTCGAGGCCTGAGACTGCCGAGATGTCGTCTGCCTGCAGCAGGACTGCAGCCGGCGGCGGAGCCTTCTTCCCGGGCGGCGTCCAGCCCGTCGCGTCGAAGTTGGCGTCGTCGAGCCGCTGCCAGGCCAGCAGGTAGGGATACGGGTCGATGACTCCGTCGTAGCCCATGCCGAGGAGGGCGGCGGGGTGAACCTCGAAGTGCAGGTGCGTCGGGGTGCCGGCGGCATCACCGGTGGCGCCGACGAATCCGATCACGTCGCCCGCCTTCACCTGCGCCCCGTCCCGGGCAGCCGGCGTGAACGCGGACAGGTGGGCGTAGTAGAATTCGTTCCCCTGCAGATCGCGAAGCCAGAAGCGGTTGCCGCCGATGGTGTTCCATCCCACGAGGAAGAGCGTCCCGTCCGTAACAGCGAGGATCGGTGCGCCGAGCGGCGCGAAGATGTCGTTCCCGTGGTGCCAGCCGGTGTCGGCGCGCGCGGCGCCGAAGTCGTCTGAAAACGACGCCGGCCCGTACACCGGGAATACGTAGCCGCCCGCCGTCAGGTGCGGACGGACGCCGGCCGGCGGGCTCTGCACAGGAGGAGGCGTCGTGGGGGACGGTCCGGCCGGAGGCGGCACGGGCCCGTGGTGATGGTGGGTCGACGGCGGGCTCGTGGGCGGGGAGCCGGGCGGCGGAGGCGCCACGGTCTTCGGCGCGGTCGCGGCGGCCTCGGCATAGCCGATGAAGATCTGCGTTCCGGCGGGCAGTCCGCCGTGCGCAGCAGTCAGGTGGACGTGGAGGCCGACGACGAAGCCGCGATGACCGCGCCGCTGGGTCGTGTTCTGGTCCGTGACCGCCTGCTCGAGCGCGATGGCGTAGCCCCAGTCGCCGAGCGTGACCTTCGCGTTCGGGGTTGCCGTCACGCTCGCGCCCAAGACGACCAGGTTCGCAACGCCTGACCCAGAGAGGTCCCCCCCGGCGCTCGAAGGGGAGGCGTGCGACACGGACTTGGAGGTCACCGCATCCGCCGTCACCTCGCCTCCGAAGAGCGAGACCGAGCTGACCCGGACGAGCCCCCGCCCGAGGGCGCGGTCGTCGTCGACGGTCGCGTTCGTCCCGCCCGTGATCGCCCCCGTGGTCACGGCCCCATCGCCGTACGACCAGCCGACGAGGGAGGCGGCCGATTGTGGCGGCGACCAGATCGAGCCCGCGGACGCCGGCGTTTTGCCCGGCACGACGACCCTGACGCCGAACGCGCTCGCCGAGGACGCGGGCGAGGGCACCACCGCTCCGGAGGACCCGGCGAGGACGAGCGAGAAAACTAGGAGAGCCCCTAGGACGACCCGCAAGCGCACGGCTCAGAGGTTAGCGCTGTACGCGGCTCGATTGCTATCGGTCATATTCTGCGGCCATGGAAACCGAGAGCACACAAGCCGCCATTGAAGCCCTGCTGGACGAGCAGCGCACCTTTCCGCCGCCCGAGGAGTTCGCCGCCCAGGCAGTCGCCTCGGAGGACTCCGTCTACCGTCGCGCCGACGAGGATCCCGAGGGTTTCTGGCGCGAGCTCGCGGACGAGTTCATCGGCTGGTTCAAGGAGCCGACCAAGGGGCTCGAGTGGGATCCACCCCATTGCACCTGGTTCGCCGACGGCGAGCTGAATGTCGCCTGGAACTGTCTCGACCGTCACGTCGAGGACGGCCGAGGAGACCGGGTCGCCTACCACTGGGTCGGCGAGCCCGACGGCGAGCGCGCCGATCTCACGTACGCGGAGATGCTGCGCGAGGTCTCCCGCCTTGGCAACGCCCTCCGAAACCTCGGCGTCTCCAAGGGCGACCGGGTCGGCATCTACATGGGCATGGTCCCGGAGCTCCCGATCGCCATGCTCGCGTGCGCCCGCATCGGTGCGCCGCACGTGGTGGTCTTCGGCGGGTTCTCGTCGGAGTCCCTGGCCGAGCGGCTCCGCGACTCAGGCGCAAAGCTCCTGATCACGCAGGACGAGGGCTGGCGCAAGGGCGGCAAGGTGCCTTTGAAGGAGAACGCGGATGCGGCGGCCGATGCGGCGACGAGCGTCGAGCGCCTGGTCGTCTTCCGCCGCACCGGCGACGAAGTCTCCTGGAACAACGAGCGTGACCTTTGGTGGCACGACGTCGTCGAGGGCGAGGGCGACGAGTGCGAGCCCGAGCGAATGGGCGCCGAAGACACGCTCTTCCTCCTCCACACATCGGGGACGACGGCGAAGCCCAAGGGTGTCCAGCACACGAGCGCCGGCTACCTCCTCCATGTCGCCGTCACCCACAAGTGGATCTTCGACATCCACGACGACACGATCTGGTGGTGTGCCGCCGACGTCGGCTGGGTGACCGGGCACAGCTACATCGTTTACGGGCCGCTCGCGAACGGGACGACGAGCGTCCTCTACGAGGGCGACCCCGCCTACCCCGACTGGGACCGCCACTGGGAGATAGTCGAGCGCTACAAGGTCAGCTCGTACTACACCGCGCCGACCCTCATCCGCTCGTTCGTGAAGATGGGCGACGACTACCCGGCCCGGCACGACCTCTCGTCGCTCCGCCTTCTCGGCACCGTCGGCGAGCCGATCAACCCCGAGGCCTGGGTCTGGTACTGGAAGGTGATCGGCCAGGAGCGCTGCCCGGTCGTGGACACATGGTGGCAAACGGAGACCGGCGGCATCCTCATCACCCCGCTGCCCGGCCTGACCACCCTCAAGCCCGGTTCGGCGACGGTGCCGTTCCCGGGGATCAAGCCCGCGATCCTGAATGAGCAGGGCAATCCGGTTCCGCAGGGTCAGGGCGGCTTCCTGACCGTGAAGCACCCGTGGCCGGGGATGTTCCGCACGCTCTGGGAAGACGACGAGCGCTACGTCTCCAACTACTTCTCCAAGTACGGCGCGGAGATGTACTTCACCGGCGACGGCGCGAAGCAGGACTCCGACGGCTACTACTGGCTCATGGGCCGGATCGACGACGTCATCAACGTCGCCGGCCACCGGCTCTCGACAACCGAGATCGAGTCCACGCTCGTCGAGCACGAGGCAGTCGCCGAGGCAGCGGCCACCGGCGCAGCCGACCCGGAGCGCGGACAGCGAATCGTCTGCTTCGTCCTCCTCAAGGGCGGCTATAAGCCCTCGGACGAGCTCGCGGAGGAGCTACGGCAGTTCGTCGCGGCGAAGATCGGCAAGATCGCCCGGCCCGCCGCGGTCCTCTTCGGCGACGATCTCCCGAAGACCCGCTCCGGAAAGATCATGCGCCGCCTCTTGAAGGACATCGCCGAGGGACACGAGCTCGGAGACACCACGACGCTCCGCGACGCGGCCGTAGTCGACGATCTCAAGCAGAAGGCCGACGCGGCTCTCGGACGAAGCGGCTAGGGAGAAGAGTCCAGCCCGCGGGCGAAGGCGCGGAACCGCTCGCGGGCGGCCTCGTCGGGCCCGAGCGGGGTGTCGTCGGCGAGCTTGGGGTCTGCAGCGACGTCGCGCGCCACCGCGCGGATCTCGTCCTCGACCGCCTTCCGGGGCGCGGGGTCGGCCAGCAGCTCGTCGATCCAGGTGCGCGATCCCTCGTTCGTGACGTCGTGATCGACGAGGAGCGACCCCAGAAGGATCCCGGCGCGCACGTAGGCAAAGGTGCGAAAGGCGAGCTGCCGGCGCGGCGAGTCGACCAGGGCGGCGATCTGAGGATCTTCCGCCTGCAGGCGGGCCACGAGCTCCCCGATAGGCTCGTCGACGAGAGGAAGCCAGAAATCTTCCTCGGCCATGCTCAGAGTTTAGTAGGGACTAGCCGCGCGCTGACCAGGCCAGCCGCGCTGCGACCACGAGGAGCAGGCAGGCGAACAGCCTTTCGAGGACGCCTTCGCTGAGCCAGGTCGCGAGCGCGACGCCTCCGGCGACCCCGCCGGCCGAAGTCACCCCGATGACGAGGGCCGGGCGCCAGCGCACGTTGCCGTAGCGGTTCTGCTGCCAGGCGCCCACCACCACCACTGGGATGATCGCGGCGAGGGACGTCGCCTCCGCGGAAAGGTGCGAGAGACCGACCACGAGCGAGAGCGTGGGCACGAACAGGATCCCGCCGCCGACCCCGAACATCCCCGACAGGATGCCAGCGGCAAAGCCGAGGATAAGGGCGTAAACGACCGTCATCCGATGAAAAGCCTGACCGCGACTCCGAAGAGCAGGACGCTGAAGAGGATCGTGAGGACGCGAACCGGCACCTTCTGCTGCGCCCAAGTCCCGAAGAAGGTGCCGAGCATCGCCGGGAAACCGACCAGCGCCGCGTCGGGCCAGCTCACCTCCCCGAGCACGCCGAAGGCCGCCATCCCGCAGAGCGACGTGAGGCCGATCGCCGCGAGCGAGGTGCCCGTGGCCCAGCGCGTGGAGTAGCCGAGCAGGAGGACGAGGAGCGGCACGACGATCGTCCCGCCTCCGACGCCGAAGAGGGCGCTGAAGAACCCCGCCGAGAGCCCGATCGCGGGCAACGCGGCGACCGGGCGGGTCCTGCTCACGCTCGTATCCTAGTGCGATGGACCTGCTGGCCCCGCTCCGCGAGGCGCCGGAAAAGACGGCGCTCCTCTTCGATGTGGACGGCACGCTTGCGCCCATCGCGCCGCGTCCCGAGCTCGCCCGCGTCCCGGCGGAGACGCGGGCCGAGCTCGCGCGCCTGGCGGGCTCCTACCTGCTCCTCGCCTGCATCAGCGGCCGCGCCGGCGGGGAGGCGGCGGTGCTTGTCGGCGTGGACGGCATCCGCTACGTGGGCAACCACGGCCTCGAGCTGGACGAACGGGCGGCCGAGCTCTCCGCACAGGTCGCAGCCTTCAGGGACTCGGTCGCGCTCCCGGTCGAGGACAAGGGGCTGTCGCTTTCCTACCACTACCGGGGAGCCGACGATGACGATGCAGCGCGTGGCGAGCTGGAGCAGGTCGCCGAACGCGCCCGCGAGGCGGGGCTCGACCCCCGTTGGGGCCGCAAGGTGCTGGAGGTGAGACCCGCTGTCTCGGCCGACAAGGGAACCGCCGTGCGGGCGCTGCTCGCCTCCGTAGAGGCACGACGCGGCCTTTACGCCGGGGACGACACGACCGACCTCGATGCGTTCCAGGGCCTGGCGGCCGCCGGCCTCGACCATGCCGTCAGAATCGCGGTCGAGTCCGACGAGGGACCTCAGGAGCTCGTCGCCGCCGCGGACCTGACGGTGCCCGGTCCGGAGGCTCTGGGGCAGCTCCTGGCGACGCTTTAGGAGTTTTGCGCCGAAAGGAGCCCGGTAATACTCGGTTCATGCGGTTTCGGAAAGGCGCCCGGCTCGATCCGGGCCAAGTAAGGGACGTTCGCGGGCGCCAAATCGGCGGCGCGGGCGGGCTCGCGCTGGGCGGCGGCGGGATCGGCGTCGTCATTCTCGTCGTCTACCTGATCGTGTCCGCGCTCTCCGGAGGCGGCGGAGGGCTCCCTGGGCAGCTCGGCCCGCTCGACAACCAGCGCGTGGGGGAGGACTCGGCGCCCTCGCAGGTCTCGCAGGAGTGCAAGACAGGCGAGGATGCGAACCAGCGCGAGGACTGCCGCATCGTCGCCGTCGTCAACAGCGTTCAGAAGTTCTGGGACGAGGTGTTCACGCAGAGCAACCAGCAGTACCAGCCCTCCGACACGGTCTTCTTTACCGGCCAGGTGGACACCGGCTGCGGTACCGCGAGCTCCCAGGTCGGCCCCTTCTATTGTCCGGCCGACAAGCTCGTCTACATCGACCTCGGCTTCTTCGACGAGCTGTCACAGTTCGGCGCAGAGGACACGCCGTTCGTCGAGGCCTACGTGCTCGCGCACGAGTACGGCCACCACGTCCAGGATCTCCTTGGCGTGCTCGACCGGGTCCGGGGCGACTCGCAGGGCCCGGAGAGCGCCTCCGTACGCTCGGAGCTGCAGGCGGACTGCTACGGCGGAGTCTGGGCGGCGCACGCGACCGAGACCGGCTTCATCGTCCCCCTGACCCAGCAGGACATCAACAGCGGCCTCGATGCCGCAGCGTCCATCGGCGACGACCGGATCCAGGAGAAGACCCAGGGACAGGTCAATCCCGAGACCTTCACGCACGGCACCTCGGAGCAACGCCGCCGCTGGTTCTCGCGCGGCTACGAGACCGGCAAGCCGGCCGCCTGCGACACCTTCACAGGCTCGATCTAGGCTGCGGCTTCCTGCAACGCAGCCCAGGCGCGGCGAACGTCCTCCTCGGTCGTCCGGGCGTTGCCGATCGCGAGCCGCAAGACGGGGCGGCCGTCGAGACGCGTCTGACTGAGGAACGCCTCGCCGCTTCGGTTCACGCGCTCGAGGATCACCGAGTTCTCCTCGTCTCGGCCCTCGCGCCGGAAGCAGACGACGGAGAGGGCGTGCGGCGCCGCAATCTCCCAACCCGGCTCCTCCCCGACCCACGATGCGAAGAGCTGCGCCAGCCGCACGTGCTCCCGGATGAGCGCCTGGAGCCCTTCCCGCCCGTAGCAGCGAAGTACCGCCCAGAGCTTGAGCCCGCGGAAGCGGCGGCCGAGCGCCGGCCCGTAGTCCTTCAGGTCGGTGACCGTCCCCTCGCGCTCGGGCATGTACTCGGGGCTCGCGCTGAAGGCCCGGAAGACAGCGTCCGGCCGGCGGGTCCAGAAGCACGCGCAGTCCATCGGCGTGACGAGCCATTTGTGTGGGTTGATCACGATGGAGTCGGCGAGCTCGGCGCCGTCGAGCGTCCAGCGGAACTCCTCGCACACCGCGGCCGAGCCCGCGTAGGCCGCGTCGAGATGGAGCCAGGCGCCCGCGTCCTCACAGAGCGCGGCTATCTCGCGGACCGGGTCGACCGAGGTCGTCGACGTCGTGCCTGCAGTCGGAACGACCGCAGCGGCGTCCTCGATCTGCTCGGCGAGCGCGTCGACGCGCATCCGGTACTCCTCGTCCACAGGGACGAAACGGCACTCGAGCCCGAGGAGCCGCGCGGCCTTCTCGACGGAGAAGTTCGCGTGGTCGGAGGTGAGCACGTGCCCGCCCGGGCGCAGCTCGCGCGCGGCGGCGAGGGCGACGATCGTCGCGGTCGAGGCGGTGTCGTCGATGTGGCCGTGCAGCCCTTCCGGCAGGCCGAGCAGCTGCGCCAGCCAGTCCAGCGCGAGCTCCTCCACCTCGGTCGCGGCCGGCGACGTCGTCCAGAGCATTGCGTTCACGTTCAGCGCAGCGACGACGAGCTCGGCGAGGATCCCCGGCTCGGAGCCCGTGTTCGCGAAGTAGCCGAAGAAACGCGGGTGGTTCCAGTGGGTGATCCCGGGGAGGATGGCCGCGTCGAGATCGCGTAAGACCGCCTCGAAGGGCTCGCCGTGCTCGGGCGGAGAGGGTGCGAGCTTCGCGCGGACCTCTCCCGGGGAGACCGACGACGCGACCGGCAGCTCGCCCACGCGTTCGAGGTACCCGGCGACCCAGTCGACCGCCGCCTCGCCGTCGCCCCGAAAGTCGCTCACTGCTTCTTCATCAGTTTCTTGACGTCGCGCCAGGGCCGCGCGTTCACGATCTGCTCCCGGCCGATCCAACCGCGCCTCGCCTGAGCGACGCCGAGCCGCATGTTTGCGAGCTCGTGCGTGCGGTGCGCGTCCGTCGAGACGACAAGCTTGACGCCGGCCTCCGCGGCCACCCGTGCGTGGTTGTCGTCCAGGTCGAGCCGGTCGGGCTGGCAGTTGATCTCCAGGAACGTGCCGGTCTCGAGAGCCTTCGCGAGCAGCGCCTCGAAGTCGACGTCGTAGGGGTCGCGGCGGTTGATCTTCCTCCCGGTCGGATGCCCGATGCAGTCCACGTGCGGGCTCTCCATCGCGGCCTCGATCCGCCGAGTGAGCTCCTCGCGTGTGCGGTCGAACCCGGAGTGAACGGAGGCCATCACCCAGTCCAGCCCGGCGAGCACGTCGTCGGGCATGTCCAGGGAGCCGTCCGCGCGGATGTCGACCTCGATTCCGCGCAGGATCTGCAGGCCCTTGATCCGGCCCCCGACCTCCTCGATCTCCTCCGCCTGCTGCTCGAGCCGCCCATCGCGGAGCCGCCGCGCGTGGTCGCAGACGGCGAGGTAGGCGCGGCCGAGGCCCTTGGCTGTCGAGACCATCTCGTCGAGGGACGCGCGGCCGTCCGACCAGGTCGTGTGCGAGTGCAGGTCGCCGCGGATGTCGTCCAACTCGACGAGCTTCGGCAGCGCGCCCTCACGTGCCGCCTGCAGCTCGCCACGGTTCTCGCGGAGCTCCGGCGGGATCCAGCTGTAACCGAGGAACTCATAGAGCTCTTCCTCGCTGGCGGCCGTGAAGAGCTCGTCCGTTTCCGTGTTCTTGACGCCGTACTCTGAGATGGAAAGACCGCGCGTCACCGCCTCCTCGCGCATCGCGACGTTGTGCGCCTTCGAGCCGCTGAAATGCTGCAGAAGGTTCCCGTAGCTCTCCGGCGGGACGACGCGCAGATCGAAGCGAAGCCCGTCGTGTGAGACCACGCTCGCCTTCGTGCCTCCGTGGGCAACGACCTCGGCGACCCAGGGCTGCGCGACGAAGTGAGCGGTCAACGCGGCCGGATCGTCGGCGGTGGCGATGATGTCGAGATCCCGCACGGTCTCGCAGCGTCGGCGGACGCTGCCCGCCTCGGACACCCGCACCGCAGCCGGATGCGAGCGTAGCTCCTCGACGGCCTCGTCCACAGCCGGGAGCACGCGTCCGAGGAGGGTCTTCTGCTCGATCGCCTTCTTCGGCTTCGCGAGGGAGGCGAGCACCTTCTCCTGGGTCTTCGGCCCGAGACCCTGCACCTCCGCGAGCCGGCCCTGCTCGGCGGCGGCCCGCAGATCGTCTGCCGACTGCACGCCCAGCTCGACCCAGAGCTTGCGGGCGGTCTTCGGACCGAGGCCGGGGACGTGCATGACGTCGACAAGCCCGGTCGGTAGCTTGTCTCGGAGCTTGGCGAGCGCAGCCAGGTCGCCCGTCTGCGCGTACTCGACGATCTTCCCCTCGATCGTCGCGCCGATGCCGGAAAGCCGCGTCGCTTTCTTGTCGAGCGCGAGCTGGGCGACGGGAACAGCCGACTCTCGGATGCGCGTCGCAGCGCGGCGGTAGGCGCTCAGGCGGAACGCGTCGGCGCCGTCGAGCTCGAGCAGGTCGGCCAGGAGCTCGAACTGCTCGGCGAGCTGGGCGTTGGACGGCAGCGTCTGGGCCACGCGGGCGATGATACGCGGGTGCGCCTGGTCATCTGCCTGCCGACATACAACGAGCGAGCGAACCTCGAGCCCATCGCCCGCCGGCTCGGCGACGTGCTCGCAAACGTCGGGGCCGAGGCGCGCGTGCTCGTCATCGACGACTCCTCCCCGGACGGCACTGGCGAGCTTGCCGACCGCCTCAGCGGGGAGCTGCCCTTCCTCTCCGTGCTCCATCGAACGCGCAAGGAGGGGCTCGGTCCGGCATACATCGCGGGCTTCCGCTGGGCGCTGGAGCACGGGGCCAACCGAATCGTTCAGATGGACGCGGACCTCTCGCACGACCCTGCCGACGTACCTCGCCTTCTCGCCGCGGCCGAGGGCGCCGTCCTCTCGCTCGGATCCCGCTACGTCGAGGGCGGCGGTACGGAGAACTGGGGCAAGGGAAGGCAGGCCATCAGCCGCTTTGGCTCTTTCTATGCCCGGAGGATCCTCGGCGTCCCTGTCCGCGACCTCACGGGCGGGTTCAAGTGCTGGCGCCGGGAGGCCCTCGAGGCGCTGCCCCTCGACCGGATTCGGACCAAGGGCTACGCCTTCCAGATCGAGACGACCTATCGCGCGCTCCGCGGCGGCTTCGAGGTCGTCGAGATTCCGATCGTCTTCGCTGAGCGCCGCTCCGGCGGGTCGAAGATGACGCGCGGCATCGTTCTCGAGGCGATGTGGAAGGTGCCCGAGCTCCGCCTGCGCGCTGCCCTGAAGCGTCTGTAGTCACGGCTATAGTGGGAACATGGTGGGCGACGTCAACGACGCGGACTTCCAGGCCGAGGTGCTCGACTCCGATCGGCCCGTGGTGGTCGATTTCTGGGCTCCCTGGTGCGGGCCCTGCCGGGTCGTCAGCCCGATCATCGACGACCTGGCCGAGCAGCACGGCGAGCGCGTCAAGTTTTTCAAGATGAACGTGGACGAGAACCTGCAGACGCAGTCTCGCTACAACGTGCTCTCGATCCCCACGGTCATCCTCTTCGAGCGCGGCGAGCCGCAAGAGATCGTCATCGGCGCACGCTCCAAGAGCCACTACGAGTCGGCCTGGGAACGCTGGCTCGGCAAAGCCGCCTAGGCCTGGAAGGAATCCCAGCCTGGCAAGTCGGGCTCGACTCCTGATCCCTCCTCGGCGCGGCCGACGACGGTGAAGCCGCTCGCGTCGGCATCCTCCCGAGCGAGAGCAGCCAAAAGCTCGTAGTCCTCGCCGAGCGTCCAGAACGGCAGGTCGGCTACGTCCTCGATACGCGGCGCGCGGGGAATGGCCTCGACGTCGAGGACGACCTTGCAGCCCGAGCGCTCGGCGATCCGCATCGCGTCGGCACCGATCCCGTCGCTCAGGTCGACCATCGCATGTGCGACGTGGGCCAACGCTCGTCCCTCCTCCAGGCGAAGGGGAGGCCGGCGATGGGCGGCAACAAGCTCGTCGAAGCCCTCGAGGTCATGCTCGAGGACATACAGGCCCGCGGCCGAGCCGCCGAGCGGACCGGTGACGACGAGCGCGTCTCCGGGTCGGGCACCCGCTCTGCCCGGCACACGCGCGCTCGTGCCGAAGGCGGCCACCGACAGGAACCAGGACGCCGCCCGCGTGGTGTCACCCCCGACGACCGGCACACCCGCCTCGTTCAGCCCCTCGTAGAGCTCGACCACCTGCTCGACCTCCGCGTCCGCGGGCGCGCCGAGCCCGACGAGCAATCCCTCCCCCTCCGCCCCCATCGCCGCGAGGTCGCTCAGGTTGACCGCAGCGGCCTTGTAGCCAAGATCGCGGAAGGACGTGCAGTCGAGGCGAAAGTGGATCCCCTCGGCGAGCACGTCCAAGGTCGCCACGCGCCCTACGCCGAGGATTGCGCCCTCCGCGTCCTGACCCGTCGCCAGGCCGCGCCGTTCGAGCTCCCGCAGGAGCGCGAGCTCACCGGCTGCGGACAGCTTCAAGGTTCAGGACGTCGACAGGCCCCGAGCCGGATCCGATCCCGTTCAGCCCGGAGCGCACGGCCTCGGAGGCGATGCGGGCGGCACCCCTCGCGGCGTCCTCCAGGCTCTCACCGCGGGCAAGGAGGGCCGTGAGGCTCGCCGAGTGGGTGCAGCCGGCGCCGTGGGTTGCGTCCGACT
>DATHAA010000104.1:0-24223 GCA_035296905.1 Gaiellaceae bacterium
AAGCCAAGTAACAGACTGTTACTTGGTCTCTTTCGTTTCATCTTGCGCGCCACACGTTGTTGTGGAAGGCGCACCCTTGGGGACGTGCTCCACTTCGCTCCTCGGATCGACTCGCGCCTTGTCGCAGCGGCGGAGCGCCTCGACAACGAGACCACGCCTATTGCTGAGACCAACCGGCGCGTCGGAGCGGCGGCGGCGGAGCTCGGGCTCCTCCGGCCGAGTTACGAGCCGGTTCGCAGCATCGTTACGCGGGCCAGACGGCACGGCCGGCAGCCGTCCGCAGGAGATGTCTTGCTCGACATTGCCTTCCGCACGAGGCCTCCGGTCGCATTCGTCGACCATCAGGTCGGGCCTCTTCCTCCGGCTCGCTGAGCGGGGCGAGGCGAGCTAGTAACAGACTGTTACTTGGGCAGTTTCGCGACGACTGCGTGGCAGCTACTTGGCAGAAAGAGCGGCGTGGACGGGCTGTGCCCACAGCCCCGCGCCGTCTTCGGCCGGTAGCTCCGAGAGCTCGAGGTCGAAGACCTCCGCAAGGGCGGCCGCCGCCGGCACGCGCACGTCCTCCACGCTGACCTGCCGGCCCAGCTCGCGGGCGAGCGTCGTGAACGCTGCGTCCTCGAGGCCGCACGCGGTGATCCAGTCGGTGAAGGGAGCTGGGTCGAGGTCGACGTTCAGCGCGTAACCGTGCGTCGTCACCCAGTGCGAGATGTGGACGCCGATCGAGCAAAGTTTCCGCGGCGGGCTCTGAAGCCACACGCCGGTCAGGCCCTCAATCCGGGTGGCCTCGACGTCGAGCGCCGCGGCCGTCCGGATTACGGCTTCCTCGAGGTCGCGGCAGTAGCGCTTGACATCGCGCCCGTGGCGGTTGAGGTCGAGGATGGGGTAGCACACGAGCTGGCCGGGCCCGTGGAAGGTCGACTTGCCGCCGCGATCGGTCTCAACGACCTCGACATCGGCGCCGTCGGGGACGTGCAGCTCCTCCTGGTCCGTGCGCCGGCCGAGCGTGACGACGGGCGGGTGCTCGACCATGATCACCGTATCCGGGATCGCGTTCTGGGAGACGGCCGCTGCGATGGAGCGCTGGAGATCCCACGCCTCCCGGTACGGCGTCAGGCCGAGGTTCAGCAGATAGCCCGGGCGGGACAAGCTACTCCGTGGCTTCGTCCCAGGACTGCAGGCGCTCGCGGAGGTCGCGTAGGAAGCGGCCGGCGAGGGCGCCGTCCACCAGGCGGTGGTCGTACGTGAGCGTGACGTTCATCATCGAGCGGATCGCGATCACGTCCTGACCGTCCTCGTCCTTGACAACCCAGGGCCGCTTGACGACCGCGTAGGTGCCGAGGATCGCCGCCTGCGGCTGGCTGATCACGGGGGTGCCGTGGAAAGTGCCGTAGCCGCCGGGGTTCGTGATCGTGAAGGTGCCGCCCTGGACGTCGTCAGGGAGAAGCTGCTTCGACCGCGCGCGCTCGGCGATGTCGGCGATCGCCTTCGCCATCCCGAGGAGGTTCAGCGTCTCCGCGCTGCGGACGACCGGGACGATGAGGCCCTTTCCGTCCGCGAGCTCGACAGCGAATCCGAGGTTGACGTAGTTCCGGGTGACGATCGAGTCGCCGCGGAGCTCGCCGTTGATCCATGGGTAGTCCTTGAGCATGTCGACGACAGCCCGTGCGACAAAGGCGAGGAAGGTCGGATTGACGCCGTACGAGCTCGCCCAATCCTTCTTCAGCTTCTGACGGAACGCGGCGATCTTCGTCATGTCGACCTCGATCGAGCTCGTCACGTGGGCGGAGGTGTCGAGCGAGCGGCGCATGTGCTCGGCGATGCCCTTGCGCATGGCGCTCATCGGCTCGACGGACTCGCCCTCCTGGGGCTCTGCGGGAGGAGCCGCCTGCGCCGCCGCGGCTGGTGCAGTTGCGGACGGCGCCTCCTGGGCCGGGGCTTCGGCCGGTGCCTGAGCTGCCTGCTCTGCCTGGCCGGACTCGATGTAGCCCAGGATGTCCTTCTTGGTGACGCGGCCTCCGCGGCCGGTGCCCTCGACGCTCGCAACGTCGACGTTGTGCTCGGATGCGATCCGCGCGACGACCGGGGAGACGAACTTCGCCTCGCGGCGTCCGTTGTCGTCCTCGCCCTTCGGCGCCGCGGGCGCTGCAGGGGCTGCGGCCGGCTCCGGCGCGGCTTCGGGGGCGGGCGCGGGCTCAGGCTCGGGAGCGGTGGCCTCCTCGGTTTTCGCGGCTGCGGGGCCTTCGCCCTCGGCGCCCGAAGCCTCCTCGGCTTCCTGAGCGGCTTCCTGGGTAGGCGGCTCGGGCGGAGCCTCGGCCTCGACCTCGGCGCCCTCTGGGGCGATGACCGCGATCTTCGTCCCGACGGCGACCGTCTCTCCCTCCTGGGCGAGGATCTGCTGGATGACTCCGCTCGCCGGGCTCGGCACCTCCGTGTCGACCTTGTCCGTCGAGATCTCGAGCAGCGACTCGTCCGCGGCGATTTCCTCGCCCTCGGACTTGAGCCACTTCGTGATCGTCCCCTCCGAAACGGAGACGCCCATCTGGGGCATGACGACGTCGACTGCGGTTCCGGTGGTTGCCATCAGTGAGTCACTTAGTACTCCGCGAGCTCCTTCACGCCTGCCACTACATCTTCGACCTGCGGGATGAAAGCCTTCTCGAGCGGCGGCGAAAACGGCACCGGTGTGTCGGGCGCGGCGATGCGTCGCACCGGCGCGTCGAGATTCTCGAAGCCCTCCGCGGCGATCGTCGCGGCGATCTCGGCGCCGAAGCCGCCGGTGAGCGTGTCCTCGTGGAGAACGAGCGCCTTCGAAGTCTTCTCGACGGAGCGCAGGACGGCGTCCTTGTCCCACGGCGCCAGCGTGCGGAGGTCGAGGATCTCGACCGAGACGCCGTCGCCCTCGAGCTTCTGCGCGGCCTCGTCGGCGGTGTAGACCATCGCTCCCCACGTGATCAGGGAGATGTCGTCGCCCTCGCGGTGCGTCCGTGCCTCGCCGAAGGGAACCGTGTAGCGGTCGTCCGGCACCTCGTCCTTGATGCGCCGGTAAAGGTGCTTGTGCTCGAAGTAGAGAACCGGGTTGGGATCGTGGATCGCCTCGATGAGGAGCCCCTTCGCGTCCGCCGGCGTGGCCGGGCAGACGACCTTGAGCCCGGGGATGTGCGCGAAGCTCGACTCCGGGTTCTGCGAGTGGAAGGGCCCGCCCGAGAAGCCGCCGCCGGAAGGGAGCCGCACCGTGATCGGCACCGGAGTCCCCGCTCGGTAGCGCTGCTTCGCCGCAACGGTGACCAGGTGGTCCCAGGCGCAGGAAATGAAGTCGGCGAACTGCATCTCGGCGACCGGGCGCATGCCCATGATCGCGGCGCCGGTGCAGCCGCCGACGATCGCCGTCTCGGAGAGCGGCGCGTCGATGACGCGCCAGGGCCCGAATTCCTCCTGGAAGCCCTGCGTGACCTTGAATGCCCCGCCGTAGACGCCGACGTCCTCGCCGATGATGAAGACGCGCTTGTCGCGCTGCATCTCGGAGCGGAGGCCATCCGAAACTGCCTGCAAATAGGTCTTTACGGCCATCAGTCGGTCACTTACTTGTGGTGGGGAGTTTCGAGGTCTTCTGGGGTGGCGTACACGCCATCGAGGAGCGTGTCGAGATCCGGCATCGGGCTTTCGTCTGCGCGTTGCACCGCGTCGTTCAGGAGCTTCTTGACCTGTCCGCGGATCTCGTCCTCTTCCTCGTCGGCGAAGTCGGCGTTCTCGCGGAGCCAGGTGCGATAGCGCTCGAGCGGGTCGCGCTTCGCCCACTCCTCGAACATCTCCTTCGGGACGTAGGAGGCGTCGTCGTGGACGGCGTGCCCTTCCATCCGAAGCGTGAGGCACTCGATCAGAGTCGGGCCGCCGCCTTCACGCGCCTTCTCGATCGCGGCCTTGGCCTCGCGGTAGACCGCGAGAACGTCCGTGCCGTCGACGACGACTCCCTCGAAGCCGTACGCCTTCGCGCGGTCGGCGAGGTGCTCGCACGCGTACTCGAGATGGGTCGGGGTCGAGTAGGCCCACTGGTTGTTGTCGCAGATGAACACGACCGGGAGGCGGCGGACGCCGGCGAAGTTCATGCCTTCGTGGGTGTCGCCGCGCGCGGAGGCGCCTTCGCCGAACCAGGTGAGCGCGACGCGCTTCTCCTCGCGAATGCGGAAGGCGAGCGCGCAGCCGACTGCGACCGGCAGCATCGCGGGCAGGTGGCTGACCATGGCGATCAGCCCAAGGCGATCGTCGGCCATGTGGACGTTCCCGTCCTTGCCCTTGGTCGGCCCGTCGGCGCGCCCCATGAACTGCGCAAAGATCCGCCACGGCTCGACGCCGCGGACGATGTGCACGCCCATGTCGCGGTGGAGCGGGGTGCCAACGTCCTCCGGGTCCATCGCGGTCGCGATGCCGACAGACGCGGCCTCGTTCCCGCGCCCGGTGTAGAAGCTTCCGGGGATCTTTCCCTGCTTGTAGAGGATGTGGCCGCGCTCCTCGATCCCGCGGGTGAGGAGCATGTGCCGGTAGATGCCGAGCAGGTCCTCGCGGTCGAGACCCGCCTCCTTGATCTCCGTCAAAGAGCTGACTGGCTCTGCTTCCCTGGCAACGGCCATGCCGGATCGAACTGTAGCCGTTCCCTTAGGCTGAAAGCGTGGGCAAGGCCTCCGACTGGCTTCGGGAAGAGCGGCGCAAGACCCTCGGCGACTGGGTCTCGTTCTGCCTCGCCTGCGGGCATGCCCAACGCTACTTCGAGGAGTCCGAGGCGGAGCTGCCCGCGTCGTGCCCGGCCTGCGGGGGCGAGATGCGGTCGTGCTGCCCCGAGTGCGGCGCGCGGTTCTCTTCCGCGTTCGTGGTCGACTGCGAGGCGTGCGGCGCCGCCCTTCGCCCGGCCGAGGCGTTCGGCGGGCCGATCCGCAAGCCGGGCCGCTAGGTCCCGGTGATCTCGGAGAAGCGGATGAGCGTGACGACGTCCTCTTCGGTCACGTCACGGTTGTAGAGGTGCCCTAGGAAGCTCGCCATGTCCTCCGGGCGGCGGATCTCCGGGTTGTCGTGCTCGATCTCCCGCGGGGAGAGCTCCATCAGCCGCTTCACCTCGACCTTGTCGATGACGGCGTCGAAGATCTTCTCGCGCGGCCCGTAGCGCTGGCCGACGAGGATCTGCACGACCATCCCCTTCTTGTACTTGCTGGACTTGTCGCCCAGGCGGATGGTCGCGGTCTTCCGCCTGCTGCGCAGCTGGTCGGCGACGATCGATGAGTAGAAGTTGAGCGCGTACATAGAGCTGGGATCGAGCGGCACGAGGCCGCCGCATCATACGGCCCGTTCGTCGATTAGTTGAAGAGCCTTCGCGGCCATCTCGCGCTCGCCCTTGTACGTGAGGAGGCGCGGAGCGTCATCGAGCGGGAGCCAGCGCGCCTCGGCGACCTCGTGGTGGAACTCGTCCGTGATGTCGCCGAGCCGTCCGGCGGAGTAGCGGACGAGATAGAAGCTGACGATCTTGAAGACGCGCTCGCCCTCCCAGACGTAGACGTAGCGGACATCGCCGAGCTTCTCCACGAGGCGGCCGCGGACTCCCGTTTCCTCAGTCACCTCCCGGAGCGCGGTGTCGGCCGGCGCTTCGCCTTCCCCGACGAGGCCTTTCGGCAGAGCCCAGACCTTCTCGCGCCCCCCGGGCCGGATCGCGGCCATGTGCCAGGCGCCGCGGATCTTGCGGACGACCACGCCGCCTGCGGAGAACTCTCGCCGCACGAGGTGAAGCTAGCATCGGCCACGTGCGCCGCCTGCTCCTGCTCGTCTGCGTGGTCATCTTCGTCGAGACGATGTTGTACTCGGCGCTCATCCCGCTCCTTCCGCACTACAAGGACGAGTTCGGGCTGTCGAAGTCGGCCGCCGGGTTCCTCGTCGCCGCTTACGCGGCGGGAGCTCTGTCCGCTGCGCTGCCGGGCGGGATCGCCGCGGCCCGCTACGGGCCCCGGCGCGCAATGCTCATCGGCATCGTGCTCATGGGCGTGGCCAGCCTCGGCTTCGGCTTCGCCGGCGACGCCTGGACGCTCGGGATCTCGCGGTTCGCACAGGGTGTGGGCGGTTCGCTCGCCTGGGCGGGCGCGCTTACCTGGCTCATCGCGGCCTCACCGGTCAACCGGCGCGGAGAGATGCTCGGGACCGCGATCGGGTCCGCGATCTTCGGCGCCCTGCTCGGCCCGGCGATCGGCGCCCTCGCCGACCACGTCGGGCCGCGCGAGGTGTTCGTGGGGCTGGCCGGCCTGACCGTCGTCCTCGCTGCCTGGACGCTGCGGACGCCGGGCGCCGCCGCCGAGCCGCCGCGCCGCGGCGCGATCGCCCGTGCCCTCCGGAACGTCGAGATCCGCCAAGCGCTCTGGCTCATGAGCGTGCCGGCGCTCGTCTTCGGGATCGTGGGCGTCCTCGTCCCGCTCAAGCTCGACCAGGCCGGCTGGAGCGCGACGGCGATTGCGATCGCCTGGGTCGTCTCGGCGGCGATCGAGATGGTGCTGGCGCCGCTCATCGGCCGCGTCTCGGACCGCCGCGGACGTCTGCTCCCCCTTCGGATCGCCCTCATGGGCGCAATCGCCGTGCTCGTCGGCTTTGCCTTCGCCAACCGCCCGGCCGTGATCGTTCCCATCCTCATCGTCTCCGGGATCACGTTCGGCGGGTTCTGGGCGCCGGCGATGGCGCTCCTCGCCGACGCGGCCGATCGCATTGGACTCGCGCAGGGTCTCGCCTTCGGGTTGATGAACGTCGCGTGGGGCGCCGGGAACGCGCTCGGGCCCGCGCTCGGCGGGGCGATCGCCGACGCCGCCGGGGACGCAGTGCCCTTCCTGATCATGGCCGCCTTCTGCGCGGCCACCCTGGTGAGCCTCGGCGTCGCTGGCACTCGGCGCATGCGAGTGCCGGAAAGTCCTTGATCCTCTCCTCCGTGATGCGCTAGCATGGCTTTGGCACTCCGCAACGGAGAGTGCCAAGTTCTTACAGTCAGACGCTGCAACGCAAGGAGGAACGCTGAATGGACCTGCAGCCATTGGGTGATCGGCTGATCGTCGAGGCCCTCGAGGAGGAAGAGACCACCTCGAGCGGCATCGTCCTGCCGGACACCGCGAAAGAGAAGCCCCAGCGCGGCCGTGTGCTCGCGGTCGGCCCCGGCTCTCGGGACGAAGGCGGCAACTACGTCGCGATGGACGTCGTCGAGGGCGACGAGGTCATCTACTCGAAGTACGGCGGGACCGAGATCCGGCTCGGCAGTGACGACTACCTGATCCTGCGCGAGTCCGACATCCTCGCCAAGGTCGTCACGACCAGCAAGAAGGGCTCGAAGAAGAAGGAGATGGCAGGCGCAGCCGCTTAAGGCCCCTGCCGGAAAACCAACGGAGGAAGCTGAATGGCACACAAGGAAATTCTGTTCAACGAGGAGGCGCGGCGCGCTCTCGAGCGCGGTGTGAACGTCCTCGCTGACGCGGTCAAGGTCACCCTTGGCCCCAAGGGCCGGTACGTCGTGCTCGACAAGAAGTTCGGCGCACCGACGATCACGAACGACGGCGTCACGATCGCCCGTGAGATCGAGGTCGAGGACGTCTTCGAGAACCAGGGCGCACAGCTCGTGCGCGAGGTCGCGACGGAGACCAACGACAAGGCCGGCGACGGCACCACGACCGCGACCATCCTTGCCCAGGCCATCGTGCGCGAGGGCCTGAAGAACGTAGCCGCGGGCGCGAACCCGATGGGACTCAAGCGCGGGATCGAGACAGCCGTCGAGGCCGTCGTCGAGAACCTCCAGAGCCAGTCGAAGGAGATCTCCGGCAAGGAGGACATCGCCCGCGTCGCCACGATCTCATCGCGCGAGCGCGAGATCGGCGACGTCATCGCCGACGCGATCGAGAAGGTCGGCAAGGATGGCGTCGTGAACGTCGAGGAGGGCCAGACGCTCGGCCTCGAGCTTGAGTTCACCGAGGGCATGCAGTTCGACAAGGGCTACCTGTCCCCCTACATGATCACGGACGCCGAGCGCATGGAAGCAGTGCTCGACGATCCGTATGTGCTCATCGCCAATCAGAAGATCGGCGCGGTCAAGGACCTCCTGCCCGTGCTCGAGCAGGTCATCCAGGCCGGCCGTCCGCTCCTCATTGTGGCCGAGGACGTCGAGGGCGAGTCGCTGGCCACCATCGTCGTCAACAAGCTGCGTGGCACCTTCCAGGCCGTCGCCGTCAAGGCGCCGGGGTTCGGTGACCGCCGCAAGCGCATGCTCGAAGACATCGCCGTCCTCACCAGCGGCGAAGTCATCACCGAGGAGATGGGCCTCAAGCTCGAGAACACCAAGGTCTCGCAGCTGGGCCACGCCCGCCGGATCGTCGTCGACAAGGATTCGACCACGATCATCGACGGTGCCGGCAAGTCCGACGCCATCAAGGGCCGGATCAAGCAGCTGAAGGCCGAGATCGAGAACACCGACTCGGATTTCGACCGCGAGAAGCTCCAGGAGCGTCTCGCCAAGCTCTCCGGCGGCGTCGCCGTCGTCAAGGTCGGCGCTTCCACCGAGACGGAGATGAAGGAGAAGAAGCACCGCGTCGAGGACGCGCTCGAGGCGACTCGAGCCGCACTCGAGGAGGGGATCGTCCCCGGCGGCGGCGTCGCGCTCATGAACGCCGTCGCGGCGATCAAGCTCGACTCCTATGAGGGCGACGAGCGGACCGGTGCCAGCATCGTCTCGCGTTCGCTCGAGGAGCCGATCCGTCAGCTCGCGGACAACGCGGGTCTCGAAGGCTCCGTCGTTGTCGACACGATCCACCGAGGTACAAAGGGCCACGGTCTCAACGTCGAGACCGGTGTCTACGAGGATCTCGTGAAGGCCGGGATCATCGACCCGACCAAGGTCACGCGCCTCGCGCTCCAGAACGCCGCCTCGATCGCGAAGAACATCCTCACGACCGAGGCCGTCGTCGCCGAGGCGCCTGAGAAGCAGCCCGCAATGGCCGGCGGCGGTATGCCCGACATGGGCGGGATGATGTAAGGAGCCGAAAGGCTTCTGGCAGTACGGAAAGGGGCGCCTCGCGGCGCCCCTTTCTCGTTGCCGTGGTTCGGTTTCGCTACGGCGTGTAGTCGCCGTAGATGTTCTGGTCGATGCCGCCGTCGCGCGGGCAGCGGTCGCCGCTCCACGCTCCGTCCTCGAAGACGCGGCACTGGTGGACGTCAGCGGTTGCTCCGTCCTCGTCCTCCGGGTCCTCCCGCGGGTCGGTTCCCTGGACGGTGTTACGCCAGTCCGTCCAGACGCCGTAGGAGAAGTCGTTCACGGAGCTGACGTAGAGATAGTCGCCCGCGAACGGCACGGTGCGGTCGGCGAACTGCTCGTAGTTCGGGTTGGACGTGACGTTGCTCACTCGCGTCGCCGTCCAGCTCCCTCCGGAGTTCGTCGACCTGGCAGCCCACGCGTCGAGTGAGGGCACCGTGGTCCGGTTGGCGCAGTTGCCGATGGGCCGCGTCACGCTGTAGCACCCGTCGTTGCGGCTGTCCCACCAGATGGTGTGGATCGTGCCGCGCGTAGCGGCCGATGGATTGTCAGCCGAGATGTCCGGGAAGATCTGGTGCCCGGTCGTCTCGTTGTCGATCAGCGACGGGCCGACCTTCGTTCCGTTCGCGCCGTTGACGCGCAGGAAGAAGATGGCCGCCTGGCCGGCAGTGCCGGACTCGATCGTCCCGTACGTCGTGCCGGTGCTCGTCACCGTGCCGGGCTTCGTCGCGTCGTAGACGACATAGAAGCGGTTCGGATTGGCGGTGTCGAACTGATCCGCCGTCGCGCGGGGCTGCGTGTCGCGACGGAAGAACGTATAGCCGGACTCGCAGTGCGCGTCGAAGTCGCCGCAGTCGCGGGCGTTGCCCTCTGCTTCAGGCTCTTCTTCGCCGGCCGGATCGTCGGGCTGCGACTGAGGCGGAACCGCCTCGGGCTCGGCCACGTCCTGCGCATCGTTCTCGATGAACTTCTGCAGGAGCTTCGGCCGGGTGAACGTGCGCCCGCAGTCGGTCGAGCGGACGTAGTAGAACTCGTTCCCCTCGGGCCCGCGGCCCGACTCGAAGCTGCGGAAGACGAGGTAGATGTTGCTGTTCCCCGTCACCGCGATATCCGGGAACTGCACGTCCGAGATCGTCTGCGAGACCTTCAACCGCTTCGAGAACGTCACGCCGTGGTTGGTCGAGCGCGAGAAGTAGATCCCCACGCCGCCCGCGTTTCCGCTGAAGCGGGACCAAGAGAAGTAGACGTTGTTGTCGCAGCGGCCGTCCGTGTTGTGGTCGGCCTCGATCGTCGTCTTGTCGTTGAAGATCCCAAGCAGGTTCGGCGCGGACGAGCCGCGGTTCACGACGACGGTCTGTCGGTAGCGCTTGCCGTCGTTCTGTGGATTGCCGCTCGGCCCGTTCGGGTTGTCGTAGGTCGCGACCCAGACGTCGCCGAAGGTCTTCGGCGTCCCCGCCGGGTCGTCCGAGCTCTCCGAGCCGAAGAACGCCCGGCCTTGCGCGTCCCACGCAATCACCGGGTCACCGGCGCTCGCCGTGCGCACCTGCTGCTTGGCGATCTGGCCGTACGGCGAGGTGTCGTCCGGATACCCTGGGATGAGGGAGCTGACGAAGCTCCCGCCTGCGTTCTCCGACCGGTAGTACCCCATCCAGATCGGTCCGACCGGGATCGGGTTCCCGTCGGCGTCGTTGGTGTTGTAGACGCCGCAGTAGTCGTTCGAAGAGCCCAGGATCACGTTGGTGTTCCTCGGGTCGACGGCTATTGCCGGTTCGTTTTGGCGGCCGCGCGAGCGCGAGCACTCAGCGAGTGTCGCGTCCGTGTACGGCGTCCCGGTTGCCAGCGTGTAGGAGCTGACGTAGCCGGGGTCGTTGGCGTCGTGGGTGAGTCTGACGTCGGCCCCTGGCGTCGATGCGGCGGCAACGCCGACCAGGACGCCGAAGGCGAGGGCGAGTGCCCCCACTAGTGTCCATCTCCTCATTAGGTCCTCCCCTATGTCCGCGGACTCTGAAGCGCGACGACTATACGCCTCGCGCGGTCTTTTTTGCGGCGGCCGCGGCAACCGATTAAGAAACCCAGCAGGGTCCGTACACTGAATCCGATGAGCTCAGCAGCGCCGAACGGCAAAGCCTTTCGGGTGGACAGAGGCTATGTCGAGGTGTCGGGTCCGGACGCCGAGGACTTCCTCGAGCGAATGCTCTCGAACGAGATCGCAACGCTCGGGCCCGGCGCCTCGAGGCCCGCGCTTCTCTTGACTGCGAAGGGGCGTATCATCGCCCCGGTCCGAGCGGTCAGAACCGCCGAAGACGGGTTCCTGCTTGTGACCGACTCGTCCGACCTCGCGGGCCCGGTCGCGGACTCGCTTCTGGCTTCCCGCTTCGCCTCCAAGTGCGAGATCGAAACGCGCCCGTGGGTCGGCTTCGTCCAGCTCGGCGGCGAGCCGGATGAGCCTGCGGTCGCGATCCCCGACTTCGGCGTCGAGGCATGGGAGGCCTGGAGTGACAGGGCCAAAGGCAGCGTGGACACGGAGCTCGAGCGCTTGCGAATCGACGCCGGAACGCCCGCCTGGGGCAAGGAGCTCGACGAGACGGTCCTCCCTGCCGAAGCGGGCCTCGACGAGACCCACATCTCGTTCACGAAGGGCTGCTTCCCCGGCCAGGAGCCGATCGCGCGGCTACGGCACCGCGGGCACGTGAACCGGCGCCTGCGCATCCTCGAGGTCCCGGCGGCGAAGGTCGGCGACGAGATCGTCTGGAACGACAAGGTGGTCGGCCGCGTGACGAGCGCCGTCGAGGGCCGCGCCCTCGGCTACGTGCGTACCGAGGTGCCGGAGGACGGGCTCCTGGCCATCGGCGGCTCGCAGGCAAAAATGCGCCCGGCATGATTCGAACATGCGACCTCTGCCTCCGCAGGGCAGCGCTCTATCCCCTGAGCTACGGGCGCGGGGCTAGGCGATCAGTGTAGCCGCGCTCGTCAGGCGGCCGAGCCGAGCGACGCGATCACATAATCCACGCGGCCCTCGCGGACGAACTCCCACATCCGCGGGCCGCCGACCCCGGCACGGCGGTCGAGGAACGCGTTGAGTGCGGAGTTGTCCATCCCGGCTTCGCGGGCAGCCGAGAGGAGGTGCTCGACGGCCGGAAGGGGCTCGCCGTCCGGGCCGAACTGCCAGGCGGGATAGACGTGCTCGAGGCCCCCGTCCCTGGGGACGCCGAAGAGCTCGCCGGCGCGGCGGCGAGCTTCGATGTGGGCCGGGTCGGCGCCGAGGCGCGCCGCCAGCCAGGAGGCGGTGAAGGGGTTGGAGTCCGATCGCATGCGGTTGAGCTACCGGCGGCCCGCTGGGCGAGCCGCCCGTGACGTGGACTCAGTTTGACGCATCAGGCGGCTGCAGTTGCAGGAGGCACCCTGCGTCTTGCAGTGAGGCTGACCGCGTTGGCCAGGGTGGGGCTAAGCCGCGGTCGCTAGTGTGGTTGGGTGCGCATCTGCTCCCTCGTCCCGGGCGCCACGGAGGTGCTTTTTGCGCTTGGCTTGGGTGAAAGCGTCGTCGGGGTCACTCACGAATGCGACTGGCCGCACGAGGCGGAGTCGCGCCCGCGGGTCACGGCCTCCCATCTTCAGAGCGGCGACCTCTCGAGTGCCGAGATCGACGCCGCGGTGGCCGAGGCCGCACGCGAAGGGAAGGCGCTCTACGCGGTCGACGAGGCGGTTTGGGAGGAGATCCAGGCGGACGTCGTCGTCGCGCAGGAGCTCTGCGACGTCTGCGCTGTGTCGGCCGGCGAGGTGCGCCGGCTCGACGTCGAGGTGATCGACTACTCGCCGGCAACGCTCGACGGCGTGCTCGGTCACATCACCGCGCTCGGGTGGAGGCTCGATGCCGAGGCGGCGGCCGACGAGCTGACCAACGGCATGCGTTCACGCCTCGAGCGGGTGCGAGCGGCACTCGCCGAGAAGGAGACCTATCCTCGCGTCTACGTGTCGGAGTGGCTGGAGCCGCCGTATGCCGCCGGCCACTGGGTCCCTGACATGGTCTCGGCCGCGGGCGGCATGGAGATCGCCGGGATAGCCGGCGAGCCGTCCTTTCGGATGCGCTGGACGGACGTCGCCGGGCTCGAGCCCGACACCGTCGTCCTCGCACCGTGCGGCTTCGACCTCGACAGGACGCTCAGCGAGGTCGTGACGCTTGACCTCAGCGCGCACCTCCTTGGCACCGCAGCCCGCCAGGAGACCCGCGTGTTCGCCGTGGACGCGAACGGCTACTTCTCCCGCCCGGGGCCGCGCCTCGTCGACGGCGTCGAGCTCCTCGCCTACCTCCTTCATCCGGACGCGTACTCCGACCCGGGCATCCCGTGGTCGCGCGTCAGGCTGTGACCACGACCTCGTTGCCCTGAATCTCGACGCGGAACACTCGGGCCGGCTCGTCGCCGTGGAGGCAGGCGCCGGTGTCCAGGTCGAACTTCCAGCCGTGGAAGGCGCAGATGAGCGTGTCGCCGAGGATCTCGCCCTCCTGCAGCGGGTTGCCCTCGTGCGGACACGCGTTGGCGAATGCGTGAGCCCGGCCGTCGACGACGAAGACGGCGACCTCGGTGCCTTCGACCTCGACGAGCGCGCGGCCGTCTGCGTCGAGGCTCGAAAGCGGGATCCGCACGGGCTCCACGCGGCCTAGACTACTGCGCCCGGATGCCCCTCTATCTCCGTGAATCCGAGGTCGCCGAGCTGCTTTCGCCCGAGGAGGCGGTGGAGGCGGTGGAGGGCTGCTTCCGCCGGATGGCAGCGGGCCGCCTCGAACTCCGGCCCCGGTTTCGGCTCGGGCTCAACCCCGGTGTGATGAACGTCATGGCCGCCTCCGACCTCGACCTCGGTGTGGCCGGCCTGAAGACGTACGGCGTCTCCGAGGGCGGCGCTCGCTTCGTCGTCGTCCTGTTCGCGGTGGATCGCGCCGAGGTGCTGGCGATCATCGAGGCAGACAAGCTAGGCCAGCTCCGGACCGGCGCTGCGAGCGCCGTTGCTGCGCGGCACCTCGCCAAGCCGGCCGCGAACTCGGTCGGGGTCATCGGGACGGGGTGGCAGGCCGAGAGCCAGGTGCTGACCATGCGCGCCGCCCTGCCGGACCTCGAGCGCGTGGTCGCCTACTCCCGCAACGAGGAGGCTCTTGCCCGCTTCTGTGAGCGGTTCGACGCCGAGGCCGGCGAGTACAACAAGGACGCGGCCGAGATGGACGTCGTCGTGACGGTCACGAGCTCGAAGGACCCGGTTCTCCGCGGAGAGTGGCTAAAGCCGGGTGCGCTTGTCTGTGCCGTGGGCGCGAACCGCATCCAGTCGCGCGAGCTCGACAACGCCGTCGTCGAGCGGGCCGCGTTCGTCTGCTGCGACTCGAAGGAGCAGGCGAAGATCGAGGCGGGCGATCTCGTCGAGCCGGTCGAGCGCGGGGTGCTCGACTGGCTGGAGGTGCACGAGCTTTCCGAGGTCGTCAGCGGCGAGGTGCAGGGCCGCGCCCAGGACGACGACATCGTCCTCTTCAAGAGCCTCGGCATCGCGGCCGAGGATCTCGCCGTTGGCGCTCTCGTTCTCGACCGGGCGCGCGAGCGGGGAGTTGGGACCGAGCTCTAGCTCTCGCGGACCTGCTCGGCCGTCATGTTGGCGACGTCTTCACCTACGGCGCGAATGACGTCGGGCCGGTCGAGCAAGCGGAGGCGCTGCTCGTCTGTCGCGCGGTTCTTCAGATACGGATCTTCCAGGATCTCCTGGAGCGGGCGGCCGGAGCGGTGCTCGCGGATGACGTACGCCGCGAGGGAATCCATCTTCGTGAGCGACTTGTGCTGGTCGGAGTCGTCTCCGCCGCCGAAGATGCGCGAGAAGAACCCTCGCTTCTTCGGTTCTTGCCCCTCGATCTCGGACACGGGACGATTGTATCCTGGCGTCTGTGCCGTACGAGCCAGCGGGCACGCGGTTCGCCGAACGGGTCTTCCATGGAGTCGGGGAGGACGGTACCCGCGAGGAGATCGTGATCTGGATCGAGCGCCGCCAGGGAGCCCTCTGGGCGGTCGGGCGCGCGATCGACCCGAAGAACCGCTCGATTCCGGCCGCGCGGCCGGACGACTACATCTTCGAAGGCTACGAGCTCGGCGACGCGCTCGAGACGGCGAACAACGCGCTGTCGGACGACCTCGAGGTCTCGGCCGAGGACGGCGTAGAGGAGCGCGTGGCGCGCTTCAGCGAAGAAGAGCTTCTAAAACCCCTCGAGCGCTGGTTCTTCGGCCACTCCCCCTGATGTCTAGGAGACGCCGATGCGCTCGGCGAGCTCGCGCGAGATGGCCTGCTCACTGCCCTCCACTTCGACGGTGAGCGGGCCGCCGAAAGGCTCCGATTTCCGCATCGTCACGCGCTGGCCGGGGACGAGCGTGAGTCCGGCGAGATAGCGCAGCAGATCGGCGTCGCCGTCTGGCACGCGGCGCACGGTCGCCTCTTCGCCTGGCTCGAGGACGTCGAGCGAGCGCAGGTCCTGCAAGGCGACTTTGAGGCGCGCGTCCGGGATTGGGTCGCCGTGCGGGTCGTGTGTGGGATAGCCGAGCTGCTCGTCGATCCGCGCCTCGAGCTCCTCCGAAATGACGTGCTCGAGCCGGTCGGCCTCGTCGTGCACCTCGTCGATCGGGACGCCGAGCGTCTCCGCCAGATACTGCTCGATCAGGCGGTGGTGGCGGATGACCTCGAGGGCGATCTTCGTGCCGGCGTCCGAGAGCTCGACTCCGCGGTAAGGCGCGTGGTTGGCGAGCCCGAGCACCGCGAGCTTCTTGACCATGGACGTGGCCGAGGACGGGGCGACGCCCATCTCCTTGGCGATCGCGGTCGTCGTCGCGCGCTGCCCGGACGACTGGAGCTTGTAGATCTCTTTCAGGTAGTCCTGGATCGCGACCGAGAGCTCAGGTTTAGGCACGTCTCAATTTTAGGGGAGTACACTGAGACCATGCTCGAACAGGTCACGACCAAGGCCCTGCCGCTCGCGAACCGTTACGCGGAGCAGGCTCCCATGGCGGCGACATGCTGCAACGCGTGCCGAACGTGCGTGCAGACGAACGCGCTCGCCGCGGTGGCTGCCGGCGGTCTCTGGCTCCTGTCCTTCGCGGGCCGCCTAGTCAAGCGTTCGGGCTGACGGCACCCGGCACACCGGGACGGCCACGTTGTTACCCTCGCTCCCTTGCTCATCCGACTGGGGCATAGTCCGGACCCGGACGACGCGTTCATGTTCTGGGGGCTCAGCGCAGGCGTCGTCGATACCGGCGACTTCTCGTTCGAGCACGTCCTCGAGGACATCCAGACGCTGAACGAGTGGGCCCTCGAGGGCCGTCTCGAGGTGACCGCGATCTCTCTGCACGCGTATCCGTTCGTGCAGGACCGCTATGCCATTCTCCCGCACGGCGCGAGCATGGGCTCGGGTTATGGGCCGATCGTCGTCTCGACGGAGCCGATGACCCGGGGCGACCTCAAGGAGATCGAGATCGCCGTGCCCGGCCGGATGACGACGGCCTTCCTCGTCCTGCGCATGTTCCTCGGCGGCGACTACCGCTTCCGCGAGATGCCGTTCGACGAGATCATGAACGAGGTCAAGTCGGGACGCGCCCAGGCCGGCCTTCTCATCCACGAGGGCCAGCTGACGTACGAGTCGCACGGGCTCCACAACGTGGTCGACCTCGGCGAGTGGTGGCTTCTGGAGACCGGATTGCCGCTTCCGCTCGGAATCAACGTCGTGCGCCGCGATCTCGGCGACGACATGCTGCACGACCTCTCCGAGGTGCTTCGCGCGTCGATCGCGGCCGGCCTGGAGTCGCGCGAGGAGGCGCTCTCCTATGCCCTTCAGTACGGACGCGGGCTCGACCGTCGCTTGGCCGACCGCTTCGTCGGCATGTACGTGAATCGCCTCACGGAGGACTACGGCGATGAGGGCCGCGAGGCCGTCGGCGAGCTCCTCCGGCGCGGCGAGCAGATCGGTGCGTTCGAACAGCCCGTCCGCGTCGATTTTGTGAGCTAGGCCCGCCGGTAAGCTGGCCTCGTGGCTGAGGCGGTCATCCTCTCCGCGGTCCGAACGCCCATCGGGCGCTACGGAGGTGCGCTTTCGGACGTTCGTCCGGACGACCTCGCCGCTCTGGTCATCAAGGAAGCCGTCGAGCGCGCCGGTGTCCCGCCCGAGCAGATCGAGGACGTCTACTTCGGCGCCGCCAACCAGGCCGGCGAGGACAACCGCAACGTCGCGCGCATGGGCGCCCTTCTCGCGGGGCTCCCACAGAGCGTCGCCGGCGTCACCCTCAACCGCCTCTGCGCGTCGGGGCTCTCGGCGGTCGTCGGCGCGGCTCATGCGATTCGCGCCGAAGACGGCGAGCTCTTCGTCGCCGGGGGCGTCGAGTCAATGTCGCGTGCGCCGCTCGTCACGGCGAAGCCGGAGTACGGGGACGGCACGACCTGGGACACGACGCTCGGCTGGCGCTTTCCGAATCCACGCATGGAGGAGATGTTTCCGCTCGAGTCGATGGGCGAGACCGGCGAGAACGTGGCCGAGCGCTACGGGGTGACGCGTGAGGACCAGGACACCTTCGCTCTTCAGAGCCATCGCCGCTGGGCGGCTGCACAGGAGGCAGGCCGCTTCGCCGACGAGCTCGTGCCGGTCGGCGAGGTCGACCGCGACGAGCATCCCCGGCCGGACACGAGCCTCGAGAAGCTCGGGACGCTCAAGCCGGCCTTCCGGGAGGGCGGGACGATCACCGCGGGGAACGCGAGCGGGATCAACGACGGGGCCGCCGCGCTCGTCCTTGCGAGCGAGGAGAAAGCACGTGCGCTCGGTGTCGAGCCGCTCGGCCGCTTCGTCGCGAGCGCCGTCGCAGGAGTGGATCCGCGCTATATGGGGGTCGCCCCGGTCCCCGCGGTGCAGAAGCTTCTGGCCCGCGCGGGGATCGAGGCGGCCGATCTCGACCTCGTCGAGCTGAACGAGGCCTTCGCCTCTCAGAGCCTGCAGGTGATCCGTGAGCTCGGGCTTGACCCTGAGCGCGTGAACGTGAACGGCGGTGCGATCGCGCTCGGCCATCCACTGGGCATGAGCGGCGCGCGCCTCGCCGTCAGCCTGCTGCACGAGCTGCGACGCCGCGAGGGACGCTATGGGCTGGCTACGCTCTGCGTCGGCGTCGGCCAGGGGCAGGCGGCCATCTTCGAACGAGACGGAGGGAACTGATGGCGATCGCGACCAAGGACTACGGGCTCTTCATCGGAGGAGAGACCGTCGAGGCGGACGAGACCCGCGACCTGCAGGAGCCCGCGACCGGAGTGGCGCTCGGCCGAGCCGCGATGGCGTCGCCTACCGACGTCGACCGCGCAGTCGAGGCGGCCCGGGCCGCCCTCGAAGGCCCGTGGGCGAAGACGCCGCCGAACGAGCGCTCCCGCCTAATCCACGCGCTCGCCGACGCCATCGTCGCCAACCGCAAGGAGCTGACCGAGCTCGAGACGCGCAACGTCGGCAAGGCCGTGACCTCCGTGAAGGGAGAGGTCGCCGTGTCGGCCGAATACTTCCGCTGGTACGCGTCGGCGATCGCGACGATCGCGGGCCGGGCGGTGCCTATGGGCGGATCCGTCCTCACCTACACCCTGAAAGAGCCCGTCGGCGTCGTCGCCCAGATCGTCCCCTGGAACTACCCGTTCATGATGACCTCGTGGAAGCTGGCGCCGGCCCTGGCCGCCGGCTGCACGGTCGTCCTCAAGCCGGACCCCGCCACGCCGCTCACGGCGCTTCGCCTCGCCGAGTTCGCCGTGGAGGTCGGCATCCCGCCTGGCGTGATCAACGTCGTTCCCGGAGACGGCCCGACAACGGGCTCGCACCTCGTTGCGCATCCGGGTATCGACAAGGTCGCGTTCACGGGCTCAACGAGGACGGGCTCGGAGATCATGCGGCTCTGCGCGGAGCCGGTGAAGCGCGTGTCGCTCGAGCTCGGCGGGAAGAGCCCGAACCTCTTCTTCGCGGACGCCGACCTCAACGCGGCGATCCCGAGCTCGGTCTACGCGGTCTACTACGCGGCCGGCCAGAGCTGCGACGCGCGCTCGCGCGTCTTCGTCGAGAAGACGCTCTACGACGAGGTCGTCAGTCGCTTTGCCGAGACAGCCGGGCGGATGACGACGGGCGACCCGCTCGACGAGGAGACGCAGATGGGCTCCCTCATCTCCCAGACGCACCGCGAAAAGGTGCACGGCTTCGTGGAGGCCGGACGCGAGGAGGGCGTCGAGGTGGTCACCGGCGGCCATCCGCTTGACGGCGACGGCGCGTTCTACCCCGCGACGGTGCTCGCGAAGGTCGACAACACGATGAGTGTCGCGCAGGAGGAGATCTTCGGGCCCGTCGTTACGGTCATCCCGTTCGAGGACGAGGCCGAGGCGGTCAGGCTCGCGAACGACGTCCAGTACGGGCTTGTGGCGACGGTCTGGACGGGCGATCCCGCCCGCGGCCACCGGCTCGCGCGCCAGATCAAGGCGGGCACGATCGGGATCAACTGCCCGAACACCGCGTTCCCGGGCCTTCCCTTCGGTGGGTACAAGCAGTCGGGCTTCGGGCGCGAGAACGCACTCGAGACCCTGGAGATGTACCTGGAGACGAAGAGCGTCCTCACCTGGACGGGCGCGAAGCCCGTGAACCCGTGGGGCCTCTAGCCCGCGCCGGCCTTCTGCTCTACCTGCTCGCGGCGGCGGGCTGCGGCTCGAGCACGGGCGGCGGCGACGCGGCCGAGCCCCCGCCCCAGCCGCGCTATGACCTCCAGATCACGTACTGGCCCGAGGGCATGGACGGCGAGAGCCGCACGGCGACGTTGATCTGCGACTCCAACGGCGGCACGCACCCCGATCAGGCCAAGGCCTGCGCGGCGCTCGACGCCCACCCGGAGGCGCTCCACCCGGTTCCCGGCGACATGGCGTGCACCCAGATCTACGGTGGCGACCAGGTGGCGCTGATCGAAGGGGAAGGCGTCCACGCGGTCCTCAACCGCTCCAACGGCTGCGAGATCGCGCGGTGGGATGCGCTCGCGCCCGTCCTCGAGCTCCCCGCCTAGCGCTTCAGGACGAGCACCGCTCCGCACGCGAGGAGCAGGAGGCCGACGATCCGTGGCGCCGAGAGCGGGATCTTGTCGAGGCCGAAGAGCCCGAGGTAATCGATCAGGACGCCCATCGCGAGCTGCCCTGCGATGAGAAGCCCGATCGTTGCGAAGGTGCCGATGCGCGGCGCCGTGAACGTGATCGTGAGGACCACGACTGCGCCCATGACGCCGTTGAGCCAGAGCCATGCAGGCTCCCTGAATCCGGCCACGACTCCGCCGAAGCCCTGTCGCGTGACGAGCACGATGGAGCAGACGATGAGGGCTGCCCCGAGCGAGCCGAACGCGGTCGCCTCGAGCACGCCGATTCGCTTGCCGAATGCTCCGCTGACGGCGACCTGAACCGAACCGGCCACACCGGCCACGAGGGAGAGGAAGATGGCGACGCTGCTCGCCGACACGGCGGCGAGCATAGCCGCGCCGTTTCCGCCACGGGGGCCGAAGAAAGGCATTTCCAGCAGTTGTAAACTTCGCGAATGTCGCTGCAAGAGCGGAACGCGACCGAGAAGGTCCTGGACGCGCGGGAGCGCTACGTCGCCGCGGGCGTGTCCACTCCGCCGCTCGTCGTCGCCCGGGCCGAGGGCGCGCGGATCGAGGACGCCGACGGCAAGACCTACATCGACTTCGCCGGCGGGCTCGGCTGCCAGAACACCGGCCACGGCCTGCCCGCGGTGGTCTCAGCGATTCACGAGCAGGCCGACCGCTATCTGCACCAGTGCTTCATGGTCGGGATGTACGAGCCGTACGTTGAGGTCTGCCGCCGCCTCGCGGAGCTCTCGCCGTGTCGCGGCGAGCAGCCGAAGAGCATCCTCCTGAACTCGGGTGCCGAGGCCGTCGAAAACGCCGTCAAGATCGCGCGCGCGGCGACCGGCCGGCCCGCGGTCGTCGTCTTCGATCGAGCCTTCCACGGCCGCACGCTTCTGACCATGACGATGACGAGCAAGGTCGTCCCCTACAAGCGCGGGTTCGGGCCGTTCGCGCCCGAGGTCTACCGCGCGCCCGCGCCGTATCCGTACCGCGGCGTGACGACCGAAGACGCAATCCACGAGCTCGAGAACCTCTTCAAGTCCGACGTCGACCCGCAGTCCGTCGCCTGCGTCGTGCTCGAACCGGTGCAGGGGGAAGGCGGCTTCGTGGACATGCCGCTCGACTTCCCGCCTCGGCTGCAGGAGCTGTGTGAGCGGCACGGGATCCTTTACGTGGACGACGAGGTGCAGGCCGGAGTGGGCCGCACCGGGCCGGTCTGGGCGATCGAGCACTACGGGGTCGAACCCGACCTGCTCGTGTCCGGCAAGTCGCTCGGCGGTGGCCTTCCTCTTGCGGGCGTCACGGGGCCGGCGGAGATCATGGACGCCGTTTCCGCCGGTGGCCTTGGCGGCACCTTCGGCGGCAACCCGCTCGCATGTGCGGCGGCGCTCGCCGTCCTGGTCGAGGTCTCGAGCGAGGACTTCCGGCGCCGCGCCGACGAGGTCGGCGAGCGGATCCGCGCGGGCCTCGAGGCGATTGCTGCGCGCGTCGACTCGGTCGGCGAGGTGAGGGGGCTCGGCTCGATGCTGGCAATCGAGCTGGTCGAGGACCGTGAGACGAAGGCGCCGGCCGCGGCGCTGGCGAGTGCGACGACTGCGGCCGCCCGCGAGCGTGGGCTCGTCCTCCTCTCGTGCGGCCTCTACGGCAACGTCATCCGAATTCTCGTCCCGCTCGTCGTATCCGACGAGGATCTCGACCGAGGCCTAGAGCTCCTGGAGGAAGCGCTTGTCGACGCAGGCACGAGAGCGACCTAGCGCAGCCGGCGAAGACAGCTCTCGACCGGCGGCCGACGTCCGCCTGGAGGGAGTGCGGAAAAGCTTCGGGGAGGTCGTCGCCGTCGACGGCGTCGACCTGGAGATCGAGCAGGGCGAGTTCTTCTCCCTGCTCGGCCCGTCCGGCTCGGGGAAGACGACGCTCCTGCGCATCATTGCCGGCTTCGAGCGCCCGGACGAAGGAAGGGTGCATCTTCGCGGCGTCGACGTGACCTCGCGGCCACCGTACGCGCGCCAGGTCAACACCGTCTTTCAGGACTACGCGCTCTTCCCACACATGTCCGTCCAGGAGAACGTGGAATACGGCCTTCGCGTTCGCGGCACGGGTCGCAAGGAGCGTGCCGACCGGGCTGCAAAGGCGCTCGAGATGGTTCGGCTCCCCGGATTCGGGAACCGCAAGCCGAGCCAGCTCTCCGGCGGTCAGCGGCAGCGCGTCGCCCTCGCCCGCGCGATCGTCAACCGCCCCGAAGTACTCCTCCTCGACGAGCCGCTCGGAGCGCTCGACCTCAAGCTTCGCGAGGAGATGCAGGTCGAGCTCAAGCGAATCCAGCAGGAGGTCGGGATCACCTTCGTCTATGTGACCCACGACCAGGAGGAGGCGCTGACGATGAGCGACCGCCTCGCGGTTTTCAACCGCGGCAGCATCGAGCAGATCGCCACACCCGCCGAGGTCTACGAGCGCCCGGCCACCGCGTTTGTCGCGGGCTTCGTCGGCGTGTCCAACATCCTCGAGCGTGACGGCCGCCGCTTCACGGTCAGGCCCGAGAAGATCCGAATGCTCACCGAGGGAGAAACGCCCGATTCCGGCGTGAGCGTGGAAAGCGGCCACATCTCGGAAGTCATCTACGCGGGGATGGTCACCCGCTACATCGTCGAGCTCGACGCAGGGGAAGAGCTCGTCGTCGTCCGGCAGAACCTCGAGACGACCTCAGCGGAGGCGCTTCGAGAGCGCGGCAGACATGTTCAGCTCGAATGGCGCCCAGAGCACGCATTCGAGATCGTGGGGGGAGAGACGGAGGAAACGAAGGAATGAAGAACGCGCGGTACGTGATCTGGGCGGTGCTCGCCGTCCTGGTCGGAGCCATGGCCCTGGCGGCTGCCGCCTGCGGCGGAGATGACAGCGGAGGCGCGAGTGGCGCAGGCGACACCACGGCATTGCCGACCAAGGTCGGGCCCGGAGAAGGCACGCTCAACCTCATTGCGTGGGAGGGCTACACCGAAGACCAGTGGGTGAAGCCCTTCGAACAGGAGACGGGCTGCCAGGTCAACGCGAAGTACGGCGGCTCCTCCGACGAGATGGTGACGCTCATGCGTCAGGGCGGAGGAGGCCAGTACGACATGGTGTCCGCCTCCGGCGACGCGAGCCTCCGGCTCATCAAGGGCGGTGACGTCCAGCCGGTGAACGTCGACCTGATTCCGGGCTACGCCGACTTCAGCGAAGCGCTCAAGTCACCGCCGCACAACACGATCGACGGCGTGCACTACGGCGTCTCCCTCCAGTGGGGGCCGAACACCCTGCTCTACGACACGGAGAAGGTCTCGCCGGCGCCGACGAGCTGGGAAGTGCTCTACGACCCGAAGTACTCGGGCCAGATCACCGTCCCGAACAACCCGATCCAGATCGCCGACGCGGCGCTCTATCTCTCGGTGACCCAGCCCGATCTCGGCATCACGGATCCGTACGAGCTGAACGAGGATCAGTTCAACGCCGCGGTCGATCTCCTGAAGCAGCAAAAGCCTCTGATCAAGAAGTACTGGGCTCTCGCTTCGGACGAGATCGATCTCTTCAAGAACGGTGACGTCGTTCTCGGCGCGTCGTGGCCGTACCAGACGAACACGCTCCAGGCGGACGACGTCCCCGTCAAGGACCTGGTCCCCGAGGAGGGGGCGACGGGCTGGGCGGACACGTGGATGTTGTCGGCGAAATCCCAGCACCCGAACTGCGCCTACCTGTGGATGGAGCATGTGAGCACCCCGCTCGTCCAGGCGCAGCAGGCGATCTTCTTCGGCGAGACGCCTGCGAACACGAAGGCGTGCGCCGAGATGGACAAGATCGATCCGGGGTCGTGCGCGAAATACCACGCCGATGCAGATGCGGTGTACTTCGACACGATCAAGTTCTGGAAGACGCCTCAGGCCGATTGCGGCAACGGCGAGACGAACTGCATGGACTACACGGCCTGGCAACAGGCCTGGACGGAGATCACCGGCTAGCAACGCATGGCCGCCGGTGCTGATACTGCGGGCCGCCCCTCGTGGGCGGCCCGCCGCCGTCTCTCGGCGGC